>NZ_JACSQW010000001.1 GCF_014836425.1 Limosilactobacillus avistercoris | reverse complement strand
ATTTTTGATTAAATCAAAAATCATAGTTCGCATTTTCTTAGTTAGAAGCTAGAAAATAATAGTTAATTCCCAGCCTCTTTCAAATTACTTACGCCGATTACCATAGAATGACCCTGTAATGTGGTATTTCCGCCGAAAGACAAGATCACCGACAAAGGCAATTACCCCAAGGATAATGTATGCCCAAGCATTTAAACGAGGGTTGATGGCATTTGGTAGTAAGCTAGATGCCATGTAAACAGCCAACCAAACCACTAACCCAAAAGCAACTGTTAAGATTCGGAACCAGAGTGGCTTAGCTTGAACCCACTTACCGTTTTTCTTGACCGGCTGCAATTGTGAAGCAACATAACCAAATAGTAATCCACCAGAAACAGCAACCAAGATAATTGCCAAGAGACCACTACTCCCATAATGCGCCATCTTCATTGCGGCTGGAGAAATCCAGAACATAATACCAAACATAAAGGTAAAGATACTAAAGAAGATCAGCATATTATCAATTGAAAGTAACTTAATTGATTGCTTGGTCATGTGGTTAGCTTGCTTATTCTTCTTTGGATCCTTTAAATTCTTAACATATTCAGTTGGTGTCCCGAATAATGCTTTAGCAGTTTTACCAGTCTTTTGTCCTTCTTTAAGTTGGGTAATCGTATCCTGAATAATTTCAGGACGCTTTTCCTTAGCAACTCCTTGACGTTCAAGTTGCTTATTTAATTGGAAAACGAATTCTTCGTTTTTCCTCGTTAAATTATGCTTACTAATTTCATTTCCTGCTTCACGCCGGTCTTCTTTTAAATGCTCCTTTTGTCGCTGACCAGCTTGAGCATTTCGTGGTTGATTTTCGCTCACGATGAAACTCCTCTCTTATTATGGTGATGTGGTATTAGGCAGTACTAATGCAACATAGTCGAAACGTGCTTCGCCCGAGTTTCCTAGAGCTAGCAACCTCCCTCCTAGGCGCAAGACGCCTTCGTCGGGAGAAATTGCTAGCCTTTCGGAAACTCTTTGGGGCGAAGACACTCTAGACATTAAACCTAAATTCTACAATGTCGCCGTCTTGCATGACGTAATCTTTACCTTCAAGGCGGAGCTTACCGGCTTCCTTAACGGCAGCTTCGGAACCTAACTTATCAAGATCATCAAAGCTCATTACTTCGGCACGAATGAAGCCACGTTCAAAGTCAGAGTGAATAATTCCGGCTGCTTGTGGTGCCTTGGTACCCTTCTCAAATGTCCAGGCACGAGTTTCAGGACCACCAGCAGTAAAGAAGGTTTCAAGACCCAAGAGCTTGTAAGCAGCACGGATCAAACGGTTTAATCCTGGTTCCTTAACACCTTCCATTTCAAGGAAGTCAGCCTTATCTGCTTCATCCATTTCGGCGATTTGTTCTTCGGCAGCTGCAGCAACACCGATTACTTCACCATCATTCTTAACATGTTCCTTAATTTGGTCCATGTACTTGTTAGCATCAGGATCAGCCATATCATCTTCAGAGATGTTGGCAACATAAAGAACTGGCTTACTGGTAAGCAAGAAGAGTCCCTTGACGATCTTCTTTTCGTCATCGTTAAAGTCAATTGACCGAACACTCTTACCATCTTCCAGAACTGGTTTAATCTTGTTCAAAACGTCTAATTCAGCCAACGCATCCTTATCTCGACCCTTAGCAGCACGTTGAACCTTAGCTAGGCGCTTATTAACAGCATCCAAGTCGGCCATTACTAATTCCAGGTTAATGGTGTCAATATCTTCAATTGGATCAACTTTCCCGGTAACACTTGTGATGTCATTATCATCAAAGGCCCGCACAACGTGAACAATCGCATCAGTTTGGCGAATGTTTTCCAAGAACTTGTTTCCAAGTCCTTCACCCTTGCTGGCACCCTTTACGATTCCGGCAATATCAGTAAATTCAAATGTTGTTGGGACAATTTTCTTTGCCGGAATGATTTCATCAATTCGTTGAAGACGACTATCAGGAACTTCAACCATCCCCACATTCGGATCAATCGTTGCGAATGGGTAGTTGGCCATTTCAGCCCCAGCTTTAGTAATCGCGTTAAATAAGGTTGACTTACCAACGTTTGGTAACCCAACAATCCCTGCAGTTAATGACATAAGTTGTTCACTTTCCTTTTTAATTTAATATTTTTAGTAATTAATCTTCAGAATCTGTGGCTTTTTTGAGGACCTTCTTAAAGCCCTTATCAAACTTTTGCCGCGTCATCATTACGATGTGACCACAACCGGTACATTGGATCTTAATATCCGCACCGACACGTGTGATTAACCACCGATTGGTACCACACGGATGTTGCTTCTTCATCATTACAATATCGCCCTTATCATATGCTGCCATCAGTGATTATCCTCCTTAATCTAATGAAATATTCAAGATTTCTAAAATTCGGTTAAAGTCGTCGGCAGAACTATACGGGATTTCAATTTTACCCGCGTTCTTCTTCCGACTCGGCGCAACCGCAACCTCCGTCCCAAACTTACTCTGTAATTGTGACTCAGCCTCACGAACATAAGCCGGCTTACGTTGGCGACGCTTAGTCCGCTTCTTTTCAGCGGTTCCGTTCATCTGCGCAACTAATTCTTCAAGCTGACGGACAGTCATGTTCTTTTCGACCGCCTGCTTAGCAAGTTTAACTAATTGCTTACGATCTTTCAAACCTAATAATGTCCGTGCCTGCCCCATTGAAAGCTTCCCGGCAGAAACTAACTCCTTAATTTCATTTGGCAAACCTAACAACCGTAAATAGTTAGCGATGTATGGCCGGCTCTTCCCAAGTCGCTCAGCAACCTGTGCTTGAGTTAATGAAAGCTTATCCATTAGTGTTTGGTATGCTTGGGCCTCTTCTAAGGGGGTCAAATCTTCCCGCTGAAGGTTTTCCAAGACAGCGACTTCCATCATCTTTTCGTCGCTCATTTGCCGGATAATCGCTGGAATAGTTGCTTGATGGGCTAGTTTTGATGCCCGAAACCGCCGTTCACCAGCAATCAGTTCATAACGCTTTAGCTTCGGATCTGGCTGACGAAGGATAATTGGTTGGAACACTCCTGACTCCTGAATTGATGAGGCCAGTTCCCGGAGTGCCTTTTGATCAAACGTCCGCCGTGGTTGATATGGGTTCGGTCGGATTAACGATAATTTAACATCTTGAACGGTTTCATTATCACTAATCTCGTTTAAATCATTCTCTTCAAAGAGCGCTTCAATTCCACGTCCTAATCCGCTTTGCTTATTTTTCGCCATGGCGCGCTAACACTTCCTTTGCTAATTGTTGGTAAACTTTCGCCCCCGTTGATCGCTTATCGTAATCAACAATTGCTTGTCCATGACTTGGTGCTTCAGATAGACGAACGTTGCGTGGAATAATCGTTTCATAAACCTGATCACCAAAGTACTTTTTCACTTCCGCATTAACTTGTTGACCCAAGTTTGTCCGCTTATCGTACATTGTCAATAAGACCCCTTCAACCTTCAGTTCAGAGTTGAAGTGCTTTCGAACCAGCTTAATGGTATTTAACAACTGACTTAACCCTTCAAGGGCATAGTATTCACTCTGAACCGGAATCAAGATTGAGTCACAAGCAGTAAAGGCATTAATCGTCAGTAGGCCAAGCGAAGGTGGGCAGTCAATCAGGATATAATCATATTCGTCCCGAACATCCCCAAAGGCATCCTTTAACCGAGTCTCCCGGGCCATTAAGTTTGTTAATTCAACTTCTGCACCAGAAAGAGCAATTGTCGTTGGAACAATATCTAAGCCCTCATGACTTGACTTCATAATTACATCTTTCAAGTCAACATCATTGATTAAAACATCATAGACACTTTCTTCGATGTCCTTTTTGTCGACTCCCAAACCACTTGTTGCGTTTCCCTGAGGGTCCAAGTCAATCAAGAGGACTTTTTTACCAGCATCCGCTAGACAGGCCCCTAAGTTTACGCTTGTCGTGGTCTTACCAACGCCACCTTTTTGGTTAGCTAACGCAATAACATAACCCATTTTTCTCCCTCCTACTGCTTCTTCGGAATTTCAATGACTAATTGGTAGGTATCATCATTATCCTTTTCATGAGTCGTAATGGTAAATCCGTTATCAGTAGCCAATTTGATTGACTTCTTAATGGTGTTCAAAGCTAAACGACCATCACTAGCCTTACTTGTTTGTTTGCTTGTGCTTGCTTTTTTGCGCCGCCTGTTGGTCTTTGCCTTTTTCTTTGGTTTTTCTTGGTTCGGGATCTCTACCGATTCCTCTATTTTTTCTGCTTCTTCTACTTCAGATTCTTCTGTCGGTGTCCCTTCAAGATCAGCAAGTTCTTGACGCTTCTTTTCAGCCCGTTGTTTAGCTAATTCAGATGGTAGTGGCCGTCCAAGAGCTTTAGCAACCTCGTCTTCAGTTTGACGAACGGTTAATCGTTCATTAACAACCCGCATTAACATTTCGCGTTGTTGTTTTTCGTCCAAGTCTAACATTGCCCGACCATGCCGTTCTGAAATCCGGTGATCAAGGATTGCAGTTTGAATTGGTTTAATTAATTTTAGTAACCGCAACTTATTCGCAACAAATGATTGACTCTTCCCCATTCCCTTTGCCAAGGCAGATTGGGTTAAGTGGTTTAAGTCCATTAATTGACGGTAAGCTTGGGCTTCTTCAACAGAACTCAATTGGGAACGTTGAAGGTTTTCAATCAAAGCTAAGGAAGCAGTTTCCTTATCGCTCATCTTCTCAATAATTGCCGGAATCGTTTCCCAGCTCAATAATTTTACAGCCCGATAACGCCGCTCACCAGCAATGATTTCGTACTTTGCTGACTCATATTCACGGACAACGATTGGTTGCAGTAAGCCGTGTTCATCAATCGTTTGTGCTAGTTCACGAATGCCATCTTGATCAAACACCTTCCGTGGTTGATAACGGTTGGGAATGATTTGATCAACTTTTATTTCAACAACCTTATTCTTTGTATCGCCAGAATGATCTTTACCGATACCGAATAATGAAAAAGCCATTTTCTCTCTCCCTCACTTTTATTGAATTGGTTTCTTATTTGGTAATCCTGGACGCCGCGGGAACTTTTTTGGTGTTGGCGCAACCTTATCGATCACAATAATATTTCGCTCCTCATCAGTTCCTGGTAATTCAAGTTTTATCGTTTTCCGGATTTTTCCGCCAAGTTTCTTAATTGCAGCGCCACCCTGTTGAATTTCTTCAGTGGCAGCACTAGCTTTGTAAGCGATAAATTCACCACCAACCTTTGCTGCTGGCAAACATAACTCACTGAGAACCGATAATCGTGCCACAGCCCGCGCCGTCACAACATCATATTGTTCACGATGGTCACTCTTCTTATCACTAAACGTTTCCGCCCGGTCATGAACAAGGGTAACGTCCGTCAATCCTAGCTTAGCAACCAACTCTTGTAAAAAGGTAATCCGCTTATTTAGGGAATCAACGATTGTGAGCTTTAATTGGGGAAAGGCAATCTTCAAAGGAATTGATGGGAAACCTGCCCCGGCACCAATATCGCAAAGTGCTAATTCGTCAGTCATCAACTTTGGTTCCGCAAAGGCCCCGCTAATGGAATCAAAGAAGTGCTTAAGGTAAACTTCATTTTTTTCAGTAATTCGTGTTAAGTTAACATGCTCGTTGGTTGTGACTAACAAGTCGTAATAATCAGCAAACTGCTTCATTTGTGAATCACTAAGGTTTATTTCGTGATCCACCAGCACTTGCCGAAATTGTTCTGGATTCATTTTAACTTCTCCTTTCGTGAAACAATTTTGTTTCACGTCTTTTACTACTGTAACTTAATCCTCAACGTTTTTCAAGAGGTTTTAAAGGAGAGAGTGAGCCAGTAGAGGACTTGCGGAGGGCTAGCAATTTCTCCTGACGAAGGCGTCGTGCGCCTAAAGAGTGAACCAGAAAACTCGTTTTCGTCTGTGAACCTTCACAAGGCTAACTAGTATTCTGGCTACCAACTTGTTGGTACCAGAATTCAGTTAGCTACTGAGGAAGGAGGTTGCTAGCTCTAGCAAGTCCCTGACGAACTCATTTTGACTATGTTGCCTAGAATTCCTACTAGGCGGAGATTGCGGTCACGGCGAACTCGTTTCGGCTACGTTGCCTAACCCTTTTCCTTTAAACTAAAGAAAAGGACTAGCCAATCACTGCTAGTCCCTCGCCCCTGCCAAGGATCATCATTCTATAATTTTTATTAAATTGATGCAATCAACTCACTACCGAGTCGCCATTCTTACCATTTCACGATATAATAATCACAGTTGTATGTATTCGCTTTCAAGTAAACCGAAAGGGGCTTAAATAATGGTAGAATCTGTTAAAATTGGTCGGTCAGATGTTGTCGCAAACCCACTCGGACTAGGAACAAACGCTGTTGGTGGCTACAATCTTTTCCCAGGTCTCAAAGACGAAGATGGGATTAAGTTAGTTAAGGCCGCTCTTGATAACGGAATCAACCTTCTTGATACAGCCTATGTTTACGGTCTAGGTCATTCAGAAGAGTTGGTCGGTCAAGCAATTAAAGACTACGATCGTCATAAGATCGTGATTGCCACTAAAGGAGCCCATGACTTTTCCACTGGAGAAGAAGTCATTAATAACGATCCAAAATTCTTAACTGACCAAGTTAACAAGGGTTTGGAACGATTGGGTACCGACTACATTGATATTTACTATATCCACTTCCCAGATCACGATACTCCAAAGGCTGAAGCAGTTGGGGCTCTACAAAAACTCCGGGAAGAAGGAAAAATTCGGGCAATCGGGATTTCTAACTTTAGCCTTGAACAGGTTAAAGAAGCTAACTCGGATGGTTATGTTGATGTTGTTGAAGATGAATTTAGTCTCCTTCACCAGGACCACCTAACAGAAGGAATGTTAGATTACCTTCATGACAACCAAATCAGCTTTGTCCCTTATTTCCCACTCGCTTCAGGATTATTAACTGGTAAGTATGTCAAGGATGTTAGCTTCCCAGAGGATGATATTCGGAGTCAGATTGCGGACTTCAAGGAACCACGATATGGTAAGATTCTCGATGCCGTTGATCGGGTTCGTGAAATTGCTGATGCCCACCACGCTACTGTTGCACAAACAATCCTCGCTTGGTACCTCAAGAACCCATTAATTTCTGTTGTGATTCCTGGTGCCAAGAAGGCAAAACAAGTGGTTGCTAATGCTAAGGCAATGGACATCACGTTAACTGATAACGAATACCAAACGATCGAGTTAGCCTTTAACCACTTCAAGAATACCAAGAGTGGTAAATCATTAAAGGATCCTGATTAAATTAAATCAAAAAAGCAGCAATGAAAAATTTTCGTTACTGCTTTTATTTATTCATCCTTATTTCCAAGACCAAGCATTGCTAGGAAACTCTTTCCGAGGACCCCAGATTGTTTCTTAGACTTACGATGTGCTCGACTACTTACCCTTGAAGAATGGCGCGTTTCTGTGTGAGCCTGTACAGAACGATGTGGTTCAGTTTTTGGTTTAGGCTGTTCCTCTCGCTGAACCTGCGGGCCGTTCCACTCCACTTTTGGCTGCCTTTTTTCAGCCTTGTCCTCTTCGGGTTCCGCAAAAATTGGTTCAACCTTTTCGTCCTTTTGTGGGCGCGGTGGTCGTGGAGCAGTTGGTTGTGGTTGCTCTAGAGATTCTGTAATGCTCGTTTCAGATTGTTCATCCACAGTTTCATCCAATGAACCCCTGTATGCTTCACGAGTCAACGATTGCCCTTCATTAGTTACTGTTGCAGATTCACTTTCCGGTGTCAAAGAAATCGAATTAGCATCTAGCTCTCGTTGGAGTTTCTCGAGCTCCATATTTAGGGACGTCATATAGTCTACTGAGCCTTCCACACTCTCAGCATTCGCCTGTGGATCCAGACTTTCAGATGTTTCTGTTGTAGCAGAAATTGACGGCTCAAATGAAGCTTCGACACTTTCTTCAGATAAACTTGGAGTTCCACCAACAACCTCTGATTTCCCATCACTTTCTTGCGATTCTGGTGCATTACTCTCAGAAGTAGGCGGAATTATATTTTGGACCGTAATTTGTGGCTCCGTTGAATCTGACACTGGTACCTCAGATTGAGTAGATGCCTGCGACTTAGTATCGCCATGAATTTCAAAGACTGGTCGATCACTTGTTGGTTCATGACGACTAGCACCTAATTCTTCAGCCGTTTTCGCAGAATCAGCGTGCTTCTTTTTAATTGAAAAGACTGGCATGGTTGCTGAAGAACTTTCAGTACTGGCATCCCCCGCTGCCTTAGCACTATTAATATCAAATGAAATCTTTTTCTTAACGTTCTTGTTACCACTATCTGAACCGTTATTATTCACAGCGATTAACCTCCTGGTGATTTCTACACTCCAGTATATTCTACCATTATTTCAGAAGCAAAAAGAATCTCCAAGAAATTCTTGGAGATTCTTCTAGCTTATTTTAAGTCTCTCATTAAGACGAGATCACTTTTTTATAGGGTATTTCATTAAAAGCAGAATTTAACCTAAACAAGTTCAAGGTGTAATTGGCGTTCACCGATCAAACCAGCGCGCTTCATAAATAGATAAACCGCTACCGAGAGGACTGCCGGGGCAACAACACCAAGTGCCATATAGGTGCCAAACTGTGCCCATCCTCGCGAAAGATAAGCAATTGGTGCAATTAGTGAGTTCAAGCCAAGGCCACCAAGAGTATACGTTGAGCGGAACCCAAAGACCACAGTAGCAAGTGGCGCGCAGACCGCCGCAGAAACAACCGATGGTACAAGTAGGTAGGGGTTAATCAGTAAGTTAGGGAATTGCACTTTGGGTGTGACCAAGCCTTGGGCAATATTTGCACCGAGATCATTTTGTCGCCATGACATTGCAGTAAAGGCCACAAATTGTGCCGTTGTTCCGATCAAAGCAGCCGCAGATGAAACCGGATCAAGCGTTAACGCAACTGCTAACGCCGCGGATGATGCTGGTGTCATCAGGAACAAGGCCCAAACAACCGAAATTACGACCGAACCAAGAACTGGAGAAACTTGCATTGTTTTAGCGATGTAGGCTGAAACTGCCAATAAAGCCGGCGTAACTACCGCCGCCACCATCAAACCAAATCCAATTCCGACTGCTAATGTACCGAATGGTACTAGCACCATGTCTAACGGCGTCTTTCCTGTCAAATACTTCCCAACTAATACAGCAACTACTGCTGCTAACACTGCAGAAACTGGTTGTCCAGTTGTAAAGACCGGAGAGCCAACAGCAGATGCGGCCACTTGCCCAGTAGCGGTTGCTCCATTAACTGCGGTCGATGTGAAATGGACCGCATTAGCACCCACGGTTGAAGAAATCATTGCGGCAAAGGTAACCAGGGTATTAGTATTCATCTGAGAAGCAACCGCAACCCCGATCGCAGGCGCTAAGAGGACCTGGGCTTCTGCTCCGACTAATGTCAGAACGTGAATTCCCGTCAAGTTACCCACGGTTTGCACTAATAATCCGCCACCAAGAACAACTAAAATAGCATTGGCCACCGCTGCAAAAATTCGGTAAGCCACCTCTTTAACTCGTGATGAGTTAGCATAAGTCGCTTGTGCTTCACTGGTCGTATTAACTCGACTTTCCATCATTAACGCCTCCTTAAATAATTTTTATTCATAATGATTGATTGTTATTTTACGGAAGACATCTTTAAATATCAATCTTTTCCTAATTGTTTTTTAATTTAATTTTAATTATTATGTTGAATCATTTAAAAATATGTCGGAAAGCGCCACCAAACTTTTTAAAAATAAAAGGCGGAGACTTATTTCAAGTCTCCGTGCTTCCGCGGAAGGGATAATTGGGTAATATATTTTGTATCAAGATCCGTTAGATTGTATTCTGCAGTTCTTCAATGGGAGAACTAAACTGAGATTATTATCGTAAGGGCTCTGTAGATATGGCCTAATTAAGTAATTAGCTTAAAACATGCTTTTTAAGGAAACTAAATTGTTTTCATGTGGAGTGGGGTGTGTCTTTGTTAACTTTTTACAGATTAATATCAACATACTTCAAAGTAGTTTATTATGAGAAGATGTTCATTGGAAATCACTCAATATCCCTTCACACCTTTAGTATATGATCGGCTAGTTGAAAGGTCAAATCAACTGCGCCATATCAACGTTCTAAGCGATTTCATAAACCGGACATTTACGCGTTATTTGTCTTAATAATCTCAAGCAAAAACTCATTTCTCACCCTTCAGGATCATAAAAAAACTCAGGAAAAATTTCCTGAGTTTTTTGCTTATTCATTATTTTTCTTTAATCCGTATCCCCACGCAAGAGCAGCGAAGATAATAACGGAAAGGATTAGTGGAATCCGGGTAGAATCGATAAAGAGCAAGATAACAAGAACTACCAAGAAGAAGATAATCGTCAACCAACTAGTGATTGGGTATCCTGGCATCTTGAAGTAGCTAACCCCTTTTGGATTCTTTTGCCGGTACTTAATGTGAGCAAATAAGATAATAATCCACGTGAAGATAAAGGTAATCGTGGAAATTCCGGCGATTACATCGAAGATTCCGGCAGGCATAATGTAGTTCAAGATAACGGTAATAAAGAGAATAACCGATGAGAACGTCAATGCCCGGTTAGGAACGGCCTTGGCACTTAGTTCACCAAACCGCTTTGGGGCGTTTCCACTCCGCGAAAGGGAATAGAGTGACCGACTAGTACTAAAGATCGCACTATTCGTTGCGGACATTGCCGCTGTCAATACCACGAAGTTGATAATCCCGGCAGCACCAGGAATCCCAATTGCAGCAAACACCTGAACAAATGGACTAGAAGTTGTCTTAATCTGTGTCCATGGGTAAATTACCATCATCGCAATCATTGAACCAATGTAGAATAAACCAATCCGGACTGGCAAGGTATTGATTGCCTTCGGAATATCCTTTTGCGGGTTCTTTGTTTCACCCGCCGTCAAACCAACCATTTCAATCCCCACAAAGGCAAAGACAACCATTTGGAAAGACATTAAGAATCCCATGGGACCGGTTGGGAAGAAGCCACCATGATTAACCAAGTTACTTAACTCAACAGTTCGATTCTCAATATGGCTATGCATTAAGAGCATTACCGCACCGACTGCGATCAATACCAGGATCGCAATCACCTTAATCATCGAGAACCAGCTTTCTAGTTCACCGAATAGTCCAACGTTGACCATGTTGATCAGCATCAGGAGCACCACAATCACCAGTGGCCCAACCCATTGTGGTAGGCTTGGGAACCAGTACTTTAAGTAAATCCCGGTAGCAGTCAAGTCAGCCATCGCTAACGTCAGCCAGCAGGCCCAGTACATCCAGCCGGCCACAAATTCCATCCGACCACCAAGGTATTCCTTAACAGAATCAATGAATGAGTGTTTAGAAGTATCAGCGAGAATTAATTCCCCTAACGCACGCATCATAAAGAAGCAAAAGATACCGACGATTAGGTACGAAAGAATAATCGCTGGGCCGGCTTGTTGGATCGCTTTCCCCGAACCAAGAAAAAGTCCGGTCCCGATCGCACCCCCGATGGCAATCATCGTTACATGTCGGCTCTTTAACGAGCGTTTGAGCTTTTGTTGTTGCTGTTCGTCCATAATCTGCCTCCTTAAATTAAAGATCTTTTGCATATATCGCTTTCAAAAAAGAAAGGGCGTTCCTGGTCATTACACCAGGGACGTCCTTTTAACGCGGTTCCACCCATCTTTATAGTCCAACTTAATGAACTACCTCTCAGTTGATAAAGGAACCACCCATTTCAAACGTACATGCCATTATGCTAGTCCCGAATTTCAGCTACTATCGGGATCTCTGTCTACTAACATTAAAGATTACTCATAATTATAATGATTTTGACGCTAATGTCAAACAATAACTTGAATTTTTATTCAAATTTTCGTCTTTTGTAAGCCTAATCATCCCCACTGTGATGAGAATCATACTTACTTTTGGAAAGTTTTAATGATACATGGTCATAACGTTGGGGTGAACCAGGGACTTGCTAGAGCTAATTTCTAATGCCACATAGTCATAACGTGTTCGCCGTGACCGCAACTTCCGCCTAAATATCCCGGACTCGATTGATAACAATCATCGTCCGGGATTCCTTAGTGCTCAGTTGCTAGTCCGTCACGGCTCACACTCACCTATACATTCAACACCTTATCCAAGAAGTTCCTGGTGTCGGGGTGTTGGGGGTGGTTGAAGATTTGGTCGGGGGTGCCTTGTTCGCGGATGTCGCCATCGTGGAAGAAGACAACGCGATCGGCGACTTGCTTAGCGAAGCCCATTTCGTGGGTAACGACAATCATCGTCATCCCTTCTTTAGCCAACCGCTTCATAACCTCGAGCACATCCCCAACCATTTCCGGGTCCAGGGCACTTGTTGGTTCATCAAATAACATTACATCTGGCTTCATTGCTAACGCCCGAGCGATTGCTACCCGCTGTTGCTGCCCACCAGAGAGCTTCGTCGGGTTAGCGTCTGCCTTATCCTCGAGACCAACAAGTTCAAGGTAGTGCATCGCTGCTTTTTCAGCCTCCTCCTTACTCATCTTCCCTAATTCTACTGGAGCCAATGTAATATTTTGTAAAACGTTCATATTAGGAAAAAGGTTAAAGTGCTGGAAAACCATCCCAATATTTTGCCGAACCTTATTAATATTAACCTTTGGATCGGCAATGTCATAACCATCAACATAAACATGGCCACTGTTTGGTTCTTCAAGCTTATTGATGCACCGCAAGAAGGTACTCTTCCCAGAACCAGAGGGACCAATCATACAAACTACCTCATTTGGCTTAACATTCAGGTTAATCCCCCTCAACACTTCGTTACTGCCGTAGCTCTTGTGTAAGTCTTTAACTTGTACTTTGTACTTTTTATCCATATTAAGCCATCCTCTTTTGTACGTAATTTGATAACCATGTTAACAGGGTGATAATGATAATGTAGATTACCGCGATGATTGTCCACATTCTGAACCCTTCCATGTTTTGTGAAATAATGACGGTACCGGTTTGGGTTAATTCCATCACACCAATTGCAGACAGGATCGAAGTATCCTTCAAGGTAATGATGAATTGGTTAACCAATGACGGTACCATTAACTTAAATCCTTGTGGTGCAATAACCTTGATTAAGGCCTTACTGTAAGGTAGACCTAGACTTCGGGCTGCTTCCCACTGTCCTTGGCTAACTGACTCGAAGCCACCTTTAACAATGGCTCCAATGTAGCCCCCTTCATCAAACGTCAAGGTTAAGATCCCGGCAAGGAATAGTGGCACCTTATGACCGATCACGTTTGGAACCCCCATGTAAATAAAGAAGGCCAAAACAATCATTGGGATCCCCCGGAAGATGTAGATTAAGGTACTTGAAACGCCATTAGCAAACTTATTATTAACGACACCCAAGACACCAAGAATTACACCAAAAATCATCGCAAAGATAATTCCGATAACGGTTAGTTCAATCGTCATCCACAAACCACGAAGAAGTGCTTCTCGGTTAGTCTTTAATAATCCTAAAATCGTGTGGTCGGCAGCGGTAGTCTTGGTTGTCCCGTTACCTTTAGTGTACTTATTAATAATTTGATCTAATTGACCAGTATCCTTTAACCATTTAATTCCATCGTTAACTTTCTTTTGGAGTTCCAGGTTCTTGCCCTTTTGGTAACCAACGGCAACTGGTTGCGCATCAATTGGCTTCTTGGTAACAATCTTTAGTGGTACCCCAGTCTTAATTCCGTATTGAAGAACCGGACCATCATCAAAGGTTGCTGCAGTGTTCCCAGTCTTCACATCGTTCCACATAGTGTTAGAAGAATCGAAGTAACGGATCTTGTAACCATACTTCTTTTGGTTCTTTTTTAGGTATAATGCCGCACTAGTTCCTGACTTAGCTGAAACGGTCTTCCCTTTCAACTGCTTCATTGACTTAATGTTACTGTCCTTGGCAACCGCCATTACAACCCCGTCAGTGTAGTAAGGAGTTGAGAAGTCATACTTGGCTTTCCGCTCGTCAGTAACACTCATCCCGGCAATCACGGCATCAACTTGGCCTGATTCCAAGGCTTGCAAGTCACCGTTAAAACTCATCGCCTTTAGACGGTACTTAAAGTGCTCATGCTTGGCGATCTTCTTTAAGATTTCAATTTCAATCCCAGGATTCTTCCCAGAATAGCCACCCTTGCTATCCTGAATTTCGAATGGTTCAAAGGTGTTGTTCGTCGCAAAAGTATACGTTTGTTCATCAGCAGATGCCGTCTGTGGTTCAATTACCTGCCACCCAATGACAATTCCTAGAACTGCCGTTAAGGTAGCTAAAAATATTTTCCAATGATTGCTTTGCATCTATACCGACTCCTCTTTAATCAAATTTTAACGTTGGTAATACATTATCATTCAGTCAAAAAGAAGTGAATAGTTTTAAGTGAACCGTGTGTTTATCCAAGATGATAGCGATTTAAACAAAACTTTTTAAAGGATGAGTATCCAAATTTGGTTAATTTTCTTAAGTGTGATTTTGATGATTGATATTTGATGAGGAAGTTCTCATTTTATATCTTTTTATACTCTTTTATACTTTAAACCTAAAAAAGCAGTTCTAATTGGTACTACTAACAAATAGAACTGCTAATTTCTTATCTACCTATTATTTCAAACACCGTTTATAGTATTGCTCAGCTTCTTCATTCTTTAAGCCATACGCTTCTTTTAAATTAGCGATGATCTTTTCTTCTGGTAATTACTGATTGATGAATAAGTTTGTGACTTGTAGAATTGCCTCTTCTTTCCCACTTTCTTTTCCTTCTTGTATACCTTCTTGTCGTGCAACCTTCAATCCATGGCGACGATCCATTTCATATAACGATAAATGCATATATTCCGCCCTCCATTTCTTATTATGCTTGACTAATGCAACCCTTTTCTTTAATTGTACGATGAAATGATCATCATCATCATCAACTTTACGATTAGCAATCATGTCCAAAAATTTCTGTAAAGGCTGATTAACATCTTTCCGCAAGCTAGGAACATTTAAGAAGATCGTTGTTGTCCCATCGTCCGCAATATATTCTGGACTTTCGTCAACGTGTCGATGAATAGTATACTGCTGCAAACCTAAGCCAAGTGGATCAAAACGGCAAAAGAAAATCACATATGAATTATTAGCTTCTTGATAATCTTTTTTACTATTTTTAAAAGGGAAACCAGAAGTAACTGCCATTTTGGTAGGGTTACTTCTGGTTTAGTTATTATGTTTGGGTGTGATTAGTTTCTACTGAAGCATAGCCAAGATCTGCTTGCCAGGAACTTGCTAGAGCTAGTAGTTCTACTGCGACATAGCCAAAACGTGCTCAGCCTAAACTTCCTCGAGCTAACGACCTTCACTTCCGACGGCATACCGCCGTTCAGTGGAGAAATCGTTAGCCACCGGAAGTTTTTAACGGCTTCGCACTCTACTTTTTAAACGGTACCGCGTTTTCTTTGGTGATCTTGGTTACACCGTGCATGTATGGAACTAATACATCTGGAATGGTTACGGAACCGTCTTCGTTTTGGTAATTTTCCAAAATTGCGGCAACGGTCCGACCAACGGCAAGGCCTGAACCATTCAGGGTGTGGACGTATTGAAGCTTACCATTTTCGTCACGGTATTGAGTGTGCATTCGCCGTGCTTGGAAGTCTAAGCAGTTTGAACAAGATGATACTTCACGGTACTTGTTTTGGGCTGGCATCCACAATTCAAGGTCATGGGTTTCAGATGCAGTGAAACTCATGTCGCTAGTAGTCAATGTGATGACGTGGTATGGAAGACCAAGCTTCTTCAAGATGTTTTCAGCATTTGCAGTCATCTTTTCCAATTCATCCCATGAATCTTCTGGCTTAGTGTACTTAACCATTTCGACTTTGTTAAATTGGTGCATCCGGATCAAACCACGAGTATCACGGCCAGCGGCACCAGCTTCGGAACGGAAACATGGTGTTAAGGCAGTAACATAAACTGGAAGTTCTTCAGCTGGAATAACATCGCCACGGTAGTAGTTTGTCAACGGAACTTCGGCGGTTGGGATCAAAGTCATGTCTTCACCGTTAACTTGGTAAACACCCTTCTTGAACTTTGGGAATTGACCAGTACCGTACATTGATGCAGCATTAACAATGTATGGTGGCAATACTTCGGTGTAGCCGTCCTTCATGTGTTCATCAAGCATGAAGTTGTAAACGGCCCGTTCAAGTTGAGCACCAAGGCCAAGGTAGTAGACAAAGCGCGCACCAGAAACCTTCCGGGCACGGTCAAAGTCAAGAATTCCCAAGTTTTCACCAACATCCCAGTGGTGCTTAGGTTCAAAACCAAAGTCACGAATTTGGCCAACCTTCCGCAATTCAACGGCACCGTCTTCGGTTAAGCTTGCTGGAACACCGTCATGAGGGATGTTTGGTAACCGGGACATCTTGTCGTTGAAGACTTCATCGTTTGCTTCAACTTGTTCATCAAGCTCCTTGATTTGGTCACCCAAGTTACGAGTTTCCTTAATGGCTTCGTCAGCAGATTCACCATTCCGCTTAGCTTCACCAATCTTCTTTGAGGCTTCGTTCCGTTGTGCCTTTAAGGCTTCAGTCTTTTGTAAGAGTTCCCGCCGTTTTTGGTCTAGTTCAAGAACTTCATCGATTTCTTCAGCCTTAATTCCACGAGTAGCTAACTTTTGCTTAAAGAATTCAGGATCCTTACGAATCTTCTTAATATCTAACATAGTATCCTCCTAACAAAAAGAGCCATTCCATCCTCAAAATATTTTGGGACGAAATGGCTCTAAGTTCCGCGGTACCACCCAAGTTTGACGCTATTCAACGTCACCCTCGCGATGGATAACGGCCATCAACCGTGCGGCATTACCCGCCCACATTTTTCTGCACCGGAGTTTCGATCAACGGCTTTCACCAACCGCCGCTTCTCTAGATGATCTACTTGAAATGCAACCGTGTTTTATCTTCGCCATTATCATATTACATCTGGCGTCATTTAGCAATCGCTAATTTAAATTCAATTAACCATTATTTACGTTAATGACCTGTTCATCTTGTTTAACAAACACTGCTCCCAGGTTTCCGGGTTGCTGTTCCCAGTCAGGAATCGGTCGCCCATTGAAGAATAACCGCTTGGCTTCGATTTCACCCATTACCGACTGTTCGGTAAACACGGTCACACTGGAAAGGTCCGTTTCTAGTGGATAACCGGTCCGCGGATCTAATAAGTGGTGGTACTTCTTCCCGTTGACTTCCAGGTAGCGTTCATAAATCCCGGAGGTAACCGCTGAACACGCTGGTTTCCGGACGATTTCGAGATCTTCACCTCGACTCAATTGGGGATCCTGAACTCCAATAACCCACTGACCGTCCGCACGCCGAGGTGACTTGCCAACAAAGAGGAGGTTCCCACCAAGGTTAATAATCCCAGCTTCAACGCCCTGTTTGAGCCAGAAGTCACGGATCCGATCAGCAATGTAACCTTTAGCAATTCCCCCAAGATCGAGTTCCATCCCCGGTTCTTCCAAGAATACAGTCCGGTAGTCATCGTCGAGAATTACCTTATAAGGATCGATTAATGCTAAGCGTTCTTGGATCTCCTTGTCGCTTGGGATATGCGCTCCTTGGAAACCAATCTTCCACAGCTTCACCAGTGGACCAATTAAGGCATTAAAGCCGAAGTTTTCCCGACTATACTTCACAGCTAATTTAATCAATTCGTAGGTCGATGGCGACACCATCTTTGCTTCCCGACCAGCAGCGTGGTTAATATCCATCACTTCTGATTGAGGACGGTTAACCGTCAACCGATCTTCATACTCGTCAATCAAGCGCATTGATCGCGATAATAATGGGTAAAAGCGATCGCCAAAAAGCGTTAAGACGATCTTCGTTCCTAACGCATGATGGACCAACGAATGACGTTGTTGGGTTAAATTATTAGTCATCGGCTTCTGAAGCCCCGGTAGAAGCATCAGCAGTTTCGTCTTCGGCATCAACACTGCCAGTTTCAGAAGTGCCAGTTGATGCGTCTACATCTTCGCTTGCTTCTTCAACATCACTTGCTGATGATTGGCTTTCTTCTTCGTCGTCGCTTTCGGAAGCACCAGTTGATGCATCAACGGCCATTTCTTCTTCGGCAGCTTCTTCATTATCATCATGCTTAGATGCACCAGTAGTAGCATCCTTGCTCCAAGCACCGTTTTCAAAGAGGTTCAAGATGTATTCAACATTACCAGTAAATTCAATTGTTCCTAAGTAGTGACCATTGATGTCCCGTAATGCGTAGTATTGGATTAATGAACGGTGACCATTCATCCATAATGGCCGAGTCACAACATCCTTCTTCCCTTCACGGAAGCTATTGATAATGCTCATAACTGCTGGTACAGCCATTGGTGGATGACATTCTTGGACAGTTTCACCGAGAGAAGCAGTATTCCGAACGTGTTCCCGGTTTGGCTTATCTGAGTACCATGCAAAGTGGTCAGTGCTATCAATCAAGTCAATTTCAAATGGGATTGTACTGAAAATCTGTTGAACTTCCTTTAGTGTTAAACGACCAGTAGGGAAATTAATGTATGCATCACTGATCGTTGGTTGTTTAACGGCCATGTTAAGCCCCTCCCTTTCTACGTTCTTAAAGATTTGGATATATTCGATAAAGTGTTCAAAACTCTTTTCCAATTGATCGATGGCCTTTTGATCAATTAAACGACCATCTTTGGCAAAAGTATTGCGGACGTTCCCAATCAAGACTTCGTTCCCTGGCAAAAGGTTAGTATTGCAGTCAGGTGAAATCAAGATCTGCCGCATTTGAACTTGAGAACGAGCGGATGCTTGACGACCATAAGCAACCCCAACGATCATCGCTGGCTTATCAGATAAGACCTTTGTCCGGTAAGAGAGCCATTCCATCGCTGACTTTAGGACAGCAGGAATTCCGTGGTCATATTCTGGGGTAGCAAAGACAAGTCCATCAGCTTCCTTAACTTTTTGTTTTAACTTCCAGACCTCAGTTTGTTCTGATAATGGGGTATCAACACTAAATGGTGGCAACTTACCGACTTCATAGATCTCGATATCAGCCATTTGCTTAAAATGCTTCTTCATGAAGCGGAGTAATAGTCGGTTATATGAAAAATCGGCGTCGGTTCCGGCAAAGGCAAGAATCTTCATCATTATTCAGCCATCTCCTTTTCCATTTGGTTGATTGCTTTAGCGTAGTAGCGGAATCCCTTCATGCACTTTTCAAGGAAACCAATTGTTCCTTGATCCGTGATGTTCCCTTCTTCGTCCATTAAATCAGTAACGTTACTCATGAAGAATTCGTCACCTTGGTATACAAGGGCGTTGATTCCTGGTGAGATCAGGATATCACGCAATTGCACTTGTGATCGTGAAGCACCCTGGTCAAGCTTGGACGCACCAATTGTCATTACTGGTTTACCAGCAAGAGGGTGGACATTGTAGGATAACCATTCAACGACACTCTTCAATGCTGACGTAATTGAGTGGTTGTACTCTGGACTAGCAATGATGACAGCATCAGCCGCTTTGATTCGCCGATCGATGTCCTTGATTACTTCTGGAGCATCCCCCTTGAAGTTTTCGCTAAACATTGGTACAGGACGAATATCAATCACATCAATCTGATCTTGATCCTTAAAGTGTTGAGCCATAAACTCTAATAACATCCGATTATAGGAACGGTTAGCGTTTGACCCGGCAATTGCAGCAATTTTCAAGTTTTGTCACTTCCTCGTATTTTAATTATTGATTATCATTTCACAATCATTCTACTATAACTAGATGTAGAAAAACAATGGTAAAATTAAAAGATTTAGCTATAGTTACAAAATCCACCAATTTATTAAATATGCTAGAATAGAACAGCAATCTTTGGAAAGGAACGGATAAAATTATGGTTCAATCACGTTCACGTCGTCGCCATCAGGATATTAACGTTGCGGTAGGGAATCGTTTTCCTCTCACAATCCGCCGGCTTGGGGTTAATGGTCAAGGAATCGGCTACTTTAAACACAAGGTCTGCTTCGTTCCCGGCGCCCTTCCTCATGAGGTCGTTGTTGCAGAAGTTACCACTGTTCATCCCCGCTTCCTTGAAGCTAAAATCCACCGGCTCCGCAAAGCAAGCCGTGATCGGGTTGAGTCACGGGATGACTATGCAGACATTGCCGGTGGTTTCGAACTAGAAAAGTTGGCTTACCCAGCACAGCTCCGGTTTAAACGGCAAGTTGTTTTGGATAGTCTCGAAAAATTCCAACCATATGGCTACCGGGCATATGACGTCCGCCCAACCATTGCGGCACCACAGGAATATGGTTACCGAAACAAGGCCACTTTCCAGGTCAGGATGATCGATGGCCACGTTGCCGCCGGATTATACAAGGCGCAAAGCCATGACTTGGTTGACATGTCTGAATGTGCCGTTCAGATGCCCGCCACGATGAAAGTTATTCAGACCATGGTAAAGTTAATCGAAGAACTCGCAATTCCGGTCTATGACGAGGAACATAATAGTGGGATCATTAAGACCCTGGTTGTCCGGGAATCACGGGCCACTGGTGAGTTACAACTAACATTAATTACCAACACCGCGAAGTTACCCCATAAGCACCAGTTACTGGATGCCATTGCTGAACAACTACCCGAAGTCATTTCAGTAATGCAAAACGTTAATCCTGGTGATACCCCATTAGTTTGGGGTGACCAAATGATTCATTTAGCGGGTGACGAATACATTACGGAAAGTTTGATGGGACTGGACTTTAAGCTTTCCGCACGGTCATTTTTACAATTAAATCCTGAACAAACAGAAACTCTTTACGAAGAAGCAGCTAAGGCACTGGAATTAACCCCTAACGATCACCTCGTCGATGCCTATGCCGGAATCGGGACAATCGGTCTTTCCCTCGCTAACCAGGTGAAGGAGGTTTGGGGGATGGAAACGATCCCTGAAGCCGTAGAGGATGCCAAGCAAAACGCTGAACTGAACGGAATCACAAACGCCCACTATGAAGTCGGAGCAGCCGAAGAAGTGATCCCTCGCTGGCGGAAAGAAGGCCACCACTTTGATGCCTTGGTTGTCGATCCACCACGGACGGGACTGGATGACCAACTAATCGAACAGATCATCAAAGAACGCCCAGCTAAGTTTGCCTACATTTCTTGTAACATGGCATCCCTCGCCCGGAATCTTCGTCGCCTAACCAGCGTCTACCATGTTGACTATATCCAACCAATCGACATGATGCCACAAACCACCCGTTGTGAAGCGGTCGTTAAGTTGTCGTTAAGAAAGTAAAATAAAAAATCGGTGCAGCTTTTCTCTAAGGGAAAAACCACACCGATTTTTTCGAATACTTAAATTTACTTACTTTGCAACTTAGTCCATTGCTTCCACGTATTAAGGTTACTAATCCCATCAAGGTGATCGTATGCCCCCGTGCTCAACTTTTGGAGGAGCTGTGGATCAGTCAAGATCTTAACAACTGCCTTTTCAAACTTTTTGGCGTTGTTTAGCGGAATTAATTCCCCATTAACACCACTTTCAATCAGTTCACTTGGGCCATACAGGTAGTCATAGCTAACAACGGGAACCCCGTGGCTCAACGCTTCTCCCATCGCTAATGGCTGAGCATCGATCCGGCTAGTATCGACGAATAACTGGGCAGTATTGTAAGGCGCCTCCAGATCAACTTGGTAACCTGCAAAGACAACCACCCCAGTCAATCCAGCATCATTAACCCGCTTCTTGTAACGGTTAACATCGTCCGGACTACCGTAACCATAGAGGGTCAGTTTAGCGTTCGGTACCTGCTTGTGGACCCGGATAAAGATGTCAATTAACTTACCGGTTTGTTTGTCCTCACCTAGTCGACCAACATAGATCATTTGTCCAGCAATCCGGTACTTCATGTCAGCTCGCTGACGATCAGTCTTCACTGGAACACCATTAATCGCATAAATCGGCTTCTTATCACCGATGCGTTTCCGGATCATTTCAGCCTGGGCTTCCGTCATTGTAATAATCCCGTCCCACTTGTTTAACTCAGTGGTTAATGGCGCTTGGAGCATGACATTTAACGGTCCATTCTTCAGGTTATCGCCATCATTAACGTGGTTCATCGCCATCCACAAGTACTTCTTAGCTGCTGTCTGCATGTTCATTACTGGCTGGATTGCCATCGCTGGCCGGTCAGCAATAAAGACGTTATTTTCACCATTCACCTTGTTTAACTCATCAAGGAAGAAAGCAAAAAGATCTTCTTCACTGTCAAAGAAGCGATCCTTCCCGTTGTAGTTTTTCAAAACATTCAAGGAGTTAATCGGGGTGTTTTGCACTGACTTAACGTAGTATCGTTCCATGTAAAGTGATTGGTCTGGACGGTAGTAACGTTCAAAACTAATTTGACCGTCTTCGCCAAAGAATTGGTCAACCGACTTAAAGCCCCGGAGATCGTACTGTTGTCGGAGGTTGATGTTTCCAGCAACATCGAACCAGTCAATGTGGTTAACAAGCCCCACTGTTCCTCCAGTAAAGTAGACGATACAGATTAGACGGTCGCCATCTTTGACTTCCTGGTAGTTGTTCCCGGTGCCAACTTGGTATTCAATTGGCAGATTCAGATCGCTAACGTGCAGGTCGTGCCCTTGGTAATCTGTGGTTCCCGCAAAGAAGTCATACATATTAACCAGTTGGTCATCAGTCAACCCAAACCGCTTCAAAGTGGCATGGATAATTTGGTCGTAGTTTCGGGTAACTAACTTTGCTTCGACATGGTGATCTTTAAAGAGCTTCAGCCGCTTCATTTCGGCGTGTTCAATACTCGAGTCGTTGCTTAATAGGTATTGGTTAACGAAAAAGAACATTAGTTAGCGGCCTCCTTTGCTTTCATATCATCGACTAGTTCATTCCACAACTTCATCACGTTCGGTTCGGAGTAACGTTCACTATCTTTGTAGGCATTTTCGCTAAACTTGGCCAGCTTTTCCTGGTCAGTCAACAGGCTAATAATTGCCTTTGCCAGGCCATCGATGTCACCATTGGTTGTTAATAAGCCATCCTGACCATCAATCACAACATCGGCAGGACCATATTTAATATCATTAGCAATGATCGGCAGACCATGTGATTGAGCCTCCACTAATGATAGTGGCAATCCTTCTGCCCGACTCGGCAAGATTAATAATTGAGCATCATTGTAGACCGCATTTGGATCATTGGTATAGCCATGGAAGGTAACAGAACTTTCCAACTTTTCGTCCTTCACGATCTTCTTCAATGTCTTATCAAAGTTATCATTAGCATAGCCCCAGAAGTCGAGCTTCGCTTCAGGAACCTTGGCTAAGATTTGTGGCCAAGCCTTGAGTAGTTGATCCTGTTGCTTTTCTGGCGAAAGCCGAGCAACCATGACCACTTGGTTCTTTGTCCGCTTTTCAAATGGCACGTGATCAGCTTCCAAGACTGCCTTCGGAACGATTGGTCCAGGGATTCGGTAAATCTTAGTACCATACTTAGCAAACCGGTCCTTAACATCCTTTTGTTGTTGTGGGGTAAGGGTGATAATTCCATCCCAGTCCTTAATATGGTTCAGGCCCCAGGTATAGTTGTAGTTCAAGGTTGAATGCAACATATCACTGTTGTCATTAACGTGATCATTATGCAATTGCATTGCCCGGAATACCCGATGTTTCATGTGAAGCACCGACCAACCAACTTCGTATGACCGGTCGACAACTAATCCTACTGGTTCACTGTTCGTCAATTCTGGATCGGTCACTAACTCGTCATAGAAGAACCGGGTCAATTCATCAAGGTTGGCAAATTGATAATCATGGCCCTTGTAATTAAAGAGGTGGTAAGTATCGATTACCTTATCCCGCTTATTCTTTTGGTGTTCCAGTTGAATGGCAACCGTTCCATCCGGCCGCATGTAGTTTTCGGTCGCAATGTTACCATCCCAGTCGTAAACCTGTTCAACCGAAATAAAGCCACGGTTATCATACCAACTAACTTTCAATAACTTACCGTAATGATCGAAGTATTGAAGGTTGATAATATGTTTTTCCTTATCATTCCGTCGCCGAACATACATGATCCGGTTCCCGTTGCGGTAATAGTTATAATTAATCCCATCAGCTTTCCGGTCCCACGTAGGATCAATATCTAGATCTTTAATGGTGACGTCCTTCTGGGGAAAGATCCGGGCATCTTGGAAATAATCAAATAAGTTTACAAAGTCTTCATCAGCAATCCCCGCCTCTTCGGTTACCATGTGAAGCTCGTTGGAGTACTTCCGGGTAACAATTTTGGCAGATTCATTAAACATTTCAAACAGGTGCAATCGCTTAATTTGTGCGTGTTCAATTCCTGACTTGTTATGCTGAATATTATCGTTCAGAAAGAATAACATTGCTTTTCTCCTTTTCTACGTTAACAGGTTAAGTGTAACATACTGAAAGCAGTGAAATTAGGACTTGTCGTGAGTTTGTGTTAAAATTTATACTTATAAGTAAGAAAGAAGGAGAAGATCAATGCAAAACCCATTTGGTAACAACAATAACAATAACCAAAATCCGTTTGATCTTAATAATCTCCCATTGCCACCGAATTATGCCAAGATTGTTAATGATCAGGGGCAGATTAGGATTGCCAAAGTGGGAATTTCATGGACAACACTCTGGTTTGGTCCTTTGCCAGCACTCTTCCGGGGTGACTACTATAACTTTTTCCTAATGATCGTTCTTGATCTCGATTACGCGTTAGTAGTATTGTTCTTTGGTTTGAACTGGTTAATGCAATTCCCGTGGACTTCAATCGTGTTCGCCCTTCTTTACAACATGATGTACTTTAAGCACTCTTTCAAGCTTGGTTACCGTCCTGCCGATCAGCGGTCTCGCGAACTCCTTGAAAGGTTCCATTATTTGAAGAAATAAACTAAGCTGAAAATTAAAAGAATAAGGGTGAGGGTGAGAAAAATCACTTTTTCTCACCCTCTTTTTGTCACTAATAGTCTCCGAACTTATAGAGTCCAATCGCGGGAATTAACTGAGGGACTCGAGCCTAACTACGAACGACTCTGATGATTTCATCATCATTCATCGTTCTAGGTTAGTCAACCGTCCCTCCGGGAAAGTTAATTCCCAGCTTCACCCTTTAACTATTAATCGCCCAAGAAATCATGGCGAATCTGTTTGTATGTAGCTACTGGATCAGCACTTTGGGTAATCGGCCGGCCAACAACAATGCCATTACTCCCCATTTCAGCAGCTTGACGAGGGGTAACAACCCGTTTTTGATCATCATGAGTATTTAAATCTGGCCGAATACCAGGAGTGATGCAAAGAAAGTCTGGATTAGTGACTTTACGGATTGCCGCGATTTCCTTAGCAGAACAAACTACTCCTGCCAAGCCACTCTCATCAGCTAAGCGGGCATAATTTTGCACTGAGTCCATAACCGTACCAGGTACCCGTTGCTCATCGTGGAGAATTGTTTCATCAATGGATGTCAACTGGGTAATTGCCAACATCTTTGGAACAGAATTTCCGGCTTCAGCAGCTCCCTGTTTCAATCCACGAAGACCGGCCCTCATCATCTCACTTCCACCAGCAGCGTGAACAGTAACAAAAGAGACCCCTAACCGACCAAGTTGAGCCATTGCCCGTTCAACCGTATTCGGAATATCATGCGCCTTAAGGTCAAGAAATACCTTGAAGCCACGCTCCTTTGCTTGCTTTACAATGCCGGGACCAAATGCATAGAAAAGCTCCATCCCAATCTTAATAATTGGCATATGATCAGTATCGTTAGAAAGCTTGTCAAACAATTGGACTGCCTTCCGTTTATCCGGGACATCGATTGCAACAATTGGTTCAAAACGTTCCATAATTTTCCTCCTTAAAAAAGCACCAGAACTCTGTAGAGAGGGTCCTGGTGCTTTCTTGTTTCCAACACCGTTTCGCCCTCTCTGGAGCAGATTAAATGGTTATTGTAATTTATTCATGGTGTTCAATTGTAATATCTTCATGACCATCGTATTCTTCAACAGCTACATGAACAGTCTCATTCATTGCAGTTGGGATATTCTTCCCAACAAAATCAGGTCGGATTGGTAATTCACGGTGACCCCGATCAACCAAAACAGCAAGTGAAATTTCTTGTGGACGTCCCATGTCCATTAGAGCATCTAGGGCTGCCCGAACTGTCCGTCCTGTAAAGAGAACGTCATCAACCAGGATGACATGCTTATCATTAATGTCGATCCCTAATGAAGATGTCTTCACGGTTGGTTCCTTATGGTGATCAGGAATATGACGATCATCCCGGTATAAGGTAATATCTAACGCCCCAACCGGAACTTCGACGTTCTCCAGTTGGTTTAATCGCTTCGCAAGACGCTCTGCAAGGTAAACTCCCCGGGTCTTAATCCCTACAAAGACAAGGTTTTCGACCCCTTTATTCTGTTCGATAATTTCGTAAGTAATTCGTGTTAATGCCCGTTGCATACTTGATCCATCAACAATTTCATGGGCCATCCTGGTCACTTCCCCTTAATCCATTTATTCTAAAAACCCTTCTTCACTGAATCTGTGAGGAAGGGTTTAGTTACTTATTTGTTCCTTCTTGATTTCACGGAATCAGGTTAAAGGCGATATTTCTCTTATTACAAGTATTTTAAGCGTCTCACCTAAGCCTGTCAATAAAATCATTGGTTAGCATTACTGGAGGAACTACTAGTATGATCGTTTAACCAGGATTGCATTAGTGAAGTAACGTTATTCCAGATTTCACCAAATCCATCCTTATTCTTTAAGTCATTAACCGTCGAACTGGCATTAGAAGGATCCTGTTGCAACTGGTTGATCACTTGGTCAACGTCATTTAACTTTTGCTTAGCAGAATTACTACTTAATTGGCCTTCAATTTGCTGGTTTTGGTTTGAAATATTGTTAAGCTGATTCTGAAGCTCCTGTTGGTTATGGTCCTTTTCGTATTGTCGAGCAGCACCACGAAGAGCCGCAACCTGCTCAGCAAGCTTTTGATTGTCTGAACTTAACTTATTAATACTACTTGAGTTATTAATAATCTGACTACTTTGTTCAGCATTGTTTGCTTGCTGTTCTTCATTATGCCCATGAATTGCCGCAAGTGCCCACCAAATAATAGCAAGCGCAATCACAACAACGATTGCGACGATCCATGCACGGTGACGCTTCTTCGGTGTATTTGTCCGTTGATTACCATTAGATACCTGATCAAGTTCTTCCCGGGTCTTGATATTGATCATTATCCGAGCAGACTCGGTTTCACCCTCACTATTCATTACTGTAACCGCAATCGGGTATTCTCCCTGGTGTTCAAGATCAACTTGGGTCGTATTAAAGGTCACCTTATTCGTAATATCTTTGCCGTTATCGGTTGCGGAAATGCCGTAACGAGCAATCAGTTCGTTACTATCAAGTGATTTTCCTAAAAGCCAATCCAGGTTATGTCTCTGAATTTTTAAAACTGGTTTTGCCATAATATCCTCCATTTATCCTCGTTTGTCCGTCTGCATTATAGCACACGAGGAATACTAGCTCCTTCGTAGTCCTAGTCAGGATCTACACTTGCTACTAGCTCGATCGGACAATGTTCAGAACCAGTAATGTTTGTCAAGATGCTAGAATCCTTAATCTCACTATCAAGAGCGTTTGAAACCAGGAAGTAATCCAGTCGCCAGCCAACATTTTGTGCTCGTGCATCATAGCGGTATCTCCACCAAGTATAAGCACCCTTCTTATCGGGATGCTGGTAGCGGAAGGTATCAGTAAAGCCAGCATCTAACAGCTTACCAAAGTCGTTCCGTTCCTCCGCTATAAAATCAGCATGGTGGTGATTTTCAGCCGGTTCGGCAAGGTCAATTGGCTGGTAAGCAACTCCCATGCCGCCGCCAATGATGACTCCTTTTTACTATTAAGATCTCTTACGTAGTCTAAGAATGCTTGATCCCACTTTTGCCGTTCTGCTAATTTTTGTAGTTTCTCACCCGAAAATGGTACATAAGTAGTCACAAAGTAAAAATTAGGATACTCAAGGGTGATTGTTCTTCCTTCACGATCAAATTCTGGATTATTAATTCCAGTAGTTACCTTCTGTGGCTTCTCCTTGGCAAAAACCGCAGTTTCCGCATACCCTTTTCTTTCAGCATAGTTCCAGTATTGGTGGTAACCCGGTAGTTCAAATTCGATCTCATCGGGTTGCAACCGTGTTTGTTGAACACAAAAGATATCAGGATTTAAATTAGTTACTGTCTCACGAAAACCATGTCTTAAGATTGCTTTAAAGCCGTCAACATTCCAAGATACAAATTTCATTATCAAACACTTCCTTATAATCAAACAATAAAAGTAACTTTCTCCTTTCCATTGTACAAAGATATAACTATATTTTTAAAATGATTCGATTGATAATTGGTGTCGATCGAAAAAAGGGTGAGGAAAAATTTTCTCACCCTTTATCCGTTACTAATAGTTTCTGAACTCATAGAGTCTAATTTTGGGAATCCTAACAGGCTCTTGAAAAAGATTAATTCCCAGCTTCCTAATTTTTAAAGTTCCCATGGATCCTTAACAATGATGGTTTGGATCCGGTCAGCACCAACAGAAACAGTTGCTAATGGTGTTTCTGATAATTCACTAACTCGCTTAAGGTAGTTTTGAGCATTTACTGGTAAGTCTTCGAACTTCTTTACGCCAGTGATGTCTTCATCCCATCCTGGAAGTTCATCGTAAACTGGTTCACAACGATCGAGTTCCTTCAAGCTAGCTGGGTAGTAATCGATTTCTTTTCCATCAAGCTTGTAAGCTTTACAAATCTTAACGGTCTTTAAACCAGTTAAGACATCTAAAAGGTTCAAGCTTAGGCAAGATAAACCGGAAACCCGACGTGCATGACGCATTGCGACACTATCAAACCAACCAACCCGACGTGGCCGACCAGTAACTGTTCCGTATTCATGACCAGTTTCACGAATCCGGTCGCCGATCTCATCAGTTAATTCTGTTGGGAATGGACCAGCACCAACACGAGTTGAGTAAGCCTTGCAAATTCCTACTACTGTATTGATCTTGTTAGGGCCAACACCGACACCGGTACATACCCCACCGGCAATTGGGTTTGAAGCAGTAACGTATGGGTAGGTTCCTTGATCAACATCAAGCATTACCCCTTGCGCACCTTCAAAAAGAACCTTCTTACCACTATCTAATGCGTCATTGACGATCCGTGAAGTATCAGTAACGTACTTCTTTAATTCTTGACCGTATTTATAGTAGCTTTCGAAAATATCATCAAAGTTAATTGGGTCAACATGGTACAACTTGGTGAATAATTCGTTCTTTTCAGCTAAGTTTCGCCGTAATTTAGTTTCAAAGGTATCCTTTTCTAACAAATCACACATCCGGATACCAACACGGGAAACCTTATCCATATATGTAGGTCCAATCCCGTTCTTAGTTGTCCCAACCTTGTGATCACCCTTAGCTGCTTCTTGGCACTTGTCCAAGAGAATGTGGTAAGGGAACGTAACGTGGGAACGACTAGAAATCCGTAATCCGGAAATGTCAATACCGTTATCTTGAAGGTAGTGCAACTCCTTCAATAGTGCAGGTGGGTTAATAACAACACCATTACCAATCACCGCTAACTTATCCTTACCAAAGATCCCGGATGGCACAAGCCGCAAAGCAAACTTCTTGCCATCGAACGCAATTGTATGTCCGGCATTGTTTCCCCCTTGGGAGCGGACAACTACATCCGCTTCTTGACTAAGGTAATCAGTCATCTTACCTTTCCCTTCGTCTCCCCATTGACTACCAACAATTACAACTGATGACATTATCTTTTCACCTCAAAGTATTAATTTGTAAAAGACGTTTTTACTTCATTATACTACCGAACTTCGGATTAGTCGTCAAGAAGATAACGAACATTTTTTCTAGGTATTTTTATAATTGTCCGATTTTTTAGTTGACGACAATTAATAAACAGTGCATAATAGCATACGGAATTTTTAAGAAAGTAAAGGAGCTGTTCTCGTGCAAACATTTGATTACGATGACATCCAATTAGTCCCAAACAAGTGTATTATTAAAAGTCGAAAAGAGGCCGATACCAGTATCAAGTTTGGTCCCAAGACATTCAAGATCCCTGTAGTACCAGCTAATATGGAAAGTGTTATTAACGAAGACCTCGCTGTTTGGCTTGCCCAAAATGACTACTTTTATGTGATGCACCGTTTTGAACCAGAAGAACGTGCCGGATTCATCAAACGGATGCACGATCGCAAGCTTTTTGCATCCATTTCAGTTGGCATTAAGGATGCTGAATACGACTTTATCGATCAGCTAAAAGCCGAACATTTAGATCCAGAATACGTTACGATCGATGTTGCTCATGGTCATTCTGACTTTGTTATCAAGATGATCCAATACATTAAGAAGAACTTGCCAAACGCCTTTGTAATTGCCGGAAACGTTGCGACCCCAGAAGCAGTACGTGACTTAGAAAATGCGGGTGCAGATGCCACTAAAGTTGGTGTGGGTCCAGGAAAAGCTTGCATTACCAAGCTAAAGACTGGTTTTGGAACCGGTGGCTGGCAACTTGCCGCAATCCGCCTTTGTGCAAAGGCCGCCCAAAAGCCAATCATCGCCGACGGGGGAATTCGTCATAATGGCGATATCGCTAAGTCAGTTCGTTTTGGTGCTTCAATGGTAATGATCGGTTCAATGCTTGCTGGTCACCTCGAATCACCAGGCCACATAATCACGATCGATGGTAAACGGTATAAGCAATACTGGGGTTCCGCTTCCGAAGTTCAAAAGGGCGCTTACCGAAATGTTGAAGGAAAGCAGATGCTTGTTCCTTACCGTGGTTCAATCAAGGACACTCTTCGTGAAATGCAAGAAGATCTTCAATCCTCAATTTCATACGCCGGTGGTCGCGACCTTGAATCCATTCGCCACGTCGATTACGTCATCGTCAAAAATTCAATTATGAATGGGGATTACTAAAAATAGAGTGCGAGGCCGTTAAAAGCTCCCGGTGGCTAACGATTTCTCCACCGAATGACGTTCGTCGTCAGAGGGGGAGGTCGTTAGCTTGAGGGAGCTTAGGCCGAACACGTTTTGACTTATTTACCGTAGAATCGCTAGCAAGTTCCTGGCGAGCTTGTTTTGACCACACTCCCCTACTACATATCACACATAAATAACCCAAGACTTATTCAGAGTAATTCATACAACTCTAAGCTAGTCTTGGGTTATTTTTAATCGCAAAAATGCAATACTTCACCTAACGGGCGGCGTTCAGATCGGTAACTATTAATCTTTGACTCATCCTCATAACCGAGTGAAACTCCTACAATAAAGCGCTCATCTTCAGGAACATTCAGAAGTCGGTGAAGAATTTCTGGAAAGCGGACACTGTTATAAGTTGGAATTGAACTTAAACCTTGATCCGTTGCCGCTAACATTATATTTTCCGCAAAGGCACCGGCATCAAAAATTGACCAGTCCGGAGATGCCAGTGGAATCGTAATATAAAGGATTACGGGCGAATTATAAAGGGTATTACTGGCAGTCGTCATTTGATCATGAGCTTCTTCAAATGTCGCAAAGTGATGCACTATTCCGTGACGCCACTTTTTCATATTTTCCTGTATTTCTAGACTCCAGTCATCTCGTGACATTACTGCCAAGTCTGGATGACCATGATTTCCGGCAAGGTCTTCTTTATGGTAGGCAGTTTTTATCTGCGCTAAAGAATCACCCATCGCGCAGTACACCTGCCATGGCTGTGAGTTAACCCATGATGGTGCTCGTTGAGCTAACTGAATAATTTTCTTAATGACATCTTGTTCAACTGGCCGGTCAGTAAACTTCCGGGTCGAGTGGCGAGAATTAATTGCTTCCGTTAGTTTCATTGCGTTTCCTCCTGTTTACTACTATTTAACTTCTGATTGGCTCGCTTGATGGTAATAATAAACGAAATTTTGCCATTTGAATAACTAGTCTTAATCTGTCCACCAAAATTTTTAACAATGCTTTGGGCCATTGATAAACCAATCCCGTAACCCGACTTTTTTTCGTTAATTGTCCGGGCTTTATCCTCACGGTAGAAACGTTCAAAGAACCGCTGATAGTCAATATCCTTTCCAGCCGCAAATGAATTGGTTACAGAAAGGAGGACGTTCTTTCGCCGTCTACCAAGCCTTAAGTTAAGGTAAATGTCACCATGCGGATCACAATACTTATTTGCATTATCCAATAAGATACTGATTAATTCGTAAAAATAATGTTCATCCGCCTTGATCATTAACCCCGGAGTCACCGACTTCTTAAAGTGCTTACCATCCTGGATGATAACGTTTTTAAAGTTCTCAGCAACCTGGTTAGTAATTTGGCTAGCATTAATTACCGAAAGAGTCATCTGTGGTTGTTCTTGAAGCCGAGCCATGGAGACAAAGTAATTGATTAATTTGGTAAGGCGACCAACTTGTTCTTTCGTGCTCCTCGTCAAATCAGTTTCACCGTTCATTAATTCCTGCATTTCGGTGTTAGCTGAAATAACACTTAGCGGTGTCTTAAGCTCATGTCCTGCATTGGTAATGAACTCCTTTTGCCGCCTTTCTGCTTGAATAATTGGTCGGATAGCCGATTTTGAAAAAAGGACAAGGACAGTCGTATATAGCAGAAGGCTAACTATTCCTAAAAGAATTCCTAGGTATGTTACCTCTCGCGCTTTTGATAACATTAGGCTTTCATCAAGAAAGACAACATTGGTCTGTTTACTAATTTCCTTTACCCGGTAAGCATACACTGTTTGTTTATAAAATACGCGTCCTTGAGTTCGGTGACGTTTGAGAACTCGCTGCGTTAGCTTTTGAATTTCTGCTGGTGAAACAGAGAGAATATGGTCGTCATCAACCTTCATCTGCTGATCTTGCTTATTAAGTGTCGCACTAAAGTATCGGTACTGGGACAAACTTTCCCGGGTAAACTGGGGCTGCGTAAATATTTGCAGGGGACTGGGAGACATCCGTGCCGGCATCTTACCCTCATTTTTACTAAGGATCATCAAAATAGAATTTACTTCTTGGTGAGCCCGAAAGTAAGTGACTGAACTAATACTCCCAACGATTGTAATAATAACCAAGAGTAAAGCACACGTTGAAAAGATAATAAATTGTTCCCGAAAGTGTCGAATCATGATTACTCACCCTTCTAAGAGATACGGTCCGCCTTTTTCACCAATAATCTTTGCTTTCGATTGAATAGACTGCAATTTTTGTCGCAAGTAGCAAATATTAATCCACACTTCTTCCGGGTCAGCTTCATTATCGCCAGCATTCCAGACATGGTTAATTAAGTCGGCAGTTGTTAACTTTTTTCCGGAATTAAGGATGAAGTATTCTAACATCCGTGTCTCTTCTCGTGAAAGGCTAATTGAATTACTACTTTCGAGAACCTGCTCGTTACTGTCTAAGTGCAAATCGGCAAACTCTAAATTCTCATCATTATAATCATTCGTCCGTCTCTCTAGTGAACGGAGCCGTGCGAGCAATTCTTTTAGTGAAAATGGCTTTGTTAAATAATCGTCGGCACCGGAATCGAGGCCATTGACCCGGTCATCCTCTTCAGACATCGCCGTTAGCATCATAATATAAGTCCGATCACCACCAGCTCGAATTTCTTTTAGAGCTTCAATTCCATCTTTTACTGGCATCATAATGTCTAAAATAATGATGTCATAAGCATTTTTCTTTGAAAGTTCAACTGCCTCTTGACCATTATTAACAGCATCTACCTGATAGTTAGATTGTTCCATGGCCATTTTTAAAACTCGAGCCAGCTGTTCTTCATCTTCAGCGAGTAAAATTCTCATTTTAAACTATCACCTAATCCTCTTGAATTAATTGCCGAATGGTTTCCATCTGAATATCACAGGATGCCAGTTGGTCGGCACAGTGCTTTAGTTCTTTGCCAATCCGCTCCGGGTTTTTAACATTATGCTTATACTTTATTTCATGTTCTAAACTTGCCCAAGAGTCCATCGCAATTGTTCGCAATTGAATTTCTACATAAAAATGACCCGGCAGGTGGCCATCCACATCCCGATAATCCTCAATCACATCCAAAATTAAATGGTAGCTCCTGTAACCATTTGGCTTCGCATTTGAAATATAATCCTTTTCTTTAATGACCGAACACCAATCAACGTTCCGTAAAATTGCTAGGCAACGATCGATATCACTAATAAAATTACAAACTATCCGGATCCCGACAGCATCCCGACACTTACGCAAAGCAGATTCAACCGTTAAAGGGTAATTCTTTCTTTGGCATTTTTCTTCCATACTTGCTGGCGTTTTTACCCGACCAATTAAGTGTTCATATAATTTTGGTTGATGTTTGTCAATTTCTTGTTGGTTTAATTGCCGAATTCGTTTCTCCACATCGAAAAGAATATTATTTAACGTTTCTTCGTAAGGGCCATAGATCGTCATTGATCAACACTCCTTATTATTTTTAATATCCTAAACACTCTCCATTATAACAATCTTTTCAAAAGTCCCTTAATGATATGGAAATCCTAAAGCAAACTTAAAAAGCAAGAAACTGTAAAAGATATTCACAGTTCCTTGCTTCCTAATTATTACATTTGATATCGTTAGTCAGCTTTTTTCTCCTTATTGTAACGGTTCATAAAGAAATATGGAATAGCAGCTAAGACAGCTACCACCGCAGCAACTAGCAAGGTTTTCAGAGTAAAGTTAGTAATCATGTAAGCAGAAATTATCAAGGCAGCAACCGGAATGATATATTTTCCGGGGAGCTTAAATCCATGACTTGGAAATTTTCCCGTATGTTCAAACTTAATTACTGACAAAATTGATGGAACATATTGAATAAAACAAGTCAGTACAATACATGACACTAAGAATAGGTATGATTGGGTAACAAGAAATGCTGATACAATCGCGGTTAAGAAATTGCAACCCATGGTGCGTCATACCGGTTTTTCTTACCAATCCATTTAGGCAACATTTGGTGTTCACTGGCCAGTGAAGATATTAGTGACAGATTATCGAAGGACATTGCAAATGCTACTCCAAAAATACTGATGAGTATTCCAACAATTATCAATATATATCCCCACTCACTTACACTGCTCTTAAAGGCTTGAGCAATCGGGGTGCTATACCAAGCGGTTTTTTGTCCTAAGATCCCAATTGCAACAATCATTACCAGGCCGTAAAGAACAGTAACACTAATCATTACGGCTACTAGCACTCGTGGGATGTTTTTCTCTGGTTTTTCCATCTGTTTTGCAGCAATCGGAATAAATGAAAAGCCAGCAAACATATAAAAAGTAACACTAAAGGCTGAGCCAAAATGCTTAATCAACGGCATTGCCCCAGTTGTCGCAGCTTTAGGAATTACCGGAGAAAAATGGGCAAAGTGAATAAGGAAGATAATTAACCCAAAGACACTCGAATAATATAGCCAATTATTATTAAAAACAGGCAGAAAACTTTTTAGGGTTGTTAAAAGGGCAACTATTTCGGCGGCCTCTGTACAACACCCCATAAACCACACGAAAATTCCTACCTCAAAGCCCCCAAAACGGCCAAAAGCATTATAAGAATAGATCCATGCAGCACCAGAATTACTAAAACGACTAGCCAGATCTGCGTAGCAAAGTGCGATTAGACTTACGGTTACGGCAGAAAAAAGAAGTACTAATACTCCGGCGAGGTCCATATCTTTATAAATTGCTTGTGGAAGTAAGAAGATTCCTGAACCAATAATCCCGTTGATCCCTAAAAAGTAAATCGACATAAAGGAAAGTTTGCGGGGACTCTTTTGTTTCGTTTTAATTATCATCGTCCCATTTCGATATAAAAATATTAATAACTATAATATAATTATAATGACCGATATCAGTAGAACTCAAACAATTAGAACTTTCAAAATTTATATTTTATACCTGCTTATTCTTTCACCTTCACCGGAATACGAATAACGGTCTTCAGGTTCTCTACCTTCGTTCTTCTTGGATCAGACAAATAGATTTCGTGGTGACGGCGTTTAGAATTAAAGTCAGTTTCAAGTTTATTTTTCGTAATAAATTGGTGCATTTTGGCAATCGTCTGTGGTTCATCATCATACGAACCAACATGCATTACTTGAACATACTTTCCTTCATTTACTTGAAGAAGCTTAACGTTGGTAAAATCCTGTTTCTTTTTGTGGGATGCTTCCTGGATTGCCCATTTCAAAACTGCTTGGTTAACAAAATCTGGCATCCGAATTAAGGCAATAAACTGAAACTTTTTCTTATGACCATAGTCAATTCCGTCAGTAACACCATCCTGCCACCAGAGCCCCTCTAATGGCGGAACTACGAAGTCAAAATAATCCTTAATCTTATGATCACCTTTTTTACTCATCTTAGTCGTATAGGCAACGGCATAAAGTGCTGCAATTGCCCGTTTATATTCGCTACCTTCAACGTTTGGATCTCCGTGGCCACTCACTGCTAAATAGGTCATTTTCGGTATATCAACTAACTTAACGCGTTTGCCAGGTAAATAAAAATATCGTTCTTCTCGTTTAAAATCATATACCATTTGTACTTAACCTCTTTTTTTACTCTCAGGAATACTAATTTTCTATGGTTCTAAGCCACCAGCATTAGGAACCACTAAAATGAAGTTCAAGATTCGGTTAGCGTAACTCGTCGAATTCATGAAGCCGGTAATTGCAGAGTTTAGTTCCCCTAAGTTATCAGTAATAATCCCATTAACGTGATCATACATCATTTGTTTCATCACCCTTGGATCATTAACAGTCCAGGAGTAAACATCATTTTTCTGGCGTTGAGCTTGCCTAATAAATTCAAAGTTTAATGTTGAATATTCCATTGAATATCCATCCGCAACACTCTTTGGGTAAGAAAAGTTATAAGGCTGGATATAAAGGACTTTCAATTTTGGATTCAGTTGTTTTAAACCAGCTATGGCGCGATAATCAAGCGAATGTACCAAATCATGATCTTTAATAATCCTCTTACCATATTGCTGGTTAAAGCGTTTGAGCATTCCCTTTGAATCTTGCGGGGTAGTTTTTACCTCAACCAATAATTTTTGGTGAAGCTTTTCTGCAGCATTCAGGTATTGATCAAGACTGGCAATTTTAGCCTGATGACCATTCTCGCGAGCTGGCAATTTTGTTAATTGAGCCAACGTCAATTCATGTGGCGTTTTGTCGACTCCCGTTAATTCTTTAAGGTTTTCATCATGGAGAACAACAAACTTGTGATCCTTAGTCTCATGAACATCCATCTCAACATAAGTTGGTTTTAGTCGATGCGTCTTTTCCATTGCTGGGATAGTATTTTGAACCCCATTTTTCTCTGCCACACCACGGTGAGAAATCGTAACAGGCCGTGTCATCCCTGTTCCTTTGAGGTAGTAATAATTATTAGCAATGGCTAGGCCACCGAGGACAACAACCATCATACCAAGCGTTGACCACCCTAACCAACCAACTCTTCTTAGGCGCCCTTTGCCTGCTAGAAAATCATCAACCAGGCCAATCACAATTTGTAAAGCAATCATTCCTGTCCAAATTGTTAATAGTTCACTCACTACTTGGACCAAGGTTAGATTAAAGATTGCCGCCATGAATGCTAATTTCCCGGGAAATAGATCCATAATTGATTGCAAGCCGTAAATTAATAAGTAGAAGAGGGCCAAAATAATAACCGTAATTAATCCAAGGACGATTAGTTGTTTTATATACTGCCACCACTTAAGTTTACTGGTTAATTGCCAACTTTCTCTTAGTGCTTGTCGTGTTCGGTACTGGCGATAAATCATCAATGGTAAAGTTAAAATCAACCGAATCCCTAGAATCGTAATGATAATATAAAAAATAATTAAGATCGTCAGTAACACACTATTTCGTGTCATGAAGTCAAGGATAAATTCAGGAATTTGAACCTTTGATAATAATGGTGTGCGGAATACAAGATCCACAAACGGAAGAACTAGAATAAAGTAAAGAAGCAATAACGGAAGGGATCCTGGTCGAATATTCTGCATTGCTAACCAAGATTCCTTCAGTAACCGCTTAAGGCTAATCTGACCACCTAAAATTAAACGTAGTCCTAATAAAAGAAATGCAAACTGCCAATAAATTACCAACAGTAAGAGAATTAATTCGATTAACAAACCAATTACAACCAGGGTATGTTGAGTTATTAATATCCCGATATTCTGGTAAGAAATAAACGGTATTCCCCCAGCTTGTAAAATATAGGTTGCCGTTAACCGAAAAATTGGGATGAAGACTAGCTGGTTAGCTAGATCCATCCCTACAAACAAAATAATAAATGATACCCAATGCTGCCAAAAATTTCTTGAATATTGACAGAGATTACGCCAAATTGCTCTCAAAGTTACTCCCTCTTTAACAAACCCCTATTACATGCATCTCCACTATTATACAGCACCTATAATTAACGAACTTCCTTAATATTAGCAATCGCAATTGCTGGCCGCTGATTAAAGAAAACTTTTCCCCGTTCAACTTTAACAGTTGATACCTGATCACGGAATTCTTCGTAAAGCCCGACCTCATCATTAAAGTAGTTAATAGTAACCGTGCTTTTTGTCCCGGCTAACATTTGAAGTTTCTTTATAATCTGACGTTCCGCGCTTGCCGAGAGATATTTTTTATGAGTGTATATTTCAGCCTTTTTTTGGATCAAATTGCCAAACCCCGTTAAGGCAGCAAAGGGCGCAAACTGCCCAGCACGATCAGAGCGAAGCATTGGTAAATGCCCCTTTGATGGTTGGTAAGGACGATTAATAATGTCATTATACCGAGAAGTGTCGCTAAATAATTTCTGTTCAATTATTTTCTTTTCATCTATCATTATGCCCAGTGTCCCCCAATTTGGTCATTTCTTTCCTTCGTTGTTGATCCCTTCCGCAAATCTCCCAGGTGAAGAATAACATTCTTATCGCCAAGCTTTTGTTGCAGTTTAAGGATTGTTGCTTGGAGTTTTTGATCCCGTTGCCGTTTGATTGCTGCAGCTCGTTCTTGCTTAATCTCTTTTTGGGGATCTTCAAAAAGGCTGGTCTGTTTAAAGCGAGCCGTTTTAGCCGCAACCTCCTCATCCACCATATGAGTAGAAATTAACGTTATTTTCCTTATCAGGAGCTGCGGGTTAACACACTTCTCGTATAGTTGTTTATAGATCTGGCGCAATTCTGAGCTTGAAGCTGTCGGCAATTCTAGTTTCTGATGCGCATGACTTGGTTTAGGAGTTCTCCGTCCATAAAAGTCCTCTACTACTGGTCCCTGGTAGTTTGGTGCATACTGGAGACTTTGTGGATCATAATGGATAACAATCCCAAAATCAGCACTTACAACATGACGTTTCACCATGGTTAATGCAACTGAATCAACCATCCCCTGAGCAGCAGCCAATCCTTCACGGTACTTATATGGTTTCATCAGGACCTGGCTAGAATAAATGCCGTGTTCTTCTGAATGATAATTCTTTATATCGGCAATCGTCGCTGTCTCGTGTCCCCAGGCGTGATCAATCAATAGTTCGGCATTTTTTCCAAACTCGCGGTATAAGACCTCTTCATTTAATTGATCAGATAACCTACCAATTGAACAACGGGCAATGTCTCCCATCGTGTGTAAGCCTAACTTCTCTAACCGCTTAGCATAGCCACGGCCAACTCGCCAAAAATCTGTTAGTGGTTGGTGAGCCCAGAGATATCGTCGGTATTGGTATTCATTCATTTGTGCAATCCGGACACCATCTTGATCAGCTGGAATCCGTTTGGCCACGATATCCATTGCCACCTTTGCAAGATAGAGGTTAGTTCCAATCCCTGCCGTTGCAGTAAGGCCCGTTTCAAGTTGGATCTGTTGGATAATCCGCTTAGCTAACGTGTGTGGCGAGACTTGATGTTCAACAAGGTAATCTGTAACGTCCATCATCACCTCATCAATCGAATAAACGTGGATATTTTCAGGTTTAATAAATCGTAAATAGATCCCGTAAACTTCTGCACTGCGCTCTATGTAAAATTGCATCCGTGGTGGAACAATTCGAAAACCTACCCGTAAGTTAGGTGACTTTAATAACTTTCCCCGATAAATTGAACTATGTTTGGATAAGTGGTGACAGGTAGCCTTCTTTGCCCGTTCCCTATTAATTCGGTCAACGATTTGTTGAACCTCGTAAAGTCGGGGACGTCCAGGAACGCCAAACTGCTTCAATGCTGGTGAAACAGCTAGACAAATTGTTTTATTCGTCCGTGAGCTATCTGCAACCACTAAATTAGCATTTAATGGGTTCAAGTGGTGCGCGATACACTCAACGGAAGCATAAAAAGACTTCAAATCAATTGCAATATAGATTCTTTGCTGACCTGCCATCAATGAGGCTCCCTTACTATTTTTATTTATTATAACATTTTATCGAACAAACGGTCGATAGATAAAGTTAAAAAGACCCCAAAGCTCGAAATACTCGAACTCTGGGATCTTTTCAATTATGGCATTTTAGAAATCCGCTTCATCTGGATCAGCACATTGTCCACCAAGGTTAGTCAATAAGCTAATCTTCTTCATTTCATCATCGGTTAATGAAAAATCAAAAATTTCCTTATTTTGGATCATCCGGTTTTCATGAATTGACTTTGGTAGTGGGACAATTCCTTGTTGAATAATCCACCGTAAACAAACTTGAGCAGCTGTTTTACCATACTTGTCAGCAATTTGCAGAATTGTTGGGCTCGTCATTACATGTGCTCCCTGACCACCAAGCGGAGCCCAAGCTTCCACAAGAATGTTATGAGCTTGAAGGTACTTTACCTGTTCAGTATGTGGCCAACCTGGGTGAACCTCAATTTGATCAACTGCAGGGGCAACCTTAGCCGTCTTCATAAGTTCAACAATGTGGTGAGGCATAAAGTTACTTAACCCGATTGCCTTAATCTTTCCCTCATTGTACAAATCTTCCATGGCCCGCCAAGTTTCAGCGTTAATTTCACTTGCTTTTGTTCCAAATTGCTTTTGGTTTGCTGGCCAGTGAATCAGGTAGAGGTCTAAATAATCCATTTGGAGTCGATCCAACGTTTCCTGGAAGGCCTTCTTAGTTGAGTCATAGCCGCGGCTATCATTCCATAATTTACTGGTGACAAAGAGGTCCTTCCGGTCGATTCCCGAATCTTCAATTCCTTTACCAACCGCTTCTTCGTTCCCATATACGGCTGCTGTATCAATATGCCGATACCCAACCTTGATTGCATCTGCAACAGCCTTCTCGGCTACATCAGCGGGGGTTCGGAAAGTTCCGTAACCCACACATGGAATTTGGGTACCGTTATTTAAATTTAGTTTTGAGTTAATACTTGTTAATTCGATCAAATTATTCACTTCTTCCTCACTTACTATTATATAGTTTTTTCTTTCTTTGAGTAGTTTTTTTAACTTTCCTTTTCTCTTCATTAAAATTCTATTATAATGCTATTAAAAAATAGGAGATTAAATATGAAACCACGAATTGCTATTCCAGCTGACACTTTAACTGAAGCGACAAACATCATCAACGAACGAAATGCAGCTTTTGCCCCACGACCATTGATTGAAGCAGTCCTAAAATCAGGAGGGCTCCCCGTGATCTTCCCCAGCGTGGATCCAAAACTTATTCCAAACTATCTTGACTTATTTGATGGAATTATTTTTGCTGGTGGAAGTGACGTTGACCCAACTTTTTATGGGGAAGAACCCCACCAAAAACTGGGACCAACGTACTTCAAACGTGATCAATTTGAAGTTGCACTTGTAAGGGCCGCCCTAAAAGCTAATAAGGCTTTAATGGGAATCTGTCGAGGAATGCAGGTAATTAATGTTGCACTCGGCGGAACTATCTTCCAAGACCTCTCAGAAGACCCTCGACAAACACTCAAGCATTCACAGGATGCTCCCGGCAACTTCCCCTCTCATCATGTCAACGTTGAACAAGATAGTCGAATCTTTACCCTGGTTGGGACGCGACCTTACGTTAACTCTCGTCACCATCAAGCCTTAAATCAAATCGGAGATACCCTTAAAGTTACCGCACGGGCTGATGATCAGATCCCTGAAGCAATTGAATCAATCGATAATGATCGGGTTCTTGCCGTTCAATGGCATCCAGAAAACATGTTCAAACACTACGACTATTCTCAAGCACTCTTTGTCGACTTAATTCACCGTGCGCAAAAGTAATAAGCTTAATACATTAACTACCATTTAGCTTGAAATATAAATAGAGCACATAATGAGCTCCAAAGCTCGGTAATACCGAACTTTGGAGCTCTATTTGTGCTTATAAAGTGAGACTAAGTAACTTTTGCTATCAACTCTAAATTAACTCAGAGCTTTCCGTAACTCATCAGCTGTGTAGATCTTTTTATCTTCAAAGCCCTTAAACGGGTTGATTGATTCTTGAGCAGCTGCTTGGTAACGTTTAGCTCTCCGAAGTGCATATTCCGTTAGTGAGTCACCTTTTACATAGTTTAGTAACTTTGCGCTTGGCGTCGTTAGAGGGTTTTCGACCCGGTCTTCTAAATCCTCCAGTACTTCAGCATATTCTGGTCCTAATTGGATCTGGTTTGCGTAACGTTCGAGACTCTTAATAAGGGCCCGTGCGGTTGCTTGATAAGTACATGGTTGTCGCGGATCTTCCTCGGCAACTATTTCGTTCATTCGGTCAGCATTTTTCAAAATATCATTAACATCATCATCGTTTAATCTTGGATGCATAATAAAGTAGCTAGCAAGTAACCGGATAAAGCGTAATGTCCCGGTACGAATTCCTACTGAACTACTTGGGTCCAGATCCAACATTCGCAGTTCAAGGTATTCAATTCCATTTTTGGGGAGATCCTTCAAGTTCCGGTTACCTTTAAACCGGACAGAACCATGGAATTCATAATCTGACGTCAAAATACCATCCTTAACGCCTTTTTCAATTCGTGAAATATAGCGGTCAAGATTTGTAAAATCACCCGTAAATTTCGTCCCAAACCCATACTTGCTTTGCCGAATACTGCGTAACGGATGAGCTGGTCCCTTTCCGTTTTCAAAATAATTCTCTTCCGCAATTGGACTTGCACCAAACAAGTAGGTAATAAACCACCGATACCGAACAAATCCTTGTGCTAGTACTGTATAGAGATAATTTCGGACTTCTCGTTCATCCCGAAACTTTTTGGGAAAATTTTTCTGGACTAGCGTGATAATATGTCGATCAATACTTAAATTAATATGGGCGCCACATGGGGTACCTTGTGAATAGCCATGCCGCTTTGCCCATTCTTTTAAATATGCTTCTTTCTCAGGGCCCATCTTAGCAAGACGTAATTTTCTCTTATCCTTAGGTAAACGTGGTGGCATTGATAACGGCCATAACAATTCCCCCGGAGCCAGAGCTGAACGTAATGCATTATTAATAACATACAGATAATGCATCGCATCAAGAGCGTGCTGTGCAGATGGCGTTACCGTTTCAGACATTGTTTCCAAGAAATCATTAGTAATCCACGGATTTGTCTTCTCATCCCCGATAGCAGCTGGATACGGTTCTTGACTAATATTGCCATTTTCATCTACCCGTTGCATTTCGATTTCAAGTCCCATTGTAAAATCCTGAGTTTTTGCAACAGCTTCATTATCAAAAATTAGTTGGCCAATTTGACTAAACATCGCTATCCCATCCTTAGAAACTTCTCATTATTTTTTAATAATATACCGATTTAAGAAACTGATGGCAATATTTAATCCATAATACTAAAGATTATTAAGTTCATTGATGAACTATTTCACCTTAAATCTTGATCAACCAATTTAAAATTAACCATTAGCTAAAAGAACGTTAAGCTTCATTCCAAAGCTTAACGTTCTTTGCATAATGATATTCACCTTTTAACAAGAACAGAGCCGGTAATCTCCATTCTTTTTTCAACTATTAACCAAACTAATAAATTACGTTATTCATTTGATAGAGAGTTAGAAATTTAGTTCATTTGTGCCTTAATAGCTGCTAGTGAAACATCAGCAGTATTAGCGAACTTAACGTCGGCGTCCTTTAATTCTGCGCCGAAGCCAATGGAAAGTTCGCCTGCCCGATTAATTGATTCAATTCCTGCTTGGGCATCTTCTAGTCCAGCAACTTGGTCAGCAGGAAGGTTCATCAACTTAGCTGCTTCACTGTAGATTTCTGGATCTGGTTTACCATGAGTCAATTTAGCGGGATCCACAATTCCTTCAAAGTAGTCAGTAATTTGTAAGTACTTTAATACCTTTGGAGCGTTCTTGGAAGCTGAGGCTAAAACAATGTGGTAATTATTTGCCTTCAATTCATCCAAGAAGTCCTTCATTCCCGGAAGAATATCAGCAGGCGTTAAAGTTTCAACCAACTTAATGTAGTTATCGTTCTTTTCGGTTGCCAATGCTTCCTTTTCTTCTTGAGTATAGTCATTTTCGTGGCCACCAGCCTTAAGGATCAGTTCTAATGAATCCATCCGGCTAACACCCTTCAAACTATCAGCAAGTTCAGGAGTCCACTTGGTGCCAACTTTATCAGCAAGTTGGTGCCAAGCTTGGCCATGAAAACGAGCCGTATCAGCAATCACACCATCAAGGTCAAAAGCAAAACCTTTCAAATCTTCAAACTTCATTCTTGAAATTCCTCCAGTAATTACTTTAATTCAAGTTTCTTACCGTCAAGATCAATGGTGATTGGGTCACCTGATACTAAATCAATCTTAGTACCGTGCTTATCAACCTTAACCTTCAAGATCCGACCACGGAACATTTGACGGAATTGGTATGAGTTCCACTTCTTAGGAAGGAATGGTGCATAGTGTAATTGGTTATCACGAACCCGCATTCCAGCAAATCCTTGAACAATATCAAGCCATGAACCAGTCATTGAAGTGATGTGAAGTCCATCAGAAGTATCATTGTTGTAGTTATCAAGGTCAAGTCGTGCTGAACGTTCGTATAACTCAACAGCCTTGTCTTCGTAACCAATATCAGCAGCGATAATTGAGTAAACAGAAGCGGAAAGACTTGATTCGTGAACAGTGTATTGTTCATAGAAGTCAAAGTTGTTCTTCTTTTGTTCCTTAGTAAAGTCATCGATGAAGTCCCAGAGACCTTGGATAACGTCCCCTTGCTTTACGTATGGTGAACGTAAAATCCGGTCCCATGACCAGTGTTGGTTAAGAGGTAATTGGTCACTTGGAATTTCAGAAACTGGGGTTAAGTCCTTGTCCATGAAGCCATCATTTTCTGGGAAGATATCACGTTCCTTATCGTATGGAAGGTACATGTTATCAACGATTCCCTTCCAACGACGCTTTTCGTCTTCAGAAACGTTAAGCTTCTTGGCAACCTTGTCGTCAACTTCATCCAAGATTTCAAGAGTGTACTTAAGAGTCCAACGGCAAAGTAAGTTAGTGTACCAGTCGTTGTTAACGTTGTTGTCATATTCATCAGGACCAGTTACGGCATGAAGCATGTACTTGTTCTTGTTTTGTGAATAGTGAACACGATCTGCCCAGAAACGGGAAATTTCAGTTAAGACTTCTGCACCTTCATTAAGAACGTATGACTTGTCGCCAGTGTACTTAGTGTAAAGGTAAATAGCATAAGCAATGTCACCGTTACGGTGAATTTCTTCGAAGGTAATTTCCCATTCGTTGTGGCATTCAATCCCGTTAAAGGTAACCATTGGGAACAATGCACCATCAAGATCTTGTTGCTTAGCGTTAACAAAGGCACCATCTAATTGCTTGTAACGGTACATTAACAAGTTACGGGCAACTTCTGGGTTAGCAACCCCAAGGTAAACCGGAATACAGTAAGCTTCAGTATCCCAATAAGTAGCACCACCGTACTTTTCACCAGTGAATCCTTTTGGACTAATGTTAAGCCGGTAATCCTTACCGTAGTAAGTAGAGAAGAGTTGGAAGAGGTTGAAACGAATACCTTGTTGAGCACCGTCATCACCATCAATTTCGACATCTGACTTAACCCAACGATCTGCCCATTCTTGGATATGTGGTTCAAGAAGGTCGTCAAAGCTTTGAGCATCAAGTTTTTCAGTTAATTCATCAAGGTGCTTTTCAATTGCTTCTTGAGAATCGAAATCACGTGAAGTTACGATTACACTCCGCTTTTCAAAGTTAACTTCCTTACCAGCTGCAACAGTTCCAGCAAAGGTGTTGTAGGCATCCTTTTCGTCAGTACCGTCACCAACATGGTCAAGGTTAGTCTTAGTAGTAGTCTTCATACCAACAGTAAATTGTGGTGTACCGAAGTCATTCTTCTTGGTCATTGAAGTCAATTCGGCATGTTCACCATTAGCAGACTTGCCAAGAACATTCCAGAATTGTTCATCATAGTTGGCATCTTCATTGTAAACATCGGCATCGATCATACTAGTAATTTCAACCTTAGCATCACCAGTACCACGGTTCTTAATGTGGAGACGTTGACCAACTAATTCCTTTTGGGTTGCACTTACGAACCGTTCGAAGTTGAAGTACATTTCAGTACCACCAATTTCAACAGTAAATTCACGTTCGAGGACACCACGCTTCATATCAAGATCAAGCTTGAAGTCCTTTGGTGTTTGCTTGGCAAGGTCTAGTTGTTCACCGTTAACTTTGATAATTAACTTCATGAAGTTAACCGCGTTGATCATCTTACCAAAGTACTTTGGATAACCGTTCTTCCACCAACCAACACGCGTCTTGTCTGGGAACCAAACACCACCAAGATATACACCTTGCATATGATCGCCTGAGTATCCTTCTTCAAAGAAGCCACGCATACCCAGATTTTCGTTAGCTAAACTAGTCATTGATTCTTGAAGACGCTTATCTTCAGGATCCCACTTATGAGTGGTAACGTGCCATGGAGCAATTTCAAATGTTTGTTTCATGATTTCAATTCCTTCCTTCTTTATACAATAGGGCTGCAGCTAATCCTCGTCACAGTCCTATTCTAGTTTAATTTACTTTATTATTCAGCTTATCCGCCTTATTCAGCGTAAGTTTCCTTAATCGTACCAACTGAAAGGGCACCAAGAGCTAACACAATTCCTCCAAGGATAAACATGTTAACTTGTGAGTGACCAAAGAGTGGGAACAATGCGAAACTAAGCAATGAGGCAACAATCTGTGGCAAACAAATTGAACCATTGAAGAGCCCAAGGTAGGTCCCCATGTGCTTACCAGACAATGCGTTAGTAACAATGGTTAATGGGTAAGTGTTCATACCAGCCCATGCGATTCCGACAAGAATGTATGAAATAACCAATGTCCATTGATCGTGAATAAAGAAGACAGAGATAAATCCAAATGCACCAAGAAGCAAACTACCAGCGTAGCCAAACTTGTGGTACTTGTTAGGAACCTTGGCCAAAACGTATGACCAAACAACAGCGGCAATTGATTGGACAGCAGCTAAAACACCGTACCAGTTACCAGCAGCTTGGTAACCAGCGGAAGTAGCATTAGTAGTATCCCAAACGTTCTTAGCAATCGCACCAGCTGAGTATGTCCAGAGGTATTGGAACGCAAACCAGCAGAAGAATTGAACAAGTGTTACAGTCCAGAATGCCTTAGGAGCATTCTTAAGTAAGGTGAGCCAGTTCCCACCTTCCTTGTTATCTTCTTCAGTAATACCGTGGTACTTAGCATAAGTTGCTGGGTCATATTCATGAACCCGGAAAACAGTGAATAAACTAGTAACAATTAATAAGGCAGCACCAACATAGAAGGCAACCTTAACAGAATCAGGAACAATACCCTTAGGAGCAATGTTCTTAACACCAAACCAAGTGAAGAGGAATGGGAAAATAGCAGCCAAAACAGCACCGGTATTTGATAAGAAACTTTGAATACCGTATGCATAACTCTTTTGGTCATCGTTAACCATGTCCCCAACCATCATCTTAAATGGTTGCATGGCAACGTTGGATGACAAATCAAGGAAGGCAACAGTAATTGCACCAAACCACAAAGCGGCTAGTGACCCATAACCAAATCCAAAACTACCAGAGTTTGGCAATAGCAACATAACAATAACAGCGACAATCATCCCTAAAAGAAGGTATGGAAGACGCCGACCACCGAGCTTTGGTGCCCAAGTACGGTCTGAATAGTAACCGACAATTGGTTGAACAACCAATCCCATCAATGGTGGCAAAATAAAGAACCATCCCAAATTATTAGGATCCGCACCAATAGTTTGGAAAATCCGACTCATTTGTGAACTTTGTAAGGTGAAGGCAGTCTGTACACCCAAGAAACCGAAGTTGATCATCCAAATCGTGCTTCTGGAGAGTATTGGCAAACCTGCGCCCGTTGGGTTTTCTTGACTCATTTATTACACCCCTAAATATCCTAAAGTAATGTTTTCATGAAAGCGCTTCATGTTTTTACAAGTAATAATATAACAGATTCTGGAGATTTGCGCAACCGTTTGCACAAAATTTTGAAAGGGTTTTCCTTTATAACAAACAAAAAAGCCGAAATACCAATGATTTCAGCTTCTTCTATTTATTAATTAATTTTAAATGTAACATAACTGTGCTGCTTTTTAGGGTTAAAAAGTAGTCTGACCGCTTCACGACCCAGTTCACGAGGTTGGAGGTCAATCCGACCATCACTATTTGTTAACATCCCCATCAACCGACTGTTGTTAAAACAGAATACTGGAAGTGACCGTTTTTGAAGTTCATTAGAAAAACGTACAAATAGTAGATCATCCGAAAACAGTAAACCATCAGTCTCGGGATGTTCCTCAAGAAAGTTATCTAAGGAATCTGCATTAGTTTCTAACTGCCAGATAATTCCTTTTAATCCTCGCTCCTGCATACATTCTTCATAGCCCTTACTTCGTTCCCGCTCAAACATCCAGGGATTAGTTGATTCAAGAAAGGCAGGATGAGCGAGTTGGTGAGTTTTAAGCAATTGCTCGGTCGCAATCTTTCCCGCTGCAACATTGTCATTATCCACAAAACGATCGGGATAGTGATCAGTTGGGTGCCCAATAATTACGAAATTAAGGTTATTTTTCCGCAAATAGTCAGTTACCGGATCGTTTTTCATGGCATAAAAAACTAAAAAGCTATGAACTTTAGACTGATCCACCATTGAATGAACCTCTTCAAGTAACTCTTCCTGAGTTGGCGCTATCGCTACTACCATCTCATGGTGTAACGGTTGAAGAGCGGAACTAACTCCCCGCATCAGATCAATATGAAACGGGTTAGCCGGTGCAGTATCCTCCGTTACAGGAAAGATTAACCCAACCATATTTGATACACCACGGGTAAGATTCCGTGCCGTGTAATTAGGTTGGTATCCCGCTGCAACAGCAATTTTTTTGATCTTTTCCCGAGTTCCTTTACTAATCCGTGGGTTATCATTCAATGCCCGCGATGCTGTCGAAACGGATACTCCCGCCTGCTTTGCAATGTCTTTAATTGTTACCATTAGGGCCGTCCCTCGATTTTAAATGAAATAAACTTCCCTAATTCTACCAGGTAAAGTCCCATCTGGACAACTGGAACCGGCTTCATAATATTTAAAGCTTGCCGATATAGTTCTAGTTGTCCACGATAACGACTAGTAATCTTAGTTAATTCAAATTCACGATATTGCGGATCAACATGATCGGTCTTGTAATCAATCAGGATTATCCCCTCAGGTGTTTCTAAATAACCGTCAATAATCCCGTGAATTAGAATTCGTTCGTCATCTTTTGCCTGAACTTTTTTAAAGAGTTCGTGACCATTCATTATCATCGCAAATGGTTCTTCACGATGGTAGTTTTGGCCATTTGACAATACTTGCTGGCCAGGATCTGTCTGGAAGAAAGCCGCAATCCCCTCTTCATTTATTCTAGTAGCAACCGCAGGATTAATCAGGTGCTCGTTCACTAACTGTTGAATCTCATTATGAACTCGTTCAACCGTTATTGGTTCACCATCCAGTGGTAATTTTTGAAATACTAAGTGAGTAGCTGTCCCAATTTCTGTTGCGGCCGGTGACTGATCATCTTGTTGGATAAATTTGGGAGTCGCAAAGTCGTTTTTTAAATAAAGGCCACGATTTTTTACTTTCTGCTGTTGTTCATAGTCCCACTGTCCCATTTCACGATTATCAGGATCCTCAAAAACTCGTTTGACATCCGTAACTGATTGGTAGGCCGTTGTCTTTATTGCTACCTCGTGCGGGTAACGGAAAGCAAGGACTTGATTGATATCATCTACCGACAAGGATTTGATTGATTGGGGATCCTCAGCAGACAAATCAACTGACTTGGCAATAGCTTCTAGTTCTCGCTCAACGTCAGCAGCAGTATAAGTTTGTGCAATAAAAGACGGTGATGCGGACATCCCAGCAAAGCCTTTCCCTGTATCGAGGGGACTTGGCTCAAGGACTACTCCCTTATCTTCTACGGATTTACCCGGAATACTTAATCGTGAAGCATCAAACTGTTTTGGATACCGCGCAAGTGCCAATCCGATCCAATCAATAAAGGACTTAGCAGCGATCCGCAATTGAGCTCCGATCAACTGTTGATCACTTTGGAAGGCGCTTTGCCAACTATTCCATGCTTCAACTAATTTTTGCCCCTTATGGCTCTCGTTAAACGACGCCGTAACAATCAATCGTTGTTCGGCCCGGGTTAACGCAACATAGAGGACCCGTAAATCTTCTGCTCGCTCACCTTGCTGGATATTATTCAAAATCACCTGTCGCTGTGGTGTATCGTAAACAAACCGTTGCTTGTCCATCACCTTAATTCCAATCCCAGAAGTCGGATCAACAACTGCATTTTCCCGGACTGCTGCATTATTAAAGTGGTGATTCGTATTAATCAAAAAGACAACCGGGAATTGAAGGCCCTTACTCCCATGAATCGTCATCACATTGACTGCATCAGCATCTAACTGTGTCGGGGCCACCCCTAGATCCTGATCATGCTCCTGCATTTTTTCAATAAAACGGGTGAACTGGTAAAGGCCCTTGAAACTACTCTGCTCATAAGTATGTGCCCGTTCGTATAAGGCATGGAGGTTAGCCTGTCGCTGCTGTCCCCCCGGCATCGCACCAACATAATCTAAGTAACCTGTCTCCTGGTAAATTCGCCAGATCAAATCAACAAGGGTTTGTTGCTGGGCTACTTGACGAAATTCGGTCAGTTGTTCAATGAACCTTGTAAGTTTGTTCTGAAGGCGGGTCAGTTGTTCCGCATTCAACGCTGATGAATGTTGAAGGCGATGATTTTCAAAATTTTTTTGACACACCATCAATGCTGTATAGAAATCTGCCCGACGATCTTGAAGACGGATAAACGCTAATTCCTTGTTATTAAGGCCAACGAATGGTGAACGGAGAACCGCTACTAAAGGAATATCTTGTTTTGGATTATCAATTACCTTCAATAACGACATCATCACGCGGACTTCAGTTGCCTGGAAATAACTCTCTACATCATGAACGGTCAGTGGAACTTCTAACTCATTGAATTGTTCCATCAAGGTATTATTAATGTTCTTCGTTCGTTCTAGGAGGACAATATCTCCATATTGAACAGGACGCATTTGTTTTGATTGCTTATCGTAAATTAATTCTTGGTTCGTCACCATTTGCTTAATTCGCATGGCAACCATCCGCAATTCACCAGTTAGCCTGTCGTCCTCTTGGGGCATCGACGGATCAACATTGGCGTCATAAAGTAGTACTTCAGCAGGTTTAACCTCATTATCCGGATTTTCATCATAATAGGTTGCCGCATACTTTAAATGCGCGTCCTGATCATAATCAATTTCCCCAACTTGGTGATCCATTAACTGCTCAAACAAGAGGTTCGTGAAATTAGTGACATTTTTCATTGAGCGGAAGTTTTCAGCAAGAACTATTGATTCACCACCCTTTTCCTGACGATAATTCTTATATTTACTCAAAAAGAGGGTTGGGTCGGCTTCACGAAAACGGTAGATCGACTGTTTTACATCCCCCACCATAAAGAGGTTTTGTCGTTCGGGACTGGTTAACTGCATCAATATCTTTTCCTGAAGCGGGTTCGTATCCTGATATTCATCAATCATAATTTCTTGATAATGTTCGCGTAACTCCTTAACTAGTGTTACCCAATCATGTTGATCTGCAGGTGGGGTTAAGATCTGGTAGGCATAATGTTCCAAGTCACTAAATTCAAGGACATGACGATTTAGCTTAGCCTGTTGATATGCCTGTGAAAACTTAATTGTAACTGCAGATAATTCATTGATAATCTTGGCTGATTGATCAGTAATTTTCCGTAAGTGCGGCTCATCATATTCAAAATAATCTGCTGTTAGGGACTTCAAACGGTCTTTTAAGCCATTTCGGGTTTTAATTAATGATTGATACGTTTGGTATTCTGGATCTTTTTTCTTTGCTCCGCCACTCATCCGGGCATATTTAATTTCTTGAAAGGCTGCTCGAATGTCTCCCCACTTTTCTTGATCTAAACTAGCGATCAAGTTCCTAATCTTTTCCTGATCACCCTTAATAATTTCTGCCGGTTTGTCATAACCAAGATCAGCCATCCGGATTACTAACTCACCATAATCATTTACTAATTGTTCCAGATTATCCTTAACAACTGGCTTTAATTGTTCTTGATAAATTTTGGTGTTTGTAATGGGCTCATTTCCCAGGAAATAATTACTAGCTAGTTCTTGTAACCATTTTTCTGGTTCTGGTTGAGCGTTTGCTGTTTCATATAACTTGAGTACAAGTTCATCTAATCCCTGCGCATCACGATCACCAGAAAAGTTAGTAACTAGTTCACTAAAATTTGCCTTTAGTTCAGTTTCATGGTCAAGTGACGCACTATAAAGTTTTTCACTAACCTGTTGCCAAACTTCCTCCTGGAGAAGGAGCCGCTCAGTATCATCCGTTAATAACCTAAATTGCGGATCAAGGTGAATTAAATAATAGTAGCGCTTAATCAATTTCAAACAGAATGCATGGATCGTACTGATATCTGCAGTTGCTAAACGATTAATTTCATTCGCCATTTGACGCTGTTGTCGCTGCTCTTCCGCGTTATGTACAGGTTGATGAATGGCTTCCTGAAGGGCTTCACGAATCTTATCTCGCATACTCTTCGCTGCGGCATCCGTGAAGGTTACCATTAACATCCGATCAACATGAACTCCTTCTTTGATTAATTTAATGGCTCGCTGAACCAAGACAGCGGTTTTTCCTGACCCAGCGGAAGCTGAAACAAGAATATTTTCTCCACGGTCATTAATCGCTTGGTGTTGACTTGGTGTTGGATTAAAATCTGCCATTAATTCTTACTACCTCCCTCTTTATTTGCATTATCAAATTCCTCTTTGGCCTTTTTGGGATCAAGTTGACGATAGCGCTGTTGATCAAGCATGTTATCAAATTGGTAGATATCCTTAAAGTCACTATAATCTAATCCTGTTGACCGTTTACTTCCCTCAATTAGCCTGTAAGGGTTCAGCTTAACTTGTCCTTCAAGGATCTTGTTTCCAGCTTCAATAATTAACTGTTTATTCCAGTTCTGAAGCCATTGCAACTGATCGGGAGTTACTAATAATGCATCCTTCTTAGCGGAAATGCCACTCTTTTTAGTAACCTTCAACGGGTATAAGACCGACCGGTTATCTTGGAGTTTCTGGTCAAGTGAATCCAGAACTGCTGGCTCATTTAAGAGAATTCCCTTATATTCGTGAGAACTTAACTGAAGTTCTTCCAAATCTTTATGCTGATTTCGTTTCCAGTCAAATTTTGGATTACTCAAGTGTAAGTACAATGCCCCAGCAAGTTGCGCAGTTGGTTCATCCAGTTCTTGAAGGTTACTTTGAAGACCATTTAGGTAAGTCAATAACTGGAGCGATATTCCGTAATAAGCTGAGGTAAGGTCAAATGTTCGGTTGCTCGACTTATAGTCAACCACAGTGAGAAAGTCGCTTGGATTTGACAGATCCATTAGTTGGTCCTTAGGTAGGCGATCAATCCGGTCAATCCGTCCACGAAGGTAGATGCGGTTTCCAGAAGCTAATGGATAATCAAGAGCTTTAAGGTTTGCCTGATTTAAGGCTCCAATTCGCCCAAATTGTGCTTCGGTCTTAAATGGCTGAGCCTTAGTATACTGTGACTGTTGACACATTGTTTCAAGCATTGTCGTAACAATCGTTCTTAGTTGGCGATACTGAAATTCTGCCTGGGCTGATGACTCTGCTAAGCGAACCAAATCAGGTTGATTTTTCTCAGCTTCTTGTAGTGCTTCGTTAATAAAATTCTTTAATTGTTCTGGGTCAGCTGCTAGTTCTTTCAAATCAGCTTGTTGTTGATGAGTGCTATTAATAAAAGTTTCCATTGCCTTATGGAAGAACGTCCCGATTCGATCAGGGGACATCTCAAGCCGATCCCGTTTTTTTAGACGAAGACCGTATTTTAGGAAGTACTCGTACTGGTTAACATAGAAGTTTTGTAATTGTGAAATTGAAGCATACAGAGCTTGCTGCTTACCCTTATCTGGAGTTACATGAAGATATAACGCCTGGGCCAAGGTTGCTCCAATATCATCGACAACATTATGGTAATTAAACCCTTGAGCCACTAACTCAAGACGTTGCTGTAACTTTTCTCCTAATGCACGTTCAACTAAGTCTGAGCTTGCTTGCCACTGTCTGGACAATAAAATCAGATCACGTTCAACCCTTATCCAAGATGCTGGTAATTTAGCAGGGGCCTTACGCACCCTTTGTTCGTCACGAACTTGACGTCCAACACGGACTAACTGACTTAAACTAGCCTCTGGACTACTAATAAACTGTTGGGGATTCGCCAAACCAGCTTTACTAGTTACTAGTGGTGAATTAACAATTGGCTGTTGGAGATAAGCTGCTAAATCACGCATATACGGCGAAATAGTTAACTCCTTATCGTCATTTGTTGCCTGAGGTGCCGTAAAAATTAGTTTTTGCTTAGCAGAAAGCATCCCTAAATAGTGGACAAACGGCTCGTTATTCAATTCAGTTACTGTATCAGCTGGTAAGTATTGGTAATCAGCATCAAGGTATGGATCTAAAATTTGCTTATCCTGATCCGTCAACAACCCTTCGTTCTCTCGAACTTCGGGCATTACGTCATCGGTTGCTCCGAGCATGAAGACAACTTTTTTGTTTTGACTTTGAACAATTCCAGTTTCAGAGATAACAACTTGATCCAAGGTTGCTGGGATCTGAGAATACTGAGCTGCTGAAAAGCCAGCCTGGATAATCTCGTTAAATTTTTCGAGATAGTTATCAATATTATCTTCATTCAGCCGATCTTCTCCAAGGATTTCAACATATTCCTGTAATATCTGGCAGAACTTTTCCCAAACCTGTTGGGGCTGGCGGGCAAGATCAAGGTCCCGGGTACTCTGGTATTGCTGCCATTGATAAAGCCGTTCTGTAACCCCATTTTGCTGCAAGAAGTTAAAAAGCAGTGTTGCTAATTCTCGCCCTGAAGTAACCTTTTTTAACTGATCTAAGAATGGAACAAGCGTCTTAGCAACATAGTTACGAACAATAACTAATTGTTGGTTTAACTTAGCCACTCGTGATGAAGGCTCTCCCGCATCTAATGACTCACTATCCTTAGCATTCCAAAGTTCTGATGCTCTTTTCTCACTTATCCAAGCTTGCTTTCCTCTGATCGCTTGTTTCAAGCACCAATTTTCAGTAACAAAAACTGCCTCTTGAAAGTCCCGAATCGACATTAAATCACCTGTTGTTGTACGGGGAACCAGCAACCAAGTTTTCAGCAGCTGCATTATATCCGCTAGCTGGTACCCTCGCTGATCAATATTAAAGAGAGTACTCAACAGGATTACTAACGGGTGTTGATCCATTTTCCGTTCATGATCATCGAAAACCGGCACTTGGTTCTTAGCAAAAATTGGGGTAATCATATTCTGGTACCCATCAAGGTGTCGCGTTAAGATTAAGAAATCACGATAACGGTACTTCCCGCTCGCAACTAGCTGTCGAATTTTTGTGGCAACTCGTTCTAATTCTTCACGGCGGTTAGCCATTGTATAGAATTGCACTGTAGAAGGGTCAACTAATTGCGTCTTCTCTACCGTTGCAATTGGTCCTTCTGCATAGCGTTTAAAATAACGATCAACCTTCTGGAGATCGTTATTTACGCGTGGTTGATTAGCAAACCAGACATTCGGTTGTAACTTAACCCGTTGTGGATTTGCCTGAGCTAGTTTCCAAAGACGACGGTACACCATTGCGGATGAATAAAACAAGTCATTTTCACCAGGAATTTCACTTGGATTCGGGTGATTTTGGTCAGGATATCCTCGATCAAGCACTAATGAAATCATTGTTGCTGCCCCATTTTCTACTAGAGCATCAACTATTCGTTGCTCACTTGCTGTAAACTGTGCAAAACGATCAATAAAGAAATGCATATGACTAACTTCATCACTGCTTTGCAAATATTGGACAAGTTGCAAATATAACTCATTATTTCCCAGGAAATTCTTTCGCAGTTGCTCTTCGTAAGCATGATAAATTGTTTCAACGTCACGCATTTTCGTTAACCACACACGGTTTGCTCCTGCAGACTGATCTTGTTCAATCTGGTCTAAAATCGTTGAAAAATCATCCGCAGAAATATTCGCACTCTTTAACTCTTCAAGTTGATCAGTTAACTTTTGAATGAAGCCGGGACGTTTAATTTCACTTGCATAAAGGTGTAAGTCACCTACATGGTCTTGGGCAACTTGCGATGTCAGCATTGTCATCCCAATTTTAGAAATTCGCGGTGTTTGAAATGCTGGTGTGTCTCGTAAAAGGAACCAGGCTAACCGGCTAAATGACAAAACCTGAAGTCTCTCAGACGCAAATCGTTGATCATCACCAAAACCAGCCCGTTTCCGTAATCCTGCTAAAACATTTATTTCCGTTTCAAACTTAATGTGGTTAGGAACTAGGTAGAAGAAACGATCTTCTGCAGCTGCATTTTTCATTTGATCAGCTAGCTGGTCAACCATTACTTGTTCATGATCCATTGATCGCGTGCCTAAAACAAAGCCTAAAGTTCCCATGATGATCCATCCTTTTCATGTAAATTTTGTTTTAATTTTACCATAATAAATCGAACAAATGTTTAGTTTCCACTAAATTTATAACGAGTACATAAAAAGGCTTCAAAGTTTAGATTTTCAATACTTTGAAGCCTTTTTAGATGCTATGAATTTTGACGTAATTATACTGTAGCATAGTTAAGATCTGCTCGCCCTAAAGAATACAATTGCTTGGACGAGTGCAAGGAGGGCGATTACCCAGCGCATTAACTTGGCAGGAATATAACGCAAAATAATTGGGCCTAAGTAACCACCGATAAACATTCCGGTTGCCATTGGAAATGCATCCCACCAATATATTTTTGATGTAAATGAGTAAATAATTAGGGCAACCAGGTTCGTGAACCCACAGACTGCATTTTTGATCGCATTCGCTACTAAAAAGTCTTCATCCGTTAAGTATGTTAGTAAAACTAAGATTACAATCCCACTTGCCGCACCAAAATACCCGGCATATCCACCAACAATTACCAGGAGGAATATATACAGGGCCTTTAACCACTGTGGTTTTTGGTGAGTTAAGTCTGGCTGGTGTTTTCCTGAAATAAGAATCATTGTCCCAGCAATCAAGATAAAGAAAGGAACAACCTTTTCAAAAACTTTACCAGGAAAGGCGAGTAGCAGGATGCATCCCATCACAGAACCGATTACGGTGAAAAAACCGTAAATCCATACTTGTCGCCAGTGCCCATGGAGCTCCCGACCAGACGCGAATACTGAACCAAGGCTATTCCAAATCAAAGCCGCATCATTCGTAACGTTAGCATAAACCGGTGCTACCCCAACGCTTAGGAGTAGTGGATAGGACGCTAAAGAAGCAAATGAAGCTGCAGAAGAGAGGATCCCCGCAACCACTCCACCAAGTAATAAGTAAATTAACGTTCCAACTGACGGGATACTTGCCATTTTTCTCTCCTTACCTAACAAGAATTACTCATTTTTTATTCTTACAAAATCGGTGATAGTAACCGGGAAAAAGTTTGTTTAAACCGCAGCCACCGTGACTGGTTAGCAAACATCTCTGGCGTAATCACTCGTGAATTACGAATATCATTTATGAAGATCCGCTCCAACTTATCTGTCATATCACGATCATAAATAAAGCAGTTAATTTCAAAGTTTAGCTTAAAACTCCGAAAATCAAGGTTAGCAGAACCTACACTTGCCATCCGACTATCGATCATAATCGTCTTGGAGTGTAAGAATCCTTCTTCATAAAAGTAGATCGTAATATCGTGATTCGCTAGCACCCGTGCATAATACTGGGTAGCCCGATAAACAAACGGGTGATCTGGTTTACAAGGAAGCATGATCCGTACATCTACACCCGAATGAGCTGCCACCTGCAGAGCATCAATTACACTATCATCTGGAATTAAATATGGAGTTTGAATCCAAATATGATCAGTTGCGGCATTAATTAACCGTAAATACCCCAATTTGATATTCTCTTGAGGTGATTCGGGACCACTAGAAACAATCTGTAGCGAAGTTTCATTTTCGAGTTGACTCTTATCAAGCTTAATTTCGGGGAAGAAGCGGCTAAAGTGGTCAATTCGATTATCCTTATGCTTAACAGAAGCGTTCCAGTCACGAATAAACCGTTGTTGGAGACTGTAAACTCCGCCACCAATAATCCGTAAATGCGTATCACGCCAAGGGCCAAACTTCTTCACTCGGCCAAGATATTGGTCACCGACATTAAAGCCCCCAACATAGCCAATTTCGCCGTCAAGCACAACAATTTTTCGGTGATCACGATAGTTCATCCGGAAATCAATAAAGTTACTGTGGGTCATCAAGAATGGCGTTGCATAGCCGCCACGTTTGCGAAGAGCATTGTAGAAATCCGCACGAACCCCCATTGACCCCCACGAATCATAAAGGACACGAATTTCGACACCCTCTGCTGCCTTTTGTTCTAGCAGAGTTCGCAATTCGTTCCCAATTTGATCGTTATAAATAGTATAGAATTCAATATTGATACTCTTTTGTGCAGCTTCAATATCATCGAAAAGCTGCCGGAATAACTTATCGCCCTTAGTATAAATTTTCACGTTATTGTGGCGAGTCAAGAATGCGTTGTCCAGGCTTTGGAAAAGCATCACTGTCCGCCGATACATTTGAACAGTAGAGTGTCTTGGCTTAGGCATATTTTGAAATTGAAGCTTTTGTCGTTCAACTGCTTGCTTAAGCTTCAGCTGTGTTTGGGACTTAATTCGTTCCAAGCGTCGTTGTGGTAGCTTTCGGCCAAGAAACGCATAGAAAATAAATCCCACAACAGGAAGCAAAAGGAGCACAAGGAGCCACGCCCATGTTGCCGCAATATCACGTTTTTCTCTAAACACAGTAAATAGTGCCGCGATCTCGTTAATAGCAATAATTGCCAGCAATCCCCATTTAATAATGCTCCACGTTAGTATCATCACGACACCTCCCTTATTTTTTAAATTCTAACTCAATAATTCAAGATAACCAACGGCAGTCTCTAAAAAAGTTTATCTGTCTTATAATTAGAAGTAATGATTCTAAGAAATGGGGTAAAAATATGGCAACAACTTATCTTCGCCGTGCAAAACTAGCAGATCTAGATAAAATAATGGAAATCATTGAAGAAGCACGAGCATTATTAAAGCAAGACGGCAGTCCCCAATGGCAGGATGGTCACCCCAATCGCAAAGCCATCGCCACGGATATTTCCCAGGAAATAAGTTGGGTCCTAATTGTCGGTGACCAAATTGCCGGAACTGCCGCCCTTCAGCTTACGCCTGATCCGACATACCAAGATATCCATAATGGTCAATGGAAACAACCGAATGAACTCTACGCAACAATCCACCGGGTCGCAATCTCAAGCAAGTACCGCGGCCAAGGCCTTTCTAAACTCCTTTTTAGTAACCTTATTACCGTTGGCCAACTACAAAAACGATCTAATTTCCGTTTCGATACTCATGAAAAGAACCAACGAATGCAAAAAATCGCACAACATTTCGGCTTTATCCGTCGTGGTGAAATTAACGTTGTTGATAAAAACGATCCCAAGCGAATTGCCTTTGAATTAAACCTTCATCGTAATTATAAAATTCATAAAGTCACTAACAACTTTATGAAAAGACTGCTAAAATAGACAGTGTGAGATAAATTTATTTATTTTATAGAAGGGGTTTTATGCAGTACGCAAAAAACGATCTTGGTCATTTAGTTCGCAAACATAATGAACTAATTAATAAGATTCAAAAGATTCATCCAGAAATTGCTCAGTAATCGAATCGTTTTAAAACCGGATGATGATTTTTGGAAAATGTACTTAAATCAACAATGGTTACCAACAAGTACAGCAATTCAAAGCCGACTCTTTCGACTTCAAAAAGAATTCTTTGACCTCGACGAAGAAGCTGGTTTGATTGAAATTAAAATTAAACACCTTAAAGAAAATGCTGCCTAGTTTGTTTAAAATATGGGCCCCAAAACTCGGTTTCCCAAGCTTTGGGGTCCATTTACGTACTATAATTCGACTATTCCAACGTTGACTTTAATCACAATGCAAGGCTAATTCGTAATCCTCGATCAACTTTCTTCATCACTGAAGGACTAAGGTGATCAATCCGGTCCATTAACCGTTGCTTATCAATCGTCCGCACCTGCTCTAGTAAAACAACAGAGTTTCGCGGGATCCCGGTCACTTCTGTAGTTAACGGAACATGGGTCGGCATTAATTTCTTCTCTGAATGAGTTGTAATTGGTGCCACAATTACGGTTGTACTAAAGTGGTTTCCCACATCATTTTGGATAATTAAGACTGGCCGTTGACCGCCCTGCTCTGAACCCACGACAGGCGACAAATCAGCATAAAAGATGTCGCCTCGTTTTACTTCTTTTTCCTTCATTCGCTAGTATCCCTTCAGATCAAATGGTACATCATTATAGTTAATATAGAAAAAAGGAGGATGGAAAAAAACAAAATATTTTTCTCATCCTCTTTTTGTCACTAATAGTCTCCGAACTTATAGAGTCTAATCGCGGGAATTAACTGAGGGACTCGAGCCTAACTACGAACGACTCTGACGATTTCATCATCATTCATCGTTCTAGGTTAGTCAACCGTCCCTCCGAGAAAGTTAATTCCCAGCTTCTCCTTAGAGTCTACTGATTACTTATCTTCTTTTTTGTCATCAGTTTCCTTCTTGTCGTCGTCAGCCTTTTCTTTTTTCTTTTCATCAGCTGACTTGTATTGTTCGCTGTCATCCTTAGTAGCGTCCTTAGCGTCGACAATTACCAACTTACCATCCTTCATTTCAGCAACTAAGTGCTTTGCATCAAGGTGGTCAAGGTAGTAGTCAGTAACCTTATCACGAATTTCACGTTCAATTACCCGACGAAGTGGACGAGCACCCATTGCTTCATCGTAACCTTCATCAATCAGGTATTGCTTTGAAGCTGGGGTAACCTTAACGTCCATGCCCTTCTTAGCCAATGTCTTATTAACTTCGGCTAACATTAAGTCAACGATCTTCTTCAAATCTTCCTTACTCAAACTGTGGAATTCAACAATGGCGTTAAACCGGTTCAAGAATTCAGGACGGAAGTAATTAGTTAACTTCTTGATCAAGTCTTCTTCATCATTGTCATTACCTAACTTAACTGGAGCATCGTTAGAGTAACCAGCGTTAGATGTAGCAATAATGATTGTGTTCTTGAAGTCAATGGTGTTACCTTGACCATCAGTTAAGCGACCATCATCAAGAACTTGGAGCAAGAGGGTAATAACTTGTGGGTTAGCCTTTTCAATTTCATCAAGCAAGATAATGGAGTATGGGTGACGACGAACCTTTTCAGTCAAGGTATTACCGTTATCATTGTAGCCAACATATCCTGCAGTAGCACCGATCAACTTAGAAACAGCTGTCCGGTCTGAGTATTCTGACATATCCAAACGAATAATGTCGTTCTTGCTACCAAACATATCAAGGGCTAATTGCTTTGCAAGTTCAGTCTTACCAACACCAGTAGGTCCTACGAAGAGGAAGCTGCCAATTGGTGAGTCCCCTTCATCGAATCCAGCACGGTTACGACGAATAGCACGAGCAACGGCTTCAACAGCCTTGTCTTGGCCAATAACCTTGCCTTCAAGACGCTTGTCCATGTCCTTCAACCGTTCAACATCACTAGCACCAATCTTAGAAACTGGAATACCAGTCATTTGTTCTACGGCATTAGCAACATCTTCTGGAGTTGCAGTAACCTTGTCGCTTTCGGAGCCTTCCTTCAATTGCTTTTCAAGATCAGCAATCTTTTCCTTAGCGGCTTGAGCAGCCTTGTAGTCTTCCTTCTTAGCTGCTTCCTTTTGCTTCTTCTTTTCGCCTTCGATGTCCTTTTCAATTTGCTTTGCATCGTGTGCTGGGTGCTTAGCTGCCAAGTGAGCAGCGGTCATATCTACCAAGTCGATAGCCTTGTCAGGCAATGCCCGTTGTGGCATGTATTGAACTGAGTAGTCAACTGCGGCTTGGAGAACATCATCTGGTAACTTAACATTGTGGTGACGTTCGTACAAGTCACGGATACCCTTAAGAATTGCAACAGTATCGGCCTTGCTTGGAGCGTTAACTGTTACTGGGTTGAACCGCCGTGCCAAAGCAGCATCCTTCATAATAGTATTCCGGTATTCGTCTTGGGTAGTAGCACCGATAACGGTAATCTCTCCCCGTGACAATGCTGGCTTCATGATATCGGACATTCCCTTAGAACCATCTGCATCACCAGCAGAACCAGCACCAATAATTTGATGAATTTCATCGAAGAAGAGGATAATGTTTCCAGCCTTCTTAACTTCATCAATTAACTTTTGCATGTTTTCTTCGAAACTACCACGGTATTGAGTACCAGCTTCAAGGCTAGAAACATCAATACTAATAATTTCCTTATCCTTGATTGCTGCTGGAACATCGCCAGAAACGATTGCTTGTGCAAGACCTTCAACAACAGCAGTCTTACCAACACCAGCGTCACCAACTAGTACCGGGTTGTTCTTTGTCCGCCGACTCAAAATTTCAGCGGTTTCTTGGATTTCCTTATTCCGGCCAATAACTGGATCAAGTTCGTGACGACGAGCTTCTTCAGTCAAGTTCCGTCCTAACTTGTATAAGATACTTTGCTTACCTTCGTTAGGTTGTGGACCTGGTTTTTGTGGAGCAGCGCCACCTGGTAACTTACCTGTTTGCCGATATTGAGCAAATTCTTCAGGAGTGACTTCTCTACCATTGATGAGGTAGCGGCGGTTGTCAGAATTGAAACCATTCATTCCACCCATCAATTGATTAAAAATGTCGTTCATGTCTCCGTCAAATGGGTTCATTGGATTTTGTGCCATAAGTACATTCCTCCCTTAATTTTCCTCAATCAAATTAATAAAAAATTTATTGTTATGTTTATTATAGGTGTTTTACTAGCTTGAAGCTAATATAACGCATCATGCTTTAGTTTAAATAATGTTCTTCTAATTCTTTCAGGACCTCCCACATATGTTTATGCTGTGCCTGAGCTAAAGCATCTAAATCCCTTAAATTCAGCGGAGTTGCACTCGACTGTGGTTTATTAAAGGATTTGTGTAAAGTGGTGTAACCGTATCCGGAACGCTTGGATACTTGATAAATCGTTAAATTATGGACTTCCAGGTATTGCTTAATATCAATCCGCATATTCTTCACTTCCTTTACATTAATAATTATACCACATCTGTGATATAACACAAGTGTGAAGCATCAAAAAATTCAAAAAAATTTTAAATGCTTATTGACTTTAATTAAAAATGGATTAGAATATTAGTAATCTCTTAATCAATTGAGGAATGAATAATTTAGTATCCTTGTAATCCCTTTTCTTTTGTGTGCTAACATTCCATTCCCGGATATCCCCCAAGTATCTGGGAATTACTACTTTACTCATTCCAATTCAGTAAAAGGACAATGACAACTTCTGTCACTGTCCTTTTATTTTTATGAAAATTTAATAAGAAATCTCTAGGCATTTTTATTGCGTCCCTTTATCTCTTCGGGCATACTTAGGGTAGTTAAATGAAAAGTCATATTTATGTATTTATAAGAAGGAGAAGCAATTATGAGTACTTACAAAGTAAAGGCCACAAAGACTACTACTGGAATGCAAGTTGCTGCAGGAACACGAGGATTTGAAATTACCTTTGACGAGCCTGGAAGCACTAATACGGGGATGAATCCTGTTGAAATCCTCTTAACATCATTTGGCGCCTGCCAAGCAATTACTGCTACCGAATTAGCCCGGAAGCGGAATTTCGATCTTCAAGCTTTCTGGGTTAACATTTCTGGTGATCTTGGTCATGAAAACGTGGGGAACGATGATAAACGGTATAAATTTACCGAAATTCGTTACACACCACATTTGCGCAGTGATGAATCTGAAGAAGATATTAAAAAGTTCCTCGCTGATGTTGCTCGCAAGTGCCCGGTAGAAAATACCTTGGCTTACGGGACAAAGTTTGTCGAGAATGGCTTCGTTGTGGAAGACTAGGAGAGTATAAATGTCTTACATTAAAAGAGTTCGTGATAAGGTTGGCCATGAGCCGCTAATCATGACCAGTGCTTCAGGGGCACTATTAAACTCTAATCGGCAGGTGCTCCTGCAAGCACGAGCCGACACCGGTGACTGGGGATTTCCCGGTGGTTACATGGAATATGGTGAATCTTTTGCTGATACTATAAAGCGAGAATTTAAGGAAGATGCTGGTTTTGAGATTACTCCAGTTAAGTTACTTAAAATTCAAGATCAGAATTTCTATACCTATCCAAATAGGGATAAGGTTCAGCCAGTTAATGCCTTCTACCTCGTTAAATTAGCCAACCAGGAACACTTTGCTACTAAACCTGACGAAACAGTTAAGGTCCAGTACTTTGATCTCAATCAGGAACCGCCAAAGTTCTTTAATGAGCAACATGCAGAAATGTGGCAACTAATTAAAGCATATACTAAGTAAAAAAATCGTCTTGGCATTTCGTCAAGGCGATTTTTAGTTACATCCCCTCACGAATCATCCTCTCACCAAACTATAACTATGCTAGAATTGGTATATTACTAGTCGTGATAAGGAGAGAGAATATGATTTGGACATGGGATGTCATTCGGCGCATCATTGAAGTGCTTTGGCTAATTAATATTGGTTTCGCTATTTGGACGGTTTTTAGAAGCAGACGGGATATTGCAGCCACTTGGGCTTGGTTACTCGTTCTTTCAATATTTCCGGTTCTTGGTTTTATCCTTTACATGTTCGTTGGGCGGCAATTATCACAAGATGATATCTTCACCATCCAAGAAGAACAGGCAAAGTACCGCGATACCTTCATGAAAAAGCAACATGAATTGCTAGAAAAGCACGAACTGCTTCCCAAGAGCAACCAAAAGCCCCGGGCACGAATGCTTGCTAACCTGAATCTTAACAATGACGATGCTCCCTTAACCTTTAATAATCACGTTGAGGTCTTTACCGATGGGCACACTAAGTTCGAACAACTGGTTGACGACATTGATCATGCAAAAAAAATAATCGATGTTGAATACTATACTTTTTATGCTGATCACCTCGGAAACCGAATCCTCGATGCACTAGTCCGTGCGGCAAAACGTGGTGTTAAAGTTCGTGTGCTGTATGATGCAAGTGGTTCTCATGGAACGAAACCATCCTTTTTTGAACCATTAGAAAAATTAGGTGGAGAAGCTCAGGCATTCATCTCTAGTTCAGATAAGTGGTATACCTCACCACGGTTAAACTACCACCTTCACCGAAAGTTAGTAATTATCGATCATAATATTGGTTACATTGGTGGTTTTAACATTGGGGATCAATATCTTGGGGATAGTCCCAAGTTTGATTACTGGCGAGATACTCACTTACGGGTTGTTGGTCAGGCTTCAGTAATGATGGAAGTTCGTTTTGCGATGGACTGGAACACTACTTGCCGAAAGACTCACCAACCTCAAATCTCAATCGAGAATGAACTGAAAAACTTCACTATTCAGTACCCTAAGTTAGATGATCCTGAAGAAGTACCAATGCAAATCGTTTCTTCAGGCCCTGATAACCAAGACTTTGCAATTCGTCGGGGTTACGAAGGAATTATTGCAACTGCAAGAAAATACGTCTATATTCAATCCCCTTACCTCATCCCTGAAGATTCAATCCTTGAAGCACTGATTATCGCAGCAAAGAGCGGAGTGGATGTCCGAATCATGGTTCCTTGCATGCCTGATCACCCCTTTGTTTACCGGATGACCGAATATTACGCTAAATACCTCGTCCAAAATGGGGTTAAGGTTTACCGCTACGATAATGGCTTTATCCATGCTAAAACAATGGTTAGTGGTTCAAATATCGCGTCTGTTGGTTCAGCTAATCAAGACTACCGAAGCTACAAACTAAACTTTGAAGTCAACGCCTTTACCTATAGTTCCAAGCTTTCAAGTAAGCTCAAGAAAATCTTTGAAGACGATCTAATAAACTGTACCCCAATGACAGAGGAATACTTTGCCAAGCAATCACGGTGGCTAAAGTTCAAGCAACAATTCTCCCACCTCTTAGCACCGATCTTCTAAATTACGGGAGGAAGAAAAATGACTGGAGAAAATGCTAAACGAATTAAAGATGTTTTAATTGGAATTCTTGTTATTATCGGAGTTCTTGCTGTCCTTCCAGCACTTGTTACCCTAATTATGACGGTCTTTTCTGGACTTATTACTGGCTTTTCATTTGCTTATATTGCAATCGTTGAAATGATGAAATACTGGTCAGTTAACATCTGGACAAGTTTCTTTTACCTTGGATTACTAATCGCTGAAATTGGTCTTTTAATTATCATCATCCCTCTTATTATTTGGGATGTTAAATGGCTAATTAAAGCAGTAAAGTGGGTAATTAGCGTGATTAAGCAACGCTTGGGAGGTAAGTAACAATGAAACGAGCAATTAAATGGGGTAGCATCATTTTCGTTTGTGGATTAATTATTTCTGGAATTGCTTACCTTGGGCATAAACAACCATTTGATCCAATGACGCCAATTGAAGAATCACAAGCCAATAAAGATGTCATTACCCGCAAACAATTCTTAAAGATCGATGTTACTGCTAGTTCAGCTGATGTAATAATTAAGCAAGGACAACACTATACCGTTTCCTATTACGGTAAAAATACCCATGCTGTTCGTGCTCGGGTTAAGGACGGGGTTCTCAAAGTTACCCAAACACCCGTTACACATTCAAAGTTTAGTAATTTTCATATTGGGAATAACTCTGATGATGAGCGATTTATAATTACTGTTCCTAAAGGGAGCACGATTTCTAAGATTAAGGGACACGTTAATAATGATCTAGTCATTAACCGTGTTCCAATAAAAAAGGTCACCCTTGATAGTAATAGCGGTGATATTAGTGTCCTTAATAGTGAATTTGACAGTGGAAAAATCACAACAGCCAGTGGTGATATTTCTATTCGGCGTTCCTCACTTCTCAATACTAAATTGACGGCACAGAGTGGTGATATTGATTTAGCTCAAACATCCCTTACCAAGGGAAATGCCACCCTTTCTTCTGGTGATTTTAACGGTCACCGGTTAACAATTACCGGTCATTACACCGTTACTAATCAAAGTGGTGATAATACAATTATCAAATCAAAAATTGATGGCGCCAAACTCACAACCACGAGCGGTACTAACAAATTAAAACGACGAGTTAGTGATGGTGGTTCCCTTGAACAAAAACTTGATTCACCAAATATTGTTTTTCTAAAGAGTATTAGTGGAGATAATACGATTAAATAACTAGGCTACTTAAATTCGAAAAGGACCAGTGAAAATGTTTTTCACTGGTCCTTTTCATTAGGACTTGTTTAAGTTTTTAGATTGATCTTATTCTAACTTATTAGTAGATACCGTCGTAAGCCTTTTGATAGAGGTCAATGATTTCTTGCTTAGTACCCTTCCGTGGGTTAGAGAATGCGTTACCATCCTTTAAAGCATTTTCAGCCATCAATGGGAAGTCTTCTGGCTTTGCGCCAATTTCCTTGATTGATGATGGGATACCAACAGCCTTGCACATTTCTCTCATTCCATCAATTGACTTTTGAGCAGCTTGCATAGTAGTTAAACCAGTAGTGTCATAGCCCATGATTTCAGCCAATTCTGCAAACCGTTCTGGACAAGCAATGATGTTGTACTCTTCAACGGTAGTAAGCAATAAGGCACAACATACACCGTGTGGAGCATCATATTGACCACCAAGTTGGTGAGCCATTGCGTGAACATAACCTAAGTTAGCGTTATTGAAGGCCATTCCGGCAAGCATTTCTGCTTCAACCATCTTTGTCCGGGCTTCAATATTATGACCATTAGCAACAGCTTCAGGCAATGCAGTTTGGATTAATTGAATAGCTTCCTTACATTGACTATCAGTGATTGGGTTGTGATCAACTGAAACGTATGGTTCAATTGCTTGAACAAAGGCGTCACAACCAGTAGCTGCAGTAACTGACTGAGGAACATCTAACATTAACATTGGGTCATTGAATGATACCAATGGAATATTACGCCATGAAACAACAACGAACTTCAGGTGATCCTTTTCGTTAGTAATAACAGCGTGACGAGTTAATTCTGAACCAGTACCAGCAGTTGTGTTTACAGCCATTAGTGGTGGTAGTGGGTTCTTCAAAGTTTCAATTCCGGCTAACTTAGTAATATCATCACCGTTAGTCAAAATAATTCCGATTCCCTTACCACAGTCATGAGCTGATCCACCACCAACAGTGATGATTGAATCACAACCTTCATCTTCGTACATCTTCTTACCAGCCTTGATGTTCCGAATCTTTGGGTTAGGTTCTACACCAGTGAAGACAGCATAGTCAACACCAGCCTTTTCCAGTGATGCAAGAGTTTGCTTAACTGGACCGTTATCAATGGCAGACAAGTTATCTTGGGTAACAACCAATACCTTATGCATACCAAGCATCTTAGCACGGTCACCAATCTTTTCAATTACTCCTGGGCCAAAGAAGTTTACACTAGGCATCAGAAAGTCAAATTGTCTATTCATTACAATAACCTCCTCAGATCAATTGAATACGATTTCATTATGAACCATTGTGAAGGCCATTGCAAATTACAATTAGCTAATAATAATTAGAATATAGACATATTTACTCATTTGTTTCATTATAAGATTTTTTAAGTTAATTGCTTAGCTCTTCTTTGTTAAGTCTTTTTCAAATTCAGCCCGTAAAAGTTGCGCAATCGGATCATAGGTATGGAGGATCCGGTCAACCTCTGCCACTGAATCGGTTGGACTAATCTTTAATTGAGGATTGATTGCCATTTGTTTCATGTGAAACCCGGTAATTACTAAACGCATCGCAATCTGTGCCTGTGCTCCGCCATGAGCACCAAACGTTACTAAGCTTACTAGTTTATCCTTCCACTCGTTTGCCAAGTAATCCAAAGCGTTCTTAAGAACTGCAGGATAACCCCAATTATATTGTGGGAAGACGAAGATTAGTCCATCATAACTTGAAATTAGCTTACTCCATTCACGGGTATAGCTATGATCATATTGACCAAGTGCTGGGATCTTACTTTCATCAAGAAATGGTAAATCGAGGGCCTTTAAGTCGATTTCATTAAATTCAATCTTGGTACTTTCTGACAACTGTTTTTGCAACCAATCGGCTACTTGCTTACTCCGACGACCTGGACGGGTACTTCCAATAACTATTCCGACTTTTTTCATTAATATCACTCCCAGTTTAAATTATTTCAATTTAATCATAACCAGATTTTGCACTAAAAACAAAGAAAGCAGCTCCAGTGAAGCAGTCTCACTAGAGTTGCTTTTCACCAGTTTGTGGTAACTGTTGATTATCTTGAGTTGTCTTCTTAGTTTCGTCCCCCTTTTCTTTATCAGCTTGCCCTTTTGATGCTAGGGAAGTTATCTGAATATCACCTTGTGAAGCACCTGTATCTGAAGTGTTTTCTGTGGATGAATTACCAAGGTTGTCTTGAGCTGGGCCTTCCGGTTGGTTTTGATTACCTGGATCTTCTGAAGTACCTGGACCTTCTGTTTCGCCTGAATCTCCTGGCTTATCCGGGTTCACCGGCTTGTTCGGATCTTCTGGCTTACCTGGATCCACTGGTTTATCCGGAGTTACCGGCTTGTCATCTTTCGTGTAGCTAATTTCTACCACGACATCCTTAGTATCAACACTCGGAGTTTCTGCAGCAACCTTGTCAATTGATGCTGTGTAACCATCAACCTTTTCTGGAATAAATTCATCCCAAATTCCATTTCCATCAACAACCCATTCAATTTCACTAATAATTGTTCCATTGAGCGGGTGCTTAGTAACATGTTTTACAAACGTTACTGTCTGAGTAATGGTCTTCAGAGAACCATCTAGCATTGCAACCTTAATTATCCGGTTAACTGTCTTTGTTTCAGCATCCACTTGGTGAGCATGATAAGTAACATGATGTTCTTGATCTTTAGATTCACTTGTCACTTCTGATTGTTCAATCTTGTCGATATTTGAAACATGACCATCATATGTTGGGACAACAAACTCTTCAAAGAATGCCCGTGTCCAGTCACCATATTGTTTTTCACCAGTCTGCAAATTCGTTTTTACTTCTCGAGTTAATGTAACTGCGTGATTAACTTTTTCGATAGTTCCATCTGGATGGTGAAGATAAATTACCCGGTTAATAACCTTCTCCTCGATTTCAGTCTTAGAGTCCGCCTCGTAACGTACTTCAACTACTGAATCTTCAGCTTCTGGAGTTACTGTTAATTCCGGTACTAAGCTTATGCTTGGTTTCTTACCGTTAATTTCCGGAACCGTAACTTCTGCGAATGACTTTTCACCTTCACGCTAGCCCTCAGAAATCACTTCGCCAGTCCATAGGTTAATGATCTTTTCGTATGTGAAAGTAACCTTTTGTAGTTCTTCCTTTGTTGAACCATCCGGTAAGATGTACTTGATCACCCGGTTAACTGTCTTTTCACTAGTCTCTACCTTATTTTCAAGGTAGCTGATCTCAACTTTTTGGTCTTCTGCATTTACATCTGGAGTTACTGCAGCCACTTGGTTAATGTTTGCTGTGTAGCCATCAATCTTTTCGGCAGTATATTCTTCCTAACTAGCGTTACCATCAACCTTCCAGTCAGTTTCCTTAATAGTACTTCCATCAAATGGGTTTCTGGTAACTTCCTTAACAAAAGTTACAACCTGGTTAACCGTCTTTTTACTGCCATCAGGCATTGTTATCGTAATCACCCGGTTAACTGTCTTCGTCTCAGTGTCTACCTTGTAAGCAGCATAGTTAACGTCAAATTTTTGGTCCTTTGTGTTTCCATCTACTTCCATTGAACCAATCTTGTCAACATCTGAAACGTGACCATCAAGGGTAGGAACCACGAATTCTTCAAATTGCCCGGTTGTCCAGTCACCATATTGTTTTTCACCCGTTTGTAAATTCGTCTTTACTTCCCGAGTCAACTTAACAGTCTGAGTAACCGTCTTCTTAGTGCCATCCGGATAGTGAAGGTTGATTACCCGGTTAACAACCTTGTCTTCAATTTCAGTCTTGTAATCCGCCTCGTACCGCACTTCAACTTCAAAGTCTTCAGTATGGTGATGAACCACTACCCGAGGAATGTACCATTTATCTTTATCTATTCTTTTTTTTACCGTCAATTACTGGTGGGTAGTAATCATCAAGGGCAAATCCATTTTCATGACCCCAAGCACCGTAAATAATTTGCCCATTAGCCTTCTTAATTATCTGACGGGTAAAGATAGCCGTTTGTGGAATCAGTTCAATCTCACCATTTAGCTTGATTAATTTAATTGTCCGAGTTACCTTCTTTTCTTCAATCATTACTTCATCTTGTGAGTAACGAACTTCTTCAACCCAACTCTCAGTTTCTGGGTTTGCCGTAACTTGCCCTATTTCCAGCCGGTCTGGCACTACTCCGTCAACTTCTTCAGCTTTGTAACCATCAAAAGTATCCTTTTCAGTTACCCATTGGCCCTTTGTTTCTTCTTGTGTCCACGGGTCAATAATAACTTCACGGGTGAAGGTAACTGTCTGAACGATATCTCTAGTTGTTCCATTCGGTAAGTATAATCGAATTGTTCGTGTAATCGTCTTACTTTCAGTTCTGACATCATTCTTCTTCATTTGCACAACAACTTCTACTGTTGGTGAGTTACTATTTACAGTTGCCCCCGTAATTACTTTATCTTTGGCGGAGTAACCATCCTTCGGTTCAACAACATAGTCCTTGAAAGTTAAACTTGGTTGCCAATCCTGAATAATTTCTTCTTCCTTTGTGTACTTGTCGTACCTTATCTTTCTTGTAAAGGTTACTATCTGACGGTCTAATTCTTCCCTCCTTGTTCCGTATTGACCGTAGATAATTTGTTCAACCTGCTTAGTTTCCTCATACTCTTCAACAAGGTGACGAACATGAATATCAATACTCTGGTTAGGGTCGCCTGTTACTACAAATTCGTTAGGTTGACCGCTACTCTAATCCCGCAGGTAAAAGACTAACAATTTCAGCTAGTGTTACCTTATCACCTGGCTTCTTACCGTTAAGGTGAACAGTGTGAATTACAAGATTATAATTATCCCGATCTTGGAATTTTATTTCCACGGCTTCCTTTTCCTGACCTACTTCTGAGGAAGGGGCCTGGTCACTAGTAATATTCCCTGAGCCAACTTGATCCACCTGTTCTGGAGCAGTACTTACTTCTGGTTGTGCGGCAGATGCCACCGGAGTTTGTACTGCAGCTGCTGAATCTGCCACCACTTGCGAAGTAGCTTAGCTCGAAACTGGTATCGCTTCTGCTGAGCTACTACTGGCTACCTCATTACTGTTCGGTTGCCTCGCAGACTCACTTTCTACCACTTCTACTGGTTGTGGTGTTGTTAATTCAGTTTGTGTTACTTGTTGTTCTTGGTTAATTGCTTCATCGGCTGAAGCACTACTCGCACCAAGGAATGTTAATCCTAATAATATGGATGCTACTCCGATCGTTAATTTTCGCAGGCCAAATCGTTGCTTTTGTGGTTGGCCCTTGCGATTCATCATTTGAACGTTTTTCTTAGATAACATGTGTTAATCCTCCTGTGAGTTTGTAATAAAAAGTAGCATTATTACAAAGTTACTTCTTATCTATCCGCAACATTCATAGGGGGGTAAACCCATCCTTATACGCATTTAGATAACTTTTCGTAATACGTTTGTAATCTTTTCGTAACATAATCATACTATATCTCGATCAAGAGGAAAATATTATTAAGGTGAATCATATTTTTTCTTAAGTGTTTAAACAAAAAAAGTTCACAAATGAAAGTCGAACCATTTGTGAACTTCTCTATTACTTATGATATGGCAGGCCATTAATAATCGTGAATGCTCGGTAAATTTGTTCCGTCAACACTAGTCGCATTAGTTGGTGGGGCAAAGTAAAGCGGCCAAATGAAATTTGAGTATTTGCTCTTTTTAAGACTTCTGGACTAAGACCGAGTGAACCTCCGATTACAAAGGTAATATCACTATGGCCATACGTTGTTAATTGGTTAATTTCCTTTGCAAACTCTTCAGAGGTCCGTTCCTTTCCTTTGATCGCAAGGGCATAAACATATTCTTTATCCTTAATCTTTTCAAGGATCCGCTGTCCCTCTTTTGCCATTACTTCGTCCATCTCAGCTTGACTTAGTGATTCCGGTGCTTTTTCGTCCGGTACCTCTACAATTTGAAATTTACAAAACCGACCAAGCCGTTTTGAATATTCCGCAATTCCTGCTTTAAAATACTTTTCTTTTAATTTTCCAACACCAATAATTTTAATATTCAATTTATCCACCACTTTCAACATCTTATCCACAGAGTTATCCACAGGATAACAATATATTTCCATTATATTCCGAATGTTCGGCAGTAAATTCTTAATGAAATCGCTTTCTTAAATTTTACTTATCCACAGTTATCAACAAAAACAACCGTTCGCTAAGCCGCTTTGTAATTATTGGTATATCAATGATTACAGCCACTAAGAATTTATTATTTCCACTTATCCACATATCACGCGCCCGCCTGTGGATAAGTTTTACACACCTTGGATTACTGTTATTATGACATATCTACAATAGTAAAATATTTTAACTCATTTTTCCACCGACTTTTCCACAGGTAAATTAACAGGCAATTTATAGCTAAAAATAACACGGATCGTGGTTCCTTAATCACAATCCGTGGTTAGCTGAATAATCATATAGTCTAAACGTTCAATCATTCGTTTTTTTCTATAAATCAGGCATACTTATGAGCAATCTTTCCACAAACTGCGGCCACAATCGCTGAAAGGAGATCATCTATAAAGGTATTTACATGAAGATCAGACGTATCAAACTTCTTCATAATTCCTGACTTTACCCGATCGAAATAACCGAAATTAGTTGTCCCGATCGTTCCGTAAATTGTCGCAATCTGAAGAGCAATTGTCTCATCAACACCAAATACCCCAGCATCATTTTTAATGATCGAAGCTAATGGTTCATCTACTTTCCCTTCTTCTGTCAGCCGATCAAGCTCTAACATTACCATCGCATTATTCATTAATTCGCGTTTATGCATAACGTCAACAACAGCCTCTTCACATTCTTTTAGTGTGACTTGGGATTCGTATTGATGCTGGGTTTCATAAGCAATTTGTGCTAAGTCTTTCTGCGTCACTCCACGTTTTTTAAGCCGATCTACTACAAAATTATAGGCCTTCGTGTCTGGGTATTTAAACTTAGGATTATTCATAATTAAGTTCTCCTCATTCTTGGTAGTATTTTCATTATAAAGCAAAAATTGCATTACCTTATCCTAAATGAATACAGTAATGCAATTTACCCTCTATATTTTATTACTTACTTTGATAACTTCAGTGTTGCGGTATGTGGTTGTCCATTACGATAGTAGGTTACTTTAGCTGTATCGCCAATCTTGTATTTGTACAGGGCAGTCTTTAATGAACTTGTATTAGTAATTTTATCATTACCAAACTTAGTAATAACATCATACTGTTCAAGACCTGCTGTTTGTGCTGTTGAACCACTCTGAACATCCATAATCACAACACCCTTAGTGACGCTTGAAGGAAGCTTCAAAACTGACTTTTGTTGATCAGTTGTTACTCGACTTAAATCAATCATGCTAATTCCAAGTGATGGACGCGAAATCTTACCATTCTTGATTAATTGGTTAATGATCTTAACCACTTCGTTACTTGGAATTGCAAAGCCCATCCCCTCAACAGAGGAACCGTCATTACTACCAGCCAGCTTCATTGAGTTAATCCCGATTACTTGTCCAGCCATATTAATTAATGGACCACCAGAGTTACCTGAGTTAATTGCGGCGTCAGTCTGAATTACGGAAGTTAATGTTCCGTCCGTTCCGCTCTTCAACGTCCGACTCTTTGCAGAAATAATCCCCTTGGTAACCGTGTTGGCATATTCGCTCCCCATTGGTGAACCGATTGCCAAAACATCTTGACCAGCTGCAATTGAGTTTGAATTACCAAATTCAGCAACGGTTTTAACATTTGCCGAATTAATCTTTAATACTGCTAAGTCGGTAGCGGCATCAGAACCAACAAGACTGGCATTCACCTTTCGGCCATTACTCAATATTACCTGGAGGGCATTTGAACCCTTTACAACGTGGTTATTAGTAACAATGTATGCAGAATGACCACTCTTCTTGTAGATTACTCCTGACCCTTCACTAGCTGTCTGCAGTTTTCCAGAATTCTGTGAACTATCGGAATTGGAAGAGTCACCACTAATCTGACCACCGAATAAGCCCATGATCCCTTGATCAGATGATTGAACTTCCTGTTTGTTAATAACACTAACAACAGCATCTTTTGTCGAATTATAGGCCTTTGTGGCTTGATTATTTAAATTAGCCTTATTCTTATTTACTTGAGTTCCACCAGACTTATTGGATCCTGCTGGAACATTAGTACTTGTAGTTTGAACATGGTTTTCAATTACGTTGCCGATTCCAAGGGACAGACCTCCACCGACTAAGCCGGCTAAAAGTCCAACTCCGGCGACTTTCAACCAAAACTTATTCTTTAGATTTCGTGGGTTTTGGTTTCGTTCACTCATTTGGTAACTCCTCCAATCTTTTAATCATCATTTTTAATATATCGCTAATCTTTGAAATTTTCTTGAAGTTTTATTTGCTATTTAGTGATTCCGTTCCTATAAGGTTAGGAGCTTACTTGGTTTATCCGGTTCGGCATCCACAAGTTGAAAATCATGGTTAACGCCAAAATCATGTTTTTCCATCATCGTCGCAACCGTCAAATGGGCTAATGAACGCATGTTATTGTGTTGGCTCCGGTGACCCAAGAAGATCCGCTTGGTCCGCGAACCAAGGATGTCCATCAAGGCATCTGCGCCCTCCTCGTTAGAAAGGTGTCCAGTATCACTCAAGATCCGCTGCTTTAGTGGCCAGGAATAAGGTCCCATCCGTAACATTTCTGTATCGTGGTTGCATTCCATCAAATAGGCATCCGCATTACGAATCGTCCCCTCAACTCGATCAGAAACATAGCCAGTATCCGTAATAATACAGAATGTTTTGTTATTATGATGAACTTGGTAAAATTGCGGTTCCGCTGCGTCGTGCGATACAGCAAAGCTTTCAATATCAATGTCTCCTAGATCTTTAACGCTATTTGGGGCAATAATATGTTTTTGCTCTAAAGGAACTTTTCCAATCTTACTTGCCATTGCGTCCCAGGTTCCCTTATTTGCGTAAATATCCATTCCATAACGGCGTGCAAGAACACCAACACCATGGCAGTGGTCGGTATGTTCATGAGTCACGAAAATTGAATCAACGTCTGCTAGGGAACGGTTAATCTTCGCCATCAGGTTCTCGATTCGTTTTCCGCTTAGTCCAGCATCAATTAGGATCCGGTGTTTATTTGTTTCTAAGTAGGTTACGTTTCCCGTACTCCCACTTGCTAAGATACTGTAACGTAATGGATCTTGTTCTGTCACCCCAAATTACTCCTTTACTTCCGATTTAGTGCTTCAGTATTAACGCTAGTTGTAATGTCCTTCATGATAGTACTGTTGAAGGCATTGATGGAAATTCGATCAACTGCACCTGAGTTCTTAGTTTTTATTTCTGCAACCCAGGTTGGGATATAAACGTTTCGGTTATCAGTATTAGTGCTTAATAAACGTGAGTATCCTAGCTGAACCCACCGAATTCGTGAATTATTAGGAATTTGATTATGCTTATATAACCAAACGACAGCTCTCTTTTGGCTAATAGTAGACGATTCTGGACGAAGAATCTTTACCCCTTCCAAAAATGTCTGAGTGTATCCAGTAATCTCATGATTTGAGTTTACCCGAAAGCGAATTTGTCCATCCCCGTTCATTACCGGTCGTCCTTCAACCATTTGTGTATAAACAATCACCCGTTTAGTTGAAAGGTAGGGATTATATCGATAATGCTTCCCCAATGCAACTTGGTGAGTATTATGAATTAATTCATTTAGTCGAACATTGGGTGTTTCAATATTTATATTAAGTGGCTCACTAAATTCACTTGTCAAAGTATTATTAGAGAAATGAGTCTCTTGACCATGTAATCGAACAGCAGCGTTATCCAATTCTCCATCTTCTGCCGAACGATAACCAGAAAGGTAATACCCGTTTTGATGACCACTTGCCAATTTCCCATAACTAATCGAATCATCTTTCATTTCCTTCAAAACAACAGATGAACGGCCACTCTGGTTATTTGTTACGATAAAGCGATTTTCAACTAGGATCGAGCTAGCAATAATTACATCAAATAACAGGAAAGCAAAGAAAAAGATCCATTGAATTCGTTTAAAGTTCATTTTTCAATACCCCCTTACTTTTGTAATTCAGTGTAATCAACCCATTGTCCATGGTAATCAACAAAGTAGGTTGGTGTTAGTTTAACGGTAGTATTATCGTTTGTGTTTTCTTTCCAAAGATAACCAATCCGAATTCCCTTAACATCCTTGAGCCGGTTATTTGCCCGTAACTCGTTAAAGACCGTCGTGGTAGATGGAAGACGAACTGACTTCTGGTTAATCGGTAATGGAACTTGGATACTGTAAAGACTTAGCCAAGTTTTGTTTATACCATTAGTTTTCGAAGACATTCGAATATCACCATAACCGGCAGGATTAAAAATTGGGAACCCTTCAACATAACTCCGGTAATTAATAGTTCGTTGATGATCACTAATTCCGTCATAGCGCAAGTTATCCATTGGAATTCCTGTTTTCGCAATCCGACTATAGAAATAACTTGCCAATTGGCTTGATTTAGGAACGTCATCTCGACCTACATAATTTTCATAACGAACTGTTCCATTTTGGTGATTATAAATTACCCGTTTATTTTCACCATCACGGTAAATCGTCGTGTTTCCCTTATGTTCGGTTGAAATTGAAGACTGTTTATTTGTACTAATAAGGTTTTGGCTTAAAGTATCAATATTCTGAGCAGTAACCTGATACCCAAAGACCGGTAACGTGAAACTCTTAGGATAAAGTAGCATTGTTTGTCCGTGGATTATTTTATGGTCAACTTCTACTTTGCTTGTTCCTTTGACCAGTGAGTTTAAACTACCATTCTCTTTTGACCGATTAATCCGTACCCGGTAAATCTTATATCCATGGTCAGCTAATAAGTAAATATTCCGTGGATTATTTAATGGAATTAAGATGTGATCAATTTGCTTAACACGACTCGTATCAATTGACTGCGAGAAGGTTTCATTAAAAATTGTTCCCGTAACGCTGTCAGGATAACTTATCATCAATGATTTTGGCTGATGAAGATAACCAAGATAAACATCACTATTATCACTCTTTACCAGACTTACTCGACCAAGCTGACAACTGCGTAATTGCCGCTGAACGGTAGCGATCAAATTCTTTTTTGAACTATATAGCAAAAACTGCTGCTGATCTGCATTGACGTGGACTACCTGGGTGGGTAGATACAGGTCACCCATAGATTGAGTTGTATTGAGGTTTCGTGAATTCGAACTATCCCTTGTTCGTTCGTACTGGACAGGGTTGGACCAAATTGCAGCGGTTAAAAGTAAACTAATAACAACTACAATGGTTAACGCAATAGCTAACCAATTAGTTTTGATCTTTTTGATCATCCCACTCGTCCCCCTCTTCATATGGTACGTATGGTAAGGAAATATAGAAAGTCGAACCCTTTCCTTCAACACTATCAACCCAAATTTGACCGCCTAGCATGTTAACAACTTCCTTGGAGATAGCAAGTCCAAGACCTGTTCCTCCTTGCTTCCTGCTCCGTGCTTTATCAACACGGAAGAAACGATCAAAAATATGACCTAAGTCTTTACGTGGTATTCCTAGTCCTTGATCCGAAATACTCATAATAACGTGATTATGGGTTTCTAGTAATCGTGCAGTAATTACCCCACCATCAGGAGAATATTTGATCGCGTTATTCATAATATTATCGATAACTTGAGTAAACTTATCCGTATCGATTTCAACCCATAAATCTTTCTTCGTAAAGAACCGCTCAATTGTGTACTTCTTCTTTTTAGGGTCCTCTTCCTTCTTAATAATCATATCAAACCGGTCAAGAATATAGTTAAAAAGCTCATTGATATTAACGTATTCCAAATTTAACTTTGTTGTCCCGGCATCCATCCGTGACAGGCTTAATAGGTCATTGATCATCCGGATCATTCGTTCAGTTTCATCCTGAACAACTTTCAAGAACTGCGGTGCAATTTCCTTATCTTGCCATGCACCATCACTTAAGGCTTCAACATAACTCTTTACACTAGTTAATGGTGTCCGCAATTCATGGGAAACATTAGAAACGAATTCTTTTCGTTCCTGTTCCTCTTTTTGCTGACTAGTAACATCATGAAGGACACAGACAAGTCCACTAACAAAGCCTGATTCTCGTTGAATTGGCGAGAAGTAGGCATTCAAGATTAAGTTACTTCCTGAATTCGACATATCAAGAATCATTTCTTTTTGTTCACTATTAACAAGTTGTCGAACTGTGTAGTCATGACGAATATCAAGAACATCAATAATTGATTTTCCGATTAACTCATCTTCATGTTCGACCCCCAACAATTGGAGGGCCATGTTATTTACGATTGTGACATTTCCACGGCGATCTGTTGCCAAAACACCATCCGACATATGTGAAAGAACACTATCCAGCCGCCGCCGTTCAGAATCACTCGACTCCTGTGCTTCCTCAACCCGGATAGATAAGTTATTAACGGCACCAGCAAGCTGACCTAGCTCATCATTTCCCATTACACGAACTTGTCCAGAGAAATCACCGCGAGCAATTCTAAGTGTTTGCTTACGCATCTCTTCAATTGGCCGGGTTATTTCCTGGGAAATAATAATTGCCAGTAGCAAACCAATCACAATTGTAATCAGAGCAGCCGAAAGGTAAATTAATGTAATGCTATTAATATTAGAATAGACACTCTCTAAACTTGCACGAAGATAAACAACACCAACCACATTGTTATTACTATTATCCACTAACGGAATAATATTGACGTAATACCGAGTATGGTTACTGTTATCATAAACATTTTCTGCATGTGAACGGTTATTAACAAGGGTTGTTTTAACCATCTGATCAGTTGTCTTTTGTCCAATCATATTCCGGTTATCAAAATTACTGGTTCCCCGGACAACACCCTGACTATCAATTACCCGAATCTCTGAAATGTTATTATTATTAACTTCAGCTAGGATCTGTTTGATCTTCTGGTTAGCCTTTTTATGATTAGGATTTACTAACTGTTCACTTAATGAATTATCAACATAGGATGGTAATTCAATTGTTTGTTTAAATGTATTTAAGTTTTGATGTTCCAATTGACGCACAAAAACCGCCCCAACGCATTCCAGCGTTAACATGAGCATTAACGCGAAAACGAGAGCGATTTTAAAACGAATCGATTGGTAAAATTTTAATTTGCTGTTCACAACTGGCTAGCCTCTAATTTTGATCAGGATTTGCTAAGTAGTAACCAACACCACGGCGAGTAATTAACCATTGGGGGTGACTTGGATTATCTTCAATCTTTTCCCGTAACCGTCGAACCGTAACATCAACAGTTCGAACATCACCGAAATAGTCATAACCCCAAACTGTTTGTAATAAGTGTTCACGGTTAATTACTTGTCCAATATGTTCAGCCAAGTAATGGAGAAGCTCAAATTCACGATGAGTTAGATTGATGTTCTCCCCACGCTTAGAAACGGTATATGCTTCTGGATGAATTATTAAGTCACCAACTTGGATGTCTGTATTGTTGTCCTCTTCAGCAGGAGCTTTAACCGCTGCTTGTCGACGAAGGTTAGCCTTTACCCGGGCTACTAATTCACGATTAGAGAAGGGCTTCGTAACATAGTCATCAGCACCCAGTTCAAGACCAAGAACCTTATCTAGTTCTGAATCCTTGGCAGTAACCATAATAATTGGGGTGGTGTGTTTTGCTCGTACCCGTTTAGCAACTTCAAGGCCATCAATCTTAGGGAGCATTAAATCCAAAATAATTAAATCAGGATTTTCACTTTCAACTTTTTCTAAGGCTTCTTCACCATCAAAAGCGACAGCAACTTCATAGCCTTCTTTTTCAAGATTAAATTTGATGATATCAGAAATTGGTTTTTCATCATCAACAACTAAAACTTTCTTTGCCATATCAATACTTACCTCCACGTAGGTATAATTGATTCTTTAATCATTGGTTTACGATTCAAATTAATGCGCTATCAAAGACGGAAATCAGCTATAGAATCGCCTTTTTATTCTTTTAACATTATACCACATCAGTAATAGATCAATTTAATTTCAAATATTTGGTTGACAATGTAAATAAATGATGATATCTTTATATATGTTCTGACTGAACAGGTTATATGGGCAGTTAGCTCAGCTGGCAGAGCAACGGACTCTTAATCCGTGGGTCCAGGGTTCGATCCCCTGACTGCCCATCAGAGGTTTACAAGATCACCATTTTGGTGGTCTTTTTCTTTTTTTAAATTAAAAAAACTGGGAATAATGTTTTCCTAGTTTCAATCATTCACTACTCATCTAGCTCATTATCTTCCCATACCTTTCGAATCATTGGATACTTAAGATCACCAATCTGGCTAACTTGGTACTTCGCTTCCTTAAGTTCTTCAGCATCCCCAACGCCAATTGAAATTACTCCAGTTTCATTCATTAATTTAATTTCATTAGTCTGGGACCCAATTCCAACACAGGCAGCTGGTTGAACATCTAATTCTTGACTCGCTTTTAAATAGGGATTTTCCTCATCCAAAGGTGAAACAAAGGCATCCACAAAATCATCTACTTTTAGTTTCTGTAAGATCTTCTTTGCATGTCCATCAATATCATTAACTGCAATATCTACGTAATGGTCATAAAAGTTATTCAGCAATTGTTTGGCCCGTGGATAGAGCTTATCTTCACTAATTCCTGATATTACTTTACTGTACATCTCGTATTGTTCATTTAATAATTCATCCTCATTTACACCTGTTACATTAAAATGCTTTAAAATCAGGTCCAATGCTTGGTGTCGATCTACTCCTGCCAATTGATTTGCCATTTTTCCTGGTAATCCCATTCCAAATTCGTACATTGCTAAATCTCGCCAAGCTTGAAATTGAAGCTCATCAGTATCCAAAATAATATGGTTTAAACTGAGAATTGCGCCTTTCATTACCGTCATCCCTTCACTTTATTCTTTATCCTTACTTTACAGATCCTGGTAACGATATTCAATCATTTATTCACCTATTTTAACCAACTAATTTCAATTTATTTAAAAAAGGTCTTGCAAAATCAATTAAAGATTGATAATATAATACCTGTTGTCAATGACATGGGCAGTTAGCTCAGCTGGCAGAGCAACGGACTCTTAATCCGTGGGTCCAGGGTTCGATCCCCTGACTGCCCATCTTTTATAAAGTCACCTTTTTAGGTGGCTTTTTTATTTTTAAAAATTTAAAAGACAAGAAACAAGGAAGCGATTTCCTTCTTCTTGCCTTTTTGCATTAGCAAAGTTATTTTCTATTAAAGGCTAACCTCGCCAACAACATTGTGCTCAAAGAAATCTGCAACTTGATGGACGTTCATTTTCTGTCCCAAGGCCCACATGAGTTTAGTGATTGTGCTTTCTGAAGTCATATCATGAGCACTAATTGCTCCTTTTAGCAAGGCTTCACGACCAACCTCATACTTAGTTAAATCACTCCGTTCATACAGACACTGACTTGTCGCAATTACTGGAATGCCATTTTTTATTAGTTCACCGATTGTGCCGACCATATTTCGCCGAATGTAGTTCATTCCACCAAGTCCATATCCCTCAATCACAATCCCTTTACAGCCATTTTCAACCATCGCAAACAGCAGCTTCGGATCAAATCCTGGAAATAGCTTAACTAGAGATACGTGAGGATCAATTTCTGTATTTAATGTGCACTGGTTGGCATGAGGAAAATTAACCTGTTGCGAGTCAAATACTAAGCCATCTGAGGTGACTGTCGCTACGGGTGGAACATTAACACTTTCAAATGCATCGAAGTTTGTTGTCCGCACCTTGACGCTTCGACATCCTAACATAACCTTTTCACTAAAAGCCAAATAGATTCCCGGACGACAAGTAGCAGCAGCGGCAAATGCTAGACGTAAATTATCAGGTGCGTCACTAAGGATGACATTAATCGGCACCTGGCTTCCTGTAAGAACCACGGGTAAATCAATCCCTTGGAGCATAAAAGACAGTATCGAAGCTGTATACGCCATTGTATCGGTCCCGTGTGAAACAACAATCCCGTCATAGTCCTTTCGCAAATCATAGATCTGTTTAGCAATAAACTTCCACTCTTCTGGTTGTATATTTGATGAATCCAACTGGAGAATATCACGAACTTCAATTTCGTACGGAAGCTGACCAAGCATTTTAATTAATCCTTCTCCTGACTCCCGAGGTACTAATCCTGAATCTGAAGCAACTGAGGCGATTGTTCCACCAGTTGAAAGTAGTAATAATTTCTTCATTGCGATTACTCCCATAATTGTTAACCATGATTATACAACAAATAGAATATCCTTAAAAATAAATGGGGAATATGGCGGAAATCAGTTGCGATTTCTGTACACATTCCCCATTTATGTATTTCCCAGGTAATAATTTAATAACGGATTGTTCGTGATTGGTTAGCCTTAACTACAATGAAGACCACTACCAAAGTAGCAAAAACAGCTACCGCACAAACAACAAACAAAATCCGGTAACTAGAAAGCTCAATCAAAATTCCACCAAATAATGGTCCAATTGCCTTTCCAAGTGATGAAAAGGCATTAAGGATTCCCTGGTACTTTCCCTTAATATTAACCGGTGATAGCTCATTAACAATTGCCGGCATCGTCGGAAAGGCTGTTGCCTCCCCAATCGTTAGTACAGTCATTGCCAAAACAAACCAAATGTAAGACTTGGCAAATAGAAGCAAAACAAAGGAAAAACCAACGGTAAAAATTCCCAGGAATACTTGCAGGTAAAGGTTCGAGTGATAGCGGTTGATCCAGGTAATAATCAACTGAATAATGACAATCAACACTCCATTAAGTGTCCATAACAAACTATACTTGGTCATTGAAATTCCTTGATCAGTCATGAAAACTGAGAGGTTACTTGCCCATTGTTCGTACATTGTCCAAATGATCATCAATGCTGCAAAGAAGGTCCAACTAATTAATAAGTTACTAATTGGCATCTTAACCTTTTGACTATCATCAGCCGTTTCAACATCAACTTCACGATTACTCTTTCCGGTGTTCTTTTCGTCTTTAAAGAAGAAAAAGACAACTGCACTAAAAAGGACGTAGAGAATCGTAGTAATCGAGAACATTGGCGAAATATTACCATGTGCATATTGATAAAGTGGGCCAACAATCGTTGTTCCAATCACCATTCCCAAATTATTCGCAAAGTATAACATATTAAACACATACCGGCCATCATGTCCTGATTGTGTCCCATAAGAGTTAACCATGGTGATAATCCACCCATTCATAAAGCCAACTCCGGTTAGTAAAATCCCATAAACCGGCCAACCATTAAATACAATCAGCAAGGCCATAATTACGGTAGCCGTAACTGTTCCGCCAAGCATCAATTGTCGTGGATTTTTCTTATCAAACAATGTCCCGGCGATATAACTCCCCACAACATTAGCACCGGAATACAGCAGCAGGACAATCCCTGAAACAGTTAATGATTCGTGAAGTTGCTGGTGCATATAAATAGTAGTTAACGGCCAAACAAAACTGTTACCGATACTTCCTAAAAACATCCCTAGCAGCAACCACTTTAATTCAATTCCGTGACGGTTCATCTTACGCCTCCTCTTTTATCATCCGTTTTACTAAGCCTACCACTTTGACTATAACCTTTTTCCAGTTAAATAGGTGGATAGACGCTTCATTCTTTTATAAACACACAAAAGGGCCCCTACGATTTCTCTTAGTTGCCCTTGTTATTCGACTAATTATTATCTTCTGGAATATAAGAAACGGAAGCAAACTTATTATATGACTTGGCAAATAATAGCTTAACCGTTCCCCGCGGACCACTACGGTTCTTTTCAATAATGACTTCAACTTCACTTACATTTGAACCATCGTCGTCATTATTTTGCTGGCCACCATTTTGGTTATCCTCGTCTTCACCGTCTTCTTCGTGATCATAGTAATCATCACGGTACAAGAAACTAACAATATCAGCATCCTGCTCAATTGAGCCTGATTCACGAATATCAGAAAGGACCGGTCGTTTATCTTGTCGCTGTTCAACACCACGAGAAAGCTGGGATAAAGCAATCACCGGTACTTCTAGTTCCTTAGCAAGCTTTTTTAATTGACGAGAAATTTCGGAAACTTCTTGCTGTCGGTTATCAGGATTGGTACCTTCAATTAATTGAAGGTAGTCAATTACAATCAATCCAAGGTTACCCTTTTCTTTTGCTAAACGACGACACCGTGCACGGATTTCTGCAACCTTAATTCCAGCAGTATCATCAATATAAATATTAGCTTTAGAAAGAGAACCAGTAGCAATAAAGAGACTATTCCACTCATCCTGGGTTAATTGCCCAGTCCGTAAGTGGTTAGCATTAATATTTCCTTCAGCGCAAATCATCCGGTTAACGAGGGATTCCGCCCCCATTTCAAGACTAAAGATTGCCACCGCAGTGTCTGAGCTTGTTGCAACATTTTGCGCGATATTTAACGCAAAGGCCGTTTTCCCGACAGCAGGTCGCGCAGCAATAATCACTAATTCATCCTTATGCAACCCTGTCGTCATTTCATCCAATTGCTGGTAACCGGTCGATAATCCAGTAACTTCACTTTCATTTTTGGATAAATCATTAACGTGCTTTAACGACTCTTCAAGGACATCCTTAATGTTCTGGAAGCCATTCTGGGTATTATCTTGTGAAACCTGCATGATCTGCTGCTCAGCATTATCAAGCAAGTCAGAAATACTATCATTGTCAGCATAACTATTATTGATAATCTTGGTTGCAGTATTGATTAACCGCCGCCGCGTTGCCTTATCATGGACAATCTTTGCATAGTAAGCAACATTGGCTGCTGTCGGGACCGCTGTTGCAAGTTCAGCAATGTAGGCAACCCCGCCAATATTTTCAGTTTGATTGTCCTTGTCCAACGCACTTCGCATCGTTACCACATCAATTGGCTGATCTTCTTCATTAAGATCGACCATCTTCTGGAAAATTACTTGATGAGCCTTCCGATAAAAATCGCGTGGTTCCAAATATTCCATTGCATCAGCCAGGGCATCCTTACTTAAAAAGACAGCTCCAAGAACTGCCTTTTCCGCATCGATGTCACGTGGCTCTTCTTGCACTGGTGCATTATCCATGACGATACGCTCCTTTAATTAGTGAGCCTACTTTTCAGCAATGTGAACCCGAATTTCAGCTGTTACCTGTGGGTGCAATTTGATTGGCACGTTAACATAACCTAATGCTTTGATCGGTGCTGCAAGTTCAATCTTCCGCTTATCAATCTTAACGTTAAATTGCTTTTGGAGTGCAGTTGCAATTTGCTTAGTTGAAACTGAACCAAACATCCGGCCATCAGTTCCGGCCTTCCCAGTTAATTCAACAACAGTCTTGTCGTCTTCCAAAACCTTCTTTAATTCTTTAGCTTCAGCTAATTCTTCAGCAGCGTGCTTCTTTTCAGCACGTTGTTGACCAGCTAACTGGCTCATAGCGGCATTAGTTGCTTGTTTAGCTAAGCCCCGCTTAATCAGGTAGTTTTGTGCATAGCCATCGGGAACTTCTTTTACTTGTCCACGCTTTCCACGACCGCGAACATCTTGAACAAAAATAACTTTCATCCTAGTCACTCCTCAGTTGTTTCTTCACTACTATCATCCTCTGTTTTGTTCAATTGGTCAATTAGTGTTTGCTTAACCTCAGGAATTGTTGCTCCCTTAATTTGGGTTGCAGCATTGGCAAGGTGGCCACCACCACCCATTTTTTCCATAATCAATTGAACATTGACATCACCCATCGAACGTGCCGAGATGCAAACCATCCCGTCAGCTCGCTTTGTAATGACAAACGAGGCTTCTATTCCATTAACCTGTAAAAGCATATCAGCGGCTTGTGCGGCAGTAACCGGATCATAGATCTGATTGTCCTCTCCCGCACAGATCGCAATTGAATCATTTAACTCTGCCCGTGAGATCAGGTGATTTCGCTTCATAAAGCTATCAGCGTTTTCTTTCATGAACATTTGGATCATCATCCCGTCAGCACCTGCAGACCGCAAATAACTCGCTGCATCAAATGTCCGTGTCCCGGCACTCTTGGTAAAGGACTTAGTATCAATCTGAATTCCCGTCAGCATGGCAGTTGTTTCCAGTTTATTCAAGCCCTTCCCTTCTCGTGGCTGGTATTCAAACATTTCTGTAATCAGTTCACAAGTCGAAGAAGCATATGGCTCAATATAAACGAGTAACGGATTTTCGGGGAATTCTTCACCGCGGCGGTGGTGATCAATAATTACAAGCCGGTTCTGCAATCGCTCATAAAGTTCAGGAGCAATTGTAATTCCCTTCTTCGCATGATCAACCATCACTAAAAGACTATTTGGCGTAACTTTCTCGAGTGCTTCTTCAGGCGTAATGACGTGCTCTTTAATCTCTTGGTAATTATCCATCTGCTTCAACAGACGCTGAATATCTGAATGAGTCTGTTCATCATCAACGACAATCCAACATTCACGGTTATTCATTGCCGCAATCCGGCGAATACCTAAACAAGCACCCAAAGAGTCCATATCCGGGTTCTTGTGTCCCATTACAAAAAGTTGATCCGCTTGAGCCATTAATTCCTGCAGGGCCTGACTAATCATTCGTGCCCGAACACGGGTTCGCTTCTCCATTGGGTTAGTTTTTCCACCGTAGAACCGTGTTTCAGAACCATGACCACGAACAACAACCTGATCACCACCCCGTCCTAAAGCAAGGTCGAGGTTATTTTGAGCAGTATCCGCTAATTTTATTAGATCATTTTCACCATAGGCAATCCCTACGCTTAATGTTACTGGCGAGTTTTGCTTTGACGTATTTTCCCGAATAATATCAAGAATCTTAAACTTCTTTTCTTCCAGTCGTTTCAATGAAATTTGGTGACCGATAATCAAGTAGTTATCATCATCAATCACTTTCATCAGTAAGTGGTTTTCTACAGCCCATTTACTGATTTCCGACGTTACGTAATTATGAAGGTTAGAAACATCCGAATCACTCATCCCCTGGGTCAATTCAACATAATTGTCTAAGTAAATGTTTCCCAAGAAAATTTGCTGCTGTTTATAACGTTTACTAATTTCCTCATAATTTGTCACGTCCATCATATAGATAACGTGATTATCTTTTTGAACAAGAAATTCAAATTGGCGATCCTGCCAGGTAACGATCGCTGGTGCTTTATCATTCCGGTGCTCGTTCTCTAACTTAGCAAGTTCACTATCAACATCCTTGAGCTTTTTCCCAACAACAATCTTAAGATCGAAGTATTTTGCCATATAAGGATTTATCCACTGAATTTCACCCTGCTTATTCATTAAGATCATTCCCAGTGGCATTTCTAATAACGCTTCTTGTTGTCCTTGTTCAATCTGGTAAGTAAGATCTGCTAAATATTCATGGGCATCTACTACAATTGTTCGTAGACGATTTATACTAAGTTGGCTTCCCAGGAGTGTAACAAGCAAAATCATAGCTCCAAGAAGCCAATTAATATAAAACCCTAATACTAGACTAAGAATCGTCAAAATTAAAATGTAAATGAAATTCCATCGAACTGCTGGCTGTTTAAACAGCTCCCGCCAGTATTCTCGACTAAAAAAATCTCTCATACTGGTCCTCCCGATTTTAACATTTTCGTTAATTTATAATTTTGTTAAACAAATCAGTATCTATCATATCACATTGGCCCATTTGACTACATCTTGATAACTAGTAAACAGAAAATATTTTAAAATAAGTGGGAAATAACCATGAGTCAACCTCAAAAGGTACTGGTTATTTCCCATAATTGTTTTTTATTCAAAGTAAGAGGCTGGTGAAGAAGTAAAGCTTCTCCCCAGCCTCTTAATAATATTGGATTAGTCTTCAGCAACGAATGGCAAAAGACCCATAATCCGTGCTCGCTTGATAGCGATAGTTAACTTACGTTGGTTCTTGGCGCTAGTACCAGTAACCCGACGTGGTAAAATCTTACCCCGTTCAGAAATAAACCGACGTAATAAATCAGTGTCTTTGTAATCGATGTAGTCGATGTGGTTTGCGGCGATAAAGTCGACTTTACGACGACGACGGCCGCCACGACGTTGTTGTGCCATGAAATTACCCTCCTATCTGGTTAAAGAATTCTTTAGAATGGTAATTCGTCATCAGATAAGTCAATGGATTGACCATCGTCCCCACTACTTGGGAATTGGTTATCTGGTTGACTTGGTTGGTTATTGTTACCACCAAAGCCATTATTTGACGAATTAGCTTGAGGAGCATTATTTCCAGGTTGTGGCTGATTATTATTGTACTGTGGTTGACCACCAAATGGTTGCTGGTTACCGTATTGTTGTTGGTTACCACCATTTTGTCGTGGTTCAAGTAGTGCAAAATTATCGACAACAACTTCAGTTACGTAAACTCGGTTACCCTGTTGATTTTCGTAATTCCGGGTTTGAATCCGGCCTTCGATTCCAACTAGTGATCCCTTATGAGTAAAGTTACTAAAGTTTTCAGCGGATTTACGCCAAATAACGCAATTGATAAAATCGGCATCCCGATCACCATTTTGGTTTCGGAATTGACGATCAACAGCTAATGTAAAAGATACAACCGCTGTTCCACTGGTTGTGTACCGCAACTCAGGATCTCTTGTTAAGCGTCCAGTAAGTACTGCACGATTAATCATTAGATCTCGTCTCCTCTCTATTAATTGAAGATCAAATTAAGCTTCACGCTTGATGATCATGTGACGTAGGATATCATCGCTGAACTTAGCTAAACGATCGAATTCGTTTAAGGCTTCGTCAGTGTCGGTAGTAAGGTTTACCACGTGGTAAGTACCTTCAGTGTACTTGTCAATTGGGTAAGCAAACCGGCGTGTTGACCAATCCTTGGAATCAGCGACAGTTGCACCATTGTCTTCAAGAATCTTGTCAAAACGAGCTACAAGGTCGCTCTTTGCAGATTCTTCCATGTCAGGACGAATGATGTAAGTAATTTCATATTTACGTGTTTCCATGAATGTTACACCTCCTTATGGACTCTGGCTCTTCCCGTAAAGATTAAGAAGAACAAGGAGAGTAGACGTCTGTTACGTATACTCACAAGAATAAAATATACCACAGACATTGATTTAAAACAAGGAACAGGTAACAAGAAAATCCTGAATTTACGGTCTAATTAATTAAGACGGAATAAATCAGGATTTCTATTTTATTTATTCACTTTTTTCTTCGGTGGTTACTTCTGCGCTAGATTTCTCTTCGGTTGAATTTTCATCTGATGAAGAATCGGCTTCGTTATCTTCATCGTTTTCCTTTTCAACCTTAGCGATTGTAGCAACATGGGTTCCCTTATCCATCTTGATTAGGTGAACACCTAGTGCAGAGCGACCAGTTTGTGAGACAGATTCAACACCGAAACGAATGATAACACCATGGTCCGTAACGAGCATGATATCTTCATCACCCTTAACAGTCGTCAGACCTACCAATGGTCCGTTCTTCTCTGTTACATTGACGGTCTTAACACCTAAGCCACCACGACCCTTAATTGGGTATTCACTAGCAGGTGTTTGCTTACCGTAACCTAACTCACTAATAACCAAGACGTTACTATCGTCATCAAGTGGGGCAGTCCCAATAACATAATCTTCATCCCGGAGACGAATTCCTCGAACCCCAGCTGCAGAACGACCCATTGACCGAACAACAGAAGAGTTAAAGCTAAGTGCGTATCCACGGTGAGTACCGATAATCATATTTTGTTGATCCTTAACAATATCAACATGAATCAGTTCATCATTATCGTGAAGGTTAATCGCCTTCAACCCATTGCTCCGGATATTCTTAAATTCTGTAACCGGTGTCCGTTTTACAGTTCCGTGCTTGGTAGTGAAGAAGAGGAACTTGTCGTCATCATTGGTTTCGTGGGAAACGTTAATCACAGCACTAATCTTTTCTTCGTTATCAATTCCTAACAAATTAATGATCGGAATTCCTTGTGCAGAGCGACCATATTCTGGAATTTCGTACCCCTTCATCGAGTAAACTTTTCCAGAATTGGTAAAGAAGAGGAGCAGATCGTGAGTATCACTGGAAATCAATTGTTCAATGAAGTCATCCTTATGGACTCCCATCCCCTTAACACCACGACCACCACGGTGTTGAGACTTAAATTCATCAACTGGCAACCGCTTGATGTAGCCGTTATGAGTCAAGGTAACGATAATTGATTCTTCCTCAATCAAATCTTCGTCTTCAATGTTAGTAATGTCACCAACTTGAAGTTCAGTCCGCCGCTTATCACCAAACTTCTTTTGGATTTCCAATAATTCATCATAAATGATTTGGTTAATCCGTTCTTGGTGAGCAAGGATATCCTTGTAATCAGCAATGGCGGCCATTAACTTCTTATATTCAGCTTCAATCTTTTCGCGTTCCAAACCGGTCAACCGCACTAACCGCATGTCAAGGATTGCTTGAGCTTGACGATCAGATAACCCATAATTTTCCATTAACTGGTTCTTAGCGATTTCACTCGTTTGTGAATTACGAATGATCTTAATAATTCCATCAATATGATCCAAAGCAATCCGCAATCCAGCAACGATATGAGCACGGTTTTCGGCCTTCTTCAAGTCAAATTCAGTCCGCCGACGAACAACGTCTTCTTGGTGTTCCAAGTAGTACTGAAGGATTTCCTTCAAACTAAGAATCTTTGGAGCACCCTTTACAATCGCCAACATATTGAAGTTAAACGTGGTCTGCATCAAGGTCATCTTGTAAAGGTTGTTTAAGATGACTTCAGCACTAGCATCGCGCCGAACGTCAATTACGATCCGCATCCCTTCACGGTCAGTTTCATCATTAACGTCGGTAATCCCTTCGATTTCCTTATTCCGTGCTAAGTCTGCAATCCGTTCAATTAACTTAGCCTTGTTAACCATATATGGAATTTCATGAACAACAATTTGTTGTCGACCATTCTTCCGCTCTTCAATGTCAACTTTAGCCCGAACAATGATAGTTCCTCGGCCAGTTTCATAAGCTTTGCGAATGCCAGACTTTCCCATAACAACTCCCCCGGTTGGGAAATCTGGACCTGGGAGAACCTTCATCAGGTCTTCAGTCGTTGCATCAGGATTATCCATTAGCACATGAATTGCACTAATTACTTCCCCTAAGTTATGCGTTGGAATGTTAGTAGCCATCCCAACAGCAATCCCTGAAGCACCGTTAACCAGTAAGTTAGGGAAACGAGCTGGTAAAACAGTCGGTTCCTTTTCCGTTCCATCGTAATTATCTTGGAAATCAACAGTATTCTTGTTGATATCCCGTAACATTTCAACGGCAATCTTACTCATTTTAGCTTCGGTATACCGCATGGCGGCAGCACTATCACCATCGATTGAACCAAAGTTACCGTGACCATCAACTAGCATGTACCGGTAACTAAAGTCTTGTGCCATCCGGACTAAACCTTCGTAAATTGAAGAGTCACCATGAGGGTGGAACTTCCCCATAACATCCCCAACAATCCGGGCAGACTTCTTGTACGGCTTGTCAGGGGTAACCCCTAATTCGTTCATTCCATATAGGATTCGCCGCTGTACTGGTTTTAACCCGTCCCGCACATCAGGCAATGCCCGAGAGACGATAACACTCATAGCATAGTCCAAGAATGAGTTTTTCATTTGGCTAGTTAGGTTAACGTCAGTAATCCGGTTGTTTGATAGATCGTTCTCAGCCACTATCGTTGTTCCTCCTTTTATCTTTGAATGTGAGCCAGAGCTAATTCTCGTATGTCTCTACGCTTCAAGCTGTTCACATTACAAGTCAAGATTTTCTACAAATTTAGCGTTCTTCTCGATAAATTCTCGACGTGGAGTAACCTTGTTCCCCATAAGCATTGGGAAGATTTCTTCTGCTGCCTTAGCATCATCAAGATTTACCCGTAACAAATGCCGCTTTTCAGGAGCCATTGTTGTTTCCCAAAGCTGTTCGGCATCCATTTCACCAAGCCCCTTGTACCGTTGAATAACAGGCTTAGGACTTGGTTGCAGAGAGTTAACAACCCTATCGAGTTCTTCATCTGATTCAATGTATTTTACAAATTTTCCTTGCCGAACCTGATATAGAGGTGGCTGGGCAATGTAAACATAACCATGAGTAATCATTGGCTTCATGAAACGATAGAAGAGGGTCAATAATAGTGTCCGAATGTGAGCCCCATCGACATCCGCATCGGTCATGATGATTAATTTATGGTAATTAGCCTTGGTAATATCAAAGTCTTCACCAAAGCCAGTTCCCAAGGCAGTAAATAGTGAACGAATTTCATCGTTGGCTAGGATCCGGTCAAGGGTGGCCTTTTCAACGTTTAAAATCTTCCCCCGAATTGGCAGAATTGCTTGTGTCAGCCGTGAACGTCCTTGCTTTGCAGAACCACCGGCTGAGTCCCCTTCGACAATGAATAGTTCAGAAATATCGGGATCTTTACTGGTATTATCAGCCAACTTTCCTGGCAAATTACTAATTTCCAGGCCACTCTTCTTCCGCGTAACTTCACGTGCTCGCTTAGCAGCTACCCGTGCCTTAGAAGCCAATTGTCCCTTTTCGATAATCTGCCGTGCTTCATCAGGGTGTTCAAGTAAGAACCTGTTAAAAGCTGCAGCAAATACGTGATCAGTCGCAGTCCGTGCATCAGAGTTCCCAAGCTTAGTCTTGGTCTGTCCTTCAAATTGTGGATCAGGGTGCTTAATCGAAACAACAGCGGTTACCCCTTCACGCACATCATCCCCTGAAAGGGTCTCATTACTCTTCAAAGCTCCTGACTTGTGCCCATAGTCATTTATTACCCGGGTTAAGGCCATCTTAAATCCAGTTTCGTGAGTCCCACCTTCATAGGTATGGATGTTATTTGTAAAAGTTAATAGATCGCTTCTGTAGGAATCCGTATATTGAAGAGAAACTTCTACCGTAATCCCATTTTCTTTTCCTTCAACATAGATTGGTGGTTCAAATAGGGTCTTCTTCCCCTCATTCAAGAAGTCAACATAGTGGCGAATTCCACCCTCATAATGAAATTCTTGCTTTTCTGGATTCTCATCCCGCTTATCTTCAATCGTGATCTTTAGTCCCTTATTTAGGAATGCCAATTCACGAAGACGGTTAGTTAACGTTTTGATGTTATACGTAGTCGTTTCACGGAAAATTTCCGGATCTGGCTTAAAGTGAACCGTTGTCCCATGAACATCTTCTGGAACATTATCGTCGATCACTTTCATTGAAGTCTTAACATGACCGTGATCAAAGTCCATGTAGTAACGTTTACCTTGACGGGCAACTTTAACATCAAGTTCCGTAGAAAGGGCGTTTACAACGGATGCACCAACACCGTGTAGCCCACCAGAAACCTTGTATCCGCCGCCACCGAACTTACCACCGGCATGGAGAACAGTAAATACAGTTTCAAGGGCTGGCTTACCAGTCTCTTTTTGTGTATCAACTGGGATCCCCCGACCATTATCAGTAACTGAAATACTATTATCTGGTTCAACAACCACGTTAATTTCATCACAGAAACCAGCTAAAGCTTCATCAATCCCGTTATCAACGATTTCCCAAACTAGATGGTGGAGTCCTTGAGCCGAGGTCGAACCAATATACATCCCCGGCCGCTTACGTACCGCATCAAGTCCCTTAAGAACTTGAATTTGACTGGCATCATACTCGCTCGCTAACTCAGCTTTTCTTTCTTTTTGCTCGTCGCTCACTGTGTTTCCCCCTTGCTCAAAGTACCATGTTCAATTTCAAAGATTTTCGGTTGATGAATTAACTGTCGAGCAACATCATTAAGACTTGTTGTCGTCAGGAAGGTTTGCACCTTATCCTGAAAGGCAGTCAATAAGTGTGTCTGACGAATTGTATCTAATTCAGATAAGACATCATCAAGAAGCAGTAACGGATATTCCCCAGTCTGTTCTTTCATCAGATCAATTTCTGCTAATTTAACAGACAATGCCGTTGTTCGCTGCTGCCCCTGCGAACCAAACGACTGTACATTCTTCCCGTTGACCATAAAATGAATATCATCGCGTTGTGGCCCATACATTGTTGTCCCCTTATCAATCTCCCACTCTACATTGGACTGATAAAGGCTAAGCAATTCTTGATAAGCCTGTTCAACAGTCGCTTTTTCGTTTAGTTTCAATTGAGTAACGTAATCTAGCCTTAATTCTTCAGCATTTAGCGAAATCTTTTTATGAAGCTGTGAAGCCCATTTTTCCAAATGCTTCAGGAATTGGTAACGGGCAATAATAACCTCTGCGCCATAAGCAGCTAGTTGATCTGAAAGCACCCCAAGTAAAACCTTGTCATGCTGTTGACCATATTTTAACTGCTTTAAATACTTATTTCTCTGACGTAATAGGGTTCGATATTGACCGGCATTATAGAGATACTTACTACTCATCTGACTAAATTCCATATCCATAAAATGGCGCCGCAGTGCTGGTGCCCCCTTAACGAGGGATAAGTCCTCCGGCGCAAATAGAATGGCATTTAGTTGGCCAACATATGTTGATAGACGAGCTTGTTCAAGATGATTGACCTTGGCCCGCTTTCCCTTAGAAGTAAATTCCAGTTCTAACGGTACTCGGCCACTTATTTTTTGAACAATCCCGCTAATTGTTGCAGATTTATGCTGCCAATTAATTAGTTCCCGGTTGTTATTAGTCCGGTGACTTCGCGTTAATGACAAAGCATAAATTGCTTCTAACATGTTCGTTTTTCCTTGGGCATTATGACCAATTAGGACGTTAACTCCCGGTGCAAAATGAACTGTTAAATCCTCATAATTACGAAAATTATGTAAGTGCAATTCTGAAAGAATCATGTAATTTCCTACTTACTCTTAATCATAATTGGCTCATGTTCAGGGATGATAACAACATCTTCTGGATACAACTTCCGGCCCCGACGATCCTCAAGCTCATCATTAATCCGGACATCATGTTCCTTTAAAAACCACTTGGCCGCACCACCGGTCGGGATGATTCCTTCTTCCTTAAGCAATTGTCCCAAGGTAATGAAAGGCCGATCAATTTTTATGGTCTTTGTTTCCACACTTAATCACCTACTTTTCACAAATACTATTATACCACATTCTAAGATATAAAACGCGTTGATAGCCTTTTTTGGGCTTCTTAGAGGTAATTAGTCTTTTTTGTCAAAATTAAGTTAAAAACGCTTAATTTGCTTAAAAACCGATTTCAGCAAATTTTTAAAAATAAAAAGGGAGTGAGACAGGGAGCTGTGAATTAACCTTCTCGAGAGCCTGGTTACGACGCAAAGCTAGTCTCTAGGAACCCCCGCAAACACACAAAGGGGCTCTAGTATTCGAAAAATCCGAACGCTAGAGCCCCTTTGTGTACTGCGCTGCAGTCTTCTATGTAGGGGACATTGCATCCCCCTTACATACTATTAAAAAGTTCGAACTGGTGTAATCAAGTGAACAAAGTTTTCTGTATCTTCCGTTGGTACCAATGTGAATGGCCGAAGTGGTGAAGTAAACGAAACCTTAACGGTTGATTGTCCAAATGACCGTAATGCATCCTTCATGTAGTTTGGATTGAAGGAAATTTCCAAATCATTTCCTTCTACCGAAGAAGTAGCCACATTTTCTTCTACCATCCCAATATCTGGTGAATCCCCACTAATCCGAACAAGGTTTTCCCCAGGTTTGATTGTTAGTTTAACAACGTCATTACGACTCTCATGAGAAAGTAATGAGGCCCGATCAATTGATGATAAGAATGCTCCTGCATCTAACTCAATTGTTGTATCAGCACTATCAGGAATTAATTGACTTGTTTCAGGATAATTTCCTTCTAGCAATCTGGAATAAAAATGTGTGTTCCCGAAAATAAATAGTACTTGATTATCAGTGACCTGCATTTTTACGTCATCTTTGACATCACTAATCATCCCTGAAAGTTCATCTAGGCTTTTCCCTGGAATAATAACATCATAATTAACGTCGCCAATCCCTTCTAAGTTCACTTTCCGTTGTGCTAGTCGGTGACTATCAGTGGCAACGGCAGTTAATAATCCATCACGTAACGTTACGTGGATCCCAGCGAGGATTGGGCGACTTTCCTGTTTTGAAACAGCGATAACAGTTTGGCGAATAACTTCCTTGAGAATGTCATTGGCAAGTACAACTGGATTATCTGCTTCAACCTCTGGTAAGTGAGGGAAGTTTTCGGCATCTTGTCCATTAATTTGGAATTTGGCATTCCCAGACGTAATATCAGCTTGGAATCCGCTAGTAACTTCAATAGTTACATGCTTATCTGGCAGTTTTTTAACAATTTCACTAAAGAACCGGGCTGGTAAAACAATTGACCCAGGTTCATCAATTTTTAATTCATAGTTTTCATCATTAGCTGACATTACGCTTTCAATAGTAATATCAGAGTTGCTACCTGTTAACGTGATGCTATCATTAGCAACTACCATTTTTAATCCAGTTAAAATTGGAATAGTAGTCTTAGATGAAATAGCACGAAGAACATTATTTAATTGACTAATAAATGCTGAACGGTTGATGGTAAATTTCATTCTGTATACCCCTTTTGGTAGTTTATATATATTTATATTAATATTTTAAATAATAGTCGAAGTAGTAGATACTGTTAATATTGTGGATAACTTAGATCGATTAAGATAAATCAACTTATTCACTTGTGGACAACTTGTGGATAAGTTTGCGGATAACTTTAGACTTTTCCACAGCTATGATTTTAGTTTGGCCTTTAACGTATTTAGTTGATTTTGTAAATTACTATCAGTTTGTAGCTCTTCTTCAATTTTATCGATTGCGTGAAGAACTGTAGTGTGATCCTTACCACCGAATTCCTTACCAATTTTTGGTAAAGAAAAATCAGTTAATTCGCGGGAAAGGTACATTGCGATTTGACGCGGAACAACGATTTGCTTAACCCGCTTTTTTCCAATAATGTCGCTTTGGGTAATATTGTAGAAATCAGCAACATTTTTCTGAATCTCCGCGATGGTAATTGTGGTTTTAGTATTGCTTTGTAGACCGCGAAGTGCTTGGGACGCAAGGTGCGGAGTAATTGGCTCTTTACTTAGGTTAGAGAATGCTTGAACCTTCGTTAATGCTCCTTCAAGTTCCCGAATATTAGTATCAATTTGGCCCGCAATATAGTTTAAAGTATCATTTCCAATATTAATATGGTCTTCTTCGACCTTACTTCGTAAAATAGCAATTCGGGTTTCTAGATCAGGCGGTGTAATTTCAACCGTTAACCCCCATCTGAACCGTGAAACAAGACGATCCTGAAGTTCAGGAATTTCGTTTGGAATTCGGTCGGAAGTCATAACGATTTGCTTCTTATTATCGTGAAGAGCGTTAAAAGTATTAAAGAATTCTAGTTGGGTACCTTCCTTATTAGCAAGAAATTGAATATCGTCAATTAACAATAAGTCAAGGTTGCGGTATTCCTCCCGAAACTTTTCTGTAGAATTACTTTGAATAGAATGGATAAAGTCATTTGTAAATTCTTCACTAGTTACATATTTAACCTTTGCTGCAGGATTAAGTTGCAACATATGGTTACCAATTGCTTCCATTAGGTGGGTTTTCCCCAAACCAACACCACCATAAATGAAAAGTGGGTTATAAAGGCCACCTGGACTTTCAGCAACGGCAAAGGCTGCAGCATGAGCCATCTTATTTCCTTCACCAACAACGAACGTTTTGAAGTTGTAATGTGGATTAAGTGGCGTATCCATTTCAAAATTGGATGATTCAGCTGGTCGATCATTTTGATAAGGATCGAATTCTCCCTCAAGGACAAAATGCGGCTCAATGTCTTGATTGGTAACCGCTTGAGCGTACTTTTTAAGTTCGTCCTTTAAATTTTTTTCCCAGAAGTCACGATGTACTTTTGTGGGTACTTCAACTTCTAACTGGTTTTGAGAAAGAGAGAGTGGTTTTGCCGGAGCAATTAGTGTGTCAAAGGTAACTTGACTTTTACTTTGACGAAATGAATTTTGGATCGCTTCCCATAGAGAATCGAGCTCAGTCAAAATAGTTCCCCTCCTAAGCTTATTAAATTACAAACGACATTTTATCATTATGAAAAAAAGTTTTCCACAGGTAAGTAAGTATAAGTGGATAATTCAAAAAAATTTACACAACACTGTGTGTAAATCAAAAACCAGGATGGGGAAAAGGGGGATAAAATAGAAAAATAAAAAATTTCCACTATGCTTGTGGATAACTAAATACTGATATATTAGCGTTTATAAGAGTTATGAACAGTTTTTAACAGGGCTGTGGATAACTTTGATAACAAGTTGTGAATTGTTGAAAAGTCCTGTGAAATCACGGTTGATAACTTATCCACAGGAAAGAGAAATACACAACATTGTGGATTGTTTTAGCCATTCTGTGGATAAATAAAAAATTCTAAAAAAATTTCACGTTTAATATTTTGAAAAAGTATGGTATACTTCCAGAGTATGTTTGAAGAGATCGTCTTTTTAGACTATAAAAACCAAACCATTCAGATTGAATAGGAGGTGCAATCGTATGAAGCGCACGTTTCAACCAAAGAAGCGTCACCGTGCACGTGTCCATGGCTTCCGTAAGCGTATGAGCACCAGTAACGGCCGTAAGGTATTAGCACGTCGGCGTCAAAAGGGCAGAAAAGTATTATCTGCATAATTACGGCCACTTTTATAGTGGCTTTTTTTATTGTTAGGGCAGGGCAGTCAGCTTGACGAGCTATCGTTTCGTTGAAGTTGCGATGTCCGGCCCTTTTTATATTTATTAAGGCTGGAGATTTATATTATTATGAGAAAATCATACCGGGTAAAAAAGGAAAGTGAGTTTCAAAGAGTCTTTGAAACTCATAATTCCGTCGCCAACCATAAATTTGTCATTTACCAGATGGCAAAACCAGGTCAAAAGCATTTTCGGGTCGGTATTTCTGTAGGAAAGAAGATTGGAAATGCCGTTCACCGAAACTGGGTTAAACGCCGTATTCGGCAAACTCTCCTTGAAGTAAAGCCTTATCTACGGCAAGACGTGGATTTCTTAGTAATTGCTCGTCCAGCTGCGGATGGCCTGGAAATGGCGGAAACAAAAAAGAATCTTGTGCATGTTCTTAAACGGGCACATTTACTAGAAGAAAAAAGTGAGGATCGTTAATCAATGAAAAAGACAAAGCGGGTCCTAAGCCTTGCTGCGATAGGAAGTCTAACGCTCTTCCTGGCAGCCTGTTCAAATAAACCAGTTACGAGCCACAGTACTGGTTTATGGGATCACTACATAGTTTATAATTTCTCGCAGTTCATCATTTGGCTATCAAACAATTGTGGTGGCTATGGTATGGGGATTATTATCTTCACGATTATTATCCGTGTCCTTTTGTTGCCATTGATGTTCTACCAGACAAAGTCAATGTTAAAGACTCAGGAGTTAGCTCCTAAGCTAAAGGCAATTCAAAAGAAATACTCATCACGGGATCGCGAATCCATGGTGAAGATGCAGGAAGAAACCAGCAAGCTTTACAAGGAAGCGGGGGTTAATCCTTGGGCTTCAATGTTGCCATTGATTATTCAGTTGCCAATTATGTGGGCACTTTACCAGGCAATTTGGCGAACCCCACAATTACGGCATGGGACATTCTTGTGGCTTCAATTAGGACATACTGATCCTTACTATATTTTGCCAGTTCTGGCAGCCCTCTTTACTTTCTTGAGTTCATGGCTTTCAATGGCTTCAATGCCTGAACGAAATGCGATGACTTCTGCAATGACATGGTTTATGCCGATCATGGTATTTTTCATGGCATTAGGATTCTCCTCAGCAATTACCCTGTATTGGGTAGTTTCCAATGCATTCCAGGTAGTTCAAACACTCTTATTACAAAATCCATTTAAGATTCGTCGTGAACGGGAAGCTAAGCAAAAACAAGCGAAGGCAAGAAAGCGGAAACTTGAAAAAGCTAAACGGCGGGCATATAGTAGCCGGAGAAAATAATTTAAAAATAAAAGATCAGGGAAAACTGTTTGTTTTTCCTGATCTTTTATTTTTTAAAATTAGTTTGATAGCCAAAATAAATTTAGGGAGCTACTTCAAAAGAAAGGCAATCAAATTAATAAATGATCAATGTTGATATATCAACGATTAAAGACTATGTAGATGCATTGAGAATTGGGGAATTATTAAGTAGACACTAACTGATAATTTAAATTTAGTTTGACAATCAAAATAAATCTAAATATAATTTGAACATCGAATATTTTGATATTCGAAATACTTTCTTTAAGGAGGGTAACTGCTTTGGCTATAATGACCGCTCAGGAAATTATGGATTTGATTCCTAACCGGTACCCAATTTGCTATATCGACTATGTTGATGAATTGGATCCTGGAAAAGAGATTACGGCAACTAAAAATGTCACGATCAACGAATCATTTTTCCAGGGACACTTCCCTGGTAACCCAGTAATGCCTGGAGTATTGATTATTGAAACGTTGGCACAGGCTGCTTCAATCTTAATTCTTAAGTCTCCTGAGTTTTATAAAAAAACAGCTTATCTTGGAGCAATTCATAAAGGAAAATTCCGTCAGGTAGTTCGTCCTGGTGACGTTCTTAAATTGCACATCACCATCACTAAGAAGCGCAGTCGAATGGGAATTGTCGATGCGGTCGCAACGGTAGATGGGAAAAAAGCATGTAGTGCAGAATTGGTATTTATTGTTGCTGATCGAGATGAAAAAATTTAAAGGTAAGTTTCGACTATAATGTATTTTGATGAGTAAAATTAATTATTTTTAGCAACTACAACAATAAGGAGTCAATGCATTATGGCTGATGAATACCAAAAAATTAATGAGTCTTTAATTAGAATTTATAACGGAATTTTATGGATTGAAGAAAAAAAGTTACGAGAAAGTACTTTTAATGATTTAACAATTAAGGAAATGCATGCAATTGATGCGATTTCAATGTATGACCATCAAACTAGTTCTCAAGTAGCTAAGAAACTTCACCTTTCACCAGGAACAATGACCGCAACGGCTAACCGTTTGATTGCAAAGGGGTATGCTGAACGGTTCCATGATGAAGAGGATCGCCGAATAATCAGGTTAGGATTAACCCACAAAGGACGGGTCCTTTATCGTGCACACCGGGCCTTCCACAACATGATGGTAAAAAGTTTCCTAAAAGATATGGATGAAAATGAGCAAAAAGTAATTCATAAGGCTCTCCGGAATCTGGAGGACTTTGTGGAGGATCATTCTTAGTGAGTAGGGGAAAGAGAAGTAATGGATAATTGGAAAATTGTATCAACCGCAGGTTACGTACCGCCATTAGTAAAAACTAATGATCAGTTAAGTGAACTGATGGATACAAGCGATGAATGGATCAAAACGCGGACGGGAATTTCTGAACGACACATAAGTCTGAAGGAAAATACTTCAGACCTAGCCGTTAAGGTTGGGCAAAAGTTGCTTAAGCAAACTAACTGGGAACCAGAATCGGTTGACCTAGTTATTGTAGCAACGATGTCTCCCGATTCGTATACTCCTTCAACGGCTGCAATTGTCCAAGGAAAATTAGGAATGACCAAAGCGTTGGCATTTGACGTTTCGGCTGCTTGTTCGGGTTTTATTTACGCGTTAACTGTTGCTAATGGATTATTAGCTAGTACTAATAAGTCACGGGCAGTTGTAATCGGGAGTGAAGTTCTTTCGAAAATTATTGACTGGAATGACCGCAGAACGGCGGTACTCTTTGGTGACGGTGCTGGTGGAGTAGCAATTGAAAAAAGCTCCGAACATCATTTGATGGGGATGGATTTAGCAACATTTGGCAATTTAGGTGACAAATTAGTTGCTGGTCAGACAACAGTTGGCGGGAGTTTTCCTAAGCCAGTTACTTCATTAGCCCCATTTCAAATGAATGGTCGAGAGGTATATCGATTTGCAACTCATGAAGTGCCGCGATCTATTCAAGCAGCCATGGATAGTGCTCAAGTTACAGCAGATCAAGTGGATTTATTTTTACTCCACCAGGCAAATGCCAGAATAATCGCACAAGTAGCTAAGCGGTTGAACCAACCAATAACTAAGTTCCCGATCAATATCGATCGGTATGGAAATACATCTGCAGCTAGCGAGCCAATTTTACTGGATGAATGTGTTCGTAATGGGCAGGTTCATCGGGGATCGTTAGTTGTACTAGCCGGCTTTGGTGGTGGCCTCACTACTGGGGCAATGGTAATTAAATATTAGTAAATAGAAAGAGGAAAAGAAAAATGACTAAAGAAGAAATTTTTAACACTGTTAAGGACATTACCGCTGACGAATTGGACGTTTCTGCAGAAAAGATTACTTTGGAAACTCACATTCAAAACGACTTAAACGCTGATAGTTTAGATGTCTTTGAAATCATGAATGAATTAGAAGATAAGTTTGATATTGAATTAGATGACGACGATGCCAAGGTTGAAACTATTGGTGACGTTGTAGATTACGTTGCGAAGAAGTTACCTGCTGATAAGTAATAATGAAGCTCGGAATTCTTTTTAGTGGTCAGGGATCACAGAAGCCAGGAATGGGGCTTGATTTTTTAACTGACGACTTGTTTAAGCAGACAATTCAAGCAGCAAGCGAAGCAACGGAACTAGATATTATTCGGATACTAAAGAGTGAACAGGGAGAACTGGATGAAACCAAGAATGTTCAACCAGCATTAGTTGCTGTTAGTTGTGGAATCTATAGAATGCTCCAACGTGATTTACCAAAATTACCGGTTGCGGGAATGATTGGTTTATCGCTTGGCGAGTATGCCGCTTTAATTAGCGCTGGAGCATTGGCGCTTAAACCAGGATTGAGTTTATTAGCCGATCGTGGACGGTATATGCAAGCTGATGCTGATGCCGTAGCAAGTAGTTTGGCCGCGTTAATTAATCCTGATTTGGATAGTGTTAACCGGGTATTAAAGGACCATCCTAAAGTGACGGTCGCAAATTATAATTCACCACGACAACTAGTAATCGGTGGCCCAGAAAAAGAGGTACAGCTAGTTGCGGAGTTATTGAAACAACAGGAAGCTGCTAAGCGAGTAGTTGTATTAAACGTTAGTGGGGCCTTTCATACTGCATTGTTTAATCCAGCACGACAAAAAATGCATCAGCGGTTAAAGGACGTGGTATTCACTGAGCCAGAAGTTCCGGTAATTAGTAATACCACTATTCAGCCTTTTGCTGCTGATAACATTGCGGAAATCCTTGAACTCCAATTAGCACAGCCAACCCATTTTGGGGAGGATCTCCAGAAATTAGTTGAATATGAACAAATTAATGGAGTGCTTGAGATCGGACCAGGAAAGACTCTCAGTCGGTTTGCTCGTCAGGTAAACAGAAGTTTGAACTGTGAACATATTTCCTCAATTGAGGACTACCAAGCATTTATAAAGGAGCATCAGGAATGGAGTTAAAAGATAAGGTCGTTTTAATTACCGGAAGTACCCGCGGAATTGGGAATGCTACTGCATTAGCCTTTTTAAGAGCAGGGAGTAAGGTGATTCTTCATGGTCGCCATTCATTGAGCGCAGAAGAAGGGGAAAAATTAAAGTATTTTCAGGATAATTACACTTTTATCACTGCGGATCTGGCTAACCCTGATGATGTTCAGCAACTAGCTGATTCTGCTTGGCAGGCTTATGGTCATATAGACGTTGTTGTGAATAATGCTGGGATGAACAAGGATAAATTACTAGTTGCAATGAAGCAGAGTGATTTTGATGATGTTATTAACGTCAATTTAAGAGGAACTTTCCTACTAACGAAGGCGATCTTGAAGAAGATGTATAAGCAAAAGAGCGGCTGCTTTGTAAACATTACAAGTGTAGTTGGAATTCACGGGAACGTCGGTCAGGCTAATTATGCTGCCAGCAAGGCGGGGATAATTGGTTTGACAAAGACCGTTGCTCAAGAAGGAGCGTTACGTGGTATCCGGAGTAATGCTGTTGCTCCGGGAATGATTGCCAGTTACATGACGGCTGCTCTATCAGAACGTAATCAAAAAAGAATAGTTGACCAAATTCCGCTAAAACGACTAGGGAAACCAGAAGAAGTTGCCCAAGCGGTACTTTTTTTGGCCCAAAATGACTATATGACGGGACAAACCATCGTAATTGACGGCGGAATGACCATTTAGGAGTGGATAAAATGACAAGGGTAGTAGTTACTGGAATGGGTGCAATTGCGCCAAATGGTAACGGATTAGATGAATTTGTTAACAATAGCTTAGCGGGAAAAGTTGGGATTAAACCAATTACTAAGTTTGATGCAAGTGAAACTGGAATTACTGTTGCTGGTGAAGTTGATGACTTTGATCCAAAGGCAGTTGTTGGTAAAAAAGCTGCTCGCCGGATGGATTTATATTCTCAATATGCGATCCAGACAGCAGTTGAAGCAATTGAGCAAGCTGGAATCACTGAAGAAAATACGGATCCAGAAGGTTTGGGAGTTATTTACGGTTCAGGAATTGGTGGATTAACCACAATTCAAGAACAAGTAATTAAGATGCATGATAAGGGACCACGGCGGGTTTCACCAATGTTTGTTCCAATGGCAATCTCAAACATGGCTGCCGGAAACATCGCAATTCGTTTTAACGCCCAAAACATTTGTACATCAATCACAACTGCTTGTGCTACCGGTACGAATTCAATCGGTGAAGCTTACCGTCAAGTGAAGGAAGGCCGGGCTCAGGTAATGATTGCCGGTGGTGCAGAAGCATCCGTTAACGAAATCGGAATTGCGGGCTTTGCGTCCTTAAATGCACTTTCGACAAGTGAGGATCCAGAGAAGGCTTCGTTGCCATTTGATAGGGACCGGAATGGTTTTGTCCTTGGTGAAGGTGCCGGAACGCTTGTCCTCGAAAGTTTGGAACACGCTAAGAAGCGGAATGCCAAGATTCTTGGTGAAGTTGTCGGTTACGGTGCCACTTGTGATGCCTACCATATAACCGCTCCTGATCCGGAAGGTAAAGGCGCAACACGGGCAATGCAAAACGCAATTGATGAAGCTGGGATTCAAGCCAGTGACGTTGATTATATTAATGCTCACGGAACCGCAACCCATGCCAATGACAGTGGTGAGTCCCTAGCAATTAATAAGGTCTTCGGTGAGGATAGTCAGGTTCGTGTTAGTTCTATTAAGGGGATGACTGGTCACCTCCTAGGAGCTGCCGGAGCGATTGAAGCAGTTGTTACTATCGCTGCTCTAGAAAAAGGAAAACTACCACAAAATGTTGGGTGCTTTAACCAGGATCCAGAGTGTAGCGTTAACTTAGTGACTGCTGATAACCAAGACGATGCTGATGCAGAATACGCATTAAGCAACTCCTTTGGCTTTGGTGGTCATAATGCAGTATTAGCTTTCCGAAAGTGGGTGGATGATTAAGTGGATGTCGATAATGTTCAAAAAGTTATGACAGAGTTTGAAAAGTCATCTGTCCGGGAATTGAAGATCGAGGACGGTAGCTTTCATCTCTATCTGAGTAAAAATGATCGACCAGCTTCTCAAGAGCCAGTAACTAATACTCCTGAGGTGGCTGATCAACCAGTAAAGCACTCCTCTAAAAATGAACCACGGGGAGCCCAAATTAAAGCTCCCCTCGTAGGAACGGTTTACCTTCAATCAAAACCAGATCAACCACCATATGTTAAGGTGGGAATCCACGTTAACAAGGGTGACGTTGTTTGTGTGATTGAAGCAATGAAAATGATGACAGAAGTAAAAAGTGAAGTTGCTGGAACGGTTTCTGCCATTAACGTTGATAATGGTGAGCTGGTGGAATATCAGCAACCACTTTTTGAAATTAAAGAAGGAGAGTAGCAATGGCTAAAGTTGATTTAGACGTCACGGCAATCCAGAAGATCCTTCCTCACCGCTACCCAATGTTATTAATTGATCACGTTGATGAGTTAGTTCCTGGTGAAATGGCGGTTGCACGTCGTAATGTGACAATTAATGAGGAAGTCTTTAACGGACATTTTCCTAATAATCCTGTATTACCAGGAGCACTAATTGTTGAATCCCTAGCGCAGACTGGAGCGGTAGCATTGTTATCGTCTCCTAAATTTAAGGGAAAGACAGCTTACTTTGGCGGTATCAAGACCGCTGAGTTTCGTAAAGTCGTTCGTCCCGGAGATGTAATGCGGTTAGAAGTTCACCTAACTAAGATCCACCGCAACATCGGTGAAGGGAAGGCAGAAGCAACAGTTAATGGTCAACGAACTTGTTCAGCAGAATTAACATTTTTTATTGGATAAGGTGAGTGGTGAAATGTTTTCGAAAGTTTTAGTAGCAAATCGAGGCGAAATTGCTGTTCGGATTATTCGTTCCCTTCATGAGTTGGGAATAAAGTCAGTTGCCGTTTATTCTGCGGCTGACCGGGAAAGTCTCCACGTTCAATTAGCTGACGAAGCAGTTTGTGTCGGTGGAGCACGGCCTCAGGAATCATACCTAAATATGAAGAATATTTTAGCTGCTGCTATTGGTACGGGCGCCCAGGCAATTCACCCTGGATTTGGTTTTCTTTCGGAAAATAGTAAGTTTGCTGAAATGTGTCAGGCCTGTGGGATTACCTTTATTGGTCCGGATGCAAAGATTATTGATTTGATGGGGAACAAGGAACACGCTCGGCAGCAAATGAAGCGGCTTGGTGTTCCGGTGATTCCAGGAAGTGATGACTATATTCAGGACGTAAATGAGGCAAAACGGGTGGCAGCGAAAATTGGTTACCCGGTATTAATCAAGGCTGCCGCTGGTGGTGGCGGTAAGGGAATTCGACGAATTAATGATGAAGCAGCGATGACTGATTCATTTAATGAAGCCCAAAGTGAAGCCAAATTAGCCTTTGGTGACGATCACATGTATATCGAAAAGATCATGGAGAACGTCAAGCACATTGAAGTCCAGGTGTTTCGTGATCAAGCAGGTCATGCTGTTTACTTCCCGGAAAGAGACTGTTCACTTCAAATTAATAAGCAGAAGGTCCTAGAGGAAAGTCCGTGTCAGTTAGTAACTGAACAGGAACGAAAGCAACTAGGCCAGATTGCCTTAAGGGCTATTAACGGGATCGATTACCTAAATACAGGAACAATCGAATTCTTAATGGATCAGGATCACCATTTCTACTTCATGGAAATGAATACGCGGATTCAAGTCGAACATACCGTAACGGAAATGGTAACCGGGATCGACCTTGTAAAAGCACAGTTAAAAGTGGCTGCTGGTGAGGATTTACCATTTGACCAGTCAGATATCCAAATTAACGGTGCGGCAATTGAATGTCGAATAAATGCAGAGGATCCTAATAATAACTTCATGCCATCTACCGGGAATATTAAGTACTTATATCTACCGGTTGGTAACCTGGGAATGAGAATTGATACAGATCTTTACCAGGGGGCAAAGGTGACACCATTTTACGATTCAATGGTTGCTAAAGTGATTGCCCTTGGCCATGACCGAGCAGAAGCAATCGAGAAGATTAAACGGCTACTTAACGAGATGGTTATTGAGGGAATAAAGACTAACCAAGAAATTCAATTGGCAATTCTTCAGGATCCTACTTTTATTAAAGGTGATTTTACAACTAGTTACTTAGAAAAAGTATTTTTAAAGCGGTGGAAGGAGAACCATAGTCGCAATGAACTTGTACGATCATAACAACACTCTTACAGCCCATCATATTAAAGCCGATCGAGAAGCCGACGCTAAAGTACCGGATAATTTATGGACAAAATGCCCAAAATGTGAAACGACGGTTCTTACTGATGATTTAGATCAGTACCAGACATGTCCAAATTGCTTTTACGGTTTTCGAATAAGTGCTCGGCAACGTCTAAATTGGTTGGTTGATCAATTCACTGAATTTGATACTGATTTGCAGACAACGGATCTCCTTAATTTTCCGGGATATGATCAAAAACTTGCGAAGGCCCAACAACGAACGAAATTGAATGATTCCGTGTTAACGGGAACCGCCATGATTGGTCAGGAAAAATTTGGGTTAGGGATTATGGACCCAACATTTATTATAGGATCGCTCGGAACCGTAACTGGTGAAAAGATTACGCGGTTGTTTGAGCGGTCAACTGAGCAAGAATTGCCGGTAGTATTATTCACTGCTTCAGGTGGTGCCCGGATGCAAGAAGGAATTATGTCATTAATGCAGATGGCAAAAGTTAGTGCAGCGGTTAAGCGTCATTCACAGGCAGGCCTTTTGTACGTTGTCGTATTAACCGATCCAACTACCGGTGGGGTAACAGCAAGTTTTGCAATGCAGGGTGACATTACCCTTGCCGAGCCACATGCTTTAGTCGGCTTTGCAGGACGACGAGTTATTGAACAAATGATGCACCAAAAGATTCCTCGTGATTTGCAGGATGCAGAAACATTACTTAGTCATGGCTTCATTGATCGAATTGTTCGTCGTCAAGATGAAAAACAAACTCTGCAATGGCTATTAAAATATGGAGGGTGATAACTTGGCTAAGTCAGCAGGTCAAATTGTTGCAGCATCACGAGCTGAGCAAAAAATAACTGGTGAGCAAATTGTTCATTCGCTGTTAAGTGATTTTATGGAATTGCATGCCGGTGGAATTGGTAGCGATAACCCAGCTGTTATTGGTGGAATTGGTCTTTTTCATGGGCAACCAGTAACGGTGATCGCAATTGATAAGGGTGACACGATAGAAGATAAGGTAAACAAGCACTTTGGTTGCCCTACACCAGCTGGTTACCGAAAATCGTTGCACCTGATGAAACAGGCTGCAAAGTTTCACCGACCGGTCCTTTGCTTTGTTAATACTCCTGGGGCATATCCAGGACAAGAAGCAGAAGAAACAGGTCAGGGAGCAGCAATTGCCCAAAATATTTTAGAAATGAGTCAGCTACCAATACCAATCATTACCGTAATTTTTGGTGAAGGAGGCAGTGGGGGTGCCCTAGCCCTCGCCAGTGGTGATCAAGTCTGGATGCTAGAAAATAGTACATATTCTATTTTGTCACCAGAAGGATTTGCTTCAATTTTGTGGAAAGACAGTAGTCGGGCAGATGAAGCAGCTCAAATTATGCAATTGACCCCTCATGATTTGCAACAAAAACATATTATTGACGGCATTCTCGAAGAACCAAACGATCATCGGCAGGTTGTCCAGAATATTGATCGAGTTCTCCAACAGCAGCTTAGTCAACTGCAAAAAATGCCGGTAGAAGACTTATTAAAACAGCGGTATGAACGGTACCGCAAATTTTAGTGGAGGTTTGATGAGAGTGTCAGGAATTTTAGCAGATAAGAAGATTATTGTAATGGGAGTAGCTAATAAACGTTCAATTGCTTGGGGATGTGCGCAAGAAATGGAACGTCAAGGAGCTACCATTATCTATACATATCAAAATGATCGGATGAAGCGCAGCCTTCAACGGTTAGTAAGCGATGATGCTCAACTATTTGAATGTGACGTTGCAAATGATGAGAGCATCGAGAAGGCCTTTACCAGCATTAAAGAAGCTGTTGGCTCCGTAGATGGAATCGTTCATGCGATTGCCTACGCAAAAAAAGAAGAATTAGGCGGTTCAATCCTTGATGTTAGCAGGGATGGCTATGCACTTGCCCAAAATATTTCAGCATACTCATTAATTGCCGTGGCAAAGTATGCTCAAAGCCTAGAACTCCTTAACGATCCAAGTAGCATTGTCACCTTGACTTACTTTGGCTCTGAACGGGCAATTCCTAACTATAACGTGATGGGGATTGCTAAGGCAGCCTTAGAGGCAAGTGTTCGCTACTTGGCACGTGATATGGGTGATGCTAATGTTAGGGTTAATGCTATTTCTGCTGGGGCTGTGAAGACGCTAGCAGTTACGGGAATTAATGGTCACGCGGATCTATTAAAGATGTCTCAAGAACGGACCGTTGATGGTCAAAGTGTAAGTTTGAAAGAAATTGGTGGAACTTGCGCATTCTTAATGAGTGACCTATCAACTGGGGTTATCGGTGACGTGATTTATGTTGATAAAGGTGTGCATTTAATTTAATGAAGCAAGTAATGAAAAATGACTTATCTGAAGAGAAGATAAGTCATTTTTGTTCTAATTTTTCTGGAAAAATAGTTGTGAAATCGCGAGTCACATCAACCCAGGATTATGCTAAGCAGGTTTTGGAAAAAGGTTCGTTAGAGAAAGAATTGTTGGTAGTCGCTAACCAACAAAGTACGGGCTACGGGAAACTAGGTCGGGCATTTTATTCACCAGCCAATGCAGGAATTTATATGACGATTGTTTTACCCCATAAGACGCCACGAGAAATTCAACAGAGTGGCTTATTTACTACCGGTGTTGGTGTGGCCGTCCTAAATGCACTCCAAGAATTTTACCCAGCCCTTCCGTTTCAATTAAAGTGGGTAAATGATATCTATCTTTTTGGAAGGAAAATTGGGGGGATCCTTTGCGAATCGGTATATCAAATGCAGGAACATTCTTATTGTTACGTTACCGGGATCGGTCTTAATATTAACGTAAAACAATTTCCTTCTTCGTTAAAAAATATTGCAGAGACGATTACGGATCGAGGGGTAGACAGGAATAAGCTGACTGCAGAGATTGTAAAGCAGCTAATTGAGGTAAATGCAAATTACCAATCCGGCAAGTTCTTAGCTCAATATCGTCAGCATAATTACCTTGACCAACAAATGGTTAAAGTGATGCGGGAAAAAACTGAAATCGTTGGCCGGGTGTGTGGCATTGATAGTCAGGCAAGACTGGTGATTGAAGATAAACATGGTAAGAAAATGGCGCTTACTAGTGGTGAGGTTACAAAAGTCTACTGTGACTAAGTAAAGAACTCGTTTGGCGTAAACCATGGTTCCGTTGTAAAATAGCCTAGTTAAGTAATTAGGATGGAGATGAAAATTAATGGGACGTTATACAGGAGAAACTGTTGAACAAGCAGTTGCCTCTGCTAGTAAGAAACTTGGGGTAGCAAAAGAACAATTAAAAATTACAATTGTTCAGTCAGCACGTCATGGGTTCTTGGGAATCGGCCGCCGGGACGCAATAATTGAAGTGTCAGTTAAAGAAGCTCCCCAAAAGGCAAAGAAGCATGAACAAAGTCAGAAATCCCATAACAAAAAACGGCAAAGTAAGCGTCAACGGGATCCAAAACCTCGTCATGAACCGGTGAAGGAAAACGAGATTGACCCAGCTGAGATGAAGCGACGTCACGAACAAAATGTTAAACGGGTAAAGAAAGTAAGCCAGGATCTTGCTGAGTACCTGAAAGACGTGTTTAAAAACTTGGGGATTGAAGTTAATCCAGTTATTGAGGATGTTCGTTCTCATGAGGTAAAGATTGACTTACAAAGTGAGCAGTCTGGGCGGATTATCGGTCATCATGGGCGGCGAATTAATGCGATGGAGCAAATCAGCAATGCCTTTATGAATTACCACGGTGCAGAAAAGACGATGGTAGTCTTAGATACGGCAAACTACCGTCAACGTCGTGAAGAATCCTTACGGCAATTAGCAGAACGGTCTGTAATGGATGTCGTTTCTACTGGACAAGCTGTTTTCCTTGACCCAATGCCAGCTCGTGAACGGAAACAACTCCACCAGGAACTCCAGGATAATCCTCACGTTAAAACCTATTCCCATGGTCGTGAGCCATACCGGAGTGTTGTGATTGCACCTAAAAATTAGGGCTCATAAGAACAACCGGGTTTAATAGTTGACATTTTAGGATGATGAAACTAAAATAATTGCGGTTATAAAATTTAGAATACTTGTTAAAGTAGTGAAAGTGCTTTGACCATGTGATTGCTAAGCGATTGGCGGATGACGTGGAGGGCGCTTTTTTTATTAGAAAGGAGTCTGGACGGTGGCAAACACTGATAATGATACAATTGCAGCGATTTCGACCCCAGTTGGTGAAGGGGGAATTTCGATCATCCGGATCAGTGGGGATGACGCAATTCCAGTAGCGCAAAAAATTTATCGGGGAAAAGATCTCGCCAAAGTTCACACAAACACGATCAACTATGGTCATGTGATTGACCCTGATAATAATGAAGAAGTTGATGAAGTGATGGTTTCGGTAATGCGTGCACCACATACTTATACGTGTGAAGATGTTGTGGAAATCAACTGTCATGGTGGACTACTCGCAACTAACCGGATCCTCCAACTGGTACTAAGCTATGGTGCCCGAATGGCAGAACCAGGTGAATTTACCAAACGGGCCTTCTTAAATGGGCGTCTTGACCTATCTCAATCTGAAGCTGTAATGGACTTAATCCGGGCAAAGACAGATAAGTCTATGAAGGTCGCCTTAAACCAGCTTGACGGGAACTTATCCCACTTAATCCGTAAGCTTCGGAAGGATATCTTGGATGTCTTGGCCCAAGTAGAGGTTAATATTGATTATCCAGAATATGATGCGGTTGAAGAAATGACGACCAAGATGCTTAAGGAAAAGGCTACTGAAATTCGCCAACGGATTGAAGCACTATTAAAGACCGCAAAGCAGGGGAAAGTCCTCAGGGAAGGCTTAGCAACTGCCATTATTGGTCGGCCAAACGTCGGAAAATCCAGTTTGCTTAATTCCTTATTACATGAAGATAAAGCGATCGTTACTAACGTGGCTGGGACAACCCGGGACGTGATTGAAGAGTACGTTAACGTTAATGGGGTACCACTGAAGTTGATCGATACTGCGGGAATTCACGATACAAAAGATCAGGTTGAAAAAATTGGGGTTGAACGGAGTCGGAAGGCCTTGGATGCTGCTGACCTTATCTTATTGTTAATTGATAATTCAGAAGAATTAACTGCCGAAGATCGGGAACTCCTTGAAGCAACTAAGGATAAACAACGAATCGTGATTTTAAACAAGACTGATTTACCAAATAAGGTCGATCGGGATGAATTAAAGAAACTAGTGGGAGACGACAAGTTGATCGAAACTTCAATCGTAAAGAATGAGGGGATGAATCAGCTTGGTGAAACCATTAGTAAGATGTTCTTTGAAGAAGGAATTGAAAATAACCAGAATAGCGTAATGGTAACGAATGCGCGTCATATTGGGCTGCTCCACCAAGCAGATGATGCTTTAGGTGATGTCCTTAAGGGAATTGCTGCGGGGATGCCAGTTGACCTCGTGCAAATTGATATGACCCGTTGTTGGGATCTCTTAGGTGAAATTACCGGTGATAGTTATCAAGATGAATTGTTAGATCAACTCTTTAGTCAATTCTGTCTAGGAAAATAGGAGGAAGAAAATGCAAACAAGTGAAGCAGTACAATACGATAGCGATAATTATGATGTAATTGTCGTTGGTGCTGGTCATGCAGGAAGCGAGGCGGCACTTGCTGCTGCCCGTATGGGAAACAAGACCTTGTTAGTAACCATTAACCTCGATATGGTTGCTTTCATGCCATGTAACCCGTCTGTTGGTGGCCCTGCTAAAGGAATTGTGGTTCGTGAAATTGACGCCCTTGGTGGTGAGATGGGGCACAATATTGATAAGACTTATGTTCAAATGCGGATGCTCAATACCGGGAAGGGCCCTGCCGTCCGGGCATTGCGTGCTCAAGCCGATAAACATGCGTACCACCGTTCAATGAAGGAAACAATTGAAAAGCAACCAAACTTGGATCTTCGTCAGGCAACTGTCGACCAACTAATTGTTGAAGATGGTGTTTGCAAGGGGGTCATTACAAATACTGGTGCCCGTTACCATGCAAAAACAGTTGTTTTGACTGTCGGAACTGCTGCTCGGGGAAAGATTATTATTGGTGAACTCCAGTATGAGTCAGGTCCAAATAACTCCAAGTCTGCTGTAAAACTTTCGGAGAACCTTGAAGAACTTGGCTTTGATCTTGAACGGTTTAAGACCGGAACCCCACCACGAATTAATGGGAATACAATTCACTATAACGAAACTGAAGAACAACCTGGTGACAAGGAAGTCCACCACTTTAGTTTTGATACCCCTGATGATCATTACTTACCATTAAGTGAACAAATTTCATGTTGGTTAACCTATACTAATCCGGGAACCCATGAACTAATTCGGGATAACCTTGATCGAGCCCCAATGTTCTCCGGGGTAATTAAGGGAGTTGGCCCACGTTACTGCCCATCAATCGAAGATAAGGTTGTCCGGTTTGCGGATAAGAGTCGTCACCAAATCTTCTTGGAACCTGAAGGGCGAGACACAGACGAATGGTATGTCGATGGGTTATCCACTTCAATGCCTGAAGAAATCCAACAAAAGATTTTACATTCTGTTAAGGGACTAGAAGATGCCCAATTGATGCGCCCCGGATACGCGATTGAATATGATGTGGTTGCACCATACCAACTTCACCCAACACTTGAAACTAAATTAGTTAAAAATCTTTATACTGCTGGCCAAACTAACGGAACTTCAGGTTATGAAGAGGCCGCTGGTCAAGGATTGATTGCAGGAATTAACGCAGGATTGCGGGCCCTTGGAAAAAAGCCGTTTGTTCTTAAGCGGTCAGATGCTTATATTGGGGTAATGATTGATGACTTAGTAACGAAGGGAACTAAGGAACCATACCGTCTATTGACTAGCCGGGCTGAATACCGGTTAATCCTTCGCCATGACAATGCTGACTTCCGTTTAATGGGGAAGGGGCATGAAATTGGCCTTGTCAGCGATGAACGTTATGCCAAGATGGAAAAGAAGGAAAAGCAAGTTCAAGACGAAATTGCCCGCTTAAAGAGTGAAAAGCTTAAGCCAAACAACGATGAAGTTAACCAATTCATCGAGGCCCATGGTGATAATCGCTTGAAGGATGCAATCACCGCAGCTGACTTCATTAAGCGTCCATACGTTAATTATGAGACGCTAATGAAATTCATTCCGGCACCGGCTGAAGAGGTGGATCGTCACGTAATTGAACAGGTAGAAATTCAATTAAAGTATGCAGGTTACATTAAGAAGGAAGAAGAAAAGGTTGCTCGATTAAAGCGGATGGAAGCAAAGAGGATCCCAGCTAACATTGATTACGAAAAGGTTGATGGCTTGGCAACAGAAGGTCGACAAAAGCTTGAAAAAATCCGTCCTGAAACCCTTGCACAAGCTTCTCGGATTAGTGGGGTAAATCCTGCTGACTTAGCAATTTTGAGTGTCTACATTCGAAAGTAAATTCGGTAATTTAAAATGAGGCGTAGTTTGAAGTTAAGTTTGATTTACGCCTCATTTTATTCTATTTACAAACATTTTGAGAATCGCTATACTGAAGATTGATTTAAAAAGCAAACGAGGCAAGTAGAGATGAGTGAAAAGATTAGTCAACCCCGCGAGGATTTTCAACCAATCCTGTTAGGGACAGACTTTAATTGTTACGGAATGGCACGGTCTTTTTATCAAGAATATGGTATTAAGAGTATTGCCTATGGAGTAATGCACATGGCACCAACTCGTTATACTAAGCTGGTCGATGTCCATGTTGTTGAAGGATTCAATGAGGATCCAGTTTTTATTGAAACAATGCGTAAGATTGCTGCGAACCTTGATCCAAAGAAGAAGTACTTACTGCTTTCTTGTGGGGATGGTTATACAGAATTGATCGCTAACCACTTGGATGAATTAAAAGAACACTTCATTTGTCCATATGTGGATGCAGATCTCTTTAATAAGCTGGGAACGAAAGAAACGTTCTACGAAGCAGCGGAAAAATATGGTCTTCCTTACCCAAAGACAAAGATTATCACTAAAGAAGAAGTTGAATCTGGTGAACCAATTGAATTGCCATTTGATTTTCCGATTGCGTTAAAGCCTTCTGATAGTGTTGAATGGCTTAATATTCACTTTGAAGGACGGAAGAAAGCTTATGTTTTAGATAAGCGTGAACAATTTGATGATTTAATGCCAAAGATCTACAAGGCTGGTTATACCGGGAAAATGATTGCCCAGGACTTTATTCCGGGTGATGACTCCAATATGCGGACTGTTAACGCCTACGTGGATTCTGACCACAATGTGCGGATGATTAGTCTAGCTCATCCATTGCTAGAAGATCCGTCACCAGTAGCGGTCGGCAACTACATGGTGATCTTGCCAGAAAAGGATATGGCAATTTACAAGACAATTCAAAAGTTCTTGGAAGAAGTAAAGTACGTTGGTTTTGCGGACTTTGATATGAAGTATGACCGGCGTGATAAGCAGTTCAAGATTTTTGAAATTAACCTTCGTCAGGGGCGGAGTAGTTTCTACTGTACCCTTAATGGCTATAACTTAGCTAAGTACGTGGTTGATGATGTGATTGATCACAAGCCATTTAAAGAAACTGATTATGCTGAGGGAAACATGCTCTGGCTTAATGCGCCAAAGAAGGTTTTCTACAAGTATGCTAAAGAAAATAAATATAAGGAAAAGGCCAAGAAGCTCTTGGAAGCAGGGCAGTGGGGAACGACTGCCTTTGATAAGAACGATAGCTTCAAGCAACGGCTATTAATGCATTACTCATTCTGGTTGATTAATAAGAACTACCAAAAGTACTTTGTACAACGTTAAGAAAAGGAGAATTCAAGATGTGTGGAATTGTAGCCTTCGTTGATAACGAAGATCCAAAGCTTAAAGATAGCTTGATTCGGAAAATGAAGAACCGGATCATCCACCGGGGACCAGACTCAGAAGGTCAATACGTAGACGAAAATGTTGCTCTTGGTTTCCGACGGTTAAGTTTCATCGACGTTAAGAGTGGTAACCAACCAATCTTTAACGAAGATAACAGTATGGCAATTGAATTTAACGGTGAAATTTACAACTTTAAAGAATTACGGGAAGAATTAATTGATTTAGGGCACACTTTCAAGACTCATGCTGATACTGAAGTTATCCTTCACGGGTATGAACAATGGGGTGACGATGTCTTAAAGCGTCTCCGGGGAATGTTTGCCTTTATTATTTGGGACTTCAAAAATAAGGATATGTTTGGTGCCCGGGATCACTTTGGAATTAAGCCACTTTACTACGGGAAGATGAATGGCACCTTCTTTGTTGGTTCTGAAATTAAGGCCTTCCTTGATCACCCGAACTTTAATAAGGAATTAAATAAGAATGCGTTAAAGCCGTACATGACTTTCCAATATTCAGCAACTCAAGAGACCTTCTTTAAGGATATTTACAAGTTGCCAGAAGGTCACTATTTCCACTATAAAGACGGTCAATTTGACATGAAGGAATACTGGGACGCAGACTTTGATCCCCAAGATGAAGGGTTCGATAAGGCCGTTGATAACATTGAAGATATCGTAAGTGACTCCGTTAAAGCCCACTCATTTGCTGATAAGGGAATTAAGGTTGGGTCCTTCCTTTCAGCTGGGGTTGACTCAAGTTACGTTACAGCAATGATGCGGCCAGACAATACCTTCTCAATTGGTTTCGATAGTACCTATGATGAAACTAAGCAGGCACGTGAACTTGCTGCCAAGCTTGATCTGAAGAACACTGATGCAAAGTTAACTAATGAGGAAGCGTTCCATACTTTCCCATTGATTCAATACTACTTGGATGAACCAGACTCAAACCCATCAGTTATTCCGTTATACTTCTTGACCCGTCTTGCTAAGGAAAATGGCTACAAGGCCATGCTTTCTGGTGAAGGGGCCGACGAATTATTTGCTGGTTACATTGACTATGGTTTCAACTCCAACTCAATGTTAATCCGCTGGTTTACTGATAAGTTACGTGAATTGCCACAAGAAAAGCGTTACAAGATTGCTAAATGGTTAGACGGCAAGCACTTCCATGGTCAATTACATATGTTCCGTGCATTGGCACCAGTTCGTGAATCGAAGTTTATTGGACAAGCATACATCTTCTCACCAGATGAAGCAGCTGATATTCTTCAAGAAAAGTACAACTGTGGTCCAACAATTGATGATATTATTGACCCAATTTTGAAGAATGTTGAAGATAAGGACATTGATGAAGTTGCCAAGAAGCAATACCTTGATATTCACAAGTTCATGCCTGGTGATATCTGCTTGAAGGCCGATAAGATGAGTATGGCTAACTCACTTGAATTACGGGTACCATTATTGGACCGTGAAGTGATGCGGGTTGCTGGTCATACCCCAACGAAGTACCTCTTTAACCGTCACGGAACTAAGTGGGCTTTCCGGATGGCAGCTAACCGTCACCTTCCTGAAGAATGGGCAACTCGGCCAAAGATGGGCTTCCCAGTTCCAGTTCGGGCATGGTTGCGTGAAAAGAAGTACTACGAAGAAGTTCGAGATCTCTTTGAACAAGACTTTGTTAAGGAATTCTTTGACCAAGATAAGATCTTGAAGTTACTTGATGATAACTTTAACGGTAAGATTGATGGTCGACGGAAGATCTGGACAATCTATACTTTCTTGGTATGGTACAAGCAATACTTTATTGATGACTTTATTCCTGAAGAAGTTAAAAAACTTGATGAGGTGGTTGAATAAATGCTCACATTAAAAGAAATCACTGATTTACTAAAAGAAAATGGTCTTTATAAGGAAATTATTATTAACGGTGACTGGTACTACACTGTCCCAGAAAATACGGCAAACGCCGAAATTACCGATCTATCCTATGACTCCCGTAAGATCAGTGATGGCACCCTGTTTTTCTGTAAGGGTTTGAAGTTTAACCCTGAATATTTGGCAAGTGCCATTGAAAAAGGAGCAACTGCTGCGATCTCTGAACTTGTTTACACTGACAAGTTAGATCAGCAAGCTCAATCAACGCCACAAATCATTGTTACTGATGTGCAAAAGTCAATGGCAGTGATTGCTCGTCACTTTTATGGATGTCCCGATGAAAAGCTTGAATTAATTGGCTTTACGGGAACAAAGGGGAAGACTACTTCTGTTTACTTTACCCGCCATATCTTAGCGCATGAATTTGGCCCAGTAGTTGGTCAATTCTCATCAATTGATGAGTGTGTTGATGGTAAGAACTTTATTGAAGCTCATCTGACAACCCCAGAATCCCTAGATCTTTTCCGGATGATGAGAGAGGCTGTCGATAACGGAATGAAGTACTTGGCAATGGAAGTTTCTAGTCAAGCTTATAAGAAGTCACGGGTTTATGATCTCCACTTTAACATCGGTGTTTTCTTGAACATTTCACCGGATCATATCAGTCCAGTTGAACACCCAACCTTTGATGATTATCTTTGGTGCAAGAGTCAGATTATCGTAAATAGTGACACCGTTATCCTTAATCGGGATATGGACTACTATGAGTTACTTGCACAAAAGGCTCATGAATTGGGAAAGAAGTTAATTACGTTCGGTAGTGACGAAAGCGATGCTGATTACCGTTACCATGGTAAGGAACACGGTTACTTTGATGTTTCGTCACATAACGACAACTTGTCAGCAGTTAACGGCGAATTTCGGGTAATGATTCCGGGACACTTTAACTACAGCAATGCCTTAGCGGCAATTACTGTTAGTGCCCAACTCAAGGATGATCCATCTGATTTTGCCCAAGGGTTGAAGGAAACCCGGGTTCCTGGCCGGATGGAATTCCTGAAAAATAAAGCTGGCCTCGTTGCCTGTGTTGATTATGCTCACAACTACCTAAGCTTATCCGAGAGTTTTAAGTTTATGAAACATGAATATCCTGATGGCCGGTTAATTGTGGTCATCGGAGCTGCTGGTGGGAAGGCTGAGTCCCGCCGAAAGGATGTTGGTCGGGCACTCTCTGAGTATGCTGATGTTGCAATCTTAACGAGTGAAGATAACTTCTTTGAAGATCCACACCACATTGACGAAGCCATTAAGGAGCACATTACTAATCCAAACGTCAAAGTAATTATTAATGTTGACCGGGTAGCCGCAATCAAGCAGGCATTCGAAATGGCTAAGCCTGGAGATGCAATGTTTATGGCTGCTAAGGGTCGTGAACAATTTATGCACGAAAAGGGCCAAGATATCCCGTACGTTGGTGATTACCAATTGTCACAGAAGCTAATGGAAGAGTATGATAAATAATAGTGGAGTAGAATTACGCCATTTACCGTTTTTATGGTAAACTTTTCTTAGTCTTAATGATTTTGAAATCGAGGGATAAAAGGTAATGAAAGCATTTCGTCAAACGATGAGCTGGGTAATCCCGATTGTAATTGGATTATTGATTGCCCTGTTAATTAAGCAGTTCTTATTCCAAATCGTGCGGGTTGATGGTCCGTCAATGTTACCTAACTTGCAGAATAATGAACGGGTCTTTTGCCTGAAAACTGTAAAGATCCACCGCGGAAGTGTAATTGTCTTTGATGCCAACGGGGTTGATCCTCAAGTGGCTACTAAGACTGATTACGTTAAGCGGGTTATTGGTGTTCCTGGTGATACTGTCCGATCAGATAACGGCAATATCTACGTTAATGGGCGGAAGATTAACCAGAACTACATTAACAAGACCCAACGAACTTCTGGAACCGGTGATTGGACTTTGAGAAGCGTCTCAGTTCAAAATAATTGGTTGCGAAATAGTGGTGCAACAAAGGTTCCAAAGGGAGAGTACTTTGTCCTTGGGGATCACCGGAGCGTTTCTAATGATGGTCGTTACTGGGGCTTTGTACCAAAGAGCAAAATTGATGGGGTTGTTAAGGTTCCTTCTTGGACCGGAACAGCCACGACACGGTACAATGTTAACCAAGAGTGGAAGCACTACTGGGCAAATTAGTGTGTAAGTTCAAGTAAATACCGCATTTCAAAATTTATAAACTGTTCTAAAGATTCTGGCAAAGAGCTAGTATTTTTAGAGCAGTTTTTTTATTCTTATTAAATAATACGATGGATAGTAATCCGTCTTTGATAGGAGAATAAATAATGCGTTCAAAGAAATTATTAGTAATCTTATTAACATCTACCTTAGCGATGGCGCTAGTAACAACCCCCGTTTCACAGGTTGTTGTTCATGCGGATGATCAGGTGACGGCAAGTTCGAACTCTGCTTCAACCACCCAGACACACACGTTGAATAAGTCATATGTTGTCTATGGTGCTGGAGCAGCGGAGAAAAGTGAATTAAGCAATATCTTGGGAGTGAATAGCGACTTTACGACTCTTACGGCGACTGCTAGTGATTATCAAAAGTACATTAACCCCAATGATTCAACAACCAATGCGGCCATGGTAAGTTCTGTCTCCATCGTTCCGACTGATCCAGGATCTGGTGTTAAGGTAAACGTGAAGAAGTTTAATGGTCAGAGTAATATCACCAAGGTAACTGCCCAGCAATATGCGATGGTTGCTCAAATGGCCGGGGTAACAGATGTGACAATTACAGTTTCCGCTAACCGTCCAGTATCGGGCGAATCAGCGCTTACTGGGGTTTATAAGGCATTAAATGCGGATGGAATTGATTTAAACCACCAAAACACTCAATCGGCTAACCAAATGTTGAGTGCAACGAATGATGCAATTGAAGCCAATAAGGATGATAGTAGTTATCCTGGGAAATTAATGGCAGCAGTTGGTAATACGACTAAAGAGATTAATAAGCAAAAACGGAGTGGAGAACAGCCAACGCAGGTTCAAATCGAGAATACTTTGAACCAAAACTTGAAGAAACAGAATATTTATAATGAGACCAAGAACCATACAACCACGATTGTAAATGCACTTGTTCAGTTCAATAACGCTCCGATTAGTTCAAGTAAGGACTACAGTTCCCATGTTAGCGACACGATCAATAACGTTAAGAACTCAACCGGTGACTTGATGAATAGGGCCAAGCAGTTCTTGAATTCAAAGGATGGAAAAGCTACCCAACAACAAGCCCAGTCCTGGTGGGATCGCTTTGTGAACTGGATTCAAGGGTTCTTTAATTAAAGTCAATTTGACGAATTGAGTAACTTTTTGTATATTAATAAACAATAGTTAACGATTAAATACAGCGATTAGGAGAGTAATCTAATACTGGTTTAAGTTAGCGACCCTGGGCAGGTGAAAGTCAGGGAAACCAGCTCGAGAAGAAAGTAACCTATGAGTAGTTAGGGCGACGGAGAGAAGTCCTAACCGGGAGTGCCCGTTATCGCGTCATCGTATTTTGACTTAGTTCAATGTACGAGATGAGGCATTATTAGTGATAATAATGTAAAAAAAGGTGGTAACACGCTCTGGCGCCCTTTAAGCAGTTTGCTTAAGGGGCGCTTTTTTAATTGTTGACGTTAAGAGAGATTTATTTGGGGGAAATTTAAAAATGGAAGAGAAGAAGATTACGGGACGGCAAACGTTAGTAATTGCGTCCTTAATTTTTGGTGTGTTATTCGGTGCGGGAAACCTTATTTTCCCGGTCCACTTAGGACAATTAGCGGGTGCCCATTGGCTAAGCGCGAGTAGTGGATTTCTGATTTCCGGTGTCCTTCTACCATTAATGGCACTACTGGCAATTAGTATTACGCGTTCAGACGGGATTTATGACCTGGCACGGCCAATTGGTCACTACTATGCATTGATCTTTTTAGTCCTTGTTCAGGCAACTCTAGGACCACTATTTGCGATGCCGCGAACAGCGACGGTTCCATACACGATTGGTTTTGCTCCGCATATTTCCGTAAGTGCTAATTCAATTGGCTTATTAATTTATACAGGGATCTTCTTTGCGATTGTTTATGGTTTGACCGTTACTGAAGCAAAAATTACAGATCTCATTGGCAAAATTCTTAACCCGATCTTCCTGGTCATGCTGTTCATTATTTTTTTCTTGGCGTTTATTAAGCCAATGGGGAATACCCACACAACGCCAGTTACGATGGAATATACGAACCACGCATTTGCGAGTGGGTTCCTTCAAGGGTATAACACGATGGATATTCTGGGATGCTTGGCGTTTGGTGTCGCGGTAATTAGTGCGATTAAGGATTTAGGAATTAAGGACACAAGAAAGATTTCGTGGACCACAGCTAAAAGTGGGACAGTGGGGATCTTGGGAATCGCTGTTATTTACATTTGTCTGATTTGGATGGGGGCAACGAGTCTTCACCAATTTAAGATTGCGGATAATGGTGGGATAACGCTAGCCCAGATTGCTTACCATTACATGGGCGTTGCGGGAAATGCATTATTAGCGACCTTAACCTCCGTTACGTGTTTGACAACTGCGATGGGGCTTGCGGCTGCTTTTTCAGAGGATTTTCACCACCTGTTTCCTCGGATTTCTTATAAAGTATTTTTATTGTTCAACTGTCTTTTTTCACTTTTAGTAGCTAATTTGGGCTTGGATAAAATTATTACCTGGTCGACCCCGGTCTTAATGTTCCTTTATCCGTTGGCAATTACCTTAACGCTCTTGGGGATTACATCACCACTTTTTAAGACTGACCCGATTGTATATCGAGTGACGACCGGTTTGACGCTTATCCCAGCAATCTTTGACTTGGTAAATCATTTACCAGCAGTATTGCAAAAGACAGCGGTTACTCAGGCAATGGTTGGGATTGCCCACCAATATTTCCCACTCTTTTCCTTAGGATTTTCGTGGATTCCCTTTGCGGTTGTTGGCTTTATTATTGGGAATTGCATTTGTTTGTTCCAAAATAAGAAACGGGTGGAATAAACAAAATTAAGAAATTAAATGAGTGATTTTTATGCTGATTTTGGTTATACTTGATTCAATCAAAATTAGTAAAGGAGCGATTAATGATGGAGATCATGATCAATGGTGAAAAACGGCAACTAGTTGGTAATCCGCCAGTAGTTGGTGACGAATTTCCGCACTTTAAGGTATTGGATAAGAATGACGATAAAATAAAAACTCGTCAGTTACTTGGAAAGGTAACGTTATTAAGTGTTGTTCCAGATATTAATACTCCAGTATGTAGTATTCAAACAAAGAAGTTTAACTCAACGATGGATCAGTTCCCAGAGGTTAACTTCTTAACGATCTCAACTAATACGATTGAAGATCAACAAAAATGGTGTGCAGCTGAAGGTGTTAAGAACATGCAGTTGGTATCTGACAAGGAAGAATCCTTTGGTTACGCCTCCAAGTTACTAATTCCAGACGAAGGAATTCTTGCGCGGTCAGTTTGGATCCTTGATAAGGAAGGAAAAGTTGTTTATCGCCAAATTGTTGAAGAATTAACGGATGAACCTGATTACGATCAGGCATTGGCAGAATTGAAGAAGTTAATTTAATACTGATTATTAAATAAAGTATAAAGACCTCAAGTTCGATAGAATTGAACTTGGGGTCTTTATCAATGTTAGCGGTAATTAAATTGGTTTATCTAATATTGAAGAAAATTCCGATAACGGTAAAGGTGATTTCACTAATTAAAATTAGCTGTAAACTAATCAGAATATTAAAGAAAGTGGTCATTTTATCTGGCTGATTGATGAATACTTTAATTCGTTGGTAAACAAGTGGGATGGTAAGTAAGCTAAAAAGAGTAAATATAGGCAAAAGCCGAAGAATTACCGCTGCAATAATTGCAATATAGCTAAGAACGTAGCAACTAACCAGCACCTTCATGGCAGCAGGACGACCAATATAATAGACGAGAGTTCGCTTGCCAATCTGAACGTCCTCTTTGCGGTCACAAATATTATTTCCAAGCATGACGTTACTGATTACTAGGATCGCTGGCAGAGAAACAAGGAGGCCCGTTAACCAAAAGAAAGGATCAAATTGGGGAGAATTGTAAATATTAATATAAATAGCCAATAGTGTAATATTGTATCCCATTGTGATTCCAGAAGCGGGTTCCCCTAAAGGTGTTTTAAGGATTGGATGATGGCCACCAGAATAAGCATAGCCGATTATGAAACTTAAAATTCCAATTAAAAGAAGGGGCCAACCAGCCTTAATTGTAAGATAAATTCCGATGATTGCTGAGATTAGAACTAAACTGCCGATAATCAGCCGGGCCCAAGGCAAAGCAATTTTGAACTTAGCGATTATATTATTTTCAGAAACAGAACCACTGGTAGTGAATCGTTGGTAGTCGGTGTATTGGTTATGACCATTAACGGCAAGGTGAAAACTAATAACAGCAATAAAAAGAAGAATTGTGTCACCTAAATTAAAGTGGCGATAGTAAAAGTAGGTAAATGCGCAACCTAGCAAGTAGGGTAAAGCAGAAATAACTGTTGTTTGAGCTTGAACAAGTGCAGCAAATTGTTGCCGATGATTAGGAATATCCATAAACAAAAGTCCTTTCAATGAATGATTAAACCTGCTCTATCTTACTATAAGAGGCAGATAGTTTTTAGTGTAGTAATAAAATAAGGCCAGAAAAATTCTGACCTTTTTGTAAGCTTTGGAGAGTTTAATTTATTTTTTATTAATCATCTTGTTCTACGTTGAGAACTTCTTTACTTTGGGCGTTAATCTTAACGTCAGTTGACTTATGACCATTTACGACTTCAATTTCCCAAACTGGAGTGCCATTTTCGTTTTCAAGAGTCCAAGATTGACCCTTACCATTTTTGGCTGCTTTTTCGGCAATTTGGTTTGCCTTTTTGCGACTAATGAGTTTATCTAAGTCTAGGTGAGTCTTTTGATCACCATTATCAATCGGCTCAGAATGTGCGTTAGTTACTTTACCCGATTTAGCATTTACATGAGCACTATATTCTTTTTGGTTATCGCTTCCGGAGATTTCATAAACAAACTTGTTGCCCTTAGTTTCTAATTGGATTTCGTCAACTTTAACATTCTTAAATTGTTTGTTGAATTTCTTTACAGCGGTCTTTTCATTAATTTTAATCTTACTTTGTGAAACAGTAGTGGCAGAAGCAACGGGAGTGGTTGCAAGAACTGCGCCGCCTAAAGAACTAGTGGTTAAAACCGTAACGGCAAGCAAATGGATTACTTGTTTTTTGAATGATTTTTCTGTCATAATAACCTCCTGATTAGTTTAAGCATTATAGTAATTATACTTGATTATGGTGGTAATTAAAATATAAGGGAAATTATTAATGTACTAAGATGATTAAGAGGAGACAAAATTTTAAATTTAATTACGAAAAATGCTTGTAATTTTGGAGAAGACTTGATATTATTATTTGTGCTGTGTTATAGTATGACCCGTTAGTCAAGTGGTTAAGACACCAGCCTTTCACGCTGGTATCGTGGGTTCAAATCCCGCACGGGTCACTTTATTGGGCTATAGCCAAGCGGTAAGGCAACGGTTTTTGGTACCGTCATGCGCTGGTTCGAATCCAGCTAGCCCAATATGATAAAAGAGTCTGCTAAATCGTTACGATTTAGCAGACTCTTTGTTTTACGTAATTGTTTCCTATGAAACATCCCTTAGAAGTGGCCCTTAACATCCTTATCAGAAAAGGAATGGGGATCAGGAATAAATGAAATATCAGTATCGACGATTCCAAATTTTTCCCGGAGCGTTCGTTCAATCTTTTCGGATAATTGGTAACTTTCAAGAATTGTCATTTTGGCGTCTACTAAGACGGTCGCATCAAGCGAAACAACATTACCGTTATAGTGGGCTTTTAATTCTGCAACGTTCTTAACTTTTTTTACCTTGAGAATTGCCTTTCGATATTCTTTTTCAGCCTTGGGATCAAAGTAATCGACAAGGTTCAAACTGGTTTGGAAGAAGATCTTTAATCCAGAATAAAGGATAAAGAAACCAACGATAATACTTGTAACACCATCAAGCCAGGAAAGGTTAAATAGGAGAGCCCCCGCGATGGCAATCATTGTTCCAATACTAGTAAAGGCATCAGCTAAACTATCTTGAGCCGATGCAAGCAAGGCAGCGTTTTGCAGTCGCTGGCCAGCTTTTCTGTTCATATACCAAACAACTAACATAATTACCGAAGCAATTCCTGCCCCAATAATGGCTACTGGTTGGGGAACTACCCGGCTCGCGGGATTCATCAGAGCCTTAATCCCGTCAATGACAACATCAAAGGCAATTACTAGCATGATAACGGCAGTTACTAATGAGAAGACCGTTTCATACCGCCATCGGATAAATTGCATTCGTTGATCACCACCGAGGACATTTTCGTTCTCATCAGGCATTTCTACCCCGGCAATGTCATCGTCATCAATATCTTGAGCAATATGAAGGCCCATCATCAGGAGAAAAGTTGAAATAATCCCTGATAAGTTGTTAAATGCATCGGCCCGCAAAGTCTGTGACTTACTAATTTCGGCTAACCAATATTCAATTACAGAAATAGAAACGTAGGCAACCAAGTTAAAAATTAAGTGTCGCTGTGACGCCCGAATCTTTGCTAACTCGTTCGCTTGGTTATGTTCCCACAGGTTCATTTCACGATTAATATGCTTTTTTAGTTTACTCAATTTAAGTTACTCCCTAAAACGCAATTAACTTCTATCATAACGCTTATTTACGTTCATAAAAGGAATTTAAACAAGGAGAGTGGGATAAAACTAGCTTGTCTAGTTCGTAATCCCACTTCGCAAGGATGGCTAACAGTTCTATCATTAAAAATAGCAAAGAGGTTGAGAAAAAAACGTTTTGTTTTCCTCAACCTTTTTTGTCACTAATAGTCTCTGAACTTATAGAGTCTAATCGCAGGAATTAATTAGTCTTTAATTGCCTTAGCCAACCGGTTCAAACCATCCTTAACTTGTGCCAGTGGGTAGGCAATATTAATCCGAATAAAGTTGTTTCCGTTACCATGGTAGTAAGTTCCTGGGTTAATAATTAATCCAGTTTTTTCTCTAATCTTTTGTGCAAGTGCTGCGCTATCATCAGTAACTTCACTAACATCAATCCAAACAAGGTAGGTAGCAGTTCCCGGAACGACATGAAGCTGTGGCAGGTTTGACTTAATAAAGTCTTCCAAGTATTCACGGTTGCCTAATAGGTATTGCTTGAGTTGGTGGAGCCAGTCAGCACCATGATTATAAGCAGCAATTGTACCAGGGATTGCTAGTAGGTTAGGTTCAGCAACTTCGTACTTATTGATTGCTCGGGTAAACCGTTCCCGCAAGATTGGGTTAGCGACAATCCCGGTAGCGGCATGGAGTGCAGCCACGTTAAAGGTCTTACTAGTTGAAACTAAAGTAACAACGTTTTGGCGGCAATCTTCTGGCAAGGAGAAGGTGGGGGTATAATCAGGGCCTTTAAGTACCAAGTCTCCATGGATTTCGTCACTAATAACGATTACACCATATTTTTGGGCTAATTTAATAATCCGGATCAATTCATCCCGTGTCCAAACGTAGCCGGTTGGATTATGAGGATTGCAGAGGATCATCAGGGTCGTTAGTGGGTTACTCAATTTTTCCTCAAGATCTTCCCAATCCACAGAGTAGGTATAAGAATTTTGGTCATACTTCATCTGGCTTGCCAGAGCATGACGACCACTATTCAAAATGGAATTGTAAAAGGTATTATAGACAGGTTCCATTAAGAGAACATTGTCTCCTGTGTGACTAAGGTGGTTAACACTAGCGGTAATTGAAGGAATTACCCCCGTTGCGAACCGCATCCAAGAAGTCTGTGATTCCGCATTGTGTTCAGTTTTGTACCAGTGAGCAACAGCGTTAAAGTATTCTTGACTAGGATATTCATAACCAAAAGCGCCAGAATTAATTTTATCTTTCATTGCTTGCATAATCTCTGGGGCTGTCTTGAAGTCCATATCAGCAGTCGTCATTGGCAATTCGTTAGGCTTAACGTCCCATTTTTCCGAATTAGTGTGACGACGATCAAGAATTGTATCAAAATCGTATTTCATTTTTATCATCCTTTGAGTGTGCTTAAATTGTCTATTTATATTCGATTGTACATCATTTTTAATGAAAAGATGTTATTTAGGTAAGCAGGGTGAGTATACATAAATTGAATATTAGACAATTAATGATAGGTGTTTTCACTTTTAACCGCTTAGTGTTATGTTAATCTTAGCGTAGTAAGTATATTAATTGCACAATGTGATTGATTAGGACTATTCTTAAATTAATAGGTATTTGGAAGAGTAAGAGGTCCAGTAAAGGGGAACAATAAACATGCAAGAAATAAAGGATGACTATTACGATGGCGAACGCCCACTTTATGGTATCCACGATACAAAATTGATTAATACAACGTTCGGTAAGGGTGAATCACCATTAAAAGAAACGGCTAACTTAGACTTAAACGGGGTCCTTTTCACGTGGAAGTACCCATTATGGTATTCCGATCACATTAAGGTTACGGATACCATTTTTGAAGAGATGTCACGCTCGGGAATTTGGTACACCAATGATATTGAAATTACTAACAGTACCATTCAAGCACCAAAGGAATTTCGGCGGTGTGATGGAATTACCCTAGATAATGTTCATTTTTCTGACGCTGAAGAAACGATGTGGAGTTGTAAGAATATCAAGATGCACAACGTTTACGCTAATGGTGATTACTTGGGGATAAATAGTGAAAACATCTATGTTGATCACCTTGATTTAGTTGGAAACTATGTCTTTGATGGTGCTAAAAACGTGGAAGTCCATAATTCACGGTTAGTATCGAAAGATGCCTTTTGGAACTGTGAAAATGTCACCATTTACGATTCTAAAATTAGTGGTGAATATCTGGCGTGGAACACGAAGAATATTACCTTTATTAACTGCACGATCGAAAGTGACCAGGGACTATGCTATATCGATCATTTAACGATGAAGAACTGCCGAACACTACGAACTGATTTAGCCTTTGAACTATGCAAAAACATTGATGCTGAAATTAAAGGCTCGATCATGAGTATTAAGAACCCAATCAGTGGTCAAATTAAGGTTGATCACGTTGACGAGATCATCATGACTGACCAGAAGATTGATCAAAGCAAGGTTAAAATTATCCAAAAGGAACAATAGTGATTGCGTGAAGAATTAAGAGTGGTATCATTAACTATAATTTAATTCTAATCTTATTTTAATAATAGGAGGCGCTCAAATGTCACGAAAAGTTGCTGTTATTGGGATGGGTCACGTTGGTTCAACGGTTGCCCATTATATTGTTGCAAACGGCTTTGCCGATGACTTGGTATTGATCGATTCAAATGCGGATAAGGTCAATGCCGATGCCCTTGATTTTAAGGATGCAATGCCGAACCTGCCTTATCACACAAACATCATTGTTAATGATTATTCGGCATTAAAGGATGCTGAAGTAATTGTTTCTGTTGTTGGTAACATTAAGCTACAAGATCAACCACAAGCGGACCGGTTTGTTGAACTGCCATATACTTGGAAGGCAGTTAATGATGTTGCGCCAAAGATTAAGGAAAGTGGTTTTTCCGGGAAAATTGTGGTTATTTCTAACCCGGTTGATGTGATCACTTCTTTATACCAAAAGCTAACTGGTCTACCAAAGAACCAGGTAATCGGGACAGGAACGCTGCTTGATTCTGCCCGAATGAAGCGGGTAGTTGCGGATAAGTTTGATGTTGATCCGCGCTCCGTTAGTGGATATAACCTTGGTGAGCACGGTAATTCACAATTTACTGCCTGGTCAACGGTCAGGGTTCTTGATCAACCAATTACGAAGCTTGCCGCAGAACAGAATATTGATCTCCAAGAATTGGATAAGGATTCTAAGCTTGGTGGTTGGTATGTCTTCAAAGGAAAGAAATACACTAGTTACGGTGTCGCAACTGCAGCTGTACGTTTAGTTAACGTTATTTTGAGCGATTCCCGAACTGAACTTCCGGTATCTAATTTCCGTGAAGAATACGGTGTTTACCTTTCTTATCCTGCAATCGTGGGACGGCAAGGGATTATCAAGCAAAGCCAGCTTAACTTAACCGATGAAGAACTGGCAAAACTCCAAAACTCCGCTAACTTCATTAAGCAGAAATATAGTGAGAGTTTGAATAAGTAATTAAAGATTTGATGATGGACAAATCTAATAGTTGAAAATAATCTATCCATGTCCATGATATAATATAGCCATGATGATTAAGATGCTGGCGTGCAAATTGGAATCAGTTGGTTACTTGTTCCGAGCCGAGCCGGCGGGGTACCTGAAAAGGTGCTCTTTTTTATACTTGAAAAAGGTATAGAGAATAATTTAACACTATGAGGCCGGGAGAAATTCTGGCCTTTTTGTATTCTCAAATTTACCGTCTATGTTATCAACTCAACCGTTCATGATTAATTTTAAGACAAGCCTTAGTTATTCCCCTATCATAACAAGCATATTAAGCAAAGTGATAGGAGAAAGCAGATGTTAATTCAAGCAGACAATTTAATAAAAAAATACGGTAAAAAGACCGCTCTAAAAGGAATAAATTTAAGAATTAATCAAGGACAACTAGTAGCCTATCTAGGGACAAATGGAGCTGGAAAGTCAACTACTATTAATATTCTTACTGGACTAATTAAGCCCACTACCGGAACGATTACTTATGATCGTAATTTAAGAATAGGAGTTGTATTCCAGAATAGCATTCTTGATGAAACACTTACCGTTAAAGATAACCTATATCTTCGTGCAGCAATGTATAAGGACACTTCAACAACTTGGTTAGAACAATTAATTGATTTAATTGGAATTCGCAAAATTCTTAATCAGAAGTATGGAACATTATCAGGTGGACAAAAAAGACGTGCTGATATTGCCCGCGGATTAATTGGCAAGCCAAACTTATTATTTCTCGATGAACCAATAACTGGTTTAGACTTACAAACTCGATTAGCTATTTGGCAGTTGTTACAGAAAATGCAAAAAGAACAGAATTTAACTATTTTCTTAACTACTCACTACTTAGAGGAAGCAGAAAATGCTGATCAAATGTATATTTTGGAAAATGGTGAAATTTTAGCTGAGGGTTCAGCCAACACAATTAAGCAGCAATATGCTCCTACAAAATTGACGGTAAAGTCTAATAATCCTAAATCGTTAACTACTAAATATCCAAGTCATCAATTAAGTAGTACTGAACTTCAAATTGAAGCAATCCCTAAGCAAGACTCGATTGAATTTTTGCATCAATATCATGATTTAATTGTTGACTTTGAATATATCAAAGGAACAATTAACGATGCTTTCATTAATATCACTGGAAAGGAGCTCCAATAAATGTTTGCCTTACTAAAAAGAAATATCAAAATCTACTTTAATAACGTTCCAGGTGTCTTCATGTCATTATTAGGGGCATTAATTTCCTTCTTCATTTATATTGGCTTCTTACAGCAAAACTTAGAGGATTCATGGCATTACTTTCCCGATATTGCCAAACTACTTGATCTATGGATGATTGCTGGTATTGTGTCAGTTGCGGGAATTACAACGTCTTTCCAAGCTCTGGGCCAGATGATAAAGGATAAAGAAAGTAGGAAGGCTGATGACCTTCGTTTAACAGAACTTTCTCAATTCAAAATTAATTTAATTTACGTGTTATCTGCTGCATTAATTAGTTTTCTAATGCAAATTATTACGCTAATCGTAATGGTTACTTACTTTAAAATTGTGGATAAGATTGAACTTCCTAATAATGGTTACTTATTACTGTTGATGTTTAGCTTATTAGGATCGATTGCTGCAACTTTATTAAATGCATTAATTGTTGTTTTTATTCATTCTTCAACTACTTTCAGTCGGCTGTCTGCGATTATTGGTACATTATCTGGTTTTGCTGTAGCAATGTACTTACCATATGGTGCCTTATCCAAACATATACAGACCCTTGTAAAATGTGTACCAAGTAGTTATGAAGCTACTAGTTTAAGAAGCTTATTACTAAATCAGATTAGTCATCAGAAACTATCTGCATCATTAAGAACTGAAATGGCTAATTACTTAGGAATTCACTTTAAAATTGCTGGTTATTTATTAAGTCGCGCAGACAATGCATGGGTCTTAGTAGAAATGATTATTGCATTAGTACTTATTATTGTTATAATCTCCTTTATTAGTGAAAGAAAGAGGACTAATTAAAGTGAAAATTAGTTTTGAAAAAGACCCTTCGTTAGACCAAAAGGAGATTCAAGTTGAGGTCCATGCAGTTGAAAAGAACATCACTGTCAGAAAATTACTTGATTATCTCAATAGCTTTAAACAAAGAAACCGCGACCTCTTACCCATTAAAACACCGGATCGAATCATCACGGTGAAATATGATGACATTATCAAATTAGAAGTACAAGGAACACAGGTTAGTATTTATACTGCAAAAGAAACCATTCAAACTACCGGCCGTTTATACAAGATGTTAGATCAACTAAGTAGTGATTTTATTCAGGTTTCGCGACATGCTGCACTTAATGTTAACTATTTGGAGTCAATTGAAAGCGGCTTTGCAGGAAATATGGTTGCAATTTTATCAAATAATTTAAAGACTGATGTTTCACGGCGGTTCCTACCAGATTTAGAAAGAGAGCTTGGATTATAAAATGAGTAGAATAAACAGGTGGTTACGTTATTTTGTTACTGGCGTCGGTTATGGAGCCATTACTTATCTTGTTGTCACTACGTTTTTATATGTTGGAATGGTACCTACTAAAAAGGAAGTTATTTCAGTCTTTATCGTTTCCGGTTTAATTGGCTTATTAACGATTATTTTTGAATCAGACTTAGCGATGCTTCCATCATTAGTTCTTCATTTATTCGGAACATTCCTGTTGTTCTTATTAATGGTCTGGATTAACCATTGGACTATTACATGGTTAACATTCATAATCTTTTTAGTTGTTTATTTGATAATTTGGTTAATCTGTATCATAGAGCAACGAAAATCAATCAATAAAATTAACTCACAATTGAAAAAGTTAAAACGCTAAATTCGAAAAGCGAGGCCGGGAAAAACATTTTGTTTTTCCCGGCCTCGCTTTTTTTAATCATCTTTTAGTACAAAATCAACTTTATCGATATTAGGATACTTATCCTTGATTTTGACAATCAATGCTTCTTTTTGATCATGGCTTAATGACTTGTTAAGTTCAATAATGATGGAATTCTTTTTAGTGTCCGAACTGCTGACAGCGGTGACGGAATTAATGTCACGAGACATCTTAGCAATCTTTTTGTTTTGCTTACTTTGTTTTTGTAGTTGTTGCTCACGCTTCTTTTTCTCGGCCTGCTGCTGTTGAGTGATGATACTAGTAATCCGATTATCGATTTGGGCCTCGGTAGATGCATTTAGTTGGGCAACCTGGATAACGTTTAAGGAGTATCCGGATAAATGATAATCTTGTAGTCGCTGCTTTACTCTTTTAATCTTTTTCATGTTGGCTTTAGAGCCTGAGATCGTGAGGTTGATTGTTTTTGTTTGTTCGTTAATATCTTCCTTAATGATTGACGTATCCTTGAATTCCTTAGTAATTAAATGGTGAACATTATTTTGAGCAATTGATTTCTGCACCATTTGCTTAGCAGAAAGGACGCTAGGGATGAGAAGTAATAAGAGTCCAGCAATGAAAAGGACTTCTTTATACGTGGGAAGGTGAAGGATCCCGGGATGCTTTTGTCCTGGTTTGTTCAACCAATTCATTATTTTTGCGCCAAAAAAGGCCGTCAAGATAATGAAAATCACGTTAATTAAGAAGAGATAACCAGACCCCAAGAAATAGTTAAGGTTGCCGGATGCAATGGAATAACCAACCGTACAGAGTGGTGGCATTAAGGCTGTTGCGATTGCGACACCGGGAACGATGTTTGTTGCTTTCATTTTACTGGCACCAATAATTCCAGCGGTTCCCCCGAAAAAGGCAATCATCACGTCCCAAATTGTCGGGGAAGTTCGCACCAGAATTTCTTGGCTGGCATAGGAAAGCGGTGAAAAATAGAAGTAAGTTGTGGAAGCGATTAGGCTAATAACCACTTCCGTAATAATTGTTGAAACACCATTCCTGATTAAGTGAGTATCATAGATCGCGAGACCAGTTCCGATTGCAAGAAGTGGTGACATTAAAGGTGAAATTAACATTGCCCCAATGATTGCTGCCGTGGAATTCATGTTGAGACCAATACTGGCAATAAAGATCGCGCAGGTTAAAATAATCAGATTCTCAAGATTAAGTTTACTATCGGCTGTCAATTGGTTGATAAATTCTGGGGTAAGGTATTGCTTTTGTTTCACGGGAAACACTCCTATAAAGTCAAAATCACTAATAAGTATACGAATTACTAACTAATAGGCAAGTGGAAATTTGCTGAACCTCAAGTAATTTGAAATTGATTAAGGTTAACTAATATAATAAAGAAAACATTAATCGGGAAAGAAGTGGAAGAATAGTGAATCAGGTAATAGTCCTTGGAAGTATCAACGTTGATTCGATTTATCAAGTTGCTCGTTTTCCGCAACCGGGAGAAACAATTTCTGTGAAACAGAAGAGTTATGCTCCAGGTGGTAAGGGTGCAAACCAAGCAGTTGCGGCAGCTCGCTCCGGTGCTAGGGTATCTTTTATCGGTGCAGTTGGTGCGGATAATGACGGTCAAGAAATGATTAAAACGTTGGCAGAAAATGATATTGATACAAGTGGAATTGCTGTTGATCCGGATAATGGAACTGGGAGTGCGGTGATTACGGTCGATGAAAGTGGCCAAAACGATATCATGGTATACGGTGGTGCTAACCAGGCCATGACGAGAGATAACTTAAAAGATTTGCGGCAACGACTAAAGGGAGCCAAATTTATTGTTGCTCAATTAGAAACGCCACAAGATGTAACGTTAGCTGCCTTTAAATTAGCAAAGCAACAGGGCGTTATAACAATCCTTAACCCAGCACCAGCTAGTGAATTAATTCCAGAACTGCTAGACTATACTGACATTATTGTTCCAAACGAAACTGAAAGTGAGCTGCTAAGTGGGATCGCAGTGAATGATGAAAATTCTCTCCTGCAAAACGCCGAATTCTTTAAGAATAATGGTGTAGAAAATACGATCATTACATTAGGTGATCGGGGAGCGTTTTATGCTACAGGAAATGAGCATGGGTTGATTCCTGCATTTAAGGTCAAAGTGGTGGATACCACAGCAGCTGGTGATACCTTTATCGGGGCGTTGGTTTCACAATTGGATATAGACATTAAAAATCTCAAAGCAGCATTAACATATGCGCAACGGGCTTCGAGTTTGACAGTCCAGGGAATGGGTGCAATGCCATCAATTCCCCTTGCTGATGAAGTTAAGACGGCATTGGAAGAATAGAAAAAATCGGTGGTGAAATGTGAAATTTTCACCATCGATTTTTGAGATCGGCAGATTGCAAGAAATAACTTGAACGAATTTAATGACGTAAATTAAGCAGGAAGATCTCGATTAGTGTGCGCCAGTTAAGACATTTAAGTGGCCGGGAATTCAGATACCAATTGATTTGAACCAGCTGGCGATCGCTCAGCTCTTCAATAGCTTGTCCCTTGGAAATAAATCGTCGCAAAACTCGGTTACGGTTCTCATTACTACCGCGTTCATGTGGTGAATAAGCATGGGCAAAATAAACCGGAGT
>NZ_JACSQW010000019.1 GCF_014836425.1 Limosilactobacillus avistercoris | reverse complement strand
AGCGCCTTGAGACGCTGGCTTTTCTGATCGGCTTATAGCCGTTGTACAAACCACCCGTTTTACGGGTGGTTATGATTCAATTGTTTATATAAAGTAAAAAAGATTGGTAAGAATTACTCTTACCAATCTTTTTTACTTTATAAAGCTAAATTACTTTTCTTCAGCTGGCTTTTCCTTAGCCCACTTACGAATAGCTTCAATCTTTTTTTCCTTTAATGCTCGCTTGTACTTAGGAGCAATTGGCCGACGACCTTGAACGCCGTATGGGTGTGCTTTACGCATAGCAAATGCCTCCTTAATATATTAAACGTAAAATAATTAACGCTCCAATTATACCGGGCATGGTCTTAAAAAGCAACCCTTCTAAAGAATCACTAACCGTTCGATCCCGCTATGACAATGATTAACAGCTAAAATATTTTCTCAAGCGTACCTATACCAATTAAATATTGTCGCCTTGAAAAGCTAATAATATAAATAATTTACAAAACATACCAATATGAGGTACTATATAGTCGTAATCAAGAAGGAGCCAATTAAAGAGCTCACTAATATAAAAAAGAGGTAATTTATTATGACTAAAGATATGTTCGAAGCATTCGTTAAATTCAATAATACTGACTGGACAGTTCTTGATAAAGAATCAGCTGCCACTGAATTGGCTTTAATTGCTAAAGGCCTTCACTAATAATCAACAATAATTATGGTTTATTATTTTATCTCCCTCTATTAATAATTAACCAACCATTACTATTCTAAATTGATTAAGAATAAAGAAGTTACTAACTAATACTTTAAGTACCTAGTTAGTAACTTCTTTTAATTAAAGCTCCCAGTTATTTTACCGCAAAAAAGGTTAATTATTTTATAGCAAAATATTTGACCTTTTTTGACCAAACGAGTATAGTATTCACATAAGTTAGCAAATAAGACTAACAAGTGCTAAAAATAAGGGAGGCCAATTTACTATGAATTTAGTTCCAACTGTCATTGAACAATCATCTCGTGGTGAACGTGCATATGACATTTACTCACGGCTTCTAAAGGATCGGATCATTATGTTATCTGGTCCAATCGAAGACGACATGGCTAATTCAATCGTTGCGCAATTGCTTTTCTTGGATGCGCAAGACTCTACTAAAGATATTTACCTTTACATTAATTCTCCAGGTGGTGTAGTTACCTCTGGAATGGCAATTTACGATACCATGAACTTTATCAAGTCTGATGTCCAAACTATTGTTATCGGAATGGCTGCTTCAATGGCTAGTGTCTTGGTATCATCTGGTGCTAAGGGTAAGCGTTTTGGTTTGCCACACTCACAAGTCTTGATTCACCAACCATCTGGTGGTGCTCAAGGTCAACAAACCGAAATTGAAATTGCTGCTACTGAAATCTTGAAGACCCGGAAGATGATTAATGAAATTCTGGCCAAGAATTCAGGACAACCGATAGAAAAAATTAACCGTGATACCGAACGTGATCACTACTTAACCGCTCAAGAAGCTGTTGACTATGGTCTACTTGACGGAATCATGGAAAATAATTCTAAGTTAAAGTAATTTAGTAACTAAGTTAAAAAAAGAGACCGGAAAAATTCCGGTCTCTTTTTTATTTAGTTGCAATTTGACCACGTAACTCATCGGCATAGGCATTTAATTTTCGCAATCTGTGATTTACTCCGGACTTGGAAATTGGACCACCAGGAACTAATTCACCAAGCTCTTTTAAACTAACTTCTTGATGCGCTAATCTTGTTTCAGCAATTTCCCGTAATTTATCTGGTAAGCTTTCCAAACCAACTCGGGCCTCAATCAATTTAATATTCTCAATTTGCCTGGTTGAAGCATTGGCAATCTTATTCATATTGGCATTTTCACAATTAACCAAGCGATTGACTGAATTACGCATGTCACGAACAATCCGAATATTTTCAAATTGGAGCATTGAATTTGTTGCGCCAATCAGTGACATAAAATTAGCAATTTTTTCGGCTTCCTTAAGATAAACGATATAGCCACTCCGCCGAGCTGTTGTTTGCGCATTTAGGCCAAACTGATTCATCATTTTAGCAATAATCTCATTATGTTCTTCGTATAAAGAATAAATCTCAAGATGATAACGAGAAGTTTCAGGATTATTCACCGATCCACCTGCTAAAAATGCACCACGTAAGTATGAGCGAGCCATCCACTCATCCTTTAATAATTCTACGGGAACCTGCTCTTTTATCTGCATCCCCTGCAAAATCTTTAAGTCATCAAGAACCCGTTCTGCCGAATAACGTAACCGAACAATATATTGGTTGTTCTTTTTCAGTTTCATTTTTCGACGGACAACAATCTCACTTTCAACGTGGTAAAAGTCTTTCAGCAAAGAATAAATCCGGCGAGCAATTGCTGGATTTTCAGTCTGAATATTTAATACTAGGTGGTGGTTACTAATCCCGATTGAACCATTCATCCTGATGAGAGCCATTAATTCGGCCTTGGCATTATCACGGTGAACCTTAATCGCTGTTAGCTCTTTTTTAACATCACTAGCATAGGACAAGGTTGAGCACCTCCTAATCGTGAACTTCATGGAGGCGATTCATTAATTCATTAACGACCTTATCACGGTCATGAAATGCTCCATTATCCTTTAGCTGCAAGAAATTAGAACTAATTACCCGACATCCCTGCTTACGTAAGCCTTGGAAATCATGGCCAACAGGCTGGGAAATTTCATTCCATTCTTTAAAATCAATATAATTGTCAGGAACTGGTTCAATATTTACCAGAACAGTATTAATAAAGTTTTTACCAAGGTGTCGGTTCAAAACACGAACATGATCAGCATCAGTGAAGTGATCGGTTTCTCCTTTTTGCGTCATGATATTACAGATATAGACAACTTCAGCTTTACTTTCACAAACGGCCTTAGCAACATCATGAATCATCAAATTAGGGAGAATACTGGTGAACAAGCTTCCCGGTCCCAAGACAATTTGATCCGCATTTTCAATTGCCTTAATTACTTCAGGAACAGCTTTGGCTTCGTGACCATCCTGATCATTTGATGGTGTTACCCATACTCGTTTAATTTGCTTATGGGCATGAGTAATTTCTGATTCACCGCTCAACGTTGAACCATCAGTAAATTCAGCGTTCAACGTTAATGGTTCGTCAGAAACAGGGAAAACATGTCCCTGAATTTCCATCATTCCTGAAAGCTCCTGGACAGCATCAAAAATATCACCCTGCATTTCTGAAAGTGCGGAGATGATAAGATTACCGATCGCGTGACCAGCTAAAAATTGATCAGTCGTCTTAAAGCGGTACTGAAAAATTTCCCGTTGAAGTTTTGGTAACTCGGAAAGGGCAACCAAAACATTTCGGATATCACCAGGTGGAACCACATTAATATAATTCCGTAAAATACCTGATGAACCACCATCATCAGCAACAGTAACTACTGCTGTGATATCGGCATTTTGATCGCGTAATCCACGGAGAACAACCGGTAATCCGGTTCCACCCCCGATCACAACGATCTTTGGCTTGTGAAACATATGATCCTTCCTCTACTGATTATTTTGCTTTATCCACATCTCGATGGTGAACATTTACTTGGTAACCATCGTTTTTTAGATCTTCCGCAACCTTATTGGCAATTGTAACGGAACGGTGTTGTCCACCCGTACAACCAATTGCAATTGTAAGGCTGCTCTTCCCTTCATGGATATATCCGGGCATTGCTGTTTCTAACAGCGCCTTCAAATGACTGTAAAATTCCTTCGCCAATGGACTTTTCATCACATATTCTTGAACTGGAACGTCATTTCCAGTCAAGTGTTTGAGCTCTGGAACATAGAAGGGGTTGGGGAGAAAACGAACATCAAGGACAATATCAGCATCTAACGGAATCCCATACTTAAACCCAAATGACATCACTTCAACGTAGAAATTACTTCCTTCGCCGTGACCAAAAATCTTATTGATCCGCAATTTAAGGTTCCGCGGTGTCAAAGTTGTGGTATCAATCCGGACATCTGACTCACTCTTTAAATTATTAAGGAGCTTTCGTTCAGCAGTTACTCCATCTAGTAATCTTCCATGAGGAGACAACGGGTGCGAACGCCGTGTTTCCTTATAACGAGAAATTAGTTTATTATCATCTGCATCAAGGAAGAGAACGCTAACCTCAAGGTCCTCACGCTTCTTTAATTCCTTAATTGCTGGTAACACCTGATCATAAAATCCCTGAGAACGAGAATCCATCACCATTGCGACCTTATCAAACTGACTGGCCTTCTCCATTACATCGACAAACTTTCCTGCTAAGTTAGGTAACATATTGTCAAACACAAAGTAACCTAAGTCTTCAAAGCTATGAACAGCAACAGTTTTGCCGGCACCGCTCATTCCAGTGATAATAACCACTCGCATCTTTTTATCCATTTTCTCCCCCTCTTTTCTACACTTATACTTAACCATTGTATCACAACACCCCGGGCGTGTCTTTCAAAAAAAGAGTGCGAGCCAGCAAAGGACTTGCGGAAGGCTAGCAATTTCTCCTGACAACGGCGGCTTGCGACTAGGAAGGAGGCATCTCATACATAAAGAAAAAAGTTCAGGACAATTTACAATCATCCTGAACTAATCTTAGGTTATATGCTACTTTTTCTTCTCTTCAAGTTCCTTATCCCGTTCCAACATCTTCTTCAGATATTGTCCGGTATAACTTTCCTTAACTTGAGCAACTTCTTCGGGAGTCCCGGTAGCTACAACATAACCACCTGCATCCCCTCCCTCAGGGCCAAGATCAATTAACCAGTCAGCAGACTTAACGACATCAAGATCGTGTTCAATCACTAAAACAGTGTTTCCTGCATCGACGAGTCGCTGCAAAACTGCCAATAACCGTTTAATATCATCCATATGTAGTCCCGTCGTTGGTTCATCAAGAATATAGAAACTCTTCCCTCGTGATTGCCGGTGGAGTTCGGCGGCCAACTTCATTCGTTGGGCTTCACCACCTGAAAGCGTCGTTGCTGGTTGACCAAGAGTAACATAACCTAAACCAACATCTTCAATTGTTTGGAGTTTTCGCTTAATCTTGGGAATTGCACTGAAGAATTTCAATGCTTCGGAAACGGTCATGTTCAAGACTTGTGAAATATTCTTCCCCTTGTACTCAACTTCAAGGGTTTCAGAATTATAACGAGTGCCATGACAAACCTCACATGGAACATAAACATCCGGTAAGAAGTTCATCTCAATCTTAATGATCCCGTCACCATGACATGCTTCACAACGGCCACCCTTTACATTAAAACTAAAACGCCCTTTATTGTAGCCGCGCATTTTTGCCTGGTTAGTCTGAGCAAAGAGTTCACGAATATCATCAAAAACACCAGTATAGGTAGCTGGATTACTCCGCGGTGTTCGGCCAATTGGAGACTGATCAATATCAATGATCTTTTCAATATTCTTAATTCCACTAATTGACTTATACTTTCCTGGCTTAGCTGAATTATTATTCAACTTTTGCGCTAAGATCCGTTTCAAGATCATATTAACCAGGGTCGATTTTCCTGAACCAGAAACACCAGTAACACAGATAAATTTACCAAGGGGAAAATCAACATCAATGTTCTTTAGGTTATTTTCGGCGGCGCCTTTAAGGACTATGTGTTTTCCGTTACCTTCACGGCGTTCTTTAGGGACTTCAATCATCTTTTTTCCTGAAAGGTACTGACCGGTTAATGATTTTCGTGAACGCATAATTTGCTTAGGAGTTCCAGCAGCCATTACTTTTCCACCATTAGCTCCAGCACCTGGTCCAATATCAACAATGTAATCGGCCGCACGCATAGTATCCTCATCGTGTTCAACAACGATAAGGGTATTCCCAAGATCCCGCATTGCCTTCAATGAGGAAATTAGGCGATCGTTATCCCGCTGGTGTAACCCAATCGATGGTTCATCAAGAACGTACATTACACCAGAAAGGTTCGAACCGATCTGGGTAGCCAAACGAATTCGTTGAGCTTCCCCTCCTGAAAGTGTCCGTGCAGAACGACTAAGGGTTAGGTATTCAACACCAACATTTTTCATAAAGGTTAAGCGGTCTAAAATTTCCTTGAGGATTGGCCGAGCAATCTTTTCTTTTTGTTCAGAAAGTTTGATCCCTTTAAAGAATGGAATTGCCTCACTAATTGGTAATTCAGAAACTTCACCAATATTTTGACCAGCAATTTTTACGGCTAATGCCCGTTGATTAAGCCGATACCCATAACAAGCTGGACATGGTAACTCTGTCATGTACTTTCGCATTTGCTCCCGGGTAAAGTCAGAATTAGTCTCCTTGTAGCGCCGCTTAACGTTGTTGATCACACCCTCAAATGGAACATCTACATCACGGACACCACCAAAGTCATTTTCATAATGGAAGTGGAATGTTTTGTCTCCGTTACCATATAAGACTTGCCGTTGTTGCTTCTTTGGTAACTTATTAAATGGCGTATCCATGTCGATCCCGGCAGACTTACAGAATTGCTCAAGTAATTGTGGATAATACTGTGAAGAAATCGGGTTCCACGGGATCATCGCCCCTTTTCGAAGCGTCTTTGTCCGGTCAGGAACCACTAGATCAACATCAACTTCAAGCTTTGAACCAAGTCCTTCACATTCTGGACAAGCCCCAATTGGCGCGTTAAAGGAAAAAAGGCGGGGCTCTAGCTCACCAACAGTGAAACCACAGATTGGACAAGCGTACTTTTCAGAAAACGGAATCGGTTCGCCACCAATTACATCTGCGATTGCATAGCCATCACTTAGACGAAGGGCTGCTTCAAACGAGTCAAATAGCCGGGAGCGAATTCCATCTTTAATGATAATCCGATCAATGACCACGTTAACGGTGTGCTTCTTATTCTTATCAAGCTCTGGAACTTCATCTAGTTCATAAGTTTCACCATCAACTTGAACTCGGACAAATCCTTCTTTCTTAATCTTCTCAAAAACCTTCTTCTGAGTTCCCCGCTTATCCCGGACAACTGGTGAAAGAATTTGTAGACGGGTTCGTTCAGGAAGTTCCAATACCCGATCCACCATTTGATCAGGTGATTGGCTACTAATCGGGATATGATCATTTGGACAAATTGGTGTCCCAACCCGAGCCCAAAGTAGACGAAGGAAGTCGTTAATTTCCGTAACCGTCCCGACTGTTGAACGAGGGTTATGTGAAGTGGTTTTTTGATCAATTGAGATTGCCGGTGAAAGGCCATCAATTGAGTCAACGTCTGGCTTATCCATTTGTCCTAAGAACTGCCGGGCATAGGCAGATAAGCTCTCAACATAGCGTCGTTGTCCTTCAGCATATAAGGTATCAAAGGCTAAAGAACTCTTTCCCGAACCAGATAAACCAGTAATAACAACAAGCTTATTTTTAGGAATTTTTACATCAATATTCTTTAAATTATGTGCCCGCGCACCATGAATAATAATCTTATCGTTTGCCACGGATAACTCACTCCCTCTTATTATTTTTTACTATGCTTTACTTTTTTAGTTTTCTTTCCTGTCATCTGTGCCTTTAATTCCATTACCGTATCACGGAGAGTTGCTGCTTGCTCAAAGTCAAGGCGTTTAGCAGCTGCCCGCATTTGTTCGGTTAGCTCTTCAATCATCTTAGTTTGATCATCACGTGAAAGTTTTGCAAAGTCCTTACTTGTAAATTCAGTACCATCGGCCTTCTTACCGCTATCCTCAGTCTTAGTAGTTGACGAAATAGCTTCTTGAATTGGCTTAATGATGGTCTTCGGTGTAATACCGTGTTTCTTATTATAAGCCATCTGGATTTCCCGACGTCGCTTCGTTTCATCAATTGCTTTTTGCATTGAATCCGTAACCGTATCAGCATACATAATTACTGAACCATTAGCATTTCGGGCAGCCCGACCAATTGTTTGGATCAAAGAACGTTCATTCCGTAAAAAACCTTCCTTATCAGCATCAAGAATTGCTACAAGAGATACTTCTGGAACATCGAGTCCTTCCCGCAAAAGGTTAATCCCTACCAGAACATCAAACTTGCCAAGACGAAGATCACGGATAATCTGAGTCCGCTCTAAGGTTTTAATATCACTATGAAGGTACTTTACCTTTAATCCAAGATCCTTGAGATAATCCGTTAAGTCCTCTGACATTTTCTTGGTTAAAGTAGTTACAAAGACCCGCTCATGCTTTTCAATCCGCTTATTAATTTCACCAACTAAGTCATCAATTTGCCCCATTACTGGCCGAACTTCAATCGTCGGATCAAGCAAGCCAGTTGGCCGAATAATTTGTTGGACAACGTGATCAGTTTGTTCCATCTCATACGGACCTGGTGTAGCAGACATGTAGACAACCTGGTTAACGTGCTTTTCAAACTCTGCCAATTTTAATGGCCGGTTATCAAGCGCACTTGGTAAACGGAATCCATAATCAATTAGCATCTGTTTTCGGGCCCGATCCCCATTGTACATTCCCCGGACCTGAGGCATCGTTTGGTGAGATTCATCAACTACTAATAGAAAGTCCTTAGGGAAGAAGTCCAATAGTGTATACGGCGGTTCGCCAGGCTTCCGTCCATCCATATACCGTGAATAGTTTTCGATTCCGTTACAGTAGCCCATTTCACGAAGCATCTCAATATCATAGGTCGTCCGTTGCTGAATCCGTTCAGCCTCAAGCAACTTTCCTTCCTTTGTAAACTTCTTAACCTGCTTTTTCATGTCGTTTTCGATCTGTGGAAGAGCCCGGTCCATAATTTCTTCACTAGTTAAAAAGTGAGTCGCCGGGAAGATTGAGATGTGTTCCCGATCCCCAATTACTTCACCAGTAAGGGCATCAACTTCACGAATCCGATCAATCTCGTCACCAAAAAATTCGATCCGCAGCGCCTTATCTTCTCGTGATGCCGGGAAAACTTCAACAACATCCCCATGAACCCGGAAACGCCCCCGCTGAAAGTCAATATCATTTCGTTCGAACTGGATATTAACCAATTCTCTCAGTAATTGATCCCGTTCAATCTCTTGACCAACCCGTAGCGAAACAACGTGATTATGGTATTCACTTGGGTCCCCAAGTCCAAAGATACTGGAAACTGAAGCAACGACAATCACATCGTCACGTTCCATCAGCGAACTAGTTGCAGAATGACGGAGCTCATCAATTTCATCATTAATTGAAGCATCTTTTTCAATATAGGTATCACTTGAAGGTACATAGGCTTCTGGTTGGTAATAATCATAGTAGGAAACAAAGTATTCAACCGCATTATGGGGAAAGAACTTCTTCATTTCACTGTATAGTTGACCTGCCAACGTCTTATTGTGAGACAAAATTAATGTTGGCTTATTTACATTTGCAATTACGTTGGAGATCGTAAAAGTCTTCCCAGTTCCAGTTGCTCCTAGTAGGATTTGCGACTTTTCTCCTTTTTCGATCCCGGTAGTTAATTCTTTAATTGCCTCTGGTTGATCACCTGTAGGTTGATAGTCAGAAACTAATTCAAAATTTTTATGAGGTTGGCGATATATCACAAGTAATCCTCCTCAGTACCTGAAAATGGAAGGCAACAATTTATCTCTGCTACCTTCCGTCTCAATGGTTACAATTATCCTCTTTAGTTTATCACCGGAACATGTATTCGTCTATCTATATAAAATGCTCAATTTGTCTTATTATAAAACAACTTATAAAACAACAAATCAACGGAAATTAACTTTATCTTAATCCTGATTAGTCACGGTTGAATCATAATTTTCCTATCCGTATAATGGTAATGTTTAAATTTCATGAAAGAGAAAGTTGGAGATCAATGTTTAGTAGTTTAAAGCAAAAACGGGAACTTCAATTGGGAAGTTTATTTGTTGTTCTCGCAATCATTTGCTTTTTAGGAACCGCAAGTCAGTTGCTCACCCACCTACAAGAAGCAACCTTGCCCTTTATATTATGGTGGATTTTAAAAACATTTATTAGTACGACCGTATTATGGATCCCAATTGCAATTGGGGCTAACCAACACCAAGGGCGATTTAATCGCCAAATTGCGGTATTAACCCTATGGATCGTCGGAGCAATTACCTTTACCTGGGCAAAGTTTACAACTCAACCGATACTCACTTCAGCCCAGCCATCTCCCGAACTCTACGTTGTCCAGCAGGTATTCATCACCTGGCTCATTTGTAGTGGCTTTTACCTTTTCGCGCATCCACTACAAAAGTTTTGCCACCGCTGGTCAACAGTTACCCGTCGACACTGGCTAATTGGTTTTTCATTTGTCTTCTTGCTGATCAACCTTGTTAGTGGCTACGATGCCTTTGGGTTTCACCGGGGAACGAGTTTAATTTGGTTTATCTACCTTTTCGCACTTGGAGATTGGTTAGCAAATGATCGCGAATGGCTTAAGAAGTGGTCCAATGCTCGTTATTTCTTTTTAACATTTATTAGTTTACTCTTTGCCGCCCTCATTACCTGGCTTAATATGAACCACGTTGACTATAGCCCCCACAGTGATCTGACTCCTAATACCCACTACCTATTAGGGATTAACCCATATCAGCCATTCTTACTTCTCACTTGTCTTATCATGACGGCATGGTTCCTACGGGCACAGAAGAAAAAACACCGGGGTCAGCTTCTCCCTGTCATGGGGTTCCTCCTCTTGAATCTTCTTGGATTACCAATGCTTTTTACTCCTTTACTATTACCTCAAGTAAGTTGGCAAACAATAATTATCCTGGGAATTACGATTGTTGTTATTTTCAGTACCATTATGATTCTTGTTAATTTCCTGGGAAATAAAATTAGTTGGCAGTTAAACTATTGGAATCTGCTTCAAAGACTGAAACACTTTAGCAATCATTACTGGCCGATCCTTTTAACTTACCTTATTCTTTGGGGAATTACGTTAGCCTCATTTGCAATTCTTTGGAATGATAAATTTACGATGGTAGAGTGGATGCTTACCGAACGACCAAAAATTATCACGGTAAACGTCTTAATCATCTTTGCAATTGCCCTAATCTTGATGACAATTACCAATCGCTGGTGGCTCAGTTCCGGAATCACAATAATCCTCTATCTTGGTTGGCTTGGTGCTTCTGTCCTAAAGATTGCTGCACGAAATGAGCCAATCATTCCGACTGATATTTCAACATTAGCTGCTCCTGGAGAAATGCTTGGAATGGTTAACAAGTGGATAATTGCTTTTACATTAATTGCCATTATTGTTTCCCTCGTTGCTAGTTGGCAACTAGAAAAGCGCTATGGAAAGACTTGTCGTTTTAACCCAGCGACGCGAATCGTGATTGCTATCCTTTCCTGTATTTACCTTCTTAGTTTTAACTTAGCTAACCATAGTAATTCGATTGTTTATAAGCAATTACAAAATATTGACGACACCCCATATTTCTATTCTCAATTGCGGGGCGCTAAGATGAATGGTACTCTTTTGCAGTTTGCCAATAATATCGATGTCCATGTGATGAGTAAACCTAAAGGATATTCACCAGCAACGATGGCGCACTTAGAAAAACATTACGCAAAGATTGGCGCAGAAATTAATCGCAATCGAACCCATAAGAGTGTTGGCAACCAAAACCTCGTGTTCGTTCTTAGCGAAAGTTACGCTGACCCGGCTAAAGTTCCTGGAATGAAAGTTAGTGGGAATCCGATCCCTTACCTTCACCAATTAAAGAAACAAACTACTAGTGGATTAATGCTAAGTTCTGGTTACGGTGGCGGAACCGCAAATATGGAATACCAGGCATTAACTAGCCTTTCCATGGCTAACTTTTCGCCAACCTTACCGACTCCATATTCACAACTTGTTCCGTACCAAAAGCAGACTTTTACCATTAATAACCTCTTTAACTACAGTATTGGGATTCACCCCTTTACCGCTAACTTGTACAGCAGAAAAACTGTTTATAAGAGGTTTGGCTTTAAAAAGTTCTATCATTTCGATGGTGGAGATAAACTTACTTACACCAATAAAATTCACAATAGTCCCCGAGTAAGTGATGATTCAGCTTATAAAGAGGTAACCCTCAACCTTAAGCGACACCCTCACGGTAAGTTTGTTCAATTAGCTACCATGCAAAATCACATGCCGTACGACCCAATATACTATGCCAAAAATAATTATCATATTTCTGGTAAGGGATTTAAGACTCCAGAACAGAAGGCGCAAATTGAAACTTATATTCAAGGGCTCCATTATACCGATCAAGCATTGAAAGATTGGATCCATCAATTAGACGAGCTAAAGCAACCAACCACCGTCGTCTGGTACGGTGACCACCTTCCTGGAATTTATCACGGTCTGCCAATGGGAAAGTACGGTACCCAACTGCACGAAACTGATTACTTTATCTATAGCAATTCAGCTGCTCGAAAACTTAATCATAATCGTCTGACTTGGCAGCACCAGTTAGTTGGGCCAAATAACTTTGCTGCAATGGCCCTTGCTCAGATGGACGTCAAAGTTTCTCCATATTATGCCTTAATGACAGAAATTGCAGAAAAGGTTCCAGCAACTTCTCTACCAACTAATGGAACCGCCAAGAATAATTCTGCACATCAGGGAGGAATTGATTTCGTTAGTGCTCAAGGTAAACACGTTAAACTCACGGCAAAGCAAAAGAAGCTTTTTCACGACTACCAACTAGTTCAATACGACTTAACTGCTGGCCATCACTATCTTTTAAAGAATTCATTCTTAAAACAAATAGCAAAATAAAAGCTAAAAAGGCGTCCCAAACGATAATGTTTGAGACGTCTTTTTTGTTCATTAGGTTTTGCTATTGTTAGCAACCTTTGTTTATTTTTTACTGCAACACAGCCGAAACGTATTCGTCCTAACCGCAAGCTCCGCCTAACTCTTTCTAGGCAACCAAGTCAAAATGTGTTTGCCAGGGACTTGCTAGGGCTAGCAAACGCCTTCCTAGGCGCAAGACACCTTCGTCAGGAGAAATTTCTAGCCTTCTGCAAGCCCTTTGCTGGCTCACACTCTTATTCCTCCGCAAATTCCTTTAATGCTTTTTCGAAGGAAGCAAGCTTAGTGTTGGCTTCATCGAGGGATGGTGCACTGGTACCAATGTAGAACTTCAGCTTTGGTTCAGTACCAGATGGACGAATAGCAATCCAGGTTTCATCATCAAGGATGTAACGAAGAACGTTTGATTCAGGAATTCCTAATTCGCTAACTTGTCCATCAGCAGTGGTCTTTGTTCCCTTAGAGAAGTCTTCAGTAACAGTTACTTTATGACCAGCAAATTCGGTTGGTGCTTCTTCACGGAACTTCTTCATCAAGGCTTGAATCTTAGCTGGGCCATCAACACCTGGGTACATGTTAGCAACTGTCTTTTCACGGAAGTAACCGTACTTCTTGAATAATTCTTGAAGGCCATCATACAAAGTCATGTTCCGGCTTCTGTAGTAAGCGGCAACTTCAGCTAAGAGAGTCAATGATTGGATAGCATCCTTATCACGAACAAATGGCTTAATGAGGTAGCCATAACTTTCTTCAAAGCCAAACATGAAGGTGTGATCAGCCTTACCAGTTTCGTATTGGTGGATTTGATCAGCAATCCACTTAAAACCAGTTAAGACGTTAATCATCTTCACACCGTAGCTTTCAGCAATTTTAGCGGCAAAGTTTGTTGAAACGATTGACTTTACAGCCGCTGCGTTCTTTGGTAAAGTTCCTGCTTGCTTGTGAGCTTCAAGGATGTAAGCTAACATAATTGATGCAATTTGGTTACCAGTCAATAATTGGTATTCACCATTAGGTTGACGAACGGCACAACCAAGACGATCGGCATCTGGGTCAGTAGCAATCAAAACATCCGCATCAATTTCTTTTCCTAACTTAATTGAACGAACAAATGCTTCTGGAAATTCTGGGTTTGGGTGTTCCAAACCAGGGAAGTCACCATTTGGTTGAGCTTCTGTAGGTTCAATAGTGAAGTTAGTGAAGCCAGCTTGACGTAATGCTCGTTCACCAAGCATCCGTCCTGTACCACATAATGGGGTGAAGACAAACTTCATGTCTTTACCATATTCCTTAGCAAGCTCAGGGTTAACGGTAACACTCTTTGCATTAGCCAAGTATGCAGCATCAACATCTTCACCCATGATCGTTTCGATCCCATTGTCTAACATTTCTTGTTCATCAGCTAATTTGATGTCAAAAATATCGGTAATCTTCCGGATGTAGCCAGTCATCATGTCTGATTCCTTTGGTGGCATTTGTCCACCATCTTCACCGTAGATCTTGTAACCGTTATATTCCTTTGGGTTATGACTAGCAGTAATCATGATCCCTGCATAGGTGTGTAAGTGACGAACAGCAAATGACAATTCTGGTGTTGGCCGTAAGTTATCGTAAATGTATACCTTAATACCGTGAGCACCTAATACTCGTGCTGAATCATGGGCAAATTGGCGTGAATTGTGACGTGAATCATAACTAATCGCAACTCCACGATTTTTAATTCCATCACCTAAGGAATCCATTAACGTTGCTAAACCTTCAGTTGCTTGACGAACAGTATAAACGTTCATCCGGTTAATACCAGGACCCATTAGTCCCCGCATTCCGGCAGTACCAAAAGACATTGGTGCGTAAAATGCATCCTCAATTTCCTTATCGTCATGCATTGCATCTAATTCTTTTTTCAAATTTGGTTCGAGATCAGTCCGTTCTTTCCAAACTTGGTAAGTATCTTTCCAGCTCATCAAAATTGCTCCTTTGTATCTCATAATCTGCTACCAGTATAACTCATTATAAGCTAGCTGTGTTCGTTTACTTTGTTGTTTTACTAAAGTTTTACTAGAAGTATTAAAAAGGACCAGGCAACCCCTGCCTCGTCCTCAATAATTATTATAATGATTGAATATATTGGTAAACCTGTTGACCAGCGATCGAACCATCACCAACAGCAGTGGCAATTTGCCGCAATGGGGTTTCACGTACATCACCAACAGCAAAAATACCTGGAATCTTCGTCTTCATCGTGTTATCCGTCTTAATCCAGCCAGCATCATCAGTAATTCCTAATGAAGTAAACTGCTTAGTCATAGGAACATTACCAACGTAAATAAAGATCCCGTCAGCTGGCATTTCACCATCTTCACCAGTCTTATTATTATGAGTCTTAACACCAGTAACTTTAGCATCATCCCCAATGATTTCCGTCACACTAGTATTAAAGATAAACTTCATTTTATCATTCTTCATCGCTTCATCTTGAAGGAGTGGTTGTGCACGGAGTTTATCTCCCCGGACTAACACTGTAACTTGAGAAGCGAGGTTAGCAAGATACATTCCCTCTTCAACAGCAGAATCACCACCACCAACAACAATGAGTGGCTTATCTCTAAAGAAAGCTCCATCACAAACAGCACAATACGAAACTCCCCGGCCACTAAATTTCTCTTCACCAGGTACATTCAAGTGACGTTGCTCAGAACCAGTTGCAATTACAATTGCCTTGGTAACAAAATGATCGTCCATATCAGTGGAAACAGTCTTAGTTCCATCATCGTTAACTTCAATCTTTGTAACAGTCCCGTAGGCATATTCGGCTCCAAATTGGGTCGAACCATCATACATTTGTTGAGCTAGCTCAGGACCCTTAATGCTCTTAAAGCCAGTATAATTTTCGATTGTTGCGGTGTTATTTAAATTACCACCGTAGATTCCCCGATCAAGCATCAAGACGGATAAATTAGCCCGTGAAGCGTACATAGCAGCCGTCATTCCCCCCGGACCAGCACCGATTACTACTACATCATAATGGTCCTTATTAGCCATTTAAAGACCCTCCTTAGTACAGTTTGATTACTAATCATAATAACTTGTTTCACCACTATTGTCTATCATCTAGCTTACTATTGATAAGTTAGCAAAAACTGCTATTAAGTCGAAATACGTTCGCAGGAAAGAGCCCTAGAGACAACAAAATCCCTCTCAGATGCTTTCAGCATCTAATCGGGAGTTTGTATGTAACCAAGTCAAAATACGTTCACCGCGACCGTCACCTCCGTCTAAATAGTCCAGACTTGATTGTAAACAATCATCGTCTGGACCTTCTTAGTACTCGGTGACTAGTTCGTCGCGGTTCACGTTCTATTTTTTACTTCTTTTTGTCCTCAGCTGTAAATTTGGTACCGAGGTCTTTAATGTATTGACGTAATTCATCCTTAACTTGTGGGTGCTTTAGACCATATTCAATGTTGGTCTTAACCCAACCAAACTTATTACCAACGTCATAACGGTCACCCATGTATTGACGTGCAAAGACACGTTGAGTTTGGTTAAGGGTATCAATTGCATCCGTTAATTGGATTTCGCCACCCTTACCAGGCTTAGTCTTGGCCAAAACATCAAAAATTTCTGGAGTAAAGACATAACGACCAATAATTGCCAAGTCACTTGGCGCCTTCTTTGGTTCTGGCTTTTCAACAAAGCTTGTAACGTTAAAGAGGCCTGGAGTAACTTCTTTACTTGGGTTGATAACACCATACTTAGCGGTATCTTCATGTGGTACACGCATAACAGCAAGGGTAGATGCACCTGTTTGTTCGTAACTTTCAATTAATTGCTTAGTTAATGGTTCGCCATCATTATTAATGTTATTCAAATCATCACCGAGCATTACAACAAATGGTTCATCACCAATAAAGTCACGAGCAGTCAAAACGGCATCCCCAAGACCACGTGGATGTGATTGCCGAATGAAGTAAATGTTAATGTCAGTAGTTTCTTCAACTAACTTCAACATTTCATCCTTATGCTTTGCCCGTAAGTTATCTTCCAGCTCTGGGTTAGAGTCAAAGTGGTCTTCAATTGACCGCTTGTTCTTGCCGTCAACAACGACAATGTCTTCAATCCCCGACTTGCGAGCTTCTTCAACAATAAATTGAATCGTTGGCTTATCAACGATTGGTAGCATTTCCTTTGCTAATGCCTTTGTTGCTGGAAGAAAACGAGTCCCCAAACCAGCAGCAGGAATAATTGCTTTACGTACGCGTTTCATAATAATAAACCCTTTCCACGAGATTTTTTAATTCTCAATCTCTACTGTAAGCATTTTACCATAATTATTCAATTTCTGAAGTAAGATCTCGACTCATCAATTGAGAAATTGCATTCTTAATGTCCTCACCCTCATAAAGGACACGGTATAGTGCATCAGTGATTGGCATCTTAACTTGTCGTTTTAAGCTTAATTCATGGGCGGCCTTAGTAGTGTATACTCCTTCAATTACCATTCCCATGTGCTCAATTACATCATCAAGCTTTCTTCCTTGCCCTAATTGGTAACCAGCACGCCAGTTCCGCGAGTTCTTACTAGTTGCAGTTACGACTAGATCACCAACTCCCGATAAACCAATAAACGTCATTGGGTTAGCGCCAAATGCTACACCAAGGCGCCGAATTTCAGCTAGTCCCCGAGTAATTAAAGCTGCTCGAGCATTATCATGGTAGCCAAGTCCTTGAAGAGCACCCGCACCGATTGCAATGATGTTCTTTAAGGCAGCACCAAATTCCGCACCAATCACGTCATTGTTGGTGTAAACACGGAAGTAATTATTACTAAAAATTTTCTGAATCCGTGCAGCATCATTTAAGTTAGCACAAGCGGCAGTAACAGCAGTCATATCTTTAATTGCAACATCTTCAGCATGGCTTGGCCCAGAGAGTACCACAATATCTTGACGGTTCTCTTCATTAATTTCTTCCATTAACATCTCTGAAGGGCGCTTATAAGTGTTTTGCTCTAGCCCTTTAGTTGCGTGAACAATTAATGGCAGCTGATGGTTCTTTTCCAAGATTGTATTAAGTTGACTTGCCACCTGGCGAATCCCCTTTGTTGGGATAACAATTAAAATAATTTCAGCACCCTTAACGGCTTCCTCCATATCCGAGGTTGCCACTAACTTATCTAAATAAACAAAGTCCTTCATGTAGTGAGGGTTAACGTGTTCGTTATTTAATTGATCAACTTGTTCCTGATTACGGGACCATAATTTAACATTATGACCATTTTCCACTAGCATATTTGCTAGCGTACTTCCCCACGAACCTGCTCCTAAAACTGCAATTTGTTCAGCCATAGTCATTCTCCTTTATAACAAATAAAAATTATTGATTTACATACCACGGAAGATTTGTCCGCTGCCGTCTAGCAATTAAAATAATCAATGCCGCAACAAAAAGAATTAATGATAGTACTTGTGATACCCGAATGACACTTCCAATCATTAAGCTATCTGTCCGCATTCCTTCAATAAAGAATCGGCCAAATGAATACCACATCACATAGGTCAAGAAAACTTCTCCCCGTTTAAACAAGTGATGATGGTGACGTAACAGAAGTAACAATACAAACCCGGTTAAATCCCATAACGATTCATATAAAAAAGTTGGCACCCGGTAATGGTTCCCGATGTACATTTGATTAATGATCCATTCTGGAATATGTTGGCTAACTAAAGCTGCTCGAGTTGTAACCGCACCAAAAGCTTCCTGGTTCATAAAGTTGCCCCAGCGGCCAATTCCTTGAGCCATAATTAATGTTGGTGAAATCACATCCATCATCGTCCACATCGAAATTTGCCGCGCTCGACAGAAGAAGTAAAGGGTTAAGACTCCACCAATAATTGCCCCATAGATTGCAATTCCGCCATCCCAGATCGCAATAATTTCTCCCGGATGTTGGGAATAGTATGACCATTGAAAGGCAACATAATAAAGGCGTGCACAGACGATTGCCACTGGCAATGCCCATAAAAGGTAATCATAGAAGTAATCCTCATTAATCCCCCGTCGTTGACCTTCACGAACCGACAAGATTAAGGCAAGAACAACTCCAGTAGCAATGATGATCCCATACCAGTGAACCTGGATTGGACCAAAATTAAAGGCGATTGGATTAAGTGCCAGGGTAGTCAAAACTAAATTAGTCATTATCTTGCTTTTCCTTTGTATCGCGTGCAGAGTTTTGCTTGATTAACCTGTTTAAATTATCATCAAAGGTCTTGGTTGCATCATAACCCATCGTTTCGGCACGGTAGTTCATCGCAGCCGATTCAATGATAATTGCAAGGTTTCGCCCAGTCTTAACCGGCACGGAAACTTTAGGAATAATTACCCCTTGGATAGTTTGGGTATCACCCCGATCACCTAAACGATCAAATTGAACGTCTGGTGTCCAAGTTTCCAAATGGACAATCAGGTTAATAACATCACTCGGCATAATTGCCCCAGTTCCGTAAAGTGTCGAAACATCAATAATTCCGATTCCCCGAATTTCCATTAAGTGCTTTAAGATTGCTGGCGCAGTCCCAACAAGGGTCTGTTCATCCCGAGCATAAACTTCAACCCGGTCATCAGCAACTAAGCGATGCCCCCGCCGAACTAACTCGAGGGCAGTTTCACTCTTTCCGACTCCCGAATCACCAGTAATTAACACTCCGACCCCGTTAATATCCACGAGAACCCCGTGAAGTGATTGACGTGGTGCTAACCGCCCTAGGAGATAGGAGGTCATGTTACTTAAAATCTGGGAAGAGGTTAGGTGCGTACCCAGAATCGGAATCTTAGTATTCTTTGCAGCTACCTGTAATTCCTCAGGGATCGGTAAGTTAGTTGAGATAACAAAACATGGTGTTTGCGGTGCACACATTTTTGTTAAGTACTTTTCCCGTTTCTCATGAGTTAGATCCTTTGCAAAGGATGTTTCGGTAATTCCCAATAATTGAATCCGCATTGCAGGATAATGCTTAAAGTAGCCAGCAAATTCAAGGGCTGGTCGCGAAATATCACTAGTAGTAATCGGGCGTTGGAGGTATTCCTCTCCTTGCAAAACTTTTAAGCGAACGTTATCAACAAGTTCTTTTACGGTAACATGATCTGCCACTGTTTTCACTCCTTCACTAATTATTGATGTGATCAGAAATAATCACATTACAAATTGACATAATAATTGCAATCAACATTGCTGAGCCAAAGGATGAGAAGTGAAAATAAAACGAGCCAACAAAAGATGACGTTAATTGTAGCATCAAGGCATTAATCACAATACTAAACAATCCTAAGGTAAGCACATTAATGGGCAACGATAATATCAACAAGATTGGCTTTACTAAAACATTTAATACCGCTAAGACAAGGCTTGCGAGTAAAGCAACTCCAACGCTATTGACATAAAACATCCCAGTATTTGAAAAGAGTCCGGCTAATGCAATAAAGAGAATTGTATCTATTATTACACGCTTGATAAATTCCATCTATGACCGTCCATTCTTCTTAATATCTTTTTCTTCGACATCTGTTAATTGCCGCCGTCCCTGCGAATCCTTTGTCTTTTGTGGCGTAGACGTTAAGTCAGAGACCGCCTTAAATAGGCCAGCAATTCCGGGATGAGCTGGATCTGGCGGAATAATTGCCAACAACACAATGTATACAATAACTCCAGGAAAGATTCCTGTAATTGCAGTAAACAAAATGTACGCAATCCGTAAGTAAAGTGGTTTGGTATTAAAATACTTAGCTAAACCACTTAGGACTCCAGCAAGCCAGCGATCATCATAAGATCGGGTTAACTTTTTTGACATAATTCATCCCTCCTAATAGCTTAATCTTACTGTGTTTTCTCGGTAACTGCAATCAGATTTACTGAGGATTTTTTTGACTTAACTTCCATTGAAGGTAGGCGTTAATGAACGGGTCTAAGTCGCCATCCATTACTGCCTGTCCATTATGGGTTTCATGACCACTTCGGTTATCCTTCACCAAAGTGTACGGGTGGAACACATACGAGCGAATTTGGGAACCCCAACCAATTTCAAGTTGTTCTCCCTCAATCTCAGCCCGCTTTTTAGCCTTCTTCTCTTCTTCCAATTCATAAAGTTTGGATTTTAACATATTCATCGCCGTAACCCGGTTTTGCAATTGAGACCGTTCCGCCTGAGATGAAGTAACGATTCCAGTTGGAATATGAGTAATCCGCACTGCTGATTCAGTTTTGTTAATATGCTGACCACCGGCACCACTAGAACGGAAAGTATCAACCCGGAGATCTGAAGGGTCAATATCAATGTTCACACTTTCATCGAGCTCTGGCATTACATCAACCGAAGCAAAGGACGTGTGTCGCCGCCCTGCTGCATCAAATGGCGAAATGCGGACAAGACGGTGAACTCCCTTTTCACTTCGAAGGTAGCCAAAAGCATTATGTCCTTTAATCAATAGGGTAACACTCTTGATTCCGGCCTCATCTCCAGCTTCATAACTGGCAGTTTCAACCTTGAAGCCATGTTGTTCACCCCAACGAATGTACATCCGGAGGAGCATGGCACCCCAATCTTGGGCTTCCGTTCCTCCTGCACCCGGGTGAATTTCCAAAATAGCATTTTTAGCATCATATTCACCATCAAGTAACTGGTTGAGTCGGTACTGTTCAAGCTCCTTTTGCGTTTCTGTAAATGAGCTTTCAAACTCACTTTGGAGATCGGGATCGGGATCTAGTTCAAGTAGTTCGATCGATGTTTGTAAATTACCGATACTATCCCGTAATTTAACAAAAGTATCCCGCTTATCCTTGAGTTCATTATTAGCATTAATTACTTTCTGCGCAGCAACATTATCGTCCCAAAAGCCAGGTTCAGTCATCTTTTGTTCATTTTCCGCAATGCTTTCATCTAACGCATCTAGGTCAAAGAGACCTCCCGAAGCGGGCAACTTCATGTTGCATTGCTTCTACTTTTTTCTTTGCTTCACTAAGTTCCAAAATGGGTTCCTCCATTATTAAATCAAAACGGTAACAGGTACCGCCTTAGGGCCACCTGCTACCGTACCTTGATAGTTATTAGTATTTAGTTTAGCGGGTAACGTTTTGACGAATTTGTGACTTCATAAAGAGTCGAGTAGTTTCGTATTCGATATCCGCAATCATTTGTTCAAACATATGGTAACCAGCAGTTTGGTATTCAACAAGAGGGTTCAATTGACCGTAACCACGAAGGCCAACTGATTGACGGAACTGGTCCATTACATCAATGTGATCAGTCCAGTGGGAGTCAACTACCCGCAAAAGGACAACCTTTTCAAATTCGAGCATTTGTGCTGGATCATAGAGTTGCTTTTGCTTATCCTTGTAAACCTGCTTAGCGTATCCCATTAAGAAATCAACTATTTCTCGTGGTGACTTATTTGCTAAATCAGAAACGCTAATCGTATCTGGCTTAACAATCACTTCTTCAGCAAAATCAACAATTCCTTTAAGATCCCAATCCTTGCGATCTCCAAGAGTATGTTGTTCTACTTCCCGTTGAATAGTCCGCCTAAAGATCGGCATAAGAACCCACTTTAATGACTTATCTTCAGTAATGATTTCTTGCCGTTCCTTATAGATGATTTCCCGTTGTTCACGCATAACATCATCATATTGAAGAACGTTCTTCCGGGAATCGTAGTTGTTCCCTTCAACCCGTTTTTGTGCTGATTCAACTTGGTGGGTTAAGAAACGACTCTTAATTACCGCATCATCATCGTCAACCTTCATCCGTTCCAAGAAGGCCTTGATCCGGTCACCACCGAACCGTTTCATTAAGTCATCTTCAAGTGAAAGGTAGAATTGTGAAAGTCCCGGATCTCCTTGACGACCAGAACGTCCCCGTAGCTGGTTATCAATCCGCCGTGATTCATGTCGTTCAGTACCAATAACAGCCAAACCACCTAATTCACGAACACCAGGGCCAAGTTTGATATCAGTTCCCCGTCCGGCCATGTTCGTCGCAATTGTAACGGCACCACGTTGACCAGCATTTTTAATAATGTCGGCTTCCTTAGCGTGGTTCTTCGCGTTTAAGACAACGTGAGGAATATGTTCTTGATCCAATAGGTGGGAAAGGTATTCAGAAGTTTCAACAGCAACGGTCCCAACCAAAATTGGTTGGCCCTTTTCGTGTAAACTCTTGATCCGCTTAACAACGGCTGCAAACTTACTCTTCAATGTTGGGTAAAGTAAGTCAGGTTCATCTTTCCGTTGAACAGGTCGGTTCGTTGGAATTGTGATGGTTTCCATGTTGTAGATCTCACGGAATTCTTCCTGTTCAGTCTTAGCAGTCCCAGTCATCCCCGCAAGCTTATTATACATCCGGAACAAGTTCTGGTAGGTGATGTTAGCCATGGTCTTGTTTTCTTCTTGAATCTGAACGCCTTCCTTAGCTTCGATCGCTTGGTGAAGGCCATCAGAGAACCGCCGACCTTGCATAACCCGTCCGGTAAATGAATCAACGATCAAAACTTCACCGTCAGAAACCACGTAATCCTTATCCAAGGTCATAATGTAGTTGGCCCGTAAAGCCTGATCCAGGTGGTGGGTCAATGCAGTATTTTCCGGATCATAAAGGTTCTTTAAGTTGAAGTACTTTTCAGCCTTTTGAATTCCTTCATCAGTCAAGGCAACTGTCTTCGACTCGAGGTCAACCTTGTAGTCAACCTCATTCTTCAACGTCTTAACAAAACGATCAGTTTGCTTATAAAGCTTTGAAGTACCAGTACCTGGACCAGAAATAATTAATGGCGTCCGCGCTTCATCAATTAAAATTGAATCAACCTCATCAACCAAGGCATAATTCAATCCCCGTTGAACTTGGTCTTCCTTGTAAACAGCCATGTTATCACGAAGGTAGTCGAACCCAATTTCACTATTCGTGGAGTACATAATATCAGCCTTATATGCTTCACGTTTTTGATCAGGTGACATTTCAGAGTTATTAACCCCAACACTGCACCCTAGCCAATTATAAAGCTGACCCATTTCTGTAGCATCACGCTTTGATAGGTATTCGTTAACCGTAATAACATGAACACCCTTACCGCTAATTGCGTTAAGGTAAACCGGCATGGTGGCGGTTAAAGTCTTACCTTCACCAGTCTTCATTTCGGCAATGTTACCTTCGTGAAGAACAATTCCCCCCATAATTTGAACGTGGAATGGGTAAAGGCCCAAGACACGTTTTGCTCCTTCACGTGCTACCGCAAAGGCTTCTGGTAACATGTGGTCAAGATCTTCACCCTTTTTGTAGCGTGCACGAAATTCGTCAGTCTTCGCTTTTAGCTCATCATCTGACATTGCTGCCATTGGCTTAGCATATTTTTCAACTTTATTTGCGATCTTATTAATCCGACGTAATTCACGACGATCGCTTTCAATCCATTTTTTTAGAATGTTAGCCATAAAAGCGTCCTTCCTAATTAACGTTTTTTTATTTTGTCTTGAGAAATTGCAGCTACTCAAGCCAATTTTAATTTGTATTCTAACCTTAATAGTTTACCACGTTTCGGGCTGGAGTGCGAATTCGTTACAACTCAGATGAAAATAGTTTTAAAATAAGAAAGAGGTGGGATTAATTCCCGCCTCTTAAATTTCTATTTGTTAAGCCTATTCAGCTTCGATCAAACCGTAACGACCATCCTTACGACGGTAAACAATGCTGGTTCCATCAGTTTCAGCGTCTTGGAAGACGAAGAAGTCATGACCAAGCATGTCCATTTGGAGAGCCGCTTCTTCAGGATCCATTGGTTTGAGTGAGATTTGTTTTGTCCGCACGATCTTCAAGTCATCTTGACTCTCAGCATCATCATCGGTTGGGACAAATTCTAAGTTCTTAAAGCCTTTTTCACGTGACTTACGGTTAACCTTAGTCTTGTACTTCCGGATTTGCCGTTCAAGCTTATCAGTAACAAGGTCAACACTACCGTACATGTCGTTAGAAGTTTCTTCAGCCCGTAATGTAAGGTATGGTAATGGAATAGTAACTTCTACCTTGTAAGTACGGTTAGGATAAACTTTTAAGTTCACATGGGCAGTTGCTTCTACGTTATCTTCGAAGAACTTTTGTAACTTATTAATCCGCTTTACTACATAGTCACGAATTGAGTCAGTTACTTCGATGTTTTCACCACGAATATTGAACTTTAACATAGTAATTTCTCCTTTCAGTTCAAGCAATTGCTTGATCTGGTATCAGAAGGACCACTCTTCTCATATCCTTAACTACATTATAGTGTAGTTAATACTATTTAACAAACAAATCAGGAGAAAATTTAAATTTTCTTAACGAGCGAGAGATAAGCTTTGGACACGCTTACTACCATTTTCATAACAAAGGTTTGCCGCGTGGTATAGTGTCCTTCCAGTTGTATAAATATCATCAACTAAAAGAACCGTCTTCCCTTTGAGGTTCACTCCTTGCTTAAGTAAAAATGGTTGCTTGGTTTGAAGTCGCGACTGGCGATCTTTTTTCGACTGGGCAACCTTTTGACGATTTTGATGAATGATCAGTTCGGTGTATGAAATATCACCTAACAATCCGGTTACCTGGTTAAAGCCACGGGTAAGCATCGTATGTTCAGTCACTGGGATTGGAATTAAAATATCATACTCAATGTGAGTAATGGTCTCTTTAATTGTTTCTTTAAAAATTCCCCTTAAATGGTACTGCCCCTGAAACTTATACTTTTGCATAAATTCTTTCATCGCCTGGTTATAATGAAAAAGTGGTCGATGTTCCAAGTACCATCCATAATATTGTTGCCATTTTTGGCAATCATCACATAGCTCACTTCTTTCTTCACGTCCGCAACCACGACAGCTCTCTTCTAGGGAATAATGAATAAACTTCCGAAAACATTCTGGACAAATAAGTGGCTGCTTAAGTGGTCCAGGAAAAATGATTTTACTAATTGTTAGTTTCTGAGTTAACCGACAATTACAGAGCAAACAGTTAACCATGCAGTAGTTTTCGCCCCTTCCCGTTCATATACGCAATTTGTCGCTGAGCTTCTCGAACACGTCGACTATAAGAATTAACCCAAAACATCACTTTACCTGTCGGCCGGCTTACCGAACGGCCAACACGTCCTGCGATTTGTACTAATGCAGACGACGAGAAGATCTGATCATCTGCCCCCAAGACAAAGACATCGATCTCCGGAAACGTCACTCCTCGTTCTAAGATCGAAGTAGTAATCAAAAAATCGTATCTTCCGTCGCGCATTGCTTGAACTTTCTCTAAGCGCTGTGGGTCAGCCGCATGAACCGTCGTAAATTTTTTATCAGGTAAAAATCGCTGCAAGCATAACAAAACCGGCTGAAGGTCGGCAATATGGGGAACAAATAGTAGACAACGATAACGGTTATTCAACGTATTTCTTATTTCACGAAGTAGACTAGTGGGCAAGTGCTTTTTGGAAAGTCCTTTACGCCAATTAAATGCCAAACATAATTTTATTTGCGGAAGCAAGTTACCATGATAACGAAGTGGAAGATAACTAACCATGAGCTTTTTATTGTGGATTTGTTGAATCAGTTTTTTCCCTGGGGTTGCAGTCATAAAGAGTAAGCTCCCGTCCTCTTTAATTGCTTGTTCGGTTGCGAATAAAAGTGCCTGATTAGCAGCATAGGGAAAAGAATCAACCTCATCGACAATTAAATTATCAAAAGCTCGGTAGAAGCGAAGTAGCTGGTGAGTTGTGCAGATTGTCAATTGGCGATACTGGTACTGTTGGGGTTCTCTTCCGTGAAGTAAAGCAATCGGGAAATTAGCAAAAGCTGCCTGCAAACGTGGATATAATTCTAAACAGACATCTACCCGAGGCGAGGCAATTGCTACTCGCTCACCCCGTTTTAACGCTGCCGCTATTCCAGCAAAGATCATCTCTGTTTTTCCTGCTCCAGTTACGGCCCAAAGTAATTGACGACAATGGTTATTCATCCGTTCTTTGATCACAGCAGATGTTGCCGCTTGCAATTGTGATAATTCCCCTTCCCAGGTTAAAACTTGCTCTGGCGGTTCAAATTGATTTGGCTCTTGAACATGGTAAAATTTATCAAGAGTTGATACTCGTCCCAACGTAACGCATCGGGGACAATAATAGTGATAATTAGGAAGAGCCACAAATGTCTTACTCGTTGCCGTACCGCACCGTAAACAAGTAACACTCGTCTCGTTAATCTTCATTGTTGGTAAAACTTGAATTTGTGAATCATTAATTGGAAAGTTATCAATTTGAGGAAATAATACCCGTCGTCCGTAAAGCTCATTAATTTTCATTTTTCATCCCCCCACTTTATTAATACGGAAGAAAAGCAAAAATTCACTAAAGGAGTAATAAAAATGTCAGAACCATTTCTCACTATCGCTAAAAACACTAGCAATGAGATGGTGATTAAAAAATCACGTTTTATTTGTTCAGTTGCTCGCGTCTCGACAGAAGATGAAGCCCAGCAATTTATTGAACAAGTTAGCACCGAAAACCGGAAAGCTACCCATAATTGTTATGCATACATGGTTGGTGACCGTGATCAAATTCAGCGAGAAAGTGATAATGGTGAACCAAGTGGTACTGCTGGTGTTCCCATTTTGGAATCACTTCAATTAGCAAAGATCCATAATGTCGTTGCTGTAGTGACCCGTTATTTTGGTGGAATTAAACTCGGTGCTGGTGGATTGATTCGGGCTTACAGTAATTCCGCAACCAACGCTATCCACAAGGCGGAATTAGTCCAACGAATTAAACAAGCTGTTCTTGAAATTACCATTAACTATTCCCAGCATGACTCACTTCTCCATTATTTGAACGAGCAAGGAATTGAAGTCGCTGACGAGCAATTTAGTGCTACTGTCCAAACCAATGTCTATGTTGATGAAGAAAAGGTTGACAGCTTCACAGAGAAATTAATCAATCGTTTCAATGATCAATTGACGATCAAAAAAGGAACCTCGCGTGACCACGAGATTCCCTATTTAACTAATTAAGCTAACGCAGCTTCAATTATGTTTAATATAATGACAATAATCAATAAACCAATAATCCATGTGGTGGCCACCCTTGTTCGGTGATCACCACTTTTTAATTTTGCCCAATTAAGGCCAAGATAAGCAACAATCAACAGCAGCGTTCCAACTATTCCAATTAAATCAGAATGAAAGCCAAACCGATCTAAACTAAAGCCACCAATTAGAAATAAGCTAATGGCAAATAGTAGGCCAAAAACAATGTTTCTCTTTTTCACATTGTCCTCCTGTTCCAAGATCATTTCCCGGGAAATTTCAAATATCTAACACGAAATAGTCAAACATTTCCCATTTTCTTTATTCATGCAGGTGGTAATTGTAACTAGCAACTACAATGTTTTGACGAGAATTAAGAACAGTCCGCAGACGGACACTGGTTTGGTTATGGAGTGCCAATTGCCATGGATGCTTCGGAATAAATTGGGGAACTAAAACAGTAGTTGAGTAGTTCCGTGCAGCTGCCCGCTTAGCGATCACATCCACAAATCGTAACGTTGGTTTAGCAATTGACCGGTATGATGAGTGAATATCAACAAAGCGGACATCTGGGAATTCAGCCTTAAATTCATTGGCTGTCTTATGCTCTTTTCCTGGATTTTCATCAAAGGAAACGTGCATTGCAATCACGTAGTCACCGATCGAACGAGCATAGTTAATTGCCCCCCGAGTAACCCGAGTAACATTACCAACTAAGACAATCACCGTTGCTCCATCATAGTCGTGCAACTGGACCTTCGTCTTTTCGGCAACCCGTAATTGCTTGGCCACTTTGATATAGTGCCGGTGGATTGCATGGAACATGTAAAGCAACAACGGCATGATGATTAGGTATGGCCAAACATTGCCAAAGTGTTGCCAGAACAATGCAATTACTAGCGCAAGAGAAATTAATGCACCAATAAAATTAATAAATGCCTTAGCAGGCCAAAATCCTCCCCGTTCACGGAACCAGTGGATAATCATCCCTGATTGTGAAAGGGTAAATGGAACAAAGACACCCACAGCATAAAGTGGAATCAACATGTTTGTTTGACCATGGAAAATAAGGATCAAAATGATCGCACCCACAGCCAAAGCAATAATTCCGTTAGAGTATCCTAAACGATCCCCACGATCCATAAATGCGTGCGGCATATACTTGTCCTTAGCCATGTTAAAGGCAAGGATTGGGAAGGCAGAGAAACCTGTGTTAGCAGCAACGGCGAGAATCATCGCTGTTGACAATTGAAGAAGGTAAAAGCCAATCCCGTGGCCACCAAATACAGCAAGACCGATTTGTGAAAGAACCGTGGTCCGCTTATCTGGGACAATTCCAAAGTAAAAGCCGTAAAAGATAATGGCAATGAAGAAGATTGCCAGAATTGTACTCATAATTGCCAGAGTAACAGAAGCATTCTTTTCCTTTGGCTTATTGAAGTTTGGCACAGCATTACTTACCGCTTCAACACCAGTTAAGGAAGATGAACCAGCTGAGAATGCCCGAACAAACAATACAAAAGTCATCCCTGTAACTGGTGTCCCATAATCCGCTGGTGCTTGGTAGTGCACTTGCCCAGTCGCGATGTTATAGGCACCCCAAAGGATCATTACAGTAATCATGATCACGAAGAAATAGACTGGAACCGTCAGGAAATTAGCACTTTCACTCATTCCCCGCAAGTTCATAAACATAATTAATAGGACAATAATAATTGCAATAGGAACGGAAAAGCGGTAAAGTGCCGGAATTGCAGAGGTAATTGCCTCTACACCAGAGGTCGTTGAAACAGCAACTGTTAACATGTAGTCAACCAAAAGCGATCCCCCAGCAAACAAACCACCGTTACTTCCCCAGTTTCGGGTAGCAACAACATAGGCACCCCCACCACTTGGGTAAGCATGAATAATCTGTTGGTAAGAAAGGGTGATTGCTAACAGTAAAAGCAATACGATCGCTGCAATAGGGATTGAGTACCACATTGCCATCGCAGATAAAGTTACTAAGACAGTCGTAATCTGCTCTGGACCATAAGCAACTGACGAAATTGCATCTGATGATAGCATCGCCAGTGCCTTAAATTTAGTTAAGTGGGTCTGACCCTCATCCAAAGTTTTTAGAGGTTTTCCAATTAAAACCCGTTTAATATAACGCCACATACTATCCTCCCAATATTTATGGAATATAATCATTTAAGCGATTTTGGATAACTGAACAATAATACAATTATTCTAGCTTGTTTTCAATTACAAAAGTAAGCTGTCGTTATTTCACTACTTACTTTTCTTTAAGTCGATTATTGACTTTTTCGGCTGCTGGGTCAACTTGAGGCATTCGGCTGTGGATTGCCCAGAAATAAAAGAGTAATGAAACAACAATAATTATAACAAAGTCAAAGGGATATGGAACCCAGTTTTGACCACCAAATCCCTCACTCCCTACATAAGAAATTACAGAGATAAAAATCATATAACAGATTAGCCAAGCAGAGTTCTTTAATTGCTGGTGCCAATTAGTCTTCTGGTACCGACATTCATAATAAAGATAAATTGGCAATCCCAAAGCAATTACAAAGATTACCTGGACAGTCGTCGGCCACATTGTCCAGTAGATAGCTAATCCAGTAACAACAAAGGCAAACGGGGCCAACCACTTCATATAGTGAGGGGCAAATGGTCGTTCTAGGTTAGGCGCCATCTTCCGTAAAGAGATTACCGTTACCGGACCAGTCAAGTAGGCAATCAACGTTGAACCCGTAATCACCGTAGCTAATAAGCTCCAGTTCCGAAATACATTGACTAAGATCGTTGCTAAAATCAAGTCAGCAACCATTGCAAAACGAGGAATCATATAGCGACGTTCAAGACGGCCAAGCCATTTTGGCAAGTGCCCAGTATGAGTCATTGCAGCTAATGCTCGTGAAGCCGTTGCAACAAACGCCACCCCAGTTCCAAATGGTGAAACAAAGGCATCCATATATAGCAGGATTGCTAACCAATTCAGACTCAGTAAAATTGCAATATCGGCAAACGGAGACGCAAAGTTAACTCCATGCCAACCATTCTTTGCTAATGACGCAGGATCAATCGCCCCGATAAAGGCAACCTGGAGCATGATATAAATTGCTGCCGTAATTAACATTGAAATTAAGACACCACGCACAATATTCTTGTGGGGGTTAACCATTTCCCCACCCATATTAATGATGGTTTGAAAAGCATCGTAAGACATAATAATTCCTGAAACAGCAGCTGCCTCAAAGATTGACCGACTACCATATGGCATAAATGTCTGGACATTGTGCCCAAAGTTTATCGGATGAAAGCCACTAACAATCAGCATTATCACCGTTAGTGTTGGCAACAGGATCTTAAAGACCGAGATTAAGTTAGTAAACCGAGTCATTAGTTTTACTGACCAAAAATTAATCAAGGTAAAGATTACCATGAACAAAAAGACAACCAACATTCCTAGGAAAGTAATATTTCCCCCACTAATAAAATGGTGGGTCCAGTTCGCCCACGACCACGGCCATGAACTCATGTATTGAACGGAGGCCACGGCTTCCATCGGCACAAGGGTTATTAAAGAAATCCAGTTTGCCCATGCCGCTATGAATCCTAGTAATGGACCATGGCTATATTGGGCATACCGGCTCATCCCCCCACTTTCAGGAAACATTGCCCCTAATTCAACGTACGTGAGGGCAATGCTGATAATAATGACCGCCCCAATAATCCACGAAATGATCGCAGCGGGCCCAGCAACTTTAGCAGCAGTCCCAGCCCCGAACAACCACCCTGAACCAATCAATGAGTTCAGAGCTAACATCACACCGGAAAATAGGGTGATTTTATGTTGTTTTAACTTCTCCATTCTTTCTCCCTCTATTTTTCGTTTAATTTGAATTTTGAAATAGATAATTAATCTTACCATTAACTTTAGCACTTTGTTTACCGAAACGAGAAATTCTCCCAAAGGTTTTCTAAGTTATCTGATCTTCACAATCTCCTACCAAGACGATTCTGTTACAATGCCTTTATGTAAGCAAAAGAGACTTTAGCGTCCGGATATTCCGAATGTTAGAGTCTCTTTAATTTTAACTTTCACGTAAATTAGCCGTGTTTACACTTAGTCTTACCAAGACCAAGTGCAGATAACAATCCTGCAAAGCCAAGTGCAATTAAGCCACGACTTTGCTCATTACCAGTTTGCGGTAATTGAGCTGCCTTTTGATGCTTAGTACTTTGTGGATGTTCTGCAGAGCCATTCTTGAGAATAGGAGTTACCTTCTCAGTACTTGACATTGACGCAACTGTCTCAGTACTATCTGCCAATTTGGCTGACTGAGTTGAAGTTGTTGGGTTAACTACTGGCTTAGTTGGTTGAACAGTTGGTTGGGTTGGCATTTGCGGTGTCGTTGCAACATAAGTTACAACAGTTTTTCCTAAATCGGTATTATCTGAGTTTGGATTTACTGAAAAACCAGCTACTTGCGATTTATCAACCTTGTCATAACCAACTTTACTTGGCTTCTTAGAAGGGACTTCATCCATTTCTGGCTTATTTGAAGTCCAATCAGTATAGGTTACCTTCTTAGTTACCTTATCGACAATGGCTTTCCGAGTAAAGGTAACGGTTTGCTTGTACTCATGAGTACTATCTGGTGAACCATTTACATCTTGGTAAGTCTTGCCACCATCTTTAGTACCACGGTAGACAATCGTTCTAGTAAATGTCTTTTGGAGATCCTTCTCCTTAATATTAAATGCTGGTTTGTCAGAAGTTATATCTTCTTGATCATGGAAGTAGTAAACATTTACATCTGCACCATCTTTAGTTGGATCAGAAGCCTTATGAGCTACTGACTTACCACCATCATTATCATCTTTAGTACGACTATTAAGAGCACGAACTGTCTTGTAACCATATTTAGTTAAATCAGGTGAACCTTGTTCTGGATACTCCGTATGTTTACCTGTTGGAACCCAAGAATCCTTATCATTCTTAGTTGCAATGATTGGTTGACCATTCTCATCCTTCTTAATTTCTGGTTTACCATCTTTATCTAACATAGCAAATCCATTTGGATCAATATAAAGAGCAGCAAAGCCTAAGAAATTACCATTAAAGGAATCATAAAGAGGTACCCGAATGTAATCAACAGTTTGAGTAATGTCAGGCACATCGGCCTTAATACCATACTTCTTTAATTCATCCCTAATTAATTCACCAGTTTGGGCATCACGATAGTAAATATGACGCTTTACAGAAGTATTTTCACTCTTGATACCATCCTTCTTAGTCTTATCAGTTGAAGGAGTGATTCCATGCTTGAAGTAAACATTGAAGTGACTGTCTTCCGTACCATACTTATCACCCTTGGTAAAGTCGCTCTTAACGAAAACATAGCCTTGCTTTTCAAGATCAGAAATTCGCTTGTCGTTATTGTTCAAGTGAATCTCATTATCAGTCTTACCAAGTCGCTCTTTATGATCCATGCTATTGGTGATATCCCAGTAAGTGATGTCCGCATTTACATCATTCACATTCTTGGTGTAAACCAAGTAAATATCTGTGTTGGTGCCATTAGCAGCGTTCTTATCTACAGGATCTTGTGGTGCAAAGTTATCAGCTAAATGCTTGTCATCAGCGGAGTTTCTAGCAACATACGTAATTGTCCAAGTACCCTTGTTCTTGCCGCTGTCAACAGTAATAACATCTTCTTGTTTTTTATCAAAAGAACCATCAGTAACTTCAGTATCACCAGTAGAATCAATAGTCCAAGCCTTTTCAGGAACCTTACCATCTGGATCAATATAGTAATCATCACCGACTTTTTCAACGGCAACTTCATTACCATTCTTATCAGTGTAGTAAGTTGATGTTAAATGAGCAGTTTGCTTTACAGAATCTTGCAATTCATCGTGATTACCATCAGTTACAAAGTGAATTGTACGAGTGATGGTCTTATGCTCTGTCTTTGCAGTTGCCTTTGCTTGTAGATTAAGATAACATCTTTAAGCTTCTTGGTATCACCATTTTGTGGAGTGTATTTTTCTGCCACATCATTAATATCGTCTGCTGGAACATGATGCCATTCGACAATTGTGTCTGGTGACTCATCACCAGTTGGCTTTTCAAAGTTAAATTGATCGTTAACATCATGCTTAGTCTTTGTATTGTCAATTGACCATGTAACTTTTACTGGATCCTGCTGACTGCTATCAACGACTAACGTGTCTGCATTATTGTAGATATCATGAACCGATTTAACATGAACTAAATCAGTACCACCATTAATTGTATCAACATAATAATCACCGGTACCGACAAAACTAGCTTGTTGAGTGATTGGGTCTTTTAATGTCTGACCATCTTTATTGTTAGCTTTGTAGTTAACTACCCGAGTAGCACTAGCAGCTGGTGTTACTTTCTTAACACCACGGAGAATTTTAACCACATAAGTTTCAGGCTTAATTGTTCCATCAACGTTATAAAGATTATCCTTATTAAATTGATCAACATCATAAGTTTGACCATTTAAGTTAACATTAGATGAAACAATAACATAACCAGCATCATGAAGAGCCTTTAATTTAGCTTGATAATCATCAGCATCAAGCTTGTATTCATGGTAACCTGAATTAGTTTGACCATTATGCGGATTAGTCTTGCTATTCGCTGCCATTGTCATTTGATTCTTATCAGTATAATCATAGTTATTCAAGTCAATGGCCTTGTCACCGTCACCATAAGTAATATCTTTGAAGACAACGTTATATTGACGGTTAGCATAATACATAATGTTTTCATCAGCTGGCTAACCCGGTACATCACCTTTTTTGACAATATTATCTTTGTTTGTCTGATATGAACCAGTTTCATTATCAAAATCAAAGTCAATTAATGGTACTAATGGATCGAGAGTTGTCCATTTACCAGCTAACTTGCCAACTTTTTCAGCGGCGCCACGTTGTTCAGTCGTTTCTGCGGGGTAGAAAACATCAGCTGTTAATTGATTTTCATCATTGGCACCTGTAGTTGAAACAGTACCATCGGCGTTAATGCGTCTTGAAAGACAAAGATTAGGAATTTGACCATGATTAGCCCATGATTCTACTATACCCGCATAAGAAGTTGTGCCTCCTGCACCCATAAGATTTCCAGTATCTGTTTCTGGAGCATAAAATTCACCATTCTTAACCTGATAGGCAATCTTAGTTGACTTATCATGTCCACGGTACTGATGATAATTGATATTTCGCTCAGCGCTTGTTGATCGTGTTAGCATATATACATTAACTGGATAATCAGTTTTGAACCGCCCAGAACGATCATCATTCCATAACGATATAACAGGAATATTGATATTTTGTCCATCATGCAAAATAATTCGACCCGCAAATAAGTCTTGATGTGAAAGGTTTACTGTATCATCTTCATATGGGATCATATCCATTAACGGATGCTGACCAGCTTTATATTCTTTTTGCCACTGTGTAAATTCTTCAGCCAATTTTGGATCATTAAACATGTGATTAGGATCGTAGCCGTTATAACCGCTCCAATTAACTTTTGCTCGATATTCATCATCAGGTAAGCGAGTATAGCTTGGATAATCAGTTTCAACTATATAATCATAGACATCAGTACCTAAAGCATCATATAATGTCTGACCATCCTTAGCAGTCAGTTGAACTGACTTAACAACTTCACCAGTATTATGGTTGACGAAATTTGCAGATAACATGGATTATCTTATCAGAATCATCTTGCGTATCCGTTGATTGGCCCGCAGATGTAATGGCGGATTGTTGTGTTAATTGTTGGGAGAATAACTGATTACCCGTTTGACTAGCTGGCAATTCAGTTCCCTTTTCAACAGAAATTGGCTGTGTAGCTAATAAAGTATCGGAATTAGTGTTAATTATCTCTGAAGAACTACTAGTTAAAGCAGTATCAACATTAGCTGCTGTTTGTTCCTTATCAGTCGATTCAGAAGTCGTTGACCCTTCTTGAATCGAACTACCAGTCATTGTAGTAGTTACATTGCTTGTTCCTACTGGGTCATTGTCACTAGCATGTGCTACCGTACCCCCCCAATAACGAAAGTAGTACCTAATAAAACAGAAGCAACGTCAACGCTAAGTTTACGGAGTCCAAAGTGTTGACGTTGTTGTTCCATTTTACGTAGGTATTCTTGTGAATTGTTCTTTGACATTATTTTCCTCCCCCATTAAATAAAAGACATCATTTAATTATTTTTATAATATTTTAAACATTATATAACGATTTTTTCTAATTGAAAATAGTTTTTACTTATTAAACGATAAGTAAGTGTTTTAAACAAAAAATAGCACCTAACGATGTTTAAATCACATCATTAGGTGCTGTTATTTTATTACTTATATTATTTTAGAGGGACAAATTACATCATGCCGCCCATTCCGGCACCTGGTTGAGGAGCTGGAGTTTGGTTATCTTTTGCATCTGGCTTATCGGCTACAACAGCTTCAGTGGTCAACAACAATGCTGATACTGATGCAGCGTTTTGAAGTGCAGAACGGGTAACCTTAGTTGGGTCAACAATTCCGGCCTTAACCATATCTTCAAACTTACCGTCAGCAGCATTGTAACCAATTCCTGGCTTTTCGCTCTTCAATTGGTTAACAATGACTGAGCCTTCAACACCGGCGTTTTCAGCAATTTGACGAACAGGTGCTTCCAAAGCGTTCTTAACAATATTAACACCAGTAGCTTCGTCACCGGTTGCCTTAATTTCATCCAATGCTGGAAGAACGTTTACGAGGGCAGTACCACCACCAGGAACGAATCCTTCTTGAACAGCGGCACGGGTAGCGTTCAAGGCATCTTCAATCCGGTACTTCTTTTCCTTCAGTTCGGTTTCAGTTGCAGCACCAACCTTAACAACTGCAACACCACCAGAAAGCTTTGCAAGACGTTCTTGAAGCTTTTCCTTATCGAAGTCAGAAGTTGCCTTACTGATAGCTTGCTTGATTTGGTCAACCCGTTCAGCAATAGCTTCCTTGGATCCCTTACCATCAACAATGGTGGTGTTATCCTTGGTAACCGTTACCTTGTTAGCTTGACCAAGTTGGTCAACAGTAGCGTCCTTCAAGCTCATTCCTAAGTCATCAGAAATTACAGTACCACCAGTTAATACAGCGATATCTTGTAATTGAGCCTTCCGCCGGTCACCAAAGCCAGGTGCCTTAACAGCAACAACGTTGAAGGTACCACGAATCTTGTTCAAAACAAGAGTTGGCAATGCTTCACCAGTAATGTCATCAGCGATGATTAAGAGTGAACGGCCTTCTTGAACAACTGATTGAAGTAATGGCAAAATATCTTGGATGTTACTAATCTTCTTATCAGTAATCAAAATGTATGGGTTGTCAAGGTCAGCTTCCATCTTGTCGTTATCAGTTACCATGTATTGTGACATGTAACCACGATCGAAGCTCATCCCTTCAACAACGTCAACACTGGTTTCAACACCACGGGAATCTTCGATAGTAATAACACCATCGTTACCAACCTTTTCCATTGCGTCGGCAATCAACTTACCAACTTCTGGGTTAGCAGCTGAAATTGAAGCAATTTGTGCAATGTCATCCTTAGTCTTAACTTCGTGTGACATCTTCTTCAATGCTTCAACAGCAGCTTCAGTGGCCTTATCAATCCCGCGACGAATACCAACTGGGTTAGCACCAGAAGTAACGTTCTTCATTCCGGCATTAACAATTGCTTGGGTTAAAACAGTAGCAGTAGTAGTACCGTCACCAGCAATGTCATTAGTCTTAGAAGCAACTTCTGAAACTAACTTAGCACCCATGTTTTCAAATGGGTTTTCCAATTCAATGCTCTTAGCGATTGTAACACCATCGTTAGTAATGGTTGGGTTACCATAGCTTTGTTCAAGGACAACGTTACGTCCCTTTGGTCCCATAGTGGTCTTAACTGTATCAGCTAACTTATCAACACCGCTAAGCATTGCGCTCCGTGCGTCTTCGGAAAACTTAATTTCTTTTGCCATATTTTATTCACCTCAAATTTAAAATCAATACTGTCATTACCAAAGTCTCGTTAACTATTCAACGATAGCTACAAGATCCTTTTCATGAACAACGAGGTACTTTTCACCGTCATATTCAACTTCATTTCCAGCATACTTATCAAAAAGGACCTGATCGCCTTCCTTAACAGCTGGTGCAAGCTTCTCACCATTATCTAAGGTCCGACCAGCACCTACAGCAATTACCTTACCGGTTGTTGGCTTTTCCTTAACGTTTGAAGCAAGAACAATGCCACCGACAGTCTTTTCTTCTTCTGTTTCTGCTTTGAGAAGAACACGATCTCCTAATGGTTTTAACACGTTAATCCCTCCAAATTGATAAATCTCATAGTTAAAAATTAGCACTCTCGCATTTCAAGTGCTAATTACATTTTCTACTATAACATTTCTGTGACCGATTGCAACAAATATGTTTTGTAAGTGGATAAATCATAACCACCCGTAAAACGGGTGGTTTGTACAACGGCTATAAGCCGATCAGAAAAGCCAGCGTCTCAAGGCGCT
>NZ_JACSQW010000018.1 GCF_014836425.1 Limosilactobacillus avistercoris | reverse complement strand
CTCGCAGATGATTCCTTTAGACCAATTTTACAATGTAGAGCAGAAATTTCCTGATCAACACTACTTGACGTAGAGCCGAAATAAAAAGAGTGTCTCTCAATCAGAAGCCTGAAGTGGTTTCTAATTGGGAGACACTTTTAATTTTGATTAGATAAAATCGTCATACTATTAATTGTTTAGCGATTTAAATGCAGTTTTCTTTGACAATTGGGGCAGATTCCATGGACCTCGATATTATTACCAGTAACAAGGTAACCAGTTTTATCGCTTGTCATGAGTGCTAATTCCTTACTAATCTCGGTAAAGTGAGGATCAAAAACGTCGGTAATCTGACCACAATTATCACAGATAACGTGGTAGTGAGGATGACCAAAATAGTCATAATGGGTGCTGCCATCGCCATTCTTTAGTTCGATTACTAAGTTATAGTCGACAAATAATTTTAACGTGTTATAAACGGTTGCCATACTGATATTGTCAACACTATCTTTGAGATCCTCGTAGATCATTTCCACACTTGGGTGGGTATGATGTGTTATTAAATAGTTTAGAATCGTTTTTCGTTGGGGAGTAACCCTTACGTGATTTTCTCTTAATTGCTCAATTGCACGATCAAATTCTGCTTCAGCCAAATTACTCACCTCACTAGTTTAGAAGATTTAATTTACATTAAGTATAACATTTACAATTGTGAATTCAAACTTTATAATGGTCTTTGATTATTGATAATAATTCTAAAGAAGGGGATTTGATGAGAAAGTCAATTGATCAAAATGGCCGACCATATAGTCGGTTCTGGTTTATTTTTACACTATTAATTGGGACGTTTACAATGTCGATTAGTCAATCTTCATTGTCAACAGCTTATCCAACGTTAATGAGGGCGTTCGGGATCTCAGCATCAACGGTTCAGTGGTTAACTACTGGTTTCATGCTCGTGATGTGCGTTAGTATGCCAATTAGTCCGTGGATGTTGAATAATCTTAATTTTAAGACCATGTTTATTGGTGCGTTAGCCTTGTTTGACATTGGTTCATTGATGATTATTTTAACTCCAGCTAATTGGGGAGTTTCTGGATTCTGGTTTATGATGATTGGTCGGGCGATGGAAGCCTTCGCGGTAGGAGTGCTCTTCCCGTCATATCAATCAGTATTGCTGGAAATAACGCCGCGTAATGCACGGGGAACCACGATGGGGATCGCTGGCTTGGTAATGGGCTCAGCACTGGCTTGTGGTCCAATTGTTTCCGGAATTATCCTTAAATTCTTTACTTGGAAGAGTTTATTTATCTTCTTTATGATTATCATCACCGTGATTATTATCATGGCTGGTTCTGGCCTTATTCGCGATGTTATGCAACGACACGAAAGTAGCCTTGATTGGCTTTCTGTTTTCCTATCAATTGGGTTAATTGGGATTATGTATGTTATTGACCAATTTGGAAAGGCAAAAGCTAACTGGAGAATTAGTGGAATTATCTTAATTATCAGTATTTTGGCAATTATTTGGTTCTGCGTTCGTCAGTTGCACCTTAAGGAACCATTGTTAGAGCTCCGGGTAATGAAGACCTTTAACTACGATTTAGCGATTTTGCTAACTTCAATTTCTTACATTGCCCTGATCGTGACAACAATTATTTTCCCGCTTTACTATCAAGGGGTTCTTAAAGTTAGCCCATTTGTTTCCGGAATGTCACTAGTCCCTGGAGCAGCATTATTAAGTATCCTTAACCCGTTGACAGGGAAATTAGCCGATAAGATTGGCTTTAAGCCAACAATGCTAGTAGGGATGGTAATGATTGTTGCTGGTTGGTTCGCTGGCTTATTCTTAATTAACCGAATGAGTTTATGGATCATGATTCTTTGTGCCATGGTAATTGAAGGTGGGAATGCCTTTGTTATGATGCCTGCTGTTACTTTAGGGGCTAATTCATTACCAAATGAACTTGTTCCTCATGGGACTGCTGTTATTACTACGGTTCGTCAGGTCCTTGGTTCTACTGGGGTTGCTGTTTCAACGATTATTTTAACGACGGTAACAAGTCATAACCTTAGCCGGGGGATGGGGAGCCTAAGTGCTGCTCTAAATGGTTACCATTACGTGTTTTTGACAATGCTTTTTGTTGAAATAGTTGGTTTGTTTATGGCCTTAGCCTTGAAAAATACCGCTAAAAAAGATGCAAAAGCCTAATTATCTCGTCCTGTATATATAGGAAACTTAATGGGGTGATTAAATGACTGTGAAACGTCCCTTATGGGCTGAAACGTCTGAATTAATGCGTGATTATTATGATACAAAATGGGGACTTCCCGAACATGATAATCGCGAACTATTTAAAATGTTGACACTAGAACTCTTTCAATCTGGGTTGTCATGGTCGACAATTTGGAAACGAGAAAAAGCATTTGATATTGCATTTGCTCATTTTGATGCAGCAAAGGTTGCTAAATTTGGTCATGATGATTTTGAACGCTTAATGAATGATGCAATAATTATTCGAAACCGGCGAAAGATTATGGCGACGATTAACAACGCAAAAATAATTCAAGAGCTATTGGCAAACGGTGAAACGTTTAATAACTATGTATGGTCATTTGTTAATTTTAAGCCGCAACGTTTACACCTAAACGGTCAACGAGTTCCTGCACAAACAGCGGAATCAAAGAAAATGGCCCAGAAAATGAAAAAGGATGGTTTTCAATTTATTGGACCGACGACAGCCTATTCGTTTATGACGGCAGTTGGAATGGTTAATGCTCGTGAAGAGTAAAGAATTTATGTTTGAATCTAACGAGTGAATTATGCTAAGATGGTTCTCGTTATAAAGCAAATTCCCGATAGGATTCACAATTGTTGTGAAGATGCCTTGTAACCACTAAATGTTTCAATTGCAATTTGCATATGGGGGAATTAATACACATGGTAGAAAAACATTTATTTACTTCAGAATCTGTTTCTGAAGGACATCCTGACAAGATTGCTGATCAAATCAGTGATGCAATTTTAGACGCAATGCTTGAACAAGATCCGGATTCACGGGTCGCTGTTGAAACTTCTGTCACGACTGGCCTTGTCCTAGTCTTTGGTGAAGTGTCAACCAAGGCTTACGTCAACATTCAAAAGGTTGTTCGTGATACTATTCGGCGCATTGGTTATACTGACGGTAAGTATGGCTTTGATGCTGATAACTGTGCTGTGATTACGGCAATCGATGAACAATCACCTGATATTGCTCAAGGGGTAGATGACTCCCTTGAGACCCGCGAAGGGGATGCCGATCCGCTTGATCAAATTGGTGCTGGTGATCAAGGGTTAATGTTTGGGTATGCTACTGATGAAACACCAGAGTACATGCCATTGACATTGATGCTTAGTCATAAGTTAATGCAACGGATTGCTAAGTTACGGAAGGATAAAGTAATTCCTTACTTACGTCCAGATGCAAAGGCTGAAGTTACCGTTGAATACGACGAAAATGATAAGCCTTTACGTGTTGACACTGTTGTTTTGAGTACTCAACATGATCCAGAAGTTTCACTTGATCAAATCAAGAAGGATGTTATGGAACAAGTTATTAAAGCTGTGATTCCTGCTGAATACCTTGATGATCAAACTAAGTACTTCATTAACCCAACCGGTCGTTTTGTTATCGGTGGCCCTCAAGGGGATGCCGGTCTAACTGGTCGTAAGATTATTGTTGATACTTATGGTGGTGCTGCTCACCATGGTGGTGGGGCCTTCTCTGGTAAGGATGCTACCAAGGTTGACCGTTCAGCTAGTTATGCTGCCCGGTATATTGCTAAGAACCTGGTTGCTGCTGGCTATGCAAAGAAGCTTGAAATCCAAGTTGCTTATGCTATTGGTGTTGCAGAACCAGTATCAATTTCAATTGATACTTATGGCACTGGTACGCGGCGTGAAGCAGAATTAATTGCCGCAGTACGTAAAGTCTTTGATCTTCGTCCTGCAGGGATTATTAAGATGCTTGACTTGAAGCGGCCAATTTATGAACCAACTGCTGCTTACGGTCACTTTGGTCGGACGGATGTTGAACTACCATGGGAACAACTAGATAAGGTTGATGAATTAAAGAAGATTCTCGGCTAAGCTAGTGCTTGCATTTAAGAATATTGATTGTTAGAATATCATTAAATATTTGATCGAATTGGAAATAGTAGTTGTTACTTAATTCTTCAGAGATCGTGTGGTGCTGTGAACACGGGAATTATTAGCAATGAACTCGTCCAAGAAAATTACTGCTGAAATTGGAGTAGGTAGTAACGTTTGCCGCGTTATGGCGTGAAGTGTCATGATTAATTCATGGAATTCGGGTGGTACCGCGGAATTATTTCGTCTCGTAGAATAAATTTTCTACGGGACTTTTTTAATACGATCAAACAGGAAAATTGTTTATTAAATAAAGGAGAGAAAGATATGGCTTACGATCATACTGCCATTGAAAATAAGTGGCAACGTTTCTGGAAAAAGAATGAAACATTTAAGGCTAATTTGAACAAAGATCAAAAGAAGTACTATGCCTTAGATATGTTCCCTTACCCATCAGGTCAGGGACTCCACGTTGGTCACCCAGAAGGTTATACCGCTACTGATGTAATGTCACGGATGAAGCGGATGCAAGGATACAATGTTTTACACCCAATGGGTTGGGATGCCTTTGGTTTACCAGCAGAACAATATGCATTGAAGACTGGCCATAACCCAAAGAGTTTTACTAATAAGAATATTGATCATTTCCGTAACCAAATTCAATCACTCGGATTCTCATATGACTGGGACCGGGAAGTTAACACAACGGATCCTGAATACTACAAGTGGACTCAATGGATTTTCGAACAACTCTATAAGAAGGGTTTGGCTTACGAAAGTGAGATCATGGTTAACTGGGCACCAGACTTTATGGGGGGAACCGTTGTTGCCAACGAAGAAGTTGAAGATGGAAAGACCAAGCGTGGTGGTTACCCAGTTTACCGAAAGCCAATGAAGCAATGGGTTTTGAGGATTACTGCCTATGCTGACCGCTTGATTGATGATCTTGATTTGGTTGATTGGCCAGAGAGTGTTAAGGAAATGCAACGCAACTGGATTGGTCGTTCAGAAGGTGCTTCTGTTTACTTCCCAGTTGCTGGTGATGAAGATACTAAGATTGAAGTCTTTACTACTCGTGCAGATACCTTATTTGGAGCTTCCTATGTTGTACTTGCCCCTGAACAAGAATTAGTTGATCAATTAACTACTCCAGAAAATAAGGAAGCAGTTAAGAAGTATCAAGAAGAAGCTTCCCGTCGTTCTGATCTTGAACGGACTGATTTGAATAAGGATAAGACTGGGGTATTTACTGGTTCATACGTTATTAATCCAGTTAATGGTGAAAAATTACCAATTTGGATCAGTGACTATGTTTTAGCTTCTTACGGTACTGGTGCTGTAATGGCAGTTCCATCTGGCGATCAACGTGACTACGATTTTGCCAAGAAGTTTGATTTGCCAATTAAACCAATCATTGAAGGGGCTGATCTTTCAGAAGGTGCTTTTGATGGTGATGGTAAACACATTAATTCTGGCTTCTTGGATGGGTTAAACATTGCGGATGCCAAGAAGATGATGATTGAATGGCTTGACGAACATAATGCTGGCCATAAGAAAGTTAATTACCGTCTTCGTGACTGGATCTTTAGTCGGCAACGTTACTGGGGTGAACCGATTCCGGTAATTCACTGGGACGATGGGCGGACAACCTTGGTACCAGAAGATGAATTACCACTGAAATTGCCAGATACCGATAATATTGAACCATCAGGTACCGGTGAAAGTCCGTTGGCTAACGTTGAAGATTGGGTTAATGTTTATGACGATCAAGGTCGGCACGGTCTCCGTGAAACTAACACAATGCCTCAATGGGCTGGTTCATCTTGGTACTGGCTCCGTTATACTGATCCACATAACAGTAAGGAGTTTGCATCAAAGGAAGCCCTTGATTACTGGTCACCAGTAGATCTATATGTTGGTGGGGCTGAACACGCAGTTCTCCACCTTCTTTATGCCCGATTCTGGCACAAGGTCTTATACGACTTGGGACTTGTTCCAACTAAGGAACCATTTATGAAGTTGGTTAACCAAGGAATGATTCTTGGTGCTAACCATGAAAAGATGTCTAAGTCTAAAGGAAACGTTGTTAACCCAGATGACATCGTTGAAAAGTATGGTGCTGATACCCTTCGCCTTTACGAAATGTTCATGGGTCCATTAACTGAATCTGTTCCATGGGATGAAGAAGGCCTTCATGGTTCATATAAGTGGATTCAACGTGTATGGCGGTTATTGATGGATGAAAATAACCACCTCCGTGATCGGGTTTCAACTTTCAATGACGGTAAGTTAACTAAGGTTTACAACCAAACCGTAAAGAAAGTTACAGAAGATTACGAACGGATGCACTTTAACACTGCCATCTCTCAATTAATGGTCTTTGTTAATGAAGCATTCAAGGCTGATGATCTTCCAGTCGAATACATGGAAGGCTTCGTTAAGATGATTTCACCAGTAATTCCTCACGTTGCCGAAGAATTATGGAGTCACTTTAACGTTAGTGATACAATCGCTTATCAACCATGGCCAACCTATGATCCAAAGGCATTAGAAGAAGACGAAGTTGAAATGATCATCCAAGTTAACGGAAAGCTTCGTTCAAAGATCAAGATGGCAAAAGACATTGACCGTGAAGAAGCCCAGAAACTAGCACTTGCTGATGAACACGTGCAAAAGTTTACTGATGGCAAAGACATTAAGAAGGTTATTGTTGTGCCAAACAAGATTGTTAATATTGTTGCTAAGTAGTAAGTTACGTTGAGATAATATTATCTAGGAGACAGTATGGCGGCAGTCTACACTCCTGCAGATACAAATATGGCTCCAGAGTTTGGTGTTGCCAGGCTTTGGGGCCTTTTGTAGATTACACTAAAAGTTTCGTCAACATTTAGGTCGTGGTAAAATACTGGGTGTTTTAATAAAAGAAAAAGTGAGGAATAAAGAAGTGGAAATCGTAAGCTATCCAGCAATCTTTCAACAAAAAAATGATCAGATTGAAGTTGACTTTCCGGATCTCCCTGAAGCATTTACTCAGGGAAAAGATATGGCGAGTGCGATGGACTTTGCCAAATTGGGATTGGCAATTACACTAAATGATAAACTCGGCCATTTTGAAAAGGCCCCTCAAGTTAGCGACTTAGCTGAAGTTCAAGCCGCTCATCCTGACGCGATAGTGAAGATGGTAACGGTTGATTTAGAGCAGTATTAACTAAGATTTCCTAAAATAATTTGCGACGATGGTGTATTAAGGATAGAATGGTTAGTATTGATTTTAGAAAGTAAAAGGTAGGATTTTAAAATTATGAGTGAAGGACAGCAAAAGGATACTGCTCGTTCAAAAATGCTGAATGGTTCAGCATGGATGACGGCGGGGAATATCACCTCACGCATTCTTGGGGCCATTTACATTATTCCCTGGGTTACTTGGTTAGGGGCATATAGTGATGAAGCCAATGCCTTATATGCTCAAGGGTATAATATTTATAGTCTTTTTATTACAATTTCAACAGCAGGAATACCATCTGCTATTTCAAAGCTTGTCGCGCACTATAATGGATTGAATGAGTACGGGGTTAGTCAAAAATTAAACCGTTCAGCGCTGTACATGGCTCTGGCGTCAGGGGTTATTTGTGGGACGGTCATGATGTATATTGCCTCGTGGCCGATTGTTTATAACGGTGATACCAACCTGATTCCGGTATTACGTTCGCTAGCTTGGGCGATTTTTATTATCCCGTTGATGGCGATTAGTCGAGGGATCTTTCAAGGTTATAGCATGATGGCACCATCGGCAATTTCACAATTTGTGGAACAGCTTCTTCGGGTTATTTACATGTTAGGGGCCACTTACCTCATCATGAAGATTCAGAAAGGAAACTGGGTGAGTGCAGTTAGCCAATCGACCTTTGCTGCATTTATTGGTGCAATTGGTGCATGTATAGTTCTATTCTTTGCATGGGTTAAATATCGAGGCGTTATGCAGGGACCAGGAACGATTAAGCAACCTGCTGAAGAAGTTTCAACGACTGAATTAATTCTGAAGATTGTTTACCAATCAATTCCATTTATCATTATTGAATCAGGAATTAACCTTTTCCAAATAGTTGATCAATACAGTTTTAAACGGATGATGCCGCTAGTTGGACACTTTACTAAGTACCAAATTGATGTTTTATATGCCTTGTTCGCGTTTAATGCTAACAAATTGTATATGATTATTATTGCGTTAGCGAATGCGTTGGCTGTTACCGCAATTCCATTACTGGCAATGGCTCGAGCAAAGAATGATCATGCAGGGATGAGAAACCAAATTGAAAACGTCCTGATGTTATTCTATTTTGTAATGATTCCGGCTGTTCTCGGCTTATATGCGGTAGCCCAACAGATATATACAGTTTTTTATCGGTATAATCATGCTGGTGTTATTGTTCTTGAATTTGCGGCATTTATGGCAATTCCACTGGGACTTTACACTGTAGCAGCCGCAATGATGCAGGGGATCTCAGAAAATCGCCGGATGATGAAGTACTTAGGAATAGGTTTAGTGATCAAATTGCTAATTCAATTCCCATGTATTTGGTTAGCTCAAGGATTAGGACCCCTTTTGGCTACGGGAATTGCGATGATGGTAATTAATTGTCTCATTATTCGTTCATTTAACCGGGAATTCCGGCTGAATTTTGAACAGATGGCACTTCCAACTAACCAAATTTTGGCATACTCACTTGTTATGCTGGTCGTAACTAAGGGAATTATGCTTTTATTAGGATTGTTCATTAGTCCATACGGTCGATACACTTCCTTTATCACCTTAATAATTGGTGTCTTTGTTGGTGCAGGTGTTTATGGTTACTTAGCACTCCACTTCCGTCTTGCTGATAAGCTCTTGGGGACAAAAGCACGAGGATTACGGCAGATATTCCATATTAGTTAAATAAAAAATAGTTTAAAATATCAATAGGCTCCAAAGCTCGGAAAATGTCCGAACCTTGGAGCCTATTTTGGATCTAAGGTAAATAGAAAAATTTAATTTAAAAAGCCAATTTGGTGTTCCGTTTTTCCAGCTTCCATTTTCTTCATGAATACTGGTAGTGATCTACTAATTTGGTGAGGGAGAACTATGTATTGGTTTTTTGCAATCTGTTCGGCAACTGCACTGTGGGAATACACAGCTGCCAGGGTGGCTTTTAATGGTGACTTTGAGAATTCAGCCGTAAAGCCGCCGACCATTCCTGCCAATGTATCACCCATTCCACCAACGGCTTGGGCAGGAGTACCGATCGTTAATTGGTAAACTTCATCATTGGTATAAATTTCGGTATGATGCTTTTTAAGAACAACGGTAGCACCTAATTTAGCTTGAACTGCTTTGTTGCGTTCTTCACTTTGGTCAGTGATCTTAATTCCTGAGAGGCGTTGCCATTCCATTTGGTGAGGGGTATAAATAATATTTCCCTGTGGTTGGGCTAAGTCTTCACGGGCCATAAGGGTAATTGCTGAACCATCGATAACGACATTTTGCTTTTCATTAGTATGTGCGAAGACATTTTTGAGGATTGCAAGACTTGTTTCATCATCCCCTAGCCCAGGACCAACTACGACAGTCGTTGCGGGTTCAACCAATGAAGCAACTTGGTCGGCATCGTTAAAATCGGCAAACATTGCTTCTGGTAGTTGGGAGTGGAGGGCACCGGAATTGCTTGGATCAGTTGCGGTAGTGACTAATCCAGCCCCTGAGCAGACGGCAGCAGTGGAAGCCATAATAATTGCTCCGCCAAAATTACGGTTACCACCAACAAGGGTGACCTTTCCATATGTTCCTTTAAAGCTATTATTGGGCCGCGGTTTAATGACATCATAAAGAATTTGATCAGTTAATTCTTTCATTTTTAAGAACTCCTTTATATTGGGTGCTTTCAAGCTGAAAACGACTACTTTCATGGTATCATTATTTTAACGAAAAGATTAATGGAGGTCGATAAAATGACAGATTGGATGAAGGCGGCACAAAGTCAGGAAGAAAGTTACTTAAAAGACCTGACTACTCTATTGGAGATTCCCAGTGTTCGTGATGATCAGGCAGCAACTGACGAATATCCTTTAGGACCAATGCCAGCCAAGGCATTACAAGAATTCTTAAAGATGGCAAAAAATGACGGCTTCCGTACAAAAAATATTGATAACCTCGTTGGTTATGCAGAATGGGGTGAGAGTGATGAAACACTTGCTATTTTAGCCCACCTCGATGTAATGCCTGCCGGTAAAGGCTGGGAGACTGATCCGTTTAAGCCGGTTATTAAGGACGGAAAGTTATATGCTCGTGGTGCCTCTGATGATAAGGGACCTGGATTGGCCTGCTACTATGCCCTTAAATATTTAAAGGATCAGGGAGTTAAATTTAACAAGAAAGTGCGGTTTATCGTTGGAACAGATGAGGAAAGCAACTGGACGGGGATGCACCGCTACTTTGAGGTTGAACCAGCACCAACACTTGGCTTTTCACCTGATGCGGAATTCCCAGTAATTAATGGTGAGAAGGGACAATTTTCACTTCTTCTAGATGTTCCAGCAGGAGACGAGGGCACAGCACGGTTGAAGAGTTTCCAATCAGGCTTGCGTTTTAATATGGTACCACGAGAAGCTGTAGCGGAAATTACCACTTCAGATAAGGAAAAGGTTATGAGCGCGTTTGGCCAATTCATTGATGAAAATCCGGTTACTGGCCAAATTGAGGAAACAATGGATGGCTTAAAGATAACCGTGATTGGGAAAGCTGCTCACGGAATGGAACCGGAAAAGGGAATTAATGCGGGAACTTATCTGGCCTTATTCCTAAACCAGTATGATTTTGCTGGTGGTGCCGCTAGTTTTATTAAATTCCTTGCTGAATACCTCCATCTTGATACTAGGATGAAGAAGTTTAATAGTGCATTTACGGATGACGTAATGGGTGAATTGACAATGAATGCCGGAATCTTAAACTTTACTGAAGAAAATGGTGGCAAAATCAACATGAATTTCCGTTATCCTAAGGGAATTACCCCAGATGAAATTCAGGAAAAGGTTAAGCAAGTAACGAAACCATTGAAAATCATGGTTAAGCAAGGGGAAGGTCAAGAACCACACTATGTTGATCCTGAAGATCCAATTGTTAAAACGTTAATGAAGGCCTACACCGATATTAGTGGGGATCAAGGCGCTAAGCCAGAAGTAGTTGGAGGCGGAACATATGGCCGGTTAATGAAGCGTGGGGTTGCTTTTGGTGCACTGATGCCAAATACGCCAAATACCATGCACCAAGCAAATGAATTCCAGCCAGTCGATGACTTGATTACTTCAATGGCAATCTATATGCAGGCAATTAATGACTTGGTAACTGATTAAGCAGTTAGCTAGCATTATGGTAAAATAAAGGTGAAATCCGTTAAGGGTTAACTTAATTGTTGGAGGTGTCAATTATGAGTTACCAAAAGATTCTTGTTGGGATTGATGGTTCAAAACAATCAGAAATGGCTTTTACTAAGGCCGTCGATATTGCAAAGAAAAATAATGCAGCTTTATATTTACTTAGTGTAATCAATGGGGAGCGCTACCCAACAACCAGTCCAAGTGGCTTTGGTTTTGTTGACAAGAGTATTTATAATTCTGCAATTCAAGCGATGAACAAACGCTTAGCTGAAGACAAACAAAAGGCCGAAAAAGCCGGGGTTAAGGAAGTTCACACTGACGTTGAGATTGGAAATGCAAAGGTTGAATTAGCTGAGAAGTTCCCAAAGAATAATGGAATCGATCTAGTTGTAATTGGCGCTACTGGCCTAAACGCAATTGGACGGTTAATTGTTGGGTCTACTGCAGCCTATACCGTTCGGGTCGCTCCATGTGATGTAACGGTAGTAAAAACCGATTTAGATAATAAAAAGTTGGATATTAAAGAAAGTAGTTACCCAGAAATTTAACAGGACGCTGCTTGAAGTAAAAGACTCCAAAGTCTAGTTTTTCGGACCTTGGAGCCTTTTTAGTAAATACTTATTTTAGTAAAGAAATATAGAAAATGAAGAAATTCACATTTTGTATAACGTATGTTCGGCAAAATATGCTAATTGGGACAGATCGTGGTAAAATATGACAGTCGATACTTTATTATTACTGATTCGACGTAAGGAGTATTTAACGATGCGGTTTCAATTAAAACACGTATTATTAGCAATTATTGGATTATTAGTGATTGTAATTGGTATAAATTGGTGGCATCAAGCACACCATTTTAACCGAAATGTTACTGTTAACGGGATTAATGTTGGTGGCTTGACGACTAAGCAAGCTTTTCAGAAGGTTAAAGCAGCTAAGAACACCAATCGTGTTTATCTAAATGGTGATTTGATTTATGATGGCCCAGATAGTGGTTCATCATTAACTGCAACAGATGAAGCAAAGATGAAGAATGTTTTTCATCAGCAATTTTCGTTTTTCCCTTCACGGAAAGCTTATTCGTTACAAATTAAGCTAACTAAGCAGGATCTCAGCCAATATGATGCCAAAAAAGCAATTGTTCAAACGACACTTCAACGGATGAATAAGGACCGTCAAGCACCGGTTGATGCCTATGCGGAATTACGTAATGGTAAAGTAACAGTCCATAAGGGACAACGGGGAACGAGAATTGATGAGCAACACGTTCTCAAACAACTAAGTTCTCAGGCCTCTAATAGTAAAATTTCTCTTAGTGCCAAACAACAGCAACCACTTTCAACGAATAGTAAAACAGTTCAAAATGAAAAGAAACAGTTGCAAAAGTTAATCGGGAAAAAGGTTAACTATCAGGTTGAGAAGCAGACTTATCATTTAACAACGGCTGATGTGATCACTAGTGCTACCTATAAAGATGGTCAATACCACTATGATACTTCTGCGGTTGATAAAAAAATTAAGCAAATTAATCAAAAACAGGCAACACTAGGAAAAGCATTCAAGTTTAAAACACCTGAGGGTAAAGAAATAACAACTACTAGAGATGGTAGTTACGGGTGGAAAATTAGCGCAGAACGTGCCGGAAAGACTTTAGCTGATGCGATTGCAGCTGGTAAATCTTCGGTTAATGCGAAGGCTGATATTTACGGAATTGGTTATAACCGCCGTGGAACTGGTTATGGTGTAACAGAAAATGACGGAATCGGTAATACCTATGCCGTTATTTCAATTGCTTCACAGCATGCTTGGTTCTATAAGGACGGTAAATGCGTAGATGAAGTTGATGTTGTTACTGGTAAGATGAGTAATAAGGCTGACCAAACACCAAAGGGAGTCTGGTATATCATGTACAAGCAATCACCATCGGTTTTACGCGGAACAAGTGATAATGGTTCTAAGTACAGCAGTAAGGTTCAATATTGGGCTCAATTTACTGATAGTGGTTGTGGTTTCCATGATGCTTCATGGCGGCATAACTGGTCTAAGACTGCTTACTTAAATGATGGTTCTAATGGTTGTGCAAACATGCACCCGAGCGATGCGGCAGGAGCATATAATAGCCTTGAAGTTAATGAACCGGTTATAGTTTATTAATTAAATAAAGGGGACACGTCTCCAAGAGTATGAATAGGACGTCAAGATTCGGTTTTCCGAATTTTGGCGTCTTTTTAAAATTTAAAAGTGCGATTTCCAAATTATCCCGTATTTATTAGTTAGAGAGTTAAATCGGGAGTGAGATAAATGAAAGATAAAGTGATTTTAGGAACGGTGGTAATGCTAGTATCACTTAATACATCGTTAACTGGATTGGCTAGTCAGGTGGATGAGGCACGGAATGACGCTGAAGTTGCGGTAATTAACCAGGAAGAAGTAAGTGCGCAAAGATTACGCAGCCAAGGTGATGAGTATACACGTGAATTTCTCATTCAGTTCCATAATGCTACCCAAAAGTATCGGCAAGCTTTTCAATTAGGGATAGCGGATCAAGCAGCAGGACAAACACATTCATTTGACAACCAGGTTGAGCAAGCTGCTTATCAGAAGGGACGAGAACAAGGAAAACAGTGGGGCAAGGAAAACGATAAACAAGAAGAACCACAAATAAAAAGTGGTGCCACAAGTGGGCATTCCCTTGATCAGGAGAAGTACCCACACCGACAACCATTACCAAACCAAGCGCGTTTTATTGCAAGAATCGCTAAGCATGCGCAACAAGTTGGAAAGGATTTTGACCTATACCCATCCATTATTATTGCTCAGGCAGCCTTAGAAAGTAACTGGGGTTCGAGCGACTTAAGCCTTGCACCACACCATAACCTGTTTGGAGTTAAAGGACATTTTGGTGGTCAGGGAACATTAAAACCAACAACTGAATTTATTAATGGACAACCAAGACAAGTTCAAGATATTTTCCGTTCGTATGCTAGTGATATTCAGTCATTACGTGATTATGCTGAAACACTACAGCAGCCTTTGTACAATCAGGTCCACCGTTCAGCGGTTAAGAATTACCGGGAAGCAACACGAGCGCTTGTCGGACGTTATGCAACCGATCCAAATTATGATAAGAAATTAAACCAAATTATTGAGAGCTACCAGCTAACAAGATATGATGAATTGAAAAAAGATGGAAGTGAGAGCGGCCTTACTAGGGGGTATCAACAATTAGGATTACCGCCTAAAAAGCATGTAAAAGCTTCTTCTCACCGTACAGTTTCTGAACATAAGAAAATTTCGCCAGTAATTTCGGTTATTGGAGGTGCCGCATCAGCGGGAATGCTTACGGGATTGAAAAAGATACTTATTAGTTAATAAGAGAAAAAGAAGCTCCCCAGATTGACTTCTTAGCCAATCTGAGGAGCTTACCTTCGTATTAAATTAATTACTCAAATATTAATGCCGAATATCCTTCAAGCGTTCGTCAATCATTGCCAAAACAGCATCGACATTGCGTGGATTTTCTAGGTCATACTTTTCAAGATCAATTTTCATTTTTGGACTTGCATCATAGTCCCGGTACCAATCCTTGTAAGCACACCACATCTTGTAGTAGTAGTCTTTTAATTCGGGATTCTTATCAATTTGTTCGTAATCCCGACCACGCTTCTTGATCCGATAAAGGATTGTTTCGAAGTCGGTTTCAGAATAAACCATTAGGTCAGGTGCCTTTTTTGGTAACCGTTCAAGATCTGCCATCATATTATCCAATAGCTTCAAGTAAACTTCTAATTCGGTATCACTGATATTTCCTTCTGCATTATTTTCACGGGTGAATAATGCATCTTCATAGATTGACCGATCTAAAACATTATTATCATCGGATAGTGCTTGCTTAATCATTGAAAAACGCTTATTAAGAAAATAAATTTGTAATAGAAATCCATATTGCTTTGGATTTGCGTAATAAAGTGGTAATACTGGGTTTTCGCCTACTGGTTCATAGTAGGCTGTTGTATGTAAATGTTCCGCAATCTTACCAGTTAAGGTGGTTTTTCCGACACCAATCATTCCTGCAGTAATTATCACCATGTTGGCCCCTCTTTACTATATTTTTAAACACAAGAATTATCTTACTACAAAATATAGTGGATTCCTAATCAAATTTTGATATATTCTGTAGTAGAATTTAATCGTTTATCAACTTGTAAGGTTCTATTAATTGAATTTACTTTGCTTTTCCTGATAGACTGTTTTTGGCGAATTTTTATTTGACTAATCGAATGACAATTAGGGGGCAATGATTTGGAACAGCCAAATAAGCAAGATGTTAAAATTCAGTTAACCATTGCCAAGCAACAAGGGAAACTGGTTGAAATGCATAATATTAAGGGAGACGAATATTTTAACGTTGGCTTTATAGTTGGACTCGATAATTATTTTTGCTTAATGATTAGTATTGATTGGGATGGTAAGATCAATGGCTTAATTGCCATCCGGATCGAAAGTATCAGTGCGGTTAATGATCAAACAGATTATTTAACAACAGTTTCGGAAAAGACTAAGGTAGCTCATGAGAACCACTATTTTGATATTTGGCGGGTGCAACAATTCTTGGATGATCATCCAGAGATCACAACCGGAAATATTTTAATGAATGTATTGAGAGATTCTGCTGATAACCACTTACCGGTAGTTATTGGGACAAAAAAATATCAAGGAGTGGATGATTTTTCGGGAATGATTCACGACTTAAATGAAATTACATTGAATCTCCATTATTTCAACGAAAAAGATTTATCTTCTATGTGGACGTATGATATCCTTATTTCGCAGATTGACTATGTGCGATCTCGGGGAACGCAAATGGCAACGACTAAACAGATATTAGAAGATGTCTTTCACCAAGATTAGTTTGCTAAAGTATTTATGAATTTCTTGAAATGAGTGCGGAGGGTTAGAAAGTGAAAGCAGAATTAGTTTTAAAGGTGGTTTTGCCGCCATTAATTATTTTCGCAATTTTAGTGGCATTGACTATTTGTAAAGTGATTTCCGGATGGTCAATGTATATTTTATGGATCTTAGGATTTGTGATTGCTAACTTATTAGTAACAAGGGTAACAGCAAAGTGGAGTTACCAACGACGGAAGCAACTGCGCCTTCAAGAAAAGAAAAAGGGGAAGAAGAATGAGTAAAGTCTTTTCCCTCATTAGGCGGGGTGGCTTAGTAGCCGTCCTTTTCGTGTGTGTTGGTTTACCATTAACCGCAATGCGAATTGCAGATCGTAGTCATCAAGTTACGATAAAAACGATAATCTTAATCGTAATTTCTTTACTCCTTTATTACTTTATAATCATGTGGGCTCGTCAGGAATACCATAACCATAATCAATTACCGATTAGGAAAGAAATTAACCTGAAACTAATTATTGGTGGTTACTTAGTGATATTAGCTAGTGAATATATTCTTGAGATATTAGACATTGTAATTTATCACCAGGCAGAAACAGCTAATAACCAAAGCCTAATGACAATTTTAGGACGTAATCCACTAGTAACTGTTGTCTTTGCAGTTTCAGCGGTAGTTTTAACACCGATAGCAGAAGAGTTAGTCTTTCGTGGTGTATTAATGAACTTGTTCTTTAAGCCGAATACTTTTTGGCCCAAAGTAATCTTATCTGGAGTGGTCTTTTCTGCTGGTCATATAAGTACTAATATCATTAGTTTCCTTTTGTACTGTGTAATGGGGATGACTTTAGCTTACGTTTACCGAAAGAATGGCGATATTCGAAACTCAATGCTATTGCACGGATTAAATAACTTGGTTGCAATGTTATTAATGCTTTCACGGATTTTTAGTTAGTTCTTGAAAGCGCTTGCTAAAAATGATATATTATTGATGAGGAAGGAAATGAGGTAAAAGTAAACCTCCCGTTCCAATAGAGCCGAAGGAAGTTACGGAGTAGGCTAGAAGCAACATAAGAGTAACCGGAAAGATTTTAATTTAAATGGTGGTTACCAGGGTGCACTATCTGGACGGTAACGAATAAAAAGCGACTTTGCGGAAGATGAGAATCAAAAGTTTGTATTTAGTAATTAAAAGTTCCAGTGCAAAGTGGTAAGACTCCTTCCGTAAGCACTATGAGGAAGTGGACGATAAGACTAATTGATCGTTCCCCTCATCAGTAAAAGTTGGGTTCCAACATTTAGTTTTCTAAGTGTTGGAGCCTTTTCTTGTATCGGTTAATGATAGTTAAATTTGGTATAATTGTTTTGGAGGTGGTTGGATGTTTCTTTCAACTGAGGATTACCCACAAGCACATAAGGTTCTAGGAGTTGTTAACGCAACGGCTCATTTAATGTTACCAAGTGATGCAATTGATTTGTTTGAATCGCTAGATCAATTATTTACTGAAGTTCAACAGAAATTGCGTGAACGGGCTGCAGAAAAGGATGCAGATGGAATCGTTGGTGTCCGTTTTAATACCAATGTGGCAAACGTTCAAGTGGCCCCAAAGTTTTTAGTACTAACGGGATATGGGACAATGATTCAGTTCATTGAGGATAAATAGGACTTGTAATTCAGTAGGATTCCGGTATAATAAACTTGTTGTTATTTCTTTAATAACGATGCCCCAGTGGCGGAATTGGCAGACGCGCAACGTTCAGGTCGTTGTATGGGTTTCCATGTACAGGTTCGAATCCTGTTTGGGGCATAAATTAGCTCGGTAAACATTGATTTACCGAGTTTTTTATTTTGACACAAAATTAATATAGAGAACCTATTTACCAAGGAGGCACCGCCATGAAGGCCTTATCCATTCGTTCAGATTACGCAGCTGAGATAATGCATGGCACGAAAACTGAAGAATACCGTACCTGGTCGACTAAGTACCGGGGTGATCTTCTAATTTGTAACACTGCAAAGAAGATTCGCGGCTTTGTTCCTGGTTATGCTCTTTGTGTTGCTAAGATTATTGACGTTGAGCAACGAGAAGATGATAATGGCCGGTATTATGCTTGGAAAATAGCGCCATTTACAAAGAATGGATCGTACTGGATAGACCCACTTCCAATTAAGGGTCAATTAGGACTTTTTAATGTGGATGATCGGTTAATTAAACGCGCTCCGTTTGCAGAAATTCATAGTAGAAGTGCCAAAGAGTGGCTTGAGAAAGTAGTCGCACCACTTCGTTATTAGGAGGGTGAAAATTGCAATTTGTCATTGCTAGTCATAATCAGGATAAAATTAAAGAGCTTCAACAAATCCTGCGTGTTCGCAAAAATGACGCAATCCAGTATACAGAATTGGTTGAAAAAAAGCACTTTCCCTCTGAAGGCAACCGTTCATATACGGAGAATGCAAGTAGGAAAGCACTTTTTATTAGTAAATTTCTTCCGGAACAATTAGTAATTGCTGATGATTCTGGGTTAACTTTAACGTCCCAACCTGAAATTCTTGGTGTTCGGACCGCACGTGATTTAGTTGCTTACCCAACACCCCGTGAATATGCCCAACATATTATTGAGCTTGTTCAGGGAAAAGATCGTTCATTTAAGATGGAAACGGTACTTGCCTGTGCTTACCAAGGAAAAATCCTGAAAGTGGCACGTGGGATTTTAGAAGGCGAGATTGCAAGAACAGAACGGGGAACTGCTGGAGAAGGATTTAGTAGAATCTTAATTCCTGGAGGTTCAAGAAAAACACTAGCACAGATGACGTTTGATGAATCTTACCCTTACTTGACACGTGCGCGAGCCGCTGAGGAACTTGATCGCTTTCTAAAAGAAGATCACAATTAAAGATAAGCAGAGGTTGATGATCATTCCTCCGAATACTAATCGTGAGTGACGTGGATTACCAAACGTTACGATCTTTTCTCGAAAAGCATTTGCAGTAAAAGCAAAGAGAACAATAGAAAAGATTAACCATATCAGGTTAACGAGTAGCTGAGTTTTCCAGGTGAGAAATAGCTGAATGATCTGGCATGTTAACAGAATGAAGAAAAAACATCGGGTAATAATTAAGCAATCATTAACATGTTTTTCCATCTTGGCGTGGAGACCAGTAGTGGAAAAAATTAAGAGAATAATGATCGCAAATGGGATTAACAGATTTAGCATCGGGAAGCTCCTTTCAGAATTTGATTGTAACACTGATGCGAATTCATGGGAGTGAAACGAGTACTTTGCTTGAAAAAATGGCAAAAAAAGTGTATCGTACATTACTGTGTTTACTAAATTAATGAAGAGGTGATAGCCTGTGGCTGATTTTGAAATTGGTGATCTTGTTAAGGCAAAGAAGTTTGGTCCAATGGAACATGATTTTACCGGAATTGTTGAAAAAGTATACAATAACTCTGTAATGATTTCGATCCAGGATTTTGAACCCAGTGATAAGAACGGGGTTAATGAATTAAATGGCCGTGCAGTTATTCGGCAAAGTGAAGCCAAGATGATCAAGGCTGTTCCACGTACCGAAAAGAGTGATGACGAAGATGAAGACAGTAGTAAAGATACTGACAAGAAATCTTCAAAGTCATCTGATGATAAAAAGACAACAAAAAAATCATCAAAAAAGGCTGACAAATAGTTAAATTAGCGATATACTTACTAAGTAATTGTTATTACTTAGTTCATGCGGGTATAGTTTAGTGGTAAAACTTAACCTTCCCAAGGTTGCGTCGCGAGTTCGATTCTCGTTACCCGCTTAAAAATTGGATTGAAAAAATAACCTTCAAGGTAAGCCTTGAAGGTTATTTTTTTACTGAACCTCTTTGAGGACCGCGGTAAGTTGTTTTGCTGATGCTTGCATTTTGGCTAGTTCAGTAGGCGATAGTTGATATTCAACTACTTGACCGATTCCTTGACGGTTAATAATTGCTGGTGAACCAAGGTAAAGGCCATTGATCCCGTATTGCCCAGTGAGGGGAGCCGAAACTGGAATGACTGTGTTTTGGTTTTCAACAATCGCGGACACAATTGTTGAGAGGCATTTGGCGACTCCATAGAAAGTGGCGTCTTTATGTTGAATGATTTTTGCACCAGCCTGCCGAACTTGTTTCTCAATTTCATCCTTTTCTTCTGGTGTTAATTGGATGATTTCATCTAGTGGGCGCCCATTAATCATGGTTTCATCAAAAGTGACAAATGAAGAGTCACCGTGTTCACCAAGAACTTGTGAATCGACCGCATTTACTGAAATATTTAGACGTTGACTAAGAATTAATCGTAGGCGCATCGTATCCAGAGAGGTTCCGGTACCGATAACCCGTTCTTTTGGGAAACCAGAAATTTGCTGGGTAAGTGTTGTTAGGAGATCGACGGGGTTACTAGAAATAACAAAAACACCATTGAAACCACTAGCAACGATTGGCTCAACAATTCCCTTGAGAATTTTAATATTATTGTGAATTAGGTCTAGGCGACTTTCGCCAGGCTTCCGTGGAATACCAGCGGTAATAACTACGACATCCGCATCATGGGCGTCCTCATAATTACCAGCAAAAACATCGGTTGGTCCAGTTAAAGGAGTAATATCAGCAAGGTCAAGCGCATCTCCAATGGCCTTATCGTGGTTTCGAGTAACAATAACAAGTTCATCAACTTCACGATTTGATTGAAGGAGGGAGAACGCAAAGGCAGAGCCGACAGCACCATCCCCAACTAAGACAACTTTATGACGATAATGGTTAATCATTATAATTCCTTCTTCTTTAATTCACGTTGTGCCGCCCAGTGATTAATTGGACCAAATTTATGGCCAACTTCAATTGGGTGTGAAATTGCAGCATAGACCGCATCTTTAGCCCGGAGAACGGCATTCTTAACGTCTGTTCCCTTAGCTAATTCAGCAGCGATAACGGCAGAGAAAGTATCACCGGTACCATTAACATGGGTGGTATCAAAAAATTGCTTACTTAATTCAAAGTGTGAGCCATCTTCTAATAAGACAACGTCAACTACTTCTTTTTGGTTAGGGTCATTATGTTCCCCCTTAATTACCACGTTCTTTGCTCCCATTTCTTGGAGTTTCTTTGCGGCAATAAACATTTCTTGAGTGTCCTTTAACTCAAGGCCAGTTAACTTTTGTGCTTCATAGAAATTAGGTGTAATCACGGTAGCAAGCGGAATAATTCGTTCACGGAAGAGTTCGTATGCTGACTGTTCCAGGAGCATTGCACCGTGTTTAGTGATGATTACTGGATCAACCACCAATGGGCCAAAGTCAACCTTCGTATACTGATCAGCGACAACATTGATTACGTCATCATTAGCCAGCATCCCTGTTTTGGCAGCTGAAATTTTAAAATCAGCGGATAAGGTCTTAAACTGTTGTTCAATAAAGTCCTTTGGCATTACTTGTGCTGCATCGATTCCGTAAGAATTACCGGAAACCGCTGCGGTAAGAAGGCCGTGACCATAAACACCATCTGCGAAAAATGCGTGAAGGTCAGCGGGCATCCCTGCACTACCGTCTGAGTCATGACCAGCGATTGTTACTGCTTGTACTTGTTGGTTAATCATGTCTATCAGCAACCTTTCTATAACATGTTTGGGAAAATTGTAACATAAAAGAATCGGTGGTGACTCAATAAAGGGCTTGCAAGAACAAGAATTATTGCAAGTATTTGTACTAAAATGAATTGAAAAAATTCTTGTTTACAAACGAATGAATTATGATACACTAGACAAGAAACCAATGATTGAAGAGTAGTAGTAAGAAACGGTTTGTCAGCGATCCTGTGATGGTGGGAGTCAGGAATTTCGTTTTTATGAAGGCGTGCTTCATAGGCAAAACTTAATAAATGAGTGGAATTCTAATTCAATTAGAGTGGTACCGCGGGAAAATCTCGTCTCTAGTAAATATTACTTATTTACTGGGGATTTTTTGTATAGGAGGAATTAATTTATGGACGAAAAATTACAAGTTGCCAATGCCTTAGCTGTTGCATTACCAGACTTAGAGTTAAATGAAATCGAAGAAAAAATTGAACGGCCAAAGGATTCAAATAATGGGGACTATGCTTTCCCAACATTTTTCTTAGCCAAGAGCTTACACAAGGCTCCTCAAATGATTGCTAGTGAACTAATAGAGAAGATTGATCAAAGTGGCTTTGATAAGGTTGTTGTTGCTGGACCATACATTAATTTCTTCCTTGATAAGGCCAATGTTGGTGCTGATGTCCTTAAGTCAATTTTGAACGATCCTGAACACTATGGTGAAAGTGATCTTGGTCATAAGGCTAACGTAACAATTGACTACTCTTCACCTAACATTGCTAAGCCAATGGGGATGGGACACCTTCGTTCAACCATGATCGGTGAAGCAATTGCTCGGATCCTTGAAAAGGTTAACTACAATTTGATTCGGATTGATTACCTTGGTGATTGGGGAACTCAATTTGGTAAGATGATGGCTGCCTACGAAATGTGGGGTGACAGTCAAGAAGTCCAAGAAGGTTTAAAGAATGACCCAATTAATACTCTCCTTCACCTTTATGTTCGGATTAACACTGAAGCCGATGAACACCCAGAATACACAGATGCTGGTCGTGAATGGTTTGCAAAGTTGGAACACGGTGATGAAGAAGCATGGCGTCTTTGGCACTGGTTCCGTGAAATCTCCCTGGAACGGTTCCAACGGGTTTACAAGATGCTGGATGTTAAGTTTGATTCATTTAATGGTGAAGCATTCTCAGCACAAAAGATGGAAGAACCAATCCAACTTCTCCGTGACAAGGGATTATTAAAGAAGAGTCGTGGTGCTGAAATTGTTGATCTTGATCAATTCAACTTGCCACCATTGTTAATTATCAAGAGCAACGGAACGACTACTTACATTACTCGTGATTTGGCTACTGCATTGTTCCGGAAGCGGATGTACGGCCATGCTAAGTCACTTTACGTTGTTGGTGCTGAACAAGAAGTATACTTTAAGCAATTACGGATGGCATTGAAGGAACTTGGCTTTAACTGGTGGGACCAAATTGAACACATTTCATTTGGTTTGATGAACTTGAATGGTCAAAAGATGTCAACTCGTAAAGGAAATGTTGTTTCTCTTGAAGACGTTCTTAATGACTCCGTTGACTTGGCACGGAAGCAAATTGCAGAAAAGAACCCTGATTTGAAGAACGCCGATGAAGTTGCTAAGCAAGTTGGTATCGGTGCCGTAATTTTCCATGATTTAAAGAACTACCGGCGGAATGCGGTTAATTTCAAGCTTGAAGACGTTGTTAAGTTTGAAGGGGAAACCGGTCCTTATGTTCAATATGCTCGGGCACGTGCTGAGAGTATTTTACGGAAGGGCGGTATCCGTGACTTCAGTAATGTTGACTTAACTCAAGTTGGCGATGGTGCTTGGGAATTAATTAGCTTCTTGGGTCAATATGGTGAAGCTGTAAAGCGGGCTGCACTTAACTATGATCCATCAGTAGTTGCAAAGTATGCTTTGGAACTTGCAAAGAAGTTTAACCAATACTACGCTCATAACCGGATTTTAAATGATGATCCACAACAACCAGCACGGTTGGCATTAACTCAAACGGTTAGTCACGTTTTGAAGTCAGCATTAGCTCTTCTTGATGTTAAGGCTCCTGACGAAATGTAATAAATGTCGTAGCTAGATAAAAGCAACCTAAGATTATCATCGAGGACTAATCTTAGGTTGCTTTATTATTTTAAAATTTAGTTATGCTCAATAAAAAGAAACTATGGTAAAAATATCCTGTGTTAAAATGATTTAGATTTAATGTTATTCAATATGGGGATTAATAAATGAGAAGAGAACCAGAAAAGCCTCCTTTCCGTGAACGGTTACAGATCTGGCTAAAGCAACTTTGGCAACGGATAAAGGAAATTTTAAAAGAATTATGGCAACGTTTTATACGTTGGTTAAAACAATTTTGGCACCGATATCAGATAACACGGTGGCTAATTGTTATTTGTTTATCACTGTTTTTAGTAACCAGTATTTACCTGACGTTTGTTGCTAAAACGGCAGATGTTAAAAATCTTGAGGATCGTTTGCAACGGCCAACCATGATTTATGACCGTAATGGTGATTCAGCAGGTAGCCTTTATTCACAAAAGGGAACCTATGTATCCTTGGATAAAATTTCACCGAACGTTCCAGCAGCAGTGATTTCTACAGAGGACCGTAATTTTTACCATGAGCACGGTTTCTCAATTAAGGGTCTCGGCCGGGCCGGATTCTTGTTAATTAAAAATAAGCTGCTCCACCGGAACTATATTTCTGGTGGGGGAAGTACTTTAACGCAACAGCTAGTTAAAAATGCCTTTTTGACTCAGCAACAAACCTTCTCCCGGAAGGCTCGTGAAATCTTTATTGCGGTAGAGGTGGAGAATCAATATAGTAAAAAGAAGATTCTAACGATGTACCTCAACAATGCTTACTTTGGTAACGGTGTATGGGGTGTTCAAGATGCGGCAAGGCGGTATTTTGACTGTGATGCTGATGAATTAACCGTTCCTCAGGCAGCAACGTTAGCGGGGATGTTAACATCACCGGGAATTTACGATCCGGTTGCCCATCCTGACGCAACGAAGCAACGACGGAACCTTGTTTTACAATTAATGGTTGAAAATCATCAACTAAGCCAATCTGCGGCAAACCAATATAAGAAAACGCCATTGGAGGTTAGGAACGGGTATGTTACACCAAATACTTACCGTTATCCGTACTATTTTGATGCTGTAATTTCTGAGGCAATTAGTAAATACCATCTTTCAGAAAAGGAAATCATGAATAATGGTTATAAGATCTATACAACGTTAGATCAGGATCAGCAACGTTCCATGCAGCAAACTTATGAAGATGACGATAACTTCCCAAGTGACTCGGTTGACGGAACTAAAGTGCAGTCAGCATCAGTAGCTATGAATCCCAAGACTGGTGGAGTTACAGCAATTATCGGTGGCCGAGGGAAGCATGTTTTTCGTGGCTTTAACCGGGGAACACAGATGCGGCGACAACCAGGTTCAACAATTAAACCATTGGTCGTTTATGCGCCAGCATTGGAACATGGCTACTTCTATGATTCAACACTTCAGGATAAAAAGCAATCATACGGAACTAATGATTATACGCCAAAGAACTATGACGATACGTATGCCGGAAGTGTTCCAATGTATAAAGCGGTTTATGAAAGCTTGAATGCTCCAGCGGTCTGGTTACTGAATAAGATCGGTGTTAATACTGGGTATAAGATGGCCCAGAAGTTTGACTTACCGGTTGAGAAAAGCGACAAAAACTTGGCACTTGCCCTTGGTGGAATGACTAAGGGGGTTTCTCCAGAACAAGTTGCCCGGGCTTATTCGACATTTGCGAATGAAGGAAAAATGCCGGATACGCACTATATTACAAAAATTAAAGATGCTTCTGGGAAAACCATTGTTACTGCCAAACCGGCTAAGCCCAAGCGGGTTGTGACTGCTAATACTGCCAAAAACATGACCAGTATGTTAATTGGGGTGTTTGAACACGGGACCGGAGAATCAGCTCGTCCAGCAGGTTATACGTTAGCCGGGAAAACAGGGACAACCGAATCTGCGGTTAAGAGTAATAGTGCCGATGATCGTGATAAGTGGATTGTTGGTTATACTCCTGATGTGGTGGTTGCTACTTGGGAAGGGTATGATGACACTAATTCAGCGCATGCCCTCCAGGATATTTCAATGAAGAATGTTAATAGCCTTTACAAAGTAGAAATGACTGGTATCTTGAAAAATACGCCAAATACGAAGTTTAATGTTCAAGATGCTCAGACGCGTGCAAATGCTAATAGCGGAAAGAGTAGTAAAGGTTGGGGCTCCTTCTTGAAGAATGGTGGCGACTTAATGAATCGCTTTAACCAATCGGTAAATGATTTTGGTAATCGTGCAGGTCAGTTATGGAATGATGTTCGTTCTTTATTCTGAAAAAATGATGATTAGGCGATAGTATGATACAATCAAATTGTTGAATAAATGAAAAGAGGTTACAAAAATGGTTAATATTTATGACACCGCTAATGAACTTAGTAATCAACTAAAAGAAACACAAGAATATCAAGGCTTGAAGAAGGCTTTTGATAACTTAAAGGCCCAAAAGGATACTTTTGATACTTTCAAGAAGTTCCAACAAATGCAAGCTAACGCTCAACAAAAGCAAATGGCTGGCCAAAAGTTAACTCAAGACGAAATTAACGCAATCCAAACAATTGCTAAGGAAATGAGTTCTAAACCTGAAGTACAAACTTTAATGAACCAAGAACGGGCTGTTGATAACATGCTCCAACAACTCAACCGGACAATTACTAGTCCTATTCAAGACATTTACAAGGACGTTATGCCACAAGGCCCACAACCAGCTGACAAGTAACTGTTAATTTAGTTATAAAAATGATAACGGGAAGATGAATGATGACGGTCGTGTCTGAACACTCTTCTCGTTTTTTATTCAAAGGGTGAAAAGATGAAGTTTATTCATACTGCAGATTTACATTTAGATAGTCCATTTCGGGGACTTGCTGATATGCCAACGCAGATTTGGCAAAAGATTCATCGGTCAACTTTTACAGCATTTGAACGAATTGTTGATAATGCCATTAAAGAACAAGTCGATTTTGTTTTAATTGTTGGTGACATCTATGATCGGGATCACCATAGTGCTGAAGCGGAAGATTTTTTTGTTCGTCAGTGTCAACGCTTAAATGAACATCAGATTCCAGTGTACCTAAGTTACGGTAACCATGATTACCAAATAGTTAGTGAAGGAGTAACTTCACTTCCCCAGAACGTTCATGTTTTCGGCAATCAGGTTGAAACCAAAACATTAACACTTTCGAATAAAGAAACGGTATCGATTACTGGATTTAGTTACGGGAAGCGCTGGTTATCAGCTGATCAGGTAAGCGGTTTTCCAAGTAAGGCAACCACTGATTGGCATATTGGGATGCTCCATGGGGCACTTGCTCAAAATAATTCCGAACAGGACCACTATGCTCCATTTACGGTAGCAGAGCTTTTGCAAAAGAACTATGATTACTGGGCATTAGGTCATATTCATAAACACCAAGTACTTAATGATAATCCTCCGGTTGTTTATCCTGGTGATCCCCAAGGTCGGCATAAAAATGAGGATGGCCAACATGGTTATTACCTTGTTCAAAGTGATTTAAGTAAGCTAAAGGCAGAATTTAAGGCCATTGCACCAATTGAGTGGTGTACGGTTAACGCTAATTTAGATCACTTGCAAGCTGCTGATATCATAATTAAAGGATTACGACAGCAAGTTAAGCCGGGTGAGCAGTTTAAAATGATTGCGTTAAATGTCCAGTCAACTGGTGAAATGAGTGCTCTAACAAAACAGTTAATTACTAACGGGACAATTTTAGAACGGTTTCAGGAACAAATTGCAGAAGATGATTCGCCAAAATGGTGGCCTTATCAAATTAACCTTCTTGGGGAGGCTAATCTTCCCAAGATGACTGATTTAGATCAAGAATATTGGGATCAAGCCGCTAAAGAAGTTTTTAATCAATCGGCAATGGTAGAGTTAGTGGGGAAATTATCAAAGTATGATTTTATTGCTGAACATCTTACAGAACCTTCAATGATTGAAGAATTGCGTCGTGAGGCTAGTCAAGAATTAGGCGAGGAGGACCATCATGAAGATTAAAAGGGTTCACATTGATGGCTTTGGAAAGTGGCATGATCAAGATTTTAAATTTACTGATAATCCAGTATTGATTTACGGAGCAAATGAGACAGGGAAGACAACCTTAGCTGCCTTTATATTGAGTATTCTTTTTGGCTTTGCGGATGGTCGCGGAAAGAATAAGTACCAACAATACCTTCCTAAGGATGGCTCAGGTTATGGTGGTTCACTGACGGTTGATGCAAACCAACACCAGTACGTTATTAAACGGGTTAAGGGGAAAAATGGTGGCAAGGTAACGATCACTAATGAAGAAGGGAAAAAGGAAAGAGCTGATTTCCTCACTGAATTAATTGGTCCGTTAGATCGAGAACTTTATCAAGCAATTTATAGTTTTAACCAGAATAATATCTTAAATGATGAACTTGACCGAGAACAACTTGCGCAACAGTTACAACGACTGGGAGCAGTTGGTAGCCAAGAGTGGCTCCAGCAAATTGCCCGTTTAGAAAAAAGCGCTGACTCACTATATAAGCCACGTGGTAGAAAACTAAGCTTAAACCGTCACTTAAAGGAATACGATGAACTCCATGAACGAGTTAATCAAGCCCAGTTGCAAAGTAGTGACTATCATCGACTAGTTGAGGAACAGGCCAAAGGGCAGTTTAAGCTAAAGAAACTCCAACAGGAACAACCTAAACTTAAAGACAAAGTTGAAAAAGTAGAACGTCTTCAACGGTTATGGCCTGTGTTTGAACAATGGCGTAGTCAACAGCAAAAGTCAGAGGCAGGAATAAAGTTAACAGATGAGAAAATAGTTAAGGTTCAGGAAATTCAAAGTCAAGAACGGGGACTGCGAAAACAAATTCAAGCACTTGAGCCACAATTACTTGAACAGCAAGCAGTTATTAAGGAACTTTCTACTCCTGAAGTAAATGACTATCGACAACAAAGAGTCCACTACCAACAGTTGAAGGATCAATTGTTGACATTGCAAATTCAAGGCAATAACCAGGGAACAGATCGGCAAGCCAAATGGCAAAACGAGCTTAAACAATTAGAAGAACGATACGGGAATTCTAATTTACCAGCACCGCTTTCTGAACGGGCTGTTAGTGAGCTTGAGGGATTGCTCAATGCTATTTCTTATGAGGCAAATAATCAAAGTCTATTTATTCCTGGAATTGGGATTGTCCTTTTCATCATTGGACTAATTCTTCACCAGCCGCTGATATGGATTTTAGGAATAATTGCTCTTTGTGCAGCGGGTGGTTTATGGTTTAAGCAACAACAGCATAAAAAACAACTCGCTGAAGAACAGCATTCACAATTACGGCAATTTGGAGAACGGTATGGTTTATCTTCGTTTCCCACTGATAAATGGTTAATGATGCAGCCTGATCTTCATCGTTATCAGGATTTAAAAGTTCAATTAGAACAAGTTGATCAAAGTAAAAGTGAGTTTAATCAACGATTGGAAAGCTTAAAACGTCAGTTACCAATTAAGATGGTAGCTGACTCAATTAACGAGTTAATCAATAGTTATAATCGTTGGCTTGTTGAAATGCAAGATCGTTCACAACAGTTAGCTGGTGCAGAACAAGAACAAACTAGACTACAAAATCGCTTTGACCAGTTAAAGGTCCAGCTAACAACCGAGCTCAAAAATAAGGAAGCTGAATATAAGTCCCTTAATATTAAAAACGATGATGATTTCAAACGACTCCAGACACAAAAAGTTACGGAGCAGACAAGAAAGGTCACCACTGAGGTTTACGGACAGCAATTAACCAATAATGATCGTAAGCAGTTGGCAAATTATACTGATAAAGCTCTCCTAGACAAGGATGTTTCAATGGCTCACCAGGAATTGGCAGCTAATGAACAGGGGCAGACAGAAATTGAAACAAAATTAGCTCAGCTTAAGGTTCAGATTAACTCGCTAGTTCAGGATGGTTCGTTTAGTGAATTAAACCAGCAATTAGCCAATTTACAAACAACAATCTGGCACGAGACAAAACAATGGTTAAGTGAACAATTTGCTATTCGGTGGATTAATGGTGCTTTAAAGCTTGCCTCTCAAGATCGTTATCCGAAGATCCTTCAGCAGGCAGAAAAATTTTTTGCTATTTTGACTAATGATCGTTACCAAAAAATAATGGTAGATGATGATGGGATTAGTACTTTGAGTCAAGAACAGCAGGTCTTTCAGGTACCTGAATTGTCACTTGGTACGGCTGAGCAATTGTTTATTTCACTCCGCCTTGGCTTTATTGCGGTCATTAGTGATCAAATTAAATTACCAATAATGGTAGATGATGGCTTTGTTAACTTTGACAATGTTCGTCGTGGTCGAATGCTTGAATTATTAAAGCAAATGGCCACGGAAAATCAGGTGATTTACTTTACCGCAAATGATCAAATTAAAGAATTGGGTTCACCAGTGATTGACCTTGATCGATTAAATAAGAATAAAGTTTGAAAATCATTTAAACATTCTTTATCAAGACAGCGCATCACATATCGAGTGTGGTATATTAGATTGGTAAGTTTTGTGAGAATTATAAATAAATCAAGGAAGTGTTTTTGTGAAGTCGAAAAAATTAATTGCAATCATTGCTTGTGCAACATTGGCTCTTCCCTTAGCTGCTTGTGGAAGCAAGGCTGTTGCAACAACTAGTGGTGGAAAGATTACTCAAGAAGAGTACTACAACGAAATGAAGACCACTACAAACGGGAAACAAGTTCTTCAACAAATGATCTTGGATAAGGTCTTGGATAAGGAATACGGGAAGCAAGTTTCCGATAAGCAGGTTAACGCTCAATATAACACTTACAAAAACCAGTATGGTTCACAATTTAGTGCGGTATTGCAACAACAAGGTTTAACCGAGAAAAAGCTAAAGCAACAGATTCGCTCTAACTTATGTTTGGAAGCTGCTGTTCGGAGTTATACTCATATCACTAATGCTCAGATTAATAAGCAATGGAAGAAGTATGAGCCAAAGGTCCAAACTGCTGAAATTCTTGTTGGAAGTAAGGATGATGCTCAAGAAATCATTGATCAATTGAATAACTCTAATCACCCTTATAAGACCTTTAAGAAGTTAGTTAAGTCTAAGTCAACCGATGCTTCTACTAAGGAAGCCGGTGGAAAGGTTGCTGCCTTTGATAATACTTCTACTTCTGTTGATTCAGCTTACAAGAAGGCAGCCTTTAAGTTAAAGACTGGTGAATTTACTACTGAACCAGTTAAGACAGATGATGGCTACGTTGTTATTTACATGATTGAACACCCTGCTAAGGGAAAGAAGAGCCAACACATTAACGACTTAAGAACCCAAATCGTCCAAGAAAAGATGAACGATCCGAAGTTCTTACACAAGGTTGTTTCAAATGTTCTGAAGAAGGGGAATGTTTCGATTAAGGATAATGACCTGAAGAACATTATGGATGATTACTTAAACAGTAATGCAACTACTACTAAGTCAAATAATGGTTCTTCATTAGGAAGTAACTAATTTAATATAAATAAAAGGAAGCTCCTGCTATCCGATTTAGTCGGATGCGGGAACTTCCTTTTATTTCATTTTATCAATAATTTGTTGGATTTTTTCAAGGCGAGGTTGGCTTTTGAATTGCCATTGCTCCACATCATGTTTAGCGCTGTCCAGATAGTGGATAACTCCCTTAGTGGCGCCTTGTAAACGTTGCACACTTGATTGTAATTGTTTAAGTGAGCCGAGAAGAAATTTGATATTATTGATATCTTTTTGAAAATAATTAGTTATTGGTGTTGTCAAATTGTCGCTTAATTGATTCTTGAATTTCCTTGTATTTAGCGTCATTGTATTCACCTGAATTATCTTTAAAAATCATCTTAAAGTCATCTTGATCGGAGTAGCGAGGGATTAAGTGAATGTGTGAGTGGAAAACGGATTGGTAGGCAACTTTGCCGTTATTGTTAAGGACGTTCAATCCCTTAATCTTAGGGTTAGAAGCCTTAACTGCCCGGGCAATCTTTGGAAGACGGGAGAAGACAGCTGCTGCTAATTCCTCGTCATATGCGAATAGGTCAGGAACATGCTTCTTTGGAATAACCAAGGTATGACCAGGGGTGCCTTGTGAAATATCAAGGAACGCCTTTACCACATCGTCCTCATATACCGTGTAACTTGGGATCTCACCCTTAACAATTTTGCAAAAAATACAGTTGTCCATTAGTGATCGCTCCTTTTAAAACTTATTGTTACCATAAGTATACCAAAAGTATTCTAAAAAAGAGTTGTCAATAAGTGACCTATGATATAATCAACGCTAGATAAGTCAATAAAAAAGAGGAAAAATAATGGCACTTGAAATTAAAAATCTGGTAGGAGGATATTCCCGAATTCCAGTATTAAAAGATATTAGTTTCCAGGTAAAAGCTGGAGAATTAGTTGGCTTAATTGGCCTTAATGGGGCCGGAAAGTCAACAACGATTAATCACGTTATTGATTTATTAAGGCCTTTTTCTGGCGAAATTACGTTAAATGGCGTTAATATCCAAAAAGATCCAGTTGATTATAAAAAGCAAATTGCTTATGTTCCAGAAACACCGATCCTCTATGATGAGTTAACACTTCGGGAACATATTGAATTGACAATTAAGGCTTATGAATTAAAGCATGATGATGCTTGGAAAAGAGCCCACAAGTTGTTAAAAATTTTTCGACTAGATAACAAACTTGACTGGTTCCCGGCTAATTTTTCAAAGGGGATGAAACAGAAGGTAATGATTTGCTGTGCATTGATGATCGATGCTAAATTATTGATTGTTGATGAACCTTTTTATGGTCTTGATCCTCTAGCAGTTCATGATTTATTGGAATTAATTGAAGAAAAGAAAAAGGCTGGAACAGCTGTATTAATGTCGACCCATGTTCTTGATACTGCTCAACGTTATTGTGATCGCTTTGTTCTCTTAGCTAATGGGAAAGTTCGTGCTCACGGAACCTTAGAAGAATTACGACAAAAAGCGGATCGACCGGATGAATCGCTGGATGATATTTATCTAAGCTTAGCAAGGAATGATCAAAATGAATAATTTATTTAGTCAACGTCGTCAAAGACACTTTATGGAACTATTAAAGTATTGGCGATTAGTGTTTAATGATCATTTTGTGATTGCCTTATTCTTCCTCTTCGGTGCATTAGCTTATGGTTATTCGCAATGGTTGCCACAGTTGAATAGTCACTTGTGGTGGTCTCGTTGGCTACTCGTGCTCTGGTTTGTCTTGATTACTCAGGTGGGCAGGCTTGCAACGTTGATTAGGCGACCGGATCCCGTTTTCCTGTTACCGCAAGTGACTGCAATTAAAAATTATCTTAAACAAGCAACAACCTATAGTATGATTTTAGGTGTGTTAATGATGCTGGCACTTTCCGCAGTGGCACTTCCGTTTGCGTTAACCACTGAACGCCTGACTGGAATTGACATTAGTTTGATCCTTATCACAGCGTTGATTACTAAAGTAACCTGGCTTTGGACCGCTAGAAAGGCGATTAGTATTCGGTGGGGTGAGCAGCACCGACGAACAACTGCTGAATATTGGGTAAATCCTCTAATCGTCTGGCTTTTTACTTGGCTTGTCGGGCCAGTCTGGGGGTTATTGGTATCCGTAGTTTTACTGGGCGCAATGGTTGCTTATTATAGAAATGTAGCAATTGACTGGCGGCTAGCCGTACGGGCAGAACAAGATCGCATGTACAGCATTTACCGTTTCTTTAATCTCTTTACTGATGTTCCAAGTGTTCAAGGGAACGTTAAGCGACGAAAGTGGGCAACTGGATTAATCAGTTTGCTTGAGAATGGTAATCGGCCGTGGGCTTACCTGTATGCGCATGGCTTTATCCGAAACACAGAAGTAAGTGGTTTAGTAATTCGCTTGACGATTGTGGGGATGCTAATTGCTTTCTTTATTCCGGTTAACTGGTTAAATACAGTTGTTGTGCTCCTGTTTGTGTACTTGGTGGCAATCCAAATGATGCCGTTTTATGAGCAATACCAAAATAATGTCTTTACCCATATTTATCCAATTGCTCATCAAGCTCAAGTTAAGGACTTCCAGCGACTGTTGAGTAAGGTGATTGTGCTTGAGATGTTATTAATTGTATTGGCAAGTGTTGGTCGTGATCTTAATTGGCAACGGTTAATCATAAATCTTATCTTGGGGTTAGGCGAAAGCTATCTTCTAATTAAGTTTTATTTTCAAAGTCGAATTAAAAAAATAACAAAGTGAGGAATATTATGCGTGTAAAACATAAAAAATGGGCTGATCCGTTAATGGCGGAGCATCCTGAATTACTAGTTGATGATGCAACACAATTTAAGGGAAAGTGGCAATCCCGTTTTTCTAAAGAGCAACCGCTCCACCTTGAAGTGGGGATGGGGAAAGGCCAATTCATTATTGGAATGGCAAAAGCTCACCCAGAAATCAATTTTATTGGTTTGGAGATTCAACGGACTGTTGCAGCAATTGCTTTGAAAAAAGCACTTCCTGAAAAGTTACCTAACTTACAATTGATTTGTGGTGAAGGAGAAGAACTGACCGAATACTTTGAACCACATGAAATTGATAAGCTCTATTTAAACTTCTCTGATCCATGGCCAAAAAAGCGCCATGCAAAACGACGGTTAACGTATCATACATTTCTTAGTGAATACCAATTGATTTTGCAACCCCAAGGTCAAGTAGAATTAAAGACTGATAATATGGGATTCTTTGAATTCTCTGTTGTAAGTATGAATAACTTTGGAATGAAGTTTGATGGTCTCTGGCTCGATCTTCATAATAGCGATGAGAATGAACATAACGTTGAAACTGAATATGAACATAAATTTGCTTCTAAGGGTCAGCCAATTTATAAGTTGACGGCAACGATGCCATTGCAAAAATAAATCGGTATAGGGGTGATTCGATGAAACTAATCGTTACAGCGGCTGCGAATAAGTGGTTCAAAAATACGTATATCCTCCAAGCCGGTGACGGAATTAAATTTTACGGAAAGACCGTTCAACCACATAATGTTAAGCATAGCTCTCGCCAAGGGTTTAGCCCCGAAAAGGACCTTGGAAGGGCGACACTAATAAGGAAAAAGGATGGAATTAACTATCATATTAATTTTGATGATGCCTGGTTCTTTTCTGGCTTAGTAACATTGGTCGATTTTCACTCTGGTGACGAACAACCTTCATTTTATTTTCAGCGGGAAGGATCAGATTCAACTATGAATGAAAGTGATTTTAGCGCTGAAAATGTTGATGCGATTACCAGTGCTTCAAGTAAATTTGAAGATTATTGGGAATAATGTAATAAAAGGGACCGGAGAAGTAACTCTCCAGTCCCTTTTTAATCAGAAAATTTTTTAATTGTTTAATGACTGTTCAATCCGCTTTAGTGAAAGAAGACTTCCAGTTTTTGCATCTGCAATAAATTGATAGTCAACTGGTTGATCATCTTCTAAACGGGTGATACCACCTTCGTAAGCCTCGGTTTTAACTGCAAAACATTGGTAGGGGATCCGGTGTTGGTTGATCCAACTGCCAGTAACCTCTCCTTCACGCTTGAAATCATCACGAATTATTTTGAGAATCTGGTCAGCTGAAATACGTCGTTGACCAAACAACTTTCCAGCAAGGAAACCAACTACTCCAGATGCACCGAGGGTAACGGGTAATAACCATGGGTTAAGTGAACTATTAGAATCATTCATTTAATTAATTGCTTCCTTTGTTAGTTAGTATCAAAATTGATAATATTAATTCTAACATTAACGAGGTAAAAAAGCTAATTAGACGCAGTCTTAGCTTCTTAATGATATAATTGCTTCAAATAAATTATGGAGGTAGGAAAATGGAAAAGTTACCACAAATGCAGGAAGAACAACTACTAACTAAGATCAGTGATGGGGATTATGTACTGTTTTTTGATGCCGGTTGGTGTCCAGATTGTCACTTTATCAAGCCGGCAATGCCAGAAATTGAAAAAGATTTTCCAGAATATACCTTTATTGAAGTTGATCGTGATGAAAATATCGATCTTGCAGCTGAACTAAATATTTTTGGGATTCCCAGCTTTGTTGTTTATCGTAATGGTAAAGAAATTGGCCGTTTTGTGAATAAAGATCGGAAAACAAAGCAACAAGTGGAAGATTTTTTAAATGATTTGAAGTAAAATGGTAAACGGTAAAAAGAATGAAGGGGTCAGTGAAGTGATGGGTCGCGATTACCTTCATTGTTATTTTGATGGAGAAAGGAAAGTTTGATGTTAATTTCTAGTTATAACCCCCAAGAGATGGGGGATGTTTTAGTTGTTATTACTGGTCCAGATGTAGATGACCAAACTGTAACTTCAAAGGGAACAGTTACGCAAATTACGAATACTAAGGATGATAGCTTGCTTGGCTACAATTTCTTTGATGCGAGTGAACTATTACCTGAATTAAAAGATGAACGGGGTCAGGTATTTTTAAGTGATGATCAAGTTGCAAAATTAAATGCAGTATTAAGTGAAGCTGGTTTTACTGAGAAGTTGACAGCTGATCACACACCAAAGTTCGTTGTTGGTTATGTTGAAAAGATTGAGGATCACCCAAAGTCAGATCACCTTAAGATTACCCAAACCCGTGTAGAAGATGGTAAGACCATCCAAGTTGTCTGTGGTTCTCCTAACGTTAAGGAACACATTAAGGTTGTTGCTGCTCGTCCCGGTGCAATGATGCCAGATGGTAAGATTATTTGGCCAGGTAAGTTAATGGGAGTCGAGAGTGAAGGAATGCTTTGTGGCTTCCGTGAATTACGGCTAAAGAACGCCCCTGACAAGAAGGGCTTATGGATAATCCCTGATGACTGGCAGGAAACTGGTGAAGCAGTTGACTTTGATCGGGCCAATACTTACTTCCTAGCTGAAAACTAAATTGTCAATTTTTTAATAATTGTTTGTGAAAGGAACCAGATTAATGGATAAGAAGACTTATTATTTTATTGGGATTAAAGGTACAGGAATGGCCTCACTCGCCCGGATTCTTCATGATAAGGGAAATGAAGTCTTAGGTTCAGATATTGAAAAGGAAACATTTACGCAAGGCCCACTATTAAAAAACGGGATTAAGATCCTTCCATTTGATCCTGCTAACTTAAAGCCAGGAATGATCGTTATTCAAGGAAATGCGTTTGGAGAAGAGCATCCAGAAGTGAAAAGAGCTCATGAACTTGGTTTAACAGTGATGAGCTATCCTGAAGCGGTTGAGAATGAAGTTACTAGTCATACCAGTATTGGAATCGCTGGTGCCCATGGTAAGACAAGTACAACTGCGCTTTTAGCTCACGTTCTTGATGGTGTTGAACCAACTAGTTACCTAATTGGTGATGGTGTTGGTAAGGGAAATGCTAAGGATCGTTTCTTTGTTTTTGAAGCTGACGAATACCGGGATCATTTCTTGGCTTATCATCCCGACTATGCAATTATGACCAATATTGATTTTGATCACCCTGACTTCTTTAAGGATATTGATGATGTTCGTGCTTCCTTTGAAACATATGGAAAGCAAGTTAAGAAGGCAATTTTTGCATGGGGCGACGATGAAAATCTCCGGAAATTAGATGTTGATGTTCCAGTATACTATTACGGAACTGGTGAAAATGATGATTTCCGTGCTGAAAATATTCAACGGACTCCTGCAGGTTCAACTTATGATGCCTACTTTAAGGATCAAAAGTTAGGGACTTTCACGATCCATCTTTATGGTGAACATAGTGTTCTTAATAGCTTAGCAGTAATTGCAGTTGCCTATATGGAACATGTTGATATGGCAGACATTAAGCGTGAATTGGCAAACTTTACTGGGGTTAAGCGTCGGTTCAGTGAAACTGATATTGCTGATGAAACCTTGATCGATGATTATGCTCACCATCCAAGCGAAATCAAGGCTACTATTGATGCTGCACGGCAAAAGTACCCAGATCGCCAAGTAATTGCTGTTTTCCAACCACATACCTATTCACGGTTAGCGGCTTATATTGACGGCTTTGCAGAATCATTAAGACGAGCAGATAAGGTCTTTGTAACTCCAATCTTTGGTTCAATCCGTGAACATGCTGGTCATGTTTCAAGTGAAGATCTTGAGGCCAAGATTCCTAACAGTGAAGGAATTGATATGGATACAATGACTAAGCTTCTTTACTATCATGATGCAGTAGTCGTCTTTATGGGCGCTGGTGATATTGAGAAGTATGAAGATAAGTATAAAGAATTATTGAGTAAGTAGTTAAAGGGTTGAAGCTTACCATTAAGTTTGTTATTATTTTTGAAAAGTCAAAGATAGTCAAATTAAAAGGAATGATATTAAATGAATAATTTTTCTGAACAACCGGGACGTCGGGTTGTTACTGATGCCGCAGGGCTTAATCGGTTTTTAACCCGGATGTACGGTAACATGGTAGTAGCAATTCTGGTTTCCGCGTTTTCTGCCTACTTAACAATGAACACTTTCCGTCAACAAGTTTTCGGTTATTTTGGTGCTCATCCGGGAATGACGTGGATTATCCTTTTATTACCAATTGCCCTATCAATGGGAATTAGTTTTAGTGCTACAAGAAACCCAGTTGGTGCCTTTATAATGTTGATGTTGATTTCGATCATTTACGGTGTTGAATTTGCATTAATTGCTGGTGCTTACACTGGTGCAAGCATTGCTTCCGCATTTGTTTCGTCGTCAGTTATCTTTATTGTAATGGCAGTTTACGGGACAGTAACAAAGCGTGATTTAACTAAGTTTGGTTCACACGCAATGGCAGCCTTGATTGCTTTAATTATTGCGTACATTATTAATATGTTTCTTCAGAGTCCAGCAATTGCTTACATTTTCTCCTTTATTGCGGTAATTATTTTTACCGTTTTAACTGGATGGGATGCACAAAAGATGAAGCAGATTTATGTTAATTATGGTGACCAGGTATCAGTTACTGGGTTAGCCGTTTTAGGCGCTCTTCAACTGTACTTAGACTTTGTTAACCTCTTCATCTCCCTGTTACAAATTTTTGGGATGAGCGATAGAAATTAAAAAAATAAAGCTTGGGAAACATTTTTGTTTTCCCAAGCTTTTTATTAGTGTCTTTAGACCTAGTTGAGCACGCGAGCAGAGCGAGTGTGCGAAACAAAAAACCACCTGCTATGCGGGTG
>NZ_JACSQW010000017.1 GCF_014836425.1 Limosilactobacillus avistercoris | reverse complement strand
ATCTTTCGTTTTTTATTTTAAATTTAACTAAAATAAGCACTGATGTTAAGTTCATCAGTACTTAAAATTGTAGAACCGGGTTATTTCCCGGCCTCTTCTTTTATGCTTTAAATTCCCTGCCACTGCCACTGGCACTGCTTAATATCAACATGATTTTCGTCTTTAAATGGTACTCCCTCAGCCATTAACATCGGACGTTGATCAATCCATCCGGGTACTAGTCTGCCAGTTGCTGTTACTACTCGGTGACAAGGATGCTTACCATAGCTAAAGGACTTTCCAAGTGCTTTACCAACTAAGCGAGCGTTTCGTGGTCGCCCAATTATCTTAGCAATTTGACCATATGTTGCTACCCGCCCAAATGGGATAATATCAACAATGTTTAATACAGAACGCATAAATTGCTCATCAATCTTTACCATTCTAATTACCACTTTCTCTGGTTAACCGTGGAAGGAGCACAAAAATAATCAAACCAATCAAAAAGAGAATACTCAATGATGCTGCTCCTACGGTTGACTCCCCCATTAATTGGGTCACAAAGCCAACAATTACCGGTCCAAGAATCGCGAAAAATTTACCCAGAATATTATAAAAGCCAAAAAATTCGCTACTTGAGTCTTTAGGAATTAGCTGACCAAAATAAGAGCGACTTAATACTTGAAGTCCTCCTTGCCTTGTCCCTACTAACACTGCAAGAACCCAAAAATCAGCTAGTGATTTTAAATGTAGTGCATCTAAACAAATAAACAAGTAAACGATGATTCCTAATAAAATCGCTAACCGGTTAGATGTCTTTTGCGCTAGGAACCCGTACAAGATTGAAAAGGGAAACGCAATTAATTGGACCATAAGCAATACCAGCATTAATATGGTCGTTTCGGTTCCTAAATCTTTTCCAATCGCGGTTGCCATTGTAAAAATAGTATCAACGCCATCAATATAAAAGAAGTAGGCCACAAGCAACCAGGAAATCTTTCGATACCGTTTTATGTGGTGAAGGGTCCTCCCTAAACGATGAAAACTATCCCGTACTGGATCAGTAACTGCCTGAACATTGTGGTTTTGGTGGCCGTACCTTAACAATGGCTATGCAAAAACGACCCACCAAATTGCCGCCAGGATAAAACTAAATTTAGCAATCCCGTAACTGCTGAGAAGGCCATTAAAGCCACCAGACACTTGTGCAATGAGGAAAATAATAAATACAATCACACCACCAAGGTAGCCCATTCCGTAACCAGTAGTCGAAACTGCATCCATCTGCTGATCATCAGCAACATCCGTAAGAAAGCCGTCGTAAAACAGGTTTCCACCAGAGTAACCAATAATTGAAAAAACATAAATAAGAAGCAATACTCCCCACTGCTTTGGTGGAATTACTGCTAGGGCAAACGTCATTATAATTCCGATCCAGGTAAAAAAATTCAACCAGCGTCGTTTTGAGTTTGGGTAATCCGCTAATGCCCCGAGTAATGGCGCCATCAAAGAAACAACCAGCGTCCCAAAACTATTTGCATATCCCCAAAGTGCCGTCGAATTGGCTGCATTAATACCACTTTCACCTGCAACTGCCTTGAAATAAACTGGAAGAACTGCGGTTACCACTAAAATTCCGTAACCCGAATTAGCCCAGTCATAAAAGATCCATTGCCATTGTTGCTTAGTAAATTTCAAACAATTAACCCCACCTCTTAATCACTCCTGGAATTACCTGCCCTGCTGTAGGGGCTGGATAATGGAGTCCTAATATTTTTGCAAATGTCGGCCCTTCATCAACCAAGTGGGCCGTCTCCACCGTTTTCCCTTGATTAATACTTGGTCCCGCAAAGATGGCTGTCGTGAAGTAATTTGGTTGGTTAGGACCATAACCATGAACAGCACGATAGCGATCATGAGTTCCCAATGAGTTAGGATCAACTTTTTCAACAACTGTCGGTCGATTAACTTCATCTGTGAAGTAGTAACCAGGTTTAGCTTCAACAAGAAACGCACATCGAGGATCAGCACCTAGTTTTACTGCTTCCGCTCCATCATAAATTCGTTCTACTCCTTCAACACCAGCGATTAGCTGCTTTAACTTGCTGAGATTAACATAGTCCTTAGCATAGACATAGATCTCACCATCACAGGTCTTAGCAGTGACTTGCCAATTATTCTTGTAAGTTGTTTTTCCTTTAATTGGAGTTAATAACCCATGTTCTGCAAATACCATGTTAAGATGGATCATTTTCTCAACATTAATCTGGTAGTGGTCTCCAAGAATTACAAAATCCGTATCACTGTACGTTCCAGCGTCTCGGCTTGCCTGGATAATTTTTGCTACACGACTGTCCAGGCGTTGAAGAGCAGCTTTAGCTTGTGGAGAACGAACACCATTGCGGTGGCGCATACTATCCATATCAACTAAGTGAATCAGCGTTAAATCTGGACGCTTATTTTTGATTGTATTTACCGCACATGCAGTTACAAAGTCATCAAGCCACGGTTGCTTAATTCCCCGCCGCAACTTTCCATAGCGATGATTCATCTTATAAAGAAACAGCGGCGAACTAGCTTTAAGTGAAACTAAAACTTGGTTTGTCCAAATCCGGTTAGGAAAGATTTCCGCTAAGTTATAATCAATCTTACTTCCGGCAGTAACTGGCCATAAAAAAGCTGCGTTGTCAATCCAGATTGGCGAGCAACATCGTAAAGTGGCATTGCTTTAATATCTTTCCGGTACCAATACCAGTCAGGTGATTCTCGCCGTGGTTGGAGTTTAGTGTTATTTACAATCCCGTGAATTGCTGGATATTGACCAGTGATAATTGAAGTATGTGATGGGTAAGTTAATGTTGGGAAGATTCCCTTAACTCGTTTGACCCAGGTCCCTCTTTTGATTAATTGATCCAGGTGGGGAACAAATTCACGTAGCTCATTAAGATCCCGAAAGCCCATCGAATCAAGAGAAATTACTACTAACTTATGCAATGCCATTAATCCCATCCACTTTCTTTTTTTAAGTCTTCCTTTCTATTTTAAGATAAAAAAGGCTAAATACGTAACTCTAACTGTAAAATGATAAAAGTAATTATTTGTAAAGTACATCTAAAGCAAGCGGTTACAAAGAACAGCGATTTGATTCACAGTGTTTTTTAATGTAAAATTAAGATTCAGTTTTCTGTATTTTTTTGAAAGGAATCATCATTATGCAAAATCAGTTACCAAAGGGTAAAGAGCATGAGAAAACTCTCGGTCTCTTTGACCTTTGCATTTTAGGTATCGGCGCAATTATTGGTACGGGAATTCTAGTGTTAACTGGAATTGTCGCCGCGGAAGATTCTGGTCCCGCGATCGTCTTCTCCTTTTTAATTGCCGCGTTAGCTAGTGGATTAATTGGCCTCTGTTATTCTGAACTAACAACCAGTTTACCTAATTCTGGAAGTGCGTTTTTCTATGCATGGGTATCCATTGGTAAGTTTGTCGCATTTTTGGCTGGCTGGACTCTAATTGGAGTTTACGTTACCACTACGGCAACGGTTGCTAATGGTTGGACTGGTTATGTTCAATCATTTCTGGAAGTTATTGGGATCAACCTTCCTCACCGCTTCTTAGTTACCCCAGCTGCAGGTGGCTATGTTAACCTTCCTGCTGTTCTGATGATCTTTTTAATGACAATTATCCTAACCCGGGGAACGAGTGAGAGTAAGTTGATTAACAACTTCCTTGTTGGGGTCAAAATTTTTATTATCCTCTTATTCATTATTGTTAGCGTTCCTCACGTTAACACAAGTAATTGGCATCCCTTCCTTCCATATGGTTATAAGGGAATCTTCACTGGTGCCTCCGCCGTCTTCTTCTCCTTCCTCGGCTTTGATGCATTAGCAACCTCGGCTGAAGATGCAAAAGACGTCGATAAAAATATTCCCCGGGCAATAATTTTATGTTTAGTAATCTCAACCACGCTCTACATCCTCGTTAGTCTTGTAATGACTGGGGTTGTTTCCTACACTAAATTAAATGTTTCAGAAGCCATGTCCTATGTCTTAATCGTTAAGGGACACAGCTTTGTTGCTGAAGTGGTTTCACTTGGAGCAGTCTTAGGGATTATGGCCGTCGTGTTTGCCTTTATTTACGCTGGCTCTAATATTCTTAAATCAATGAGTCGGAGTGCCTTTCTTCCTAAGGGACTTGCTAAGGTAAACGCTAAAACACAAAGTCCTAATCGTGCAATTTGGTTAGTTGGGATCTTCTCTGCCATTTTAGCTGGAGAATTTGACCTCCACTACTTAGCATTAATTGCTAATATTGGTTCACTAATGGTCTTTGCCTTAATTTCTTTAATCGTTATTATTCTCCGGTTACGTTACCCAGAACTTAAACGACCTTTCAAGGTACCATTTGGCAAGACAATTCCAGTACTTTCAATCATCATTTGTATCGTCCTCCTTGTCAGCATTTCACTTACTGCCTGGTTGACATACCTTATCTGGATTGCCATTGGACTAATCGTCTACTTCTGCTACTCGCTTCGTCATGCGGATGAATTTAACTTCACAAAAAAAGAATAATAAAAATGGTCAGGGAAAATTTTTCCTGACCATTTTTATTATTCCTTTAATTTTCGTTTAACCATTGTTGGATCAGCTTTTCCAGGATTTAATTCTACCAACTTACCTGAACCGCTATAAATAATCCACTCTGCAAGGTTAACAATATGATCACCAGCACGCTCAAGATAACGAATAACTGAAAGGTAGTCACCATAAGCCTTAACGTTTTGTCCAGCTTTAACTAACGCATCCATAATCGCATGTTGCTGCTGGACATAGATTAAATCGACCTTTAAATCTTCATTAGCAACCTCATAAGCCTTTTGTTCATCCGTATAAACATATGCATCAAGGACTCGTTCTAACATCTCGCGAACAATCATCATCATCTTTTCGATCTGTTCTTCAATTTCTTCATTGTGTTGCCGTTTACTTAGGTTAATGGCGGCACGCGAAATATGAGATGCGTAATCACCGAGTCGTTCAATGTCACTACTTGCCTTTAAGATACTAATAATCTTCCGAAAATCACTAGCAACCGGCTGCTGGAGAGCCATAAGTTTAAGAGCCTCTTTTTCGAGGTTAATTTCTTCATTATTAATTTTCGGATCAGCTTTCAAAACTTTACTAGCTAACTCCTTGTCGCTCTCCGTAAAGGCCTTGGTAGCCTGATAAATCTGTTCACTTGCATCAATCCCCATCTCCATAAAGTGGCTTCGAAGACGCTTCAATTCATCATTAAAAATTGCACCCATTCTTTTGTCCTCCTAACCAAACTTCCCGCTCAAGTAATCAGCAGTTTTCTTCTCGCGTGGGTTCATAAAGATCGTCGCCGTTTCATCAAATTCAATTAAGTGTCCCTGGTGCATAAAAGCAGTCCAATCGGCCGAGCGGGACGCCTGTTGCATATTATGAGTTACCATAATAATTGTAAACTGCTCTTTTAATTGTACTAGGGTATCTTCAATTTGCGAAGTTGAGACCGGATCAAGAGCACTTGTTGGTTCATCCATTAAGATAATTTCTGGTCGAACTGCTAGTGTTCGGGCAATGCAAAGTCGCTGTTGCTGTCCTCCAGAAAGTGCAAGGGCACTCGCTTTTAATTGGTCCTTAACTTCGTCCCACAGTGCTGCTTGACGTAAACTTTCTTCGACGCGTTGGTCAAGCACTTTTCGATCCTTTTCACCTGCCAACCTAAGACCATAAATCACATTTTCATAAATTGACATTGGAAACGGGGTTGGCTGTTGAAAAACCATCCCGATTTGTTGACGAACCCGGTAAACATTCACTTTCGGTTGGTTAATATTTACTCCATGGAAGTTAATCTCTCCCTTTACCGTCGCAAAATCATCATTCATTCGGTTAAGGCTCCGTAAAACAGTTGATTTTCCTGAACCAGAAGCACCAATTAAAGCAATAATCTTATTTTTAGGAAACTTCAAGTTAATATCATGGGCCACGTGTTTTTCGCCATACAAGACTTGAAGATTCTTTGTTTCTAAGGCAGTACTTGTTTGCATACTCTTCTCCTTACTTTGTTAGTCGTTGTTTAATTCGGTGACCGACATATCGGGCAACAAGGTTAAATAATAGTATCGTAATGATTAATACTGCAGCAGAACCATTGGAAACGGCTCGGGCATCCGGGACTAATCCCTCACTATTAACCTTCCAGATGTGGACAGCTAGCGTTTCTGCTGGTCGCATTGGATTTAAGAAACTTGTTGGACTAAAGGGATTCCAATCAGTATAGCTAATGGCTGAGGAGCTTTGCCCAGCAGTATATATTAAAGCGGCAGCTTCACCAAAGATTCGTCCAGCACTTAAAATCGCCCCGGTAATAATTCCTGGTAACGCTGCTGGAAGAACGATTTTAGTCGTTACCCGCCACTTTGACATTCCCAAACCAAGACCTGCTTGACGCTGTAAATACGGAACCTGCCGCAATGCATCTTCACAGCTCCGCGTTAAAATTGGTAGGTTCAAAATCGTTAAAGCCAAAGCACCAGCTAATAACGAGAAATCAAGGCCAAATTGTAAAACAAAAACTAAGTAACCAAAGAGCCCAACCACTACAGATGGAAGTGAACTCAAGACTTCAATCGCTAACCGAAGCATCCGTGTCCACCTGTTTTGGGGTGCATATTCACTCAGGTAAATTGCTGCACAAAGCGCCAAGGGAACTGAAACAATTAGTGTAAGAACTACTAGGTAGAGGGAGTTAAAAAGCTGATCACGGATTCCCCCACCCGCAGTAAATGATTCTGCATTAGTAGTTAGAAAGTGCCAGGAAATATGAGGAATTCCCATTGCTAAAATATAAATTAGTAGGCTGAGAATTATTAGACCAACTAACCCTGCCAAGCCCAGAATCACTCCTGTTGCGATCTTATCAACTCGCTCTGGTCGCATTTACTTTGCCCCCTTCTTACTTGCTAAGCGCATTAATAGGTTGAATGCCAAGGACATTACAAGAAGAATCAGTGCTAAAGACCACAGAGCGTTATTTGAAGCAGTACCCATTACGGTATTTCCAATTCCTGTCGTTAAAACACTCGTCAATGTTGCGGAAGATTCCATTAAGTTCTTAGGAATAACCGTTGTATTGCCAATCACCATCTGTACCGCTAACGCTTCACCAAAGGCGCGGGCCATTCCAAAAACCATCGCCGTTAATATTCCACTCTTAGCACTGGGAATTATTACCCGGGAAATAGTTTGCCACCGGGTTGCGCCAAGTCCTGCTGATGCTTGCCGGTACTTTTGCGGTACTGCTTGTAAGCTATCAATTGTCATTGATGTCATCGTTGGTAAAATCATCAAAAAAAGAACACACGAGGCGGCTAGGATCCCAAAACCGGTTCCGCCAAATAGCTGCCGGAGGTATGGAACGATCACTGTTAATCCAAGATACCCATACACCACTGACGGGATCCCAACCAATAATTCAATTAGTGGTTGAAAAAATTGATAGATTTTCTTTGGTAACATCTCCGTGATCGCAATTGAAACCACTAGCGCTAGTGGTAAGGCAACAATTCCTGATAAAACTGTCACACTGAATGACGTGATAATCATTGGCAATGCACCATAATGGTGGTGACTCGGCTGCCAATCGGTACTTGATAAAAAGTGCCAAACGGAAACCCCATTATTCTTAAAGAGGGCGACTCCTTTAAAGGTCAGAAATACTAAAATCGTCCCTACCAAGCCACCAATCAGAATAATCGCCAGGTAACTGATTAATTTACCAACCCATTCCTGCCTACTCTCAACTGATGGCTGGTTCAATCGCTTTTTTAAATCATCCATCGCTTACTCTTTCACCCTTGTTTCCCCATTTGCAGTTCGCTGAACTTTCATATCATGAATATTAATGTAATTTGCATCCTCAACTAATGTTTGTTGAACTTTCTTTGTCCGCATATAGTTGATAAATTCCCGAGTAGCCTTCGTCGTTTTCCTTTGAGTATACATATGTTCATAGGACCACAACTGCCACCGATTCGTTGTCACGTTCCTTGCAGTTGGCTTTACCCCGTCGATTTTTAACGGTTGAACATGCTTGTTAAGATAGGCAAACGAGATATAACTAATTGATCCTGGTGTATTTTTTACAATTTCCTTTACGGTTCCATTCGAGTCCTGCTCCTGAGCATTAATTGATCGTTCGCCTTTTTTCAATATAACCTGCTCGAAAGCTACTCGAGTACCACTCCCTGCAGCACGATTAATCACTGTAATTGGCAAATTAGGACCACCAACTTGGGACCAGTTAGTTACCTTCCCCGTATAAATTTGTCGTAATTGTTTAAGCGAAAGATCGTCAATTCCTAATTGGGGATTAACTATTGGGACGATCCCCGAAACAGCAACAATATGATCAGTTAATTTTCTTTCATCGATCCCATCCTGCTGATCGGCAAAGATATCTGCTGCCCCAATATTGACTGCGCCGGCCTGTACCTGGCTTAAACCAGTTCCGGAACCACCACCCTGCACAGTAATGCTTGTTCGCGGTTTTACTTCTCGATAACTTTCAACCACTGCTTCCGTTAATGGTTGGAGGGCCGTCGAACCAACAATTGTGACTTTCTCTTGAGGCGGTTGTTTTTGAGCACTTACCCAACCAACACCCAAGCCAACAATAATTGTCGCTACAATAACTCCTGTAACTAATCTTTTCATCTTGTCTCCCTAGTTGTTTTCGTTAATTCCATATGGTACAAATAGAGAATATCAAGCCGATGTAAATTTTTTATCTTCGCATTGTAAAAGTTGTGTAAATTTTGGAGAAAAAATATGACCAATAATTTTTTACTAATGAGTCAAAACACCGCCTTAGTCCAACAACTAACTCACCTCTGCAAAAAGGTCCAGTGGCGGTTCACACAAACTACCACCCCTACTGGACTAGTAGTGGAACTTGAAAAGCAAACAGCTACTGGGATTTGGTGGGATCTAGCTGACACAACATTAGATACCACAATTGCAACCATGACTTTAATTCGGGAACAGGTCCACGGTCCAATTACCATTTTTGTGCCAAAACTGACGGAAAGGCTCCAACTAAAACTTTATAAAGCACTAGTTGATGATATTATCGTTTTACCGTTTAACAACCATCTTTTTCTCCCGCTTATTGAGCAACGTCTCTGGCTATACCGTCACTTAAAACCGAAAACTACTACACCTCCTCAAAAAGTTAGTCCCCATCAAACTGTTACAATCGGTAATTGGCAAATTAATTCACACAATTACACTGTCACTAAAAATGGCAGTCCAGTTGATCTAACACCTAAAGAGTTTCAACTCCTCACTTACCTAGTTGACCACCACGATCAGGTCCTTAGCCGAGAGCAGTTGGTAAATGGTGTCTGGGGATACGATCTTCTCAACACTTCACGAATCGTCGATATTCATATCAGTCACCTCCGCGATAAACTTGAAGATGATCCCCACCAACCTCAGCACCTATTAACGGTCCGTGGCTTTGGTTACAAGCTAATAAAATAATAATTTTTATTTTCAGTTCCCCAAAAAGTGTAAAATAAAAGAAGATGGAGTTTTTGAAATATTTATAAAGGGGATCTGATTTAATGACTCGTTTTAAACAATCTGCATGTACTTCGATAATGGTTGGGAAAAAGGCTTCAATGGATGGTTCAACTTTTATCGCCCGAAACGAAGACCGAGTTTTGGCAATCGAACCAAAGCGGTTTATCGTTCAACCTGCCGTTTCTAACCGTGATGAAACCTACGTCTCACTATACAATAAGCTCACCGTAAAATTGCCCGAAAATGGAATGCGCTATACCGCAACTCCAAGTGGTGACCAAAGTAAGGGGCCAAACGAAGAAGATGGTTTCAACGAAGCCAATGTTGGAGAAAGTGCAACCGAAAGTGTTTATGCCAACGATCGGGTCTTAGCTTATGATCCCTACGTCAAAAATGGTCTCGCTGAAGATTCAATGACTAACCTTGTCTTGCCATATATCCACAGTGCTCGAGAAGGGGTTGAATACCTTGGTAAGCTAATCGCTAAATACGGTTCTGCAGAAGGTAACGGTGTCCAATTCAACGATCAAAATGAAGTCTGGTATATGGAAATTGCTACTGGACACCACTGGGTTGCCGTTCGAATCCCAGATGATTGCTATGCAGTAGCTGCAAACCAGATTGCTATTGAAAAAATTAACTTTGAAGATTCGGACAACTATATGTGGTCTGACGGAATTGAAGAATTTGTTAACCTCCACGGCCTAAATCCAGATAATGACCAGTGGAATTTCCGCCACATCTTTGGTACTAACACCCAATTTGATCACCATTACAACACACCACGAGTTTGGTTCGCCCAACGTTACTTCAACCCAGTTAACGCTGCAGATCAAACTCCTGAATCAGCAGATATGCCTTTTATTCGGAAGCCAGAACGCAAGATCGCGGTTGAAGATATCCAGTACCTATTGAGGTCACACTACAACGAAACAAAGTATGATCCCCTAGGCGATGGAACTGAACATGATCGAAAAGTCTACCGAGCAATTTCCCTTTCCAGAACTGCCCAATCACATATTCTCCAAATGCGGAATAGTGTTGATCCAAAACACGCTGCTGTTCAATGGATTGAAATGGGGATTCCTAGTTTCAATGCCTATGTTCCATTCTTTGCCAATGCAGATGACACCGACGCTTCATATCGTGAATTGCCAGAAAAGATGGACTTAAAGAGTGCCTTTTGGCTTAATGAAGCCTTAGCAATGGTGGTTGAATCGCATTATAGCGACTTTAACCAAGCTGATCTCGACTTCCAAAAAAATCTCGGTGAATGGTGTTACCGGAAGATCGAAGAAGTTGACGAACATGCAAAGAACCTTGAAGGGAAGCAACTGACAACCTACCTCACTGGTCAAAACCATGAAATCGCCAGTCACTGTAACGCCAAGGCTAAAGAACTACTTTTCGACTTAATCACTCAGGGTACGGAACTTTCTAACCTAACTTTTAAAATGGATCCTAATTTGTAAAATAAAGTCCCAAGTTCGATTTTGTCGAACTTGGGACTTTTCCTATTCTTCTGCTAATGTGGTGTATGGATCCGGCAAGATAAGTCAGTAGCTTGTAACTTATAAACTTGGACGTACGTTAAATGATCTTCTGACAAAACAAAGTCAGTTATTCCTGCATAATGATTCATCATTAATTTTAATGCATCTTTTTTCTCATCATTCGTTTCAAGAAAGGATACTTTTCCTTCCCCGAGAACGCTTTGATAAGCCGCTGACCAATTAGAGGCAACGTTACCTCCTCGATGCAGTTGCTGACCACTATTTAATTCAAAGTCCGCATAATGTGTCTTTTGAATCAATTCATAACGACGCCCATGAGGTCCACCATGAAAATAAAACGTATACTGGCCGTTATTTTCCTCATAGGCAAAATGGACAGGAACAACGTAAACTCGCTCACCATCACGTAACCCTAAATGAATGGTATCACAGTGATCGAGCACCTGATTGATCGTTTGAATATCAGTAACCGCATCCTTTTTACTCACTAGTATCGCCCTCTTATTGTTGCATTTACAACAAATATAACACATTTGCTATTTTTTTCAATTCCTCCTACCGGTGATTCCGTGTATGCTCGGCAAGGTGAACTAAGTTAGTTACAAAATTATGTGTCTTGGCCTCGTAGTGATATTTTCGACCAAGTTTAACAAAATAGCCGTTGATATAGTCAACTTCTACTGGTCGATTATGACTCATATCCTGGTACATTGATGGGTAATGATGAGGATTACCAACCTTTGAAACATAATTGACACTTTCTAGTTCTTCTTCCCGGCTATTAACTAATTGCACACCTGCACGTTCACAAACATCATATGCTTCATCAATTAATTGCCGAGATAATTCATCTGCTTTATCAAAAGAAGCATACTCACCCATTGTGATTTCAAACATTGTACATAGCGTATTCACAACAGAATTAAAAACTACTTTTGCCATTAACGTTCCCATAAAGTTTTCTTTTAATGATGGATTAAAGTTAGCTTTCTCCAATTGTTCCATTAATTGCTTAGTCTTTTCATCCGGTTTCTCAGTATAATTTGCCCAATTAGTCGTCCCCACTCCTGGTTTACCAACAAATTCAACTTCTCCTGGACCCGTTAAGATCGTTGCAACCAGTGCTGTTCCGGCAACTAACTTTTCTTTAGGAAAGTACTTCAATAGTTTTTCAACATGTCCCATCCCATTCATCGCCGTTAAAACATATTGATCCTTAAAGAAGTGTTGACACCGTTTCAGCATTTCATCCAACTGCATTTGCTTTAATTCAAAGAACACAAAGTCTGCATCAGTAGCTGTGTATTCTTCCGGTGTATAAACTTTGACTGGAACAAGGTGTTTGTTTTGTCGCTCACGAGTAACGTAAACGCCACCTTGCTTTTTCATTTGTTCATAGTGTGGTTGCCAACCTTCCACAAAATCGACTTCGTTTCCTGCTTCTTGTAGTAATACACCAAAGCGGAGACCCATTGCTCCGGCACCAACAACTGTAAACTTCATAATCATGCAACTCCTTTTCTCAAATACGCAAGTTGGGTTGATAAGGTTTCACTTATTAACTAAAAAACGCCCTTAGATTATTTGACTAATCTAAGGACGTTTTCACGTGTTACCACCTTTTCATTCGTTAGCAGTTCACACCACTAACCTCAAATGTTCAACATTAACTGTTAAACACGGTAGCGATAATGGGCTACTCCCACCACAGATTACTAACTTCATCCTGGCACTCAAAGTGATTTTCATTAAAGTTGTGTTACTCCTTCTCACCAACCAGGAACTCTCTGCAAATACGAACTTTAATTACTCTTCTTATCAACGTGTTCTATAATTTATTTTTAATTGTATTTTAATTTAATTCAGTGATTAGAAATTGTCAACCATCTTTTAGAATTTCTTATTTATTACATCAATCCATGGATTATTTAGTATTAGCAACGCTATTAAACTTATTTTTTCAAATAAAATAAATATTCCATTGACATTAAAATGAGAATATTCTAATATAACAACAATCAAATTTACAAATTGCTTTGAAAAGATGAGTAGTCTTAGAAAATCAGCACAGAGAGTTGCGTTAGATGAGAAGCGACCTGATGGACTTTGACGAAGATGGTCTTGGAGCTCTAAAGAACGATGAGCTACTTCTTAGTTAGTCGTTCACGATTGACGACCGATAAAACGTCTAGGTTTACTTTCGTGTGTACCTATTAAGGATCAGGTTGTGAGACCTGGTTAAATTAGGGTGGTAACACGTTAATTCTGAATAATGAAATTGACGTCCCTAGGAAAGGTTCAACTACTTTTCCTAGGGACTTTTTTATTTGCTCTAATCTCCTGAACTTATCTAAATCAAGAAAGGATGAATTTAACATGACTCAATTTACAACTCGTACTACTTCACCATTCCGCTATGATATCGTTGGTAGTTTTCTCCGCCCACAAGAACTGAAGGATGCCCGTGCAAAGTTTTCTCAAGGCAAGATTAGTCAAGCTGAACTTACTGAAGTAGAAGACCAATGCATTATCGACTTAATCCATAAGGAAGAAACGGCCGGATTAAAAGCTATTACTGATGGTGAATTTCGTCGAAGTTATTGGCACCTTGACTTCTTCTGGGGCCTTCAAGGTGTTAAGCACGTTAACCTTAAACATGGTTACTTCTTCCACGATGAAGAAACCCGGAATGATTCCGCTCAAGTTACTGGAAAAATTAGTGGTGAAGATCACCCATTTGTAACCTACTTCAAATTTGTCCGTGATCATGTTTCACATGGAACACAAATTAAACAAACAATTCCGGCTCCTGCACAATTTCTTGAAGAATTAATTCGTCCGGAAAACCAGGAAAGTGTTAAAAAAGTTTATCCTAACCTTGCCGACCTTGATCACGATGTGGCAAAGGCTTATCACCAAGTAATCGAAGACCTTTATGCTGCTGGCTGCCGAACTTTACAACTAGACGATTGTACTTGGGGAATTTCTGTTAATAACTTTGCTAATTTGAAAAAGAAGGATCCCAACGCAGATACCTCACAACTTAAAGAATTGCAAGAACGCTTCCTCCAAGTCAATAACGAAGCAATTGCAGACCTGCCTGATGATTTAACCATCAATACCCACATTTGCCGTGGTAACTACCATTCCACTTGGGCTGCTGCTGGTGGGTATGGTCCCGTTGCCGACACCTTATTCGCTCAAGAAAACGTTAATGCCTTTTACCTTGAATACGATTCCGAACGTGCAGGTGGCTTTGAACCATTAGTAAAGGTTCCCGACAATAAATATGTTGTCCTTGGCCTCGTTACCTCCAAGACCGGTGACCTTGAGGATCCAGAAGTAATTATTAACCGTATTAATGAGGCCGCAAAATTCCATCCACTTGACCACCTTTGCTTAAGTCCTCAATGTGGTTTTGCGTCAACCGAAGAAGGAAATATCCTCACCGAGGAACAACAGTGGGCAAAGATTAAACTTGTTAAGGATATTGCCAAGCAAGTTTGGGGCTAACTTTATCAAACGCCAAATGAATATCTCCATATAAAAAGCTGGGAAAACGGAATGTTTTTCCCAGCTTTTTTTCTATACCAACTTGCCAACAACCGGCAATCCTTTCAAAACCTTATCACCGTGGGGAGACTTATTATAAAGGATATCTGTTAAATCTCTTCCAGCAACATTGCCATGGTGCTTGCCACCCTTCCAGGCATCCTTACCGGAAACATCATAAACCGTTCCCGAAACAGCAACATATGCTGGTTGACCATTTTCACCATTAAACTTTGCTAATTCTTCATGAGTAAATGTTTTTTCTGCCATTTTAATTAGCCTCCTTAACTTAGGTTATTTTATACCAAATTTTACATTATCCATTCCCCAAAAACCAGTATTTTGCCTTATATTGGGCAATTCTATAACACCTTTAAAGAATTTTAAGCTGTTATAATGAGGATAACATTTTGAAAGGAGGTTCACTATGAAGAAGTATTTATTGTCAATCATCATCGCTGTCATGACGTTTTTCATTACTTTAACGATCACGAATAAACCTGCTCAAGCAATGACACAGAAGTCACTAAATAATCATGTCTACCTCGTTACCTTTATCAATTCAAATGGCTACACAACCACCCACCAGTATGTCTTCTTCACAACTAATGGCAAGTCAGCCTACGTCAACGTTACTGATACCGATCAATCGGGTAAGCCAGTAATTAATAAGGATTCCACCAAGGAGGAGAAGGCAGCTCCGAGAACAATTAATCGTTACCTTGTTGATCGTAAACTCCTTAATAAAGCCGCTAGCAAAAAACACTATAAGATTAAGGGAAATAAAGTTACGATCGATAATGGCTTAATTACCAAAAAATCTACCGGAAAGATTGAAAAGGACGGTAAAGTTGAAAAGTTTACCGTTAACTTCCCAGACGGTACCCAAAAGTATGATCGGGTCCTTTTCCAGATGGCCCAGCGGGATTACCAATACCGATAATGAATTCCAAACAAAGTTAAAGGAACTGTGACATAAGTTATCTATACAGTTAGAAATACTACAGCGCAGTACACAAAGAGGGCTCGAAAACGAACTAGCAAGCTAGTTCTGTCTCACTCCCTTATTTCATTAATACCAGCTTGGCTTGTCACCATCAGTATTTGGCTTATTAACACCGAAGTCTTTGCGGGCGTATGGGGCGGGATCATCAATGATCTTTGCAACAAAATTACCTATCAACTTCCGTGAAACTTCTGTCCCCTTGAATGTTTCACCACGTTCCGTTGTTTCATAATCAACTTCATCCTTATTCGTTAACCAAGCGGGACGAATAATAGTATAGTCAATATCAGAAGCAGAAACGACATCAGCCGCGCTCCGGTAAGTTCCAAGGTAGCTATCCTTTTGGCCACCACCAAGTTCGGCATTATTCCACTCGCCAAATTTTCCGGGAACTTCATCGTAGATCCCGATTGATGAAATCCAAACGAGTTGCTTTACCCCGTGCTTATCCATCGCATTAACGATGTTTTCGGCTTGCTGTTTAATTTCAGGGTTCCGCAAATTGGCGTAAATGACATCTGCTTTAGCAACTGCTGCATCAAGTTCAGCTTGTTTTAAAATATCACCCTTAATAACTGTTTCGCGGTTTTCATCAATATTCTTCAAGTTTTGAGGATGGCGAGTATAAAGTAAGAGATGATCATCACTATTTGCCAGTAAGGCATCAATTGCATGTCCAGCAATTTGACCAGTGGCGCCTAAAATTAATACTTGTTTTGTCATTTTATCTTCCTCCTAATCGCTAATTCACCTTTAATTATAATTAGCAATCAGCTTATTAAAAGTAAGCACTTTCTCGCAAGATAGTTACCCTAAAGTAACATTCACTTTATTATCAAGCAGAAGATAACCTAACAAATTTTTAGCAAATTGGCCGAATTAGTGTTTCCCCCACTCCTGCATCCCCTCAACTACCGTCCGCAAATCTTTTCCGCGTTCAGTTAGTGAGTATTCTGTTTTCGGCGGGGTAACCGGATAAACCTTTTTTGTAATCAGACCATCTTGTTCCAATTCTTTTAATTGTAAAGCAAGCATTCGTCGCGAACAGTCAGGGATAAGCCTTTGTAATTCACTGAATCGACAAACGGGATGTTTTAAGAGCATATAAATAATAACGCTCTTCCACTTTCCCGATATTTGCTTCAACGTCTTTTCAATTGAGCATTGGCTAGTTTGGTTTGTCATTAACACCATTCCCTTCGCTCTAGTAGGTGAAAAAATTTTCCCTTCTTGTATCCCAATCAGCATTTAGTTACTATTAGTAAGTGAAATTTCAGTAAATAAATTATCATAAGGAGGAATTATCATGCAATCAAAATTCAATGAAATTAGTGCTAAGCGTCGTTCAATCTATGCCCTTGGTGACAACATTACTATATCCCCAGACGAAATTTTCGACCTAGTTAAAACTACGGTTCGCAATTCACCAAGTGCCTTTAATAGTCAAACTGTTCGTGCAGTCGTCCTCTTCGGTAAGAATTCCGATAAGGTCTGGGACATCGTTGAAGAGACTCTCCAGAATATTGTTAAGGATCCCGCTGCTTTTCAGAAGACCAAGGACAAGATCGCAACATTCCGCGCTGGTTACGGAACGATTCTTTTTCTTACTGACACCAAAATTGTTCACCAATTAGAGGAACAATTCCCAAGTTATGCTGATAACTTTAAGGATTGGTCAGAACAGGCCCTTGGTGGTGCCCAACAAGCCGTTTGGACCGCCCTTGCAGAACATAATATTGGTGCTAGTCTGCAACACTATAATCCACTGATTGACGAAGCTATTCACCAAGCATTCGATCTTCCCAAAACATGGAAACTTCGTGCTGAAATGCCATTTGGTTCAATCGAGACCCCTGCTGGTGAAAAGGACTACCTTGATGACGAAGCTGTCTTCAAATTAATTAAATAGTTCACCAACCCCTCTTCTCTCTTTCATAATATAATGAAAGTACTGAAGGGAGGTCTTTTTTTGACCAAAATATTTAATACTGACGCCGATTACGCGCTTTCCATCATTGGCGGTAAATGGAAGCCGGTGATCCTTTACCTGCTAGCTAACCACCCCCGACGAACCGGAGAACTAGTCAAGCAGCTTGGAACATCGCACAAGGTTCTTAGCGATCAACTTCGCGAACTTAGTGATGCGGGAATTGTAGCCAGGAAAAGCTTTAACACCATTCCACCACACGTTGAGTACCGATTAACCCCCGAAGGAGAGAACCTCTACGCTGCCCTCCGTTACCTTAACTATTGGGGTGAGCAACAGGTTGCGTCCGATCCGAATATTAAAATTATGTGTACCGATAAGATGAAAGAACTCGGTGAGGAGGGCCTCTGTGTTGTTACTAAGCAGCACCTCCACCACTGGAAACAAGAGATTGTCAGAAAATAGTCTCTAGATCACAATGCCTGGATAAACTTATCAACGATTGGCTTTACTGGCTGGTCCTTTCGCCACACAACCATAGTTTGGGTATCCCAGCGCGAATAATCAACTAACCGCAACTGTTGATCCGAAAAGACTTGGCCGATCGATTGTGGAACAAGAGCAACTCCCATCCCCTGATCTGCCCAGTGAATTGCTGTCCGAGCATCATCACACTTGACCGCATAAAACGGTCGTAACCCATTTTGGGCAAAGCTCTCGTTAAACATTGATTCAAAACGTCGATAAAGGATCAATGGCTGCTGGCTAATTTCCTTTAAACTTAATTTGCCTTTTGGTAAGGCAAAGTACTGCGGGTTAGCGACCGCAACCATCCTGTCTTTGCAGATCTGTTTAGTAGCTAATCCCTGCATATTAAACGGTGGCCGGACAATTGCTAGATCAAGCAGGTTGTTATTAAGCTTATTGATTAAGGAGAACGTGTTTGCATCCGTAATTTGAATATTGACCTCTGGATAGTACTTGGTAAACTGACGAATTTTAGGATTGGGAATAATATTTCCCGCTGATGAAATAATTCCTAGGCGAATGCTTCCCATCGTTCCCTTGCTTTCACGTTTCAGTTCCTCTTCAGCGTTTGTCGCTAAGTTAACGATCTGTTGGGCATAGCGATAAAAACTTTTTCCTGCGTTAGTTAACTCTAAGCCATGCGGTTTACGCGTGAAAAGGTTAACGCTAACTTCTTTTCCAGCTGCTTAATTTGGTACGACAATGGTGGCTGGGTTGTATACAATAGCTTAGCTGCGGCTGTAATTTGATGTTCTTGGGCGACTACGAGGAAACTACGAAGCTGCTTAATATTCATAATTAGTCTTCTCCCATATACAATTTTTATATATTCCATATTTTAAATTAGTATTTTATTTGTCACAAGATCCCCATTAAAATTTTAAACTAGATATTCTAAAAATTAATAGAGAGGGATAAAACTAATTATGAAAGAGTATGGGCCGAAGCATGGAGCACCGAAAACCAAAAGCCATTTACTTCGGTGGCTCGCGGTTGTTGTTTGCTTAGGAATTATCGTGACAGCTTTTCACGAGTTTCGAATCTGGAAAACATCAACGGATCAAGTTGTTGTCGGTAATAAAAAGGCCCTTCCTCAAAAACTAAAAGATAAACAACCATTCAGTATCCTGGTAATGGGGACCGACGTTGATTCGCTTGGCCGGGGAACTTCCTATGCCGGGAATACTGATACGATAGAGTTAATCACCATTAACCCCCAACAGAAAAAGATTCTAATGGTCGCCATTCCACGGGATATCTTGGTTAAGATTAATGCTAAGCAGGGTACCAAATACGCTAAGATCAATGCCGCTTATGCAATTGGTGGAGCAAAGTTAGCCAAAAAGCAAGTATCAGAATTACTCGACGTCCCGGTTGACTACTACGCTTTGTTAAATATGGGAACCTTAAAGAAGGTTGTTAATGCCGTTGGTGGGGTTAACGTTGATAACCCATTTGCCTTTACTTATGAAGGTCACCACTTCAAGAAGGGAAAGCAACACCTTAACGGAAATGAAGCATTAAAGTATTCCCGGATGCGCTATGATGATCCAAATAATGATTACGGTCGGCAAAAGCGGGGTCAACAAATCCTTAGTTCAGCGATTGATTCGTTTAAGCAACACGGTTCAATTTCCGCTGCCAACAAAATTATCCTTGCGACTAAGGATGGGGTTAGGACTGACATGCCAATTAATAACATTGTTCCTTTGTACCTTAACTACCACAAGGCAATGGATAATACTGAACGGCTCCATCTTCAAGGAAAGGATGCAATCATCGAAGGGACCAGTTTCCAGATTGCAACCCCAAAGGAAATGAACAAAACTTCTAAAGTTATTCGCTCATCCCTTGATCTCGATTCCACCACGGTTGATAATAATGAAACCGCAATGTACCACCAGCAAACACACTGGAATGGTTATAATAAGCTTGCATTTAGACTTCCAAATAATGCTCGGTATAACGTTTTTGAATAGAAGTAAAAGATATAGATAGAAAGAGGCTGGAAAATTACTTTTCCAGCCTCTTTCTGTTTTTCATTTTGGATACTCTTTAATCCCGATCGAACATCAGGTGCATTCCCCCGTCACCTAATTTTTTCATTTGAGTAATGTGGAATCGTTGATCAACGAAGGACCCAAGTGTATCAAATGTCCCCTTCTTTTCTCGATCGCCAGAAATATATGGAGCCACAACTAGTGAAATTTGGTCTACCAGTCCCGCTTTAAGGAAGGCACCATTAATCAGCGCCCCACCACCGAGAACCATCGTTTTGATGCCAAAGTACTTTCGTAATTTGACAAGCGATTCTGCAAAATCAATTTCTTGCTCACCACACACTAAGTACGGGATTTCCATTGATTGGAGAAAAGCAAGGTAACTCTTTGGTGCCTGTTTTGTAACAACTTCAATCGCTCGATTCTTTCTTCCGGCATACGGGAAATAATTTCTTTCCCAACCAGCTCGTCCACGCCGGTCGTAACTAACATCCCAGGTTTCTGACTGAATCCCGTCTGGCACCCAATCTTGATACTCGATTTGCTGTCCATTGTATTTACTCAAATCTGGGTGACCCTTGGCTGCATACATCACAATGGTATTACTGCCGTTCGCGTTCGCACTCCCCAGCTTAAATAATTGGTCATCATAGTAATCACCCGAAATCTTGTCTCCCGGACGACCATCCCACTCACCATCAATTTTGCCGTCGATTGACGTATACATATGAATAATTACTTTTGCCCGTTCCACTTCAATCACTCCTTTACCACCAGTCTACCCCTTTTGGTGGAAAAATTATTTTAACGCCACTTTTTGGTATGCAAGTGTTTAATAAATAATACCTGGCGAGCAATTGGTTGAGCAAGTAAACCTTCAACTGCTAAAGCAATACCAAAATTACGAGGCCAATTGTTAAAATAGGTATAAAAAGGTGCTAGCGATACTTGACGTTGACCGATCCAAGTTCCAACAATCGTCATTAATGCTGAAACAATAACCACATGGCATAAAATATCAACAGTAATTTGGGCTCTAAAACTGTCATTTTGATTAACTAAACGATCTTTTAAAACTGTAGCAGGCTTTTGTGCAAGAAAAACGATAATGACTACGGCTACCCACATTAAAGGAATAATAGTAAGAGTCATTAAATAGTTATGAACGCTGAAACCAGTTTCTAACATTGAAATTAGAGGCGCAATAATATTAACAGAAATAATAGAAACGATACCCATAAAAAGAATAGTCTCATAACCATCACGGGGTAATCGCATATAGAATTCTTTCATAAATTTCTCTCCTTAAATAAAAAAGTTCAGCAAGACTCTTGAATGAGTTTTGCTGAACCGTTATACGCTAAAACTTTACTTTGGTATCATAACAAATATATTTTTTTAGTGTCAAGGAGATTTCTGTCTTAACTCCACAACTCCAAACCAGGGATAATAGAAGATTTTATAGGGAATTCAAAGTCCACGGGGCGTGAAGACGAAGTCATAAATGACTTCTGTCACGCTCCCTTTAATGATTACCAACCGCACTATTTAATTTTTGCCGATTGAAGAGGTAAATTATGATAATTAGCGGGATGATTATCAACATTACGGGATAGAACCACTTTACGGGCATCGTACTATCAATGACTCCACCAAGAATTGGCCCTAAAGTCATCCCAATATCAAGTCCCAAGAAGAAAGTTGAACTAGCTAATCCTCGTTCACTTTCCGGCGCCAACATCATTGCGGTAGACTGACAAACCGAATAAATCAGACCATAACCGAATGCCATTCCGGTAGCAGCGAGCGCCATTTCAATATTTTTCCTCATAATAGTAAGCATAGTCAGGTAAAAAACAGTAGCAACGGTACTAGTAATTAGCCAAGGACCAAACCGAACAGTATCAAATTGATTCCTTAAGAACAACCGAATTGCCAATAGGACAACGGCATAAATTAAGAAGTATGAGCCGACCGCAATTGGTAAATGACGCTGTTCAGTGTAAGTAACAATATCCGCCTGGGTTGCAAAATACGGGATCGCAAACAATGCTGTCAAGGCTGCAACCGGTAATGAATCACGTTGAATAATTTTGATATGAAGTTTCTTCTTATTATCTGATTGCGGAACCGATTTTGGTTTGGCTCGATTGCCAACAAACTGAACGGTGATCACTACCATTAACGCTGATAAGGCCGAAATAACGATAGCATCCCGATACCCAATTATCCGGTAAAGGTTAATTGACACTGCTGGAGCAAAGGCCATTGCCAAAGCATTCATCAGACCATAAAAACTCATTGCTTCACCAACATGGTTAAATGGAACCAGGTATGAAAGCCAGGTCGTCATACACACAGTACACAAAACATAACCTAAACCATTAATTAACCGAAAGACCAGCAGCAAGCCACTATTGGGTGTAATTACATACCCCATTACCCCAAGGAAACATAAGATCCCACCAATAAATGACAGTGAATACTTAGAAAAGTGGTCAGTCAAGTTCCCCGCGATCGGTCTAAGAAACATTGCAACGATACTCATCATCCCAACAATAATTCCGGCAAATGCACTTGAAGCTCCTAATTCTTGTGCATAGCCGTTAATTAACGGGTTACAGTACATATTGCTAAAAATAAAGAAGAACGACGCTGCCATTACAAGGACAACATCTTTGGTAAAGATTGATTCTTTTTTCGCCATTCAGCTTCAGCCTCTTTCTGATGATTTAGTATTCATTATAGACTAATCATAAAGATTTGAAGCCAAAGTATGTTCATTATAGGGTAATAATTCCTGGTTTCACTTCCGAGTCGTGGTTGGCAAGCGTTGCAATATTATTGCTTTCTTGAGATTTTTGTTTAACCCAGTTAAGTGAGTTAGCTGCTTCCTGGCAATTAATTACTACTCCTGGCGTTAGGCCCTCCTTCCACGACTTAGCAGCATATCCAACATCTGCAGCTAATAGCATGTATTGATTGGTATTATAACTTTGAATAATGGTTGCCGATAAACCTGCACTATGTCCTGGTACCCATACCTCTCTAATCGAACCGTCACCGAAGAGATCAAATGATCGTTGATGGGGACCTTCACCTGTTTGCTGGTAAGCAAATGTTACTATTTTCACTCCCTTCCATTCATGCGGAAGGTAATGAAAATGATCAGTCCTACCGGCGTGCCATTCCTCCTCACTTACTAATATTTGTTTAGCATCTTTTACTAATCTCAACCCATCAGCATGGTCGCAATGAAGGTGACTCATCAAGACATAATCAATACCTGAAGTCTGGTATCCTAACTTAGCTAATTGATAATCAATCGTTTCACCAGCTCGAAGATCGGCCTTATTAACTGAATATTGAAATGAAAGATTTCTAATCTGACCCCCACTTTGTTTGGTTTATTTTATTCCACCCCGTATCAATAAGAATTAGTCCCTTGGGATGCTCTATTAAGTAAGCAGATACAGGGACACTGATTAAGTCGCTTTTTGGCCGAAGAAATCCCGTCCACGCTAATGAGCGATCCGTTGAATGATGAAAAGGAAGTGCCTTATCCACAATTACTTTTCCGGTATGAATGATATGAACCTTAATTTGATTACTCATTATTTATCTTTCCCCTGTTAATCTCTATTGTCATTCTATCCACTGATATAATAGTATTCAATTATCATTTTTACTCATTATGTGTAATAAGATCGATTTATCAGGGAGGTACTAATGAAACAAGATTTTCGAGTAGTAAAGACTACAAGACGAATTCAAATGGCTTTAATCAAAATGCTTCTTCATAAACCATTTGAAAAAGTTACAGTTACTGATTTAATTAAAATCGCTAAAATTAGTCGCCGGAGCTTCTATGTTCACTACACTGATAAATATGATTTACTAACAAAAATGGAACAACAGATTATTCAAGAAATCCATTCGTCATTAGCAGAAGATCATCAACAGCTCAAACCCGTAACTAACTTTAAAGATCCCCAATTATTTAAGAATACGGAAGCAACCTTTCAGCGAATCCTTAGCGTGATTAATCAGCACCGTCAAAGTCTTGCCGTTCTTTTATCTAAAAATGGCGACTACCAATTTAAAAGCAAAATCTACAAATTAATCACAGACGAAATTAGCCACCGTTTATCGTTTATCTGACTATGGCGCCGAAATTAATACAGGAATCCCATCTGATTATGCTCAAGCAATTTTCGTTGGGAGTCTCATGGACCTAATGACTATCTGGATTCAAAAGAAAAATCCTGAACCTATTCCTCAATTTGCAGCACTCCTCACTAAGAGTCGGATGATTGCACCACTAGAATTACTCAAATTCAACTAGTCTTTTTACTAAAAGCAGCCGAGCAAAACTAAAATTTGCTCAGCTGTTTTTTCGATTTAATAATTATCTTCTGGTTTTCATTTTTTATTGTAATGAATCCCATGCTGGTAATGTTACTGGTTCACTATCAACAAGCTTCTTTAAGTCGTCACTTAAGTACTTCTTATTGATCACTGCTTCATAGGTGTATTGTTCGAACCAGTCTTGGGTCATAACAAAGTACCCATTATCACCGTTGTCCTTACCCCAACTGTTTTCGATCTTCCACCGGGTAGGTTCACCATTTTGAAGATCAAAACCAGTGAGCGTCATTGCGTGAGAAACCATGGCTTGCTTAGATTCAAGCCGGGCCTTCTTGTCCATGACGAAATCAACGTCTAACAATTGGGCACGTTGGAACAACTTGGCGTCCATTAAGCCACGCTTCCGGTCCATTTGTTGAAGAACATCGTTACCAACCCAAACAGTTTCCCCGGCCTTTAACTGCTTCATTGCGGTTTTTTGGAGGTACTTGAATGGAACGTTAACGAACTTAATTGGAATTCCACCAGCAACGCTATCTTGAGTTGGCATTGCGTAAACCTTGTTGTATTCATGATCTGGCGCGTTCGTAATGACAGCATAATCATTCAGGTTTGTGTCAAAGTATTCCCGGTAGAACTTCAATGGTGTTAGTCCGAGAACCTGGTGGAACTTCTTATCGTCGTCACGGAATTCAAGGTCAAACTTTGTTGGTGGCTCACCAAATGAGTAAGCCGCAACCTTGTAAACATCAGCCATCATCCGTTGTTGGGCTTCGGCTAATTCTTTTTCGTCCGCGCCATCGTTAACCATGTGCCGTAATTCCAATGCGTCCTTGCGCATAAGGTAGTTCATGACTTCAGCTACGTCACTGGTATCACGAGTGTTATGGGTGTCTGGCATTACATATTCCGGAACAACACCATACTTTTCAATGATTGAAGCTGCGTTAGCCCATTGACCACCATCATTCAAAGCAAAGCTCAAATAAAAGTCAACTGTCCGGTCATGGAGTGGCTTCTTAGCAGTTTCAATGATCTTTTGGAAGTACATGTTTGCCCGTTCAATCCGGTCCCAGAAGAATAGGTAGTTTTGGGAAAGTTCGAAGTCCTTAAAATTATACTTCTTCGCAAACTTATGTCGCATCGTGTTCAGGGTCGCAAATGACCAGCACCGACCACTGTGCCGTTGGTTACTTGGCTTCCCGGTTTTAATTTCATAGGAAAATGCCCGGTGGAGGCGTTGGCTAGCCGTTGGATCTTCACTCGCATTCTTGATCCCGTTCTTTTGAACCGCCCGTGCAATTACTTCTGCATCTTTCCGGTCATGAAAGATCTTTTGATACTTTTTAACCATTTCTGTGGTTAAATGTTTTTCTTCTGTCACAATAATCCCTTCTTCTATTAATCTCTACGGTGACTATTACTCCTTAATCATAACTCACTTCTTCGTTGGCCGTCTATTAATTGCCCCAAGAAGTGTTATCGCTTTCTTGAATTTAATTTAACGGTTAAAATTGTACTAAGTGATAGAAAAGGAGGAATTATAATGAGTAAAGTATTTGTTGTCGGTGGCTCTGGCCGGGTTGCAACAGACCTAATTAAGGACCTCGTTGAAAATGGTAATAAAGTGGTTGCGGGCTCACGTAACCCAGAAAAAATTATCAAACTTGATGGTGTTACAGCAGTCAAGCTTGATCTTCACGCTGAAATGGAAGAAATTGCCAAGATCATGGATGGTTGCGATGTGGTTTACTTCGTTGCTGGTTCACGAGGCAAGGATCTCCTCCAAACAGATGCGTTTGGTGCCGTTAAGACAATGATGGCTGCCGAACGTGATGACATCGAACGTTACATTATGTTGAGCTCAATGTACGCTCTTCAGCCGCAAATGTGGTCAAAGTACAAGGCCCTCGCCGATATCACCGACTACAATATTGCGAAGTTCTTTGCGGATAACTACCTTATTCATAACACAAAGTTAGCCTCCACTATTGTTCAACCGGCATCCCTTACTGAAGAACCGGGAACAGGAATGGTTACACTTGGTGACGGTAAGGATACTACCAACCCAATTCCTGATGTTGCGAAGGTTCTTGCTGATACCCTCAAGTACAAGGACACTATTGGTCACATCATTATGATGCGTTCCGGTAAGACACCAATTGACGACGCATTAAGCAACGTCGGCGATCCAGTTGCCTACAATAATGCTGGCTTGGCGGACTAGAAATTACTAAAACTATTAACTCCTAAAAAAGAAGCTGAGGATTAACCTTCTCGAGAGCCTGGTTGGCTAACCTAGAACGATGAATGATGATGTAGTCATCAGAGTCGTTCGTAGCCAAATAGGCTTGCTCCGCTGTGTAGACCCTAAGGTTCTGGTTACGAAGCGAAATTAGCCTATTAGGATTCCCGCGATTAGACTCTATAAGTTTAGAGAATATTAGTAACAAATTGAGGCCAGGAAAACACACCATTTTTCCTGGCCTCTTTAATTTTAATCCCATCAAATGATTAACAATTCATCTGTGAAATTTTATTTTAAATAATTTTTCCTTCTCAAATTATCAATTGATAATTACTACTTAATCTATTTCTACCATGTAGTCAACAATTTTAAAACGATTTTTCCATTTTATTCTTATATTGGTCTATATATATTAAATGCCGATTTATCTTTATTTTTGACAGGATAATATTTAATTGGTACAGTTCAATTATCAGCTGATATAAATTATTTAATAAAAAATGGAGTGATAGTTGTGTTAAATAAAATAGAGTATCCAAATCCCCAAATGATCAGGACCAAATGGTTAGATCTAAATGGCGATTGGGCTTTTTTTATGGCTAAAAATGAAAACGATTACAAGAATCATTCAAAGGAGTTTCCTGATAAAATAACTGTCCCATACAGTTACACTTTCAAGAAAGCTAACGTTGACGAGAATGATTACCATCCAGTTGTTTGGTACCAGAAACACTTTGACATGGCGATTAATAAGGCTCATCACTACCTTCTCCACTTTGAAGCAGTCGATTATCAATGCCAGATTGGGTTAAATGGTCACCTTATCGGAAGTCACATTGGTGGTCATACTCCTTTCACGCTCGATATTAGCGAATGGGTGGCTACTTCAAATACACTCGAAGTTCGAGTTGAAGATTTTAACGCCACCGATCAACCAATCGGGAAGCAAGCATGGAAGGATCAAAATTTTCTCTGTTGGTACACCCGAACAATTGGTATCTGGCAAAATATCTGGCTAGAGGAAACGGGAAACTTGTATTTAGGGCAAGTTAGGATGATTCCTCACATCCACCAAGCCCAGTTGGAAATTGATGCTAAGTTAAACGTCCCCGCAACTGCTACTCTTCAGGCAGCGATTAGTTTTCAGGAACACTCAATCACTACTGCTACTTGTACAACGATTAATGGACGGGCACACTTTGCGGTCGATATTAGTAATGACGATCCTAATTTCCGCCTCCATTATTGGTCCCCAGATGAACCGAACCTTTATGACGTTACTTTTAAGGTTATTGAAGATCATTCAGTTACTGACACCGTCTATTCGTATTTTGGAATGCGACAAATCGAAACACGAAATCATTCTGTTTACCTTAACGATCAGGTTCTTTATCAGAAACTAATCTTAAACCAGGGCTACTATCCTAACGCTGGTTTAACCGGTTCGGTAGAAGATTACAAATCTGATCTTACCAAGCTTAAGGCAATGGGCTTTAACGGCAACCGAATCCACCAACATGTTGAAAGTTACCGGATGCTCTACCTTTGTGACCAATTAGGGGTTCTTGCTTGGACAGAATTCCCGAGCTCCTTTAGCTTTTCACCAACCATGATGAACCACATCTTAGCTGAGCTTCCTGATTTCATTTCTAAACATATTAACCACCCAAGTGTAATTGCCTATGTCCTTATGAAGAATCATGGGGCGTTAACGAAATTGCCCATAACCGCAAAGAACAAGCATTTACGGATGGCCTATATTACCTGACCAAAGGCTTTGATAGTTCTCGCCTTGTCATCGCTAATGATGGCTGGGAACAGGTTAAAACTGACCTCTGCACAATCCACGACTATAATGGTAACCCCAAATCCCTGGCAGCTAGTTATCAAGACCGGACTAAGGTATTCACTGGTAGTCCATCTCTCACTAGTGGTCGGCGTGTTTTCTGTGATCACTACGAGCACCAAGATGTGCCATTTATGATTAGTGAATACGGTGGAATTGCCTATGAAGAAAATGCCCAGCAAGAATCATGGGGCTATAGTAAACGAATGGAATCCAAAAAGGCTGTTATTGATAAGATCAGACAACTCACCAATGCAGTGATGAGCATCCCTGATTGCGTTGGCTTCTGCTACACCCAACTAACTGACGTGGAGCAAGAAGTTAACGGTCTCTTGGACCACAATCATCAATATAAGTTCGATCCGGAAATCATTAAGCAAATAATGACCGCTACGCACCAAAATGGTTTTGATTTTAATTAGGAGATTACAATGGAAAATCAAGTTAATTCACAACATGTTTCGATATCAGAATACCTCGCCTACTTCTCGTACGGCTTTGGTCAATGTTTTAGTTTTGGAATCATCGGTACTTTATTTTGATCTACTATACCGATATTGTCGGTATCTCATCTGTTATTGCTAGTGCGATCTTTCTAATCGCCCGACTTTGGGACGCAATTTTTGACCCAATCGTTTCCGGTTGGATTGATGCCCATAAGTCAACTAAGGGAAAGTTTCGTAAATACATGCACTTTGCCCCGATCTTCGTGATTACTTCTACGATTCTCTGTTTCGTTAATCCAGACATTAGCCTAGCAAGAAAAATCGTCTACGCTGCGGTAACCTACATTCTCTGGGGAACCTGCTACGCCTTCTCGGATATTCCCTTCTGGTCTCTTTCAACCGTAATTTCAAAGAGCGGTCAAGCGCGAACTAACCTAATTACCACCGCTAACCTGGGTGTCTTCGGTGGAATTGGAATGGTCAGTTTAGTTTTGCCACTAATGCTTGCTTACTTTAAGCAACATGGTTCACCCAAAACTAGTTACTTAATCTCCGTTAGTATCCTGATGCTTTTTGGCTTTGTCCTCATGGAGTTAGGATACAAGTTTACAAAGGAACGGGTTGTTGCCAAAAAGGCTAAAAAACTTGCAGCTCGTGATATTTGGGAAGCCGTAAAGGCAAATAAATACATGCTAATGATCCTGATCCTCTTCTTCCTCAAGAGGTTAACAACATTATTATCTACTTCTTCACCTACAACATGTTTAACGTCAAATTCATGAGTATCTACGGACTAATTGGAACTTTCAGTGCCCTTGGATTCTTCTTTATTCCTCTCTTAACTAAACACTTTAAAAAGCTATATATTTTACGGGTACTGTTAATCACCGACGTCATTGTCCGAATCTTCTTCATGTCTGGTTACAAACATGTTGTCCTCGTCTTTATCTTCCTTGCAATTACCCAAACACTTTACTCAGCTACTGGTCCAATCATTTCTGCAATGTTAGCCGAAACGGTAGAATACAGTGAGGTTAAGACAGGTAAGCGCTGTGAAGCGATTGTCTTCGGTGGCCAAACCTTTGCTAGTAAGGTTGCGATCGCTGTTGCCGGTGCTACTACCGGACTAGTTCTTTCCTGCATCGGTTATAAGGCTAACGCTGTTCAAACACAAACAACGTTAACTGGGATCTTCGTAATCGTTTCAATCATCCCAGCCATCGCTTCCCTGCTCCGGCTCCTAGTTCTTGCCAAGTATAACTACACCGAAACCGAATTCCATAAGTGCCAGATGATTCTTGAAAAGCGGCAAGAAGTCTAGATTTAGAATTAAGTAAATCACTTAATTGGAGTTGAAGACAAAATGAATAACCGTGAACTCATTCAGGAAGCATTTACTCACCAGAAGACCCCACAATTCTTGCTGATCAAACCCAAGCAATGCTACCAATGTATAAATACAATCAAACCTTACCTACTGAGGAGCAGAAACGACAGGCGTTACTTAAAAAGATGTTTGCAGAAGTTGGGAAGGATTACTATATTGAACCACCTTTCCATGCAAATTGAGGTGGTCACCACATTAAACTTGGTAACCATGTCTACGCTAATTTCAATCTTACAATTGCCGATGATACTTATGTAACCATTGGTGATAACACAATGATTGGCCCGAATGTCACTATGTCGTCTGCCACTCACCCAATTCTTCCTGAACTGTGAAAACAAGGTTACCAATATAACCTCCCCATTAAAATTGGTAATAACTGCTGGCTTGACGCTGGGGTAATCGTGCTTCCCGGTGTTACCATTGGCGACAATTCGGTTATCAGTGCTGGCGCTGTCGTCACCCGTGATATCCCGGCTAAGGTTCCTCGGCAAATTTCTGAACATGATCGTAAATTTTATTACCGTGATCGCCAGATCAATCCCCAACCTTTAAAATAAGATTAATAATTCACAAAGTCTGGGCTAAATGCTTGCGAGGGCCTTTTTTTCTCGCTAAACTAGTACAGTAATTTTATTTTGTGGGGAGAAATAATTGATGGAAAAAGTTTATATTATTGCAGCCCAACGGACACCAATCGGTAAATTTGGTGGTGCTCTTTCATCAAAGTCTGCAATTGACTTAGGAGCATCCGTAATTAAAGATACCGTGCACAAGTCTGGTATTCCCGCTAATCAAGTCGATCAAGTATTAATGGGTAATGTTCTCCAAGCTGGTGCCGGTCAAAATCCCGCTCGTCAAGCTTCCATAGCTGCTGGATTAGATCAATCAATTCCAGCAATTACAATCAATGATGTCTGCGGCTCTGGACTCTCTAGCATTATTCTTGGCACCTCATTAATTCAATCTGGACAAGCCCAAGTAATTGTTGCTGGAGGAATGGAAAGCATGTCGCGCGCACCATATGTCCTTTTAAACGCCCGCCATGGTTATAAATTCGGAAATGGTGAGTTAGTAGATACCATGCAAAATGATGCTCTTCAAGATGCTTGGGGTGGTTATGCAATGGGGATTACCGCTGAAAACGTTAATGAACGCTACCATATTGCTCGTTACCAACAGGACGAATTTGCTTTTCGTAGTCATCAAAAAGCTGTCAAAGCACAGCAAGAACACGCTTTTGACGATGAGATTACTCCTGTTAACATCACTGTCCATCATCAAGATACTGCTATTGATACTGACGAAGCCCCTCGCGCCAATACTTCCTTAGCTGCCCTTCAAGTATTGAAACCAGCTTTCAAAAAAGATGGTTCAGTTACAGCCGGTAATGCTTCTGGATTAAATGATGGTGCTGCGGCAATCATCCTTGCTAGTGAATCAGCAGTTAAGAAGTACCACCTTACGCCACTTGCGGAATGGCAAACTTCCACTACTGTCGGTCTTGATCCTGCAGTAATGGGACTTGGCCCATACTACGCCATTAATAAGTTATTCAATCAAACTGGTCTTGATAAAGATGCTGTTGAGCTGTTTGAACTAAACGAAGCCTTTGCCGGACAGTCAATTGCCTGTGAGCAACTATTAAAACTTGATGATCATAAGGTTAACCCTCGTGGCGGTGCCATTGCTCTTGGTCACCCTGTTGGCTGTTCTGGAGCCCGGATCGTTGTTACCCTTGTCCACGAAATGCAGGATCTAAATAAACAAACCGGTGTTGCTTCACTCTGTGTTGGTGGTGGCATGGGAATCGCTGCTTTATTGACGCTACCTAATTAATATGCGTCTAATTCAACTTTTTCCGCCATTAGTTGTACAATAAAATAAATAGTCACTAGGTAAGATTAGTTTATAATTATTAGGCTTACCTAGTACTCACTTCTACTATTATTTTCATAACAAATAGAAAGAGGATGAAGTTTTGCTTTCATCTGTAAGTCACTTTTTCAGTGCTTTTGGTGCCACTGTTGTTGTGCCAATCATGATCTTGATCATCGCCCTTTTCCTCAAGGTCAAGCCAAAAACAGCAATTATGTCTGCCCTATACGCTGGGGTCGGATTAACCGGATTTTCCTGGATTATTGGTGAGTTTACTCCAGTTGTCACTAAAATCATCCACCAAATGGTTAACAATGTCGGTATCAAACTTCCAGTAGTTGATATTGGCTGGCAAGCAGGGTCCTTGGCGAGTTTTAACTCTTCTGTTGGCTTAGCCTTTTTTGTCTTCGGCCTTATTGCGGAATTTATTCTCTTCGCGGTTGGCATTACAAAGGTGTTTATGCCCTCCAATTTGTGGAATAATTTTGGCTTTATGATTTGGGGAACTCTTGCATATTATGCTACTCACAATTTTTGGCTGGCAATAGGATTATCATTTTTCATGCTTCTCTATACTCTTGAGTTAGCTGAAATCCAAGCAGATCGCTGGTCATCATACTATCAAATCGAAAATACAACAGTCTGTGCTGTCCAAAATATCGTCCAGACTGTTCCAGCGATTTTATTAGATCCGCTGTGGAACATGCTTGGTTTCAATAAAGTACACTTAACCCCTAAAACATTTCAACGTAAGTTTGGTGTCTTTGGTCAGCCAACTACTCTTGGGGCAATTCTTGGCCTGCTAATTAGCATTCTCGGCAACCTTAATCGACTCACTAGTTACCATGCTTGGGGACAGATATTCCAATTTGCCGTGCAATTAGCTGCCGTAATGACTATTTTTCCGTTGGTTACTGATGTCTTTGCCAAAGCATTTAAACCGCTCGCTAAAAGCATTGATCAACAACGAAAAGCAGGCAGCCAACAATTGCAAACGGATGATTCCGTTAACGATCGTAAGCGTTGGTTCCTTGCTGTTGATGATGGTGTTGGTTACGGTGAATCCGCAACAATTATTTCAGGGATTATCTTAATTCCAATTATGGTAGTAATTGCTTTTATTCTTCCGGGCAACCGGACCTTACCGGTAGTCGATTTAATCGCTCTCCCCTTTATGGTAGAATCAATTGTTGCGATCACCAACGGAAATATTCTTAAAGTAATTGCTAACGGAATCGTCTGGTTCAGTATCGGGCTGTACTGTTCTAGTTGGTTAGCTCCGATCTATACTGGTGCTATTTCCCATTACGGGGCCGCAATCCCTGCTGGAATTATTCTCGTAACAAGCTTTAACCTAATGGCGCGTCCCCTCAATACACTAGTTTTTGCCGCCTTTATTTCACAAAATCCGCTCTGGATCGGTTTATGTATTTTAGTTTACCTACTGTTGTTATTCTGCCTTCGTCGTTACCGTTCCCAAATTTGGCGCTACCTTAACCGCATGGCAGATAAAAACACTATTAATCCATCAAAGGAGTAATTTTAAATGTCAAAATTAAATTTAAAAACCGCTTTAATCGCTGGAACTGCTGCTGGAGTAATCTCCGGGCTGGTTAAACTTGGCTGGGAAAACATTCTCCCCCCAAGAACCTCAGAACGGGATAAGGTTAATCCACCCCAAACCCTGCTTCAACAACTCGGGGTTCCCGCTAAACTTACTCAAGCTACCTATACATACTCTGGTCAGCAACTTCCTTGGGTATCGTACCTAGTTCACTTTGGCTTCTCGATTTCATTTGCTACTGCCTATGCTGCTCTGCTAGAAAAGAAAGTTAAACTATTAACCCTTGGTGAAGGCATTCCATTTGGAATCGCTGTTTGGATTGCCTTTCACTTAGTAATTATGCCCGCAATGAAGACTGTCCCCGATGCTAAAGATCAGCCTTTTGAAGAACACCTTTCTGAAAGTTTTGGTCACGCAATTTGGATGTGGACTAACCATGAAATTGCTGATGAAGTTTTATCTCAATTAAAAAATCAAAAAAATTCTAAAAAGTAGTTGCAATTTTTAAAAATTCGGTTAGAATACAGTTATAATTTCAAATGCGATGAGAAAGACGAGTAAATAATTTTCAGTCTAACAGTGAGTCGGTGATAGTGGGAGACCGATAGCACCTGGATTATTGAAAAACCCTTTTTCCATGCTGCTAACCCAAATAACCTCGTTTAAAGTAGGCTTAGTCGTCACCGGTACGTTATCTCGCCGGGAGAGTATTCTTGTGCTCGATAAGATGGTCTAAAATTATTTTAGACAATTTGGGTGGTACCGCGGAACAAAAGCCTTTCGTCCCTTAGATGTTGGGGATGAAGGGCTTTTTTATTTATCTCCGATTCTAAACATATTAAGGAGTTGCTAATTATGAACTTAATTATTCCAAAGGACTACGATCCAAAATTGTCTATTCGCGAAACCGAAGCTGCTATTCGTTACATTCGGGAAACTTTCCAAGATGAATTTGGTAAGCAACTAAACTTGCAACGGATGTCTGCACCAATGTTTGTTGAAAAGAGTACCGGGTTGAACGATAACCTGAACGGGATTGAAAAGCCAGTTTCATTTGAAATGAAGGACATGCCTGGCGAAACAATCGAAATTGTCCATTCCCTTGCAAAGTGGAAGCGGATGGCACTAAAGAAGTACGGATTTGGTCTTCACGAAGGTCTTTACACTAACATGAACGCCATTCGGAAAGACGAAGATTTGGATAACTTCCACTCAATTTACGTCGACCAATGGGATTGGGAAAAAGTGATTAGTAAAGAAGAACGGACTGAAGAAACCCTTAAGGATACCGTTCGTCAAATCTTTAAGGTAATCAAGCACATGGAAGATGAAGTTTGGTACAAGTATCCTCAAGCGGTTTACCACTTACCAGACGATATTCACTTCGTTACAACCCAAGAGCTTGAAGATCGTTGGCCAGACCTTACACCAATGGAACGTGAAGATAAGATCGCTAAGGAAATGGGGGCAGTCTTTGTAATGAAGATTGGTGACAAGCTAAAGCGGTCCGGTAAACCTCACGATGGTCGGGCACCCGACTACGATGACTGGAGCCTTAACGGTGACATTATTTTCTGGTATGAACCCCTTCAAAAGAAGCTTGAAATCTCTAGCATGGGGATCCGGGTTAGTCCAGAATCAATGAAGTACCAACTCGAACAAGCCGGTGCAACTGATCGGGAGAAATTACCATTCCATAAGATGTTGCTCAATGGCGAATTACCATATACAATTGGTGGAGGAATTGGTCAATCTCGGCTATGTATGCTCCTTCTTGGCAAGGCCCATGTTGGTGAAGTCCAAGCAAGCATCTGGCCAGATGAGATGTTGAAAAAGTGTCAAGCAGCACACATTCAAATTCTATAAAATAACTGATTAAGGGAGAGTTAAACACAGTGGGAACAATTAAGATTAGTGAAGCTCCTCAACACGTTGGGGAAACCGTTAAGATTGGCGTTTGGTTAACCGATAAGCGGTCTAGTGGGAAGATCGCTTTCTTACAATTACGTGACGGAACTGGCTTTTTCCAAGGAATTATCCGAAAAAATGATGTTCCTGAAGAAAAGTTTGATATGGCAAAGCACGATTTGCACCAAGAAACTAGTTTTGTAGTAACTGGTGAAATCGCTGAAGATAAGCGGTCCAAGTTTGGCTATGAAATCCATATTAAAGACTTTGAAATCGTTGGCGAAAGCGAAGATTACCCAATCGGTAACAAGGAACACGGGATTGACTTCTTACTTGATCACCGTCATTTATGGTTGCGTTCCCGTAAGCCTTGGGCATTAATGCGGATCCGGAGTCGGGTAAAGTTAGCGACAATGGAATTCTTTGACAAGCATGGTTTTGTTCAATTTGATGCTCCAGAATTAACTGCCAGTGCCCCAGAAGGTACTACCGAATTATTCGATGTTAAGTACTTTGATGAAGATGCTTACCTATCTCAATCAGGTCAGCTTTATGGTGAAGCTGGTGCCATGGCATTAAACCGGATTTACACAATGGGGCCAACTTTCCGGGCTGAAAAGTCAAAGACTCGTCGTCACATGACTGAATTTTGGATGATCGAACCAGAAATGGCTTGGATGCACCAAGATGAAAGTTTGAAGATTCAAGAACAATACGTTGCTTACCTTGTGCAAGACTTAATTGACCACTGTGCAACCGAACTTGAAATGGTTGGTCGTTCCGTTGAAAGTTTGAAGCCATTTACTGAATTGCCATACCCACGGATCACTTACAAGAAGGCCATCGAAATGTTGCAAGAAGGTGGCTTCGACTCCAAGTACGGTGATGACTTTGGTTCTCCAGAAGAAACCTACTTGGCTGATCAATTTAACAAGCCTGTCTTCATCATGAACTATCCACGGGCAATCAAGGCCTTCTACATGCCTACTGATCCTGAAGATGACCGTCAAGTTATCTGTGCTGACTTGTTAGCTCCAGAAGGTTATGGTGAAATCATTGGTGGTTCTGAACGTTCATACGACTACGAATACATCACCAACAAATTGGAAGAGAATGGTTTAAGCAAGAAGGACTACGGTTGGTACGACGATCTCCGGAAGTACGGTTCTGTTCCTCACTCTGGATTCGGGATGGGACTTGAACGATTCCTTTCATGGATTACCCTTCAAGATCACATTCGTCAAAACATTCCATTCCCACGGATGCTTAACCGTTTGCGCCCATAATACTATCTAAAATAAATTAAGAGAGAGTGAAGTCCGTAACAGAAGTCGTTAAAGGCCTATGTTCGTACCCCACTCTCTTTTTGAATTAATTGAAAGGATTGATCAAATGATTCGGGCAATCGCTACAGATATTGACGGCACCTTTCTGCGTTCTGATAGGACTTATGATCAGGAGCTTTTTAAAAAGGTTTACACAACAATGCAAGCGCAAGGGATCCGCTTCATCATTGCGAGTGGTGACCAATATGACTTCCTCCGTTCCCTTTTCCCTGATGAAGCTGATCACTTAGCCTATGTCGCCGAAAATGGTGTCCTCACAATTGACCACAATATGGAAATTGCTTTTGATCACTTAAGCACTGAAAATGTTTCCGCAATTACTCATTTTCTCGATTCTTTAGAAGGTGTTGCTTACTGCGCAAGCGGGAAAAAAGCAGCTTATGTACGTCACGATGCCTCTCTAGAATTCAAAAAATTAATCCCAAATTTTTATACTAAGATTAAGGAAGTTGCGGATATTAACCAGGTAACTGATGATCCAATTTTTAAATTTGCCATGAGTGTCCCTCCAGTTAAAATGCGCGAGATCCAAGCAACAATTAATTATCGCTTTGAGGGAATCATCCACGCAACGGCCAGTGGTTACGGCGCCGTTGACCTCATTATTCCTGGTCGCGATAAATCTTATGGATTGCACAAGTTGTTAGACCGTTGGCACCTTACTCCAGAGCAATTAGTAGTCTTTGGGAATGGTGAAAACGACCTCGAAATGTTTAACCTTGCCAAAACAAGTTATGCCATGGAAAATGCCCCTAAAAATGTTAAGCAAGCCGCAAGTAAGGTCATTGGGACAAACGAGGAACAAGCCGTTCTCCACCAAATTGCAAAATTAGTTATTTAGAAATATAAAGAGGTCCCAGGATTCAGCAATGACTGATCCCTGGAGCCTCTTTATATTCTCTAATTTTCTAAATCTCAGCCGAACCTTTTTCCCAATAAAAGCCCTGCTGGAGAATCGTTGAGTTTCCGGCAAACTCTTTAGCCAACTTCTTATCTGCAATTCCCTCAATCACAAAGTCAAGGTGGTGCTTAGTCGCAAAAGTTAACCAGGCATTAACGAATTCCCGCTTAGTCTCACTGTCCTCATCTTTAAATACAAGTAATGACAACTTAATCCGTTGAATGGCGCCTAATTGACGGACGATAAAGGCATAGCTATTACTTCCCGCACATACATCGTCAATCGCTAGTTCAAACCCAATCTGCTTCAACCGGTGAATTTCCCCGTCTAAGTAGTCTAGGCTATGGATAGTTTCCCGCCGTTCCGTAATTTCAATGGCAACTTGGGAACCGTACTGTTGATGAACCTCCGTTAAAAACTGCCAAACACATTCGAATTCCATCTGGCACGGCTCAAGGTTGATGTAAACCTTACGCTGAGGATGATCTTCCAAAACCGCTACTAGCGACTTTTTACTGATCGCGATCCACTGCTCGTTTCCTAATTGGGTCGTTAATCCTTCCAAGAATCTCATTCCGGGAAATGCTCCCGACGAATCCCGCATCAACATTTCGTATGCATTTATCTCGGTATTCAGCTTACTATCTACCCGTAAAATTGGCTGAAAAATATTATGTAACTTATCACTTTTAATTTTTATCTGTGTCACCTATTCGCTCCCCCAACATTACTCTTTTGATAAATAAAAATTACTTTTTCATTGATTTATATTGTTGATCGGTTATAATCCACCCTCGACCATCGTTTTTTACACTATACAACATTTTATCAGCGCGCTTCAAGGTTAGATCTAGCAGTTCACCTTTCAAATTATTAGTTAAACTACAGGAGAAACTAAGGGTAATCTTTATTCCTTCCTTAGTGACAATTGGATGATCACCAAAAAATTCTTCAATCGATTGTAACAACTTATACACTTCATCAATTGAATGGTTGGAAACAACAATACTAAATTCTTCTCCACCGAACCGATAGACGTAACCATGCTTCGGAAATGCCCGATGGATTTTCTCACGTAAAACAGTCGAAAAATAATTAAGAACTTCATTCCCAACAAAATGACCATATGTATCATTAATGTTTTTAAAGTGATCAATATCAAGGCCACCGATCACAATATCATGGATTTCCTTATTTTCAGTTAAAGACTTAATTTTTCGTCCCAATGCACGATAGTTAAGCAGGCCGGTAAGATCATCCCGTTCGCTTTTCTTCCGGAGTAACTTGATCTTCTGGTTATTCCTGATCTCACTTCGGTAAAGTTGGCCTTCAATTAGTAAAATAACTAGCAGACCCGCAGTTGGGGCAAGGAACTTAACAAGAGTAAATTGCTTTTCAACCATCAAAGTAACTAGTTCAATCAATCCAAGAGCAATAATCGCCAAGTTATAACGAGATTGTAATGTAATCTTCTTCATATTAACCATTACGACACAAAGAAGGAAGAAAATTAATGACTCGCCGAGCCAGCTCCCCCATGAACTCCACGACTCCAGTCCCATAATGACTTCTACCATATTAGCAAATGGTGGCGTCAGTACTAGTAAAAACCACCATAACCAGTTTTTATCGTTTTGAAATACCATCGTTATCGATAATACTTGCATGAATGCTACTTCTTTAATATTAAGAATCGATAGCTGGAGTAAGCAAAATTCCTGAAAAAAATAGGTAGTCGTTATTACTATTGTTAAGGCAATATTAGCTAAGCGGTTATCCCTATTCGAACCCCAATAGTGTTCAAAGTAAATTTGACCAATAATCATACAATTAACGATTATTGGCAGGTAGATAACCGCACTCAAAATTTTCATAATCAAAGTTTTCACCTTTTCAAAAAATTGTAAGGGTTCTCAAATTTTACTGCTATTATTTTCTATAATCCAGCTCTTTTTATAGACAGGACTGGATTTCAAGCTAAACAAATTTTTAATTAATGCCTATTTTAAGTTTTCGTGAACATTAAATAATTTATGCAAATTTTTTTGTGATATAATTTTAATATATTTTTAAACGTTCAAAGGAGAATAGTGGTAATAGTCTAAACATAATTACCTAATTATTAATAAAGGCAGATTGTAAAATTTAAGTTGAACATTTAAGTGGACAGAAAAACCCATCAAGGTCTTTAATGGTGTTACCACAACATTCCATTAGAAAGAAGGACCTTAATGGGCACCACTATTTTATCATTCCAGAACCGCGTTGTCATTGAAACGCTTCATAATGAAGGACGTTCCTTACGATACATCGCTAATTACTTAGGCTTTAGTAAAACCACAGTCTTTAACGAACTTCACCGGCTCAACGGTGAGTATCAAGCTGAATTAGCGCAAACTGACTTTGAACGCAAGGTTAGTCAACGGGGGCGGAAGTCTTCGCTCACTAAAAACCTTAAACACTTGATCGA
>NZ_JACSQW010000016.1 GCF_014836425.1 Limosilactobacillus avistercoris | reverse complement strand
TGTTTGGCCTTCTTGGCAAGCCAGGATACGAAGAAGTCGGCAAGAAGTTGCGGGCTGAAATGGATGAGAATAAGTAATGAACCGTCACCAATTAATTAAGCAGCGACAGCACGTTCAGTTGCGAATTGCTGTTTGGTGTGTGTTGACAATTTGCTTTGCGATCTTGAATTTAATTAAGGCCTTGCCGTTCCTTCAATGGATTGTCTGGTTAGCTGCCTTATATACGTTGATTTTGATTGCAATTTGGACTTACTTAACGATCCAATTATTTAAAAATAAGTAAAAACAGGTTCCAGAGTTCGGAATTTTGAGCTTTGGAACCTGTTTTTATACTACTTTAATTTTGGATACTTTCTTGTGCTAGTCCGTTGAAGAAGTGCTTTACTGAGACTTGACCACTATGCTTTGACTCACCATTGATAATTTTCATTTCATTATGAACATTCTTATATTCAAAGAGGTTATTAGCATATTCAAGGATAATGTCATTTTCGGGATAATCGAGACACATGTGAGCAAGGTTATTCAGTCCTGTCTTAAGGTCGCGACGAATCCGCTGGAGAATGATTTTTTTACCATGATCATCACAGCGGAAGATTTCATGAAAACTAACCTGCTCGAAAGGAACCTCTTGTTCAATCATCACGTTAATGATCCTGGTAATATCTTGTGCCCCAGAACCGTTAGTAATCCCAAGAAAACGCATAATTGATTTAACGTTTTCCTTTTCCTTACTCTTAAAGTTGACATTAATTGTGTTGTGATTAGCGGCGCCACTAACTAAATCAAGAATTTGCAGCATTCGATGGGACATACTGATATTTTCCCCAATGAGTTTGATGATCGTCTTGACCTCAGCGACATTCAGCGGTTTCTCAATACAAAAGTCAACACCAGCCTTATAAGCATTCGTACGTCCTGTAGGATCAAAAGCCTGACTAACCATAATAAAGTGGGGGTGGTGGTTACTTTGTTGAATCCGTTTGATTAAATCGATCCCATTAATTTGAGAAAATGATGGATTCACAAACATCACATCAATACTCAGACGGATAACATCTTCAAATGCTTGCTCGGGATTAAAGGTTGTCCCAACGACTGAATTATTAAAGTCGTTTTCGATAATATTCTTGAGAAGTGATGTAGCGTTATTGTCATCATCAACGATGTAGAAGTTCATTTTAACACCTCGGCTATTTTTGAATCATCTTGAGTTTATTTGAAGCTAAGTAGAAAGTCAATAATAATACAGTCAATATTGAATATTAAGAATATTGATTAATAAAATGCTTGTGAAATGTATATTATTGGATTGAATAATGTATGAATAGTGATGGATCCGCTTTCTTTAAATGCATATTTTAGTTGATTGTGAAAATAAATTTAATTTTTTTGATGGATCTTCTTGAAGCAAAATGAGTTTTTTTGAAAGCACTTACTATCATATATACCGTAAAGAATTTCAAGGAGGAATTTTAATTATGGCATTCAATTTACGTAACCGTAGTTTTTTAACACTCTCAGACTTTAACAAGCGTGAAATGGAATACATGCTTAACCTTGCTGAAGATTTAAAGAAGGCTAAGTACTCTGGCACTGAAGGCAAAAACCTTGAAGGTAAGAACATTGCCTTAATCTTCGAAAAGAGTTCAACTCGTACTCGTTGCTCATTCGAAGTTGGTGCTAAGGATGAAGGTGCACACGTAACTTACCTTGGCCCATCAGGCTCACACATTGGTCACAAGGAATCTGTTAAGGATACTGCTCGTGTTCTTGGTGGTATGTTTGATGGTATTGAATACCGTGGTTTCTCACAACGTAATGTTGAAATTTTAGCTAAGTACTCAGGTGTTCCTGTTTGGAACGGTTTGACTGACGAAGACCACCCAACACAAGTATTGGCTGACTTCTTAACTGCTCACGAAGTATTGAAGAAGCCTTACGAACAAATCAAGTTCGCTTTCGTTGGTGACGGTCAAGACAACGTATCTAACGCTTTGATGTTAGGTGCTGCTGTTATGGGTATGGAATACCACGTTGTAACTCCTAAGGAATTGAACCCAACTAAGGAAGTTCTTGATAAGGCTAACGCTATTGCTGCCGAAACTGGCGCTAAGATCGTTGTTTCAAACGATGTTAAGGAAGGCGTTAAGGGCATGGATGTTATCTACGCCGATGTTTGGGTATCAATGGGTGAATCAGATGACATGTGGGAAAAGCGGATCAAGCTTCTCAAGCCTTACCAAGTTACTAAGGAAGTTATGGAAGCTACCGAAAATCCTAACGCTATCTTCGAACACTGTCTTCCAGCATTCCACAACCTTGACACTGAAGTAGGTAAGGAAATCTACAAGAAGTTCGGTCTTAAGGAAATGGAAGTTACTGACGAAGTCTTCGAAAGCAAGCGCTCAGTTGTATTCCGTGAAGCTGAAAACCGGATGCACACTATCAAGGCTGTTATGGTTGCAACCTTAGGTGAACAAAACTAAGGAGGACGCTAAATGGCTAAAGTAGTTGTTGCCTTGGGTGGTAACGCCCTTGGTAAGTCCCCTGAAGAACAATTAAAGTTAGTTAAGAACACTGCTTCTTCTTTAATTGGTTTGATCGATGCTGGTAACCAAGTTGTTATTAGCCACGGTAATGGTCCTCAAGTTGGTGCCATTAACCTTGGTATGAACTTTGCCGCTGAAAACGGGAAGACTGCAGCCTTCCCATTCCCAGAATGTGGTGCAATGAGTCAAGGTTACATTGGTTACCACTTACAACAAAGTTTGCAAAATGAATTGCACCGTCGTTGGATGAACAAGAACGTCGCCACTATTGTTACTCAAATTGCTGTTGATCCTAAAGACCCTGCATTCCAAAACCCTTCCAAGCCTGTTGGTGACTTCTACACTAAGGAACAAGCCGAACAGATTGAAAAGGAAAAGGGCTACACCTTCAAAGAAGATGCTGGTCGTGGATACCGTCAAGTTGTTCCTTCTCCACTTCCACAGAAGATTATGGAATTGAACAGTATTAAGACTTTGATCGAAAACGGCGACCTTGTTATTGCCGGTGGTGGTGGCGGTGTTCCCGTTATCATGACTGACGATGGCCTCCAAGGTGTTCCAGCGGTTATTGATAAGGACCGTTCAAGTGCCTTGCTCGCTGACAAGATTGATGCTGATACTTTGATCATCTTAACTGCTGTTGATTACGTATACGTAAACTACGGTAAGCCAGATGAAAAGGCTTTGAAGACATTAAATGTTGTCGAAGCTCAAAAATACATGGATGAAAAGCAATTCGCTGCTGGTAGTATGCTTCCTAAGATTGAAGCTTGCTTATCCTTCGTTAAGGGTCACCCAGAACGGAAAGCTTTGATCACCTCACTTAACGGCTTGGACGATGCTCTTGCTGGTAAGGTTGGTACTGTTATCAGTGATAACTAGTCATAGGTGTTTCTCTCAAAAGAACCATTCAGGAATTCCTGAATGGTTCTTTTTTTGATCAAATAAAGCAGTGATTATTTAATCACCGCTTTATTGTTATTCATCATTAGTTTTCTTATTTGCTTCAACTGTATAGTTATCTGCTTGGTCTTCGTTGTACCTTGCAAGAAGGATTTGTTGATCCTTATCCTTAATCAAGTTTTCAAGAGATTCATCAGTCTTTAGTTTTGGCTTTTCTTTAATAATTTTATCCAGGACTTCTTTAGAGAAGGAGAACTCTGGCTTGATTGCAGTATCACCATTTAAGACGTCAATTGTTTCATCATAGGAGAGAATCTTTAACTTACGGGCTGAACGATCAGCATCAGGTTGGTGGAGGACATCTGGATTAGTTTTAAGATCCTCACGAAAACCATTTTCGTCATACTTATAACCATCTTCTGTCATGAGTGAACTACCCCCTATTGTTGCTTACTAGCATCTTTTTGGTGTGGACGAACATTAATTGCACAAACTGCGACAATGACTAAAATTGAACCGACAATATCGGCACCAGTTAGATAAAGGTGGAAGATTAAAACCGAACCAACTGTTGCGGAGAGTGGTTCAAAAGCATCCATTAAACTAAAGGTAGTTGCATCGATGTACTTTAGAGAAGTATTTGCTAAGTAGAATGGAATAATTGTTCCGATAATCAGGATACTTGCACAGTTAATCCAGACACTTGGAACATTTGGAATTGCTGGTTGTTGTGGGTGAATTGCTAGGAGGACGATTCCGGCAAAGAGGAGTCCCCATGCTGTAACGTTAAGGGCAGGAACCCGACCGCTCTTTAACATTTTTTGAGGGATCAAGGTATTTGTGGCCACCCCAATTGCTGAAATAAAGCCCCAAAAAAGGACCGCTGGAGTAACGGCTAAGTGATTAAAACGGCCATGAGTAGCGATAATAAAGACACCCAAGAATGCAATAATCGCGCAAATAATTTCAATTCGCCGTGGTGGTTCGTGTCGGAATACTGCTAAGTAAGCAATGATAAAGAATGGTCCGACAAATTGCAGGATCGTTGCAATTGATGCATTCCCTTCCTGAACAGCCATGAAGTAGGCAAACTGAACGGGAACTAAACCAATAACCCCATAGGCGAAGATTACCCAAGTATCATGGAGATTATGGAAAATAGCAAATGGGTGGTTGCCCAACAACTTACTGATTATAATCATAATCAGTCCACCGAAGATTAGTCGCCACTGAGTTAGCCACAGTGAGGTAATCGACGGACTAACATTAAAGAGTGCCTTTGCAAACAAGCCGGAAATTCCCCAAAAAGTGGTCGCGGTAATTACCATGGCAAGGCCAAGAGCTTTTTTATTTGAATTCATTGATAAATTACCCTTTCCTTAAAATACATACCATTTTATTTTAGCATGAAATATTTGAAGGGAGGCTAATTATTGTGAGAAGAGTTAGTGTGCTCTTGGTGCGACTTAATAACGGGTTCTTTTTTGGAGTATAGGAGCCTGACATTTTTAACATCCTCTGGTTGGATTGAATAGTTTGAACCACTTCGCTGCATTACCGAAATATCATTTGTATGGTGAAGACCAATCGCGTGGCCAAGTTCGTGTTCGGCCGTATTAACAATCCGTCGTTGTGAATAACCATAGATTGGGTTCAACAGGTAAGCAGAATTAAGCTCCACTTTGGCATAGAGGAAGAGGTGAGTAGCAGAATTAATATTGACTCCTGTCAAACCAGCCGCCCTATTTTTATCATCATTAATTGTTGTAAAGAGAATATTAGCCTGCTTTTTATTATGAATCACGTGAAATGTAAAGGCACCAGTATCATTCCAGGCTTTAATAGCAGTTTTAGCAGCGCTTAATAACACAGGATCTTTGATGTCAATGTAGACCGTGGCGGAATTAGTTGGCCACTTACCGACAGGATTAGAGTAGGTAGTTTTCTTATTTGTCTTTTGCGAAGTATCTTTAGTTAATTTTGGCTTCGGCGTTTTCTTTCCTGTAACCTGGTTAATAATATTTTGAGTGTGGATTTGTGCTTCATGGATAAAGACGTTGACGGCAGAATTAACCGTTTCGTTGCTTTGGTAGAAGCAAATTCCCACGATAAAGATTACGATGTAGATTAGCGGGAGAAAGAACTTTGAATGCTTCATCATTAATTTACCTCCCATTGACTGAATTCTAGTGAACTTTTGGGAACTTGTCTATTATTTAAACTAACTTTTGCTAAGGAATGCCTAGTGGCAGTAAATTGCGGTAAAATGGTAATAGTGATATTGCAAGGGGGAATCCATAATGGTTAAGGCATTTAAACTCCATGTTAAATTAAGTTGGGGCGAGGAGAGAGATTACCTATTAGCAAATGATGTTGAGCCTGGTTTAGAACATCGTTATCAAACACGGGAGAATTGGCAAGAGGTTATGCGGGATGCCTTGATTAATGTTCCAGTTGGTCCGTATATTAAAGATAATCGGGTAATTCCACCAATCGCCACGGCAAAGGTGATTGACGTATTTGCTTGCGAGAAGGTTGATCCGCATTTACAACGGACACGAAGTCAGTTTATTATGGCGGCGGTTTGGCAAAAGCAAACTGACGAACAGGACTATAATTTTATGCATCACGATTATTCACGGTGGTCACAGCGACAAATCAAGGCAGACGTTGACTATTGGAATAATGGAACCAAACATCCCTGGATTAATTTAATGACAAAGTGGCGAATCTGGTTACAAGAACACCGTCATTAATGTATTTATTTAGGTTGATTCACAGAAAATAGTTGACTAATTAATAATCCCCGTGTATATTATTAGTGTTATCTTATTGGGCATTCGCCAAACTGGTAAGGCAGTGGACTCTGAATCCATAATTTACTGGTTCGAGACCAGTATGCCCAATTTATTGAGGCTCCGCAGTGTTCGGGGCCTTTTTATTTTATAATGTTTATGAGTATTTATTTCTTGGTAAAATACTCTGAGAGGCTGAGGAGAAGAGAAAATGGCAAGTAATTCTGATTCGATTTATTATGTATTAACCAAGATTAAGCATCATCCAGAATTGGTAGTTGGCGAAAAAGCACAATATATTAATACTATTTCGATTTTTATCAAAGATTCATTAAAGATCGCTGATGCTTCTTTTTATTTTCCGGATAACCGTTTAATGGTAAACCGACTTTCGTATGATTTCGTGGCTAAAAATGGTGATTTGCTAGAAGAATTTTTTGCTAAAACACATGCGGATAAGCAAAACTACCATGATGTTTGGGTGACAACTTCTCATGTTCCCCAGATGGGAGTCTATTTACTAGAGCTATCGTTTGAATAAATAATTGACAATCGGGACGAAAATCTGTATACTTCTCTTGTATTGTTATTGCCCGCTGGTCAAATTGGTTAAGACGTCGCCCTCTCAAGGCGGAGTTACGGGTTCGATCCCCGTGCGGGTGATTATTGATAGTTTCATCTAATGTTAAATAGTGCTAAACAGTTGATATAAAGGCATTTCTAAAATTAGATAAAACCGGTTGAAACCTATTTTTAGAAGAAATTGAGCTAAAATTGAGTCAAAATAATTAGGTCAGCACAGAATGGTCACCTTATTAGGTGATCTTTTTTATTTTCAGGTTAAACAATTATTTTAATAAAAAGGATTAAGGATCTAGCTCAAACATGTTACACTAAGATAGTGTGATTTTTAAATTTTGAAAAATAAATGGTGTTTTAATTATGAATTTAAAAAATGTACTTATAATTGTTGGGGTAATTGCGTTAATTTTGTTAATTATCCAGTATGTTGGACAAGTTAAGCGGATGCGTCGGGGTGACAGTTTTGTTAGTCGTGGACGAGCATTCGTTAACTGGTTATTGTTGTTTATTATTGTTGGAAGTATTGGTGGGACCGTTTATGCAGATCATCACTCAAAGTCGGATTCTGATGATATAACCGAGACTAAGGCGATCACTAATGATACCGATGAAGAGGCAGATGAGGTTTACATCAACTTCGATAAGAAGAAGGCCCACTTAAACAGTGATGGTGTTGCGCCAATGAAGATTATGGTTTCACCGGATACAAAGGTGAAGATTGTTGGTCATGATACCGGAAAAGTGTATAAGACCTTTAAGCCAAAGAAGAGTGATGGTCCAGTAACACTTAAGTATGACTTCGAATACGCTGCAAAGTATGATATTATCGCTACTCGTGGTAGTAAGAAGCTTAAGAAGACGATTACGATTAAGGATCAAGATAATAATTCTTCATCCTCATCATCTAGTGTTACTAGTTCATCAAGCTCGTCTAGCTCATCATCTAGTCACAGTTCATCCCATTCATCAAGCAGTAGTGCTAATAATAGTGGTAACAGTAACCGTGGCGGCGGAAATAATAATTCCGGAACTTCGTACAATGCCGGCGGAAGTAGCTACCATGGTGGCGGACATTCCGGTGGCTATACTCCATCTCACCAATACACTGGTGGCGGTAATGGTGGTGGCTACTCAAGTAGTAGTGCCCCTATCAATAACCAACCAACGATTAGTACGCAACCAACAATTGGTGATCAATAATATTACTAAATAAAACTCAGGAATTCGCGTGGGCGGGTTACCTGAGTTTTACTTTTTAAATTTAAATCTTAATCGTTGCTTTTTTCTATGAAGATCGTTATTATGTAATAGTTATGCACCTAATGGTTATGTACCTAACGATAGGAGATGAAAGGATGATTACTGATAATGAAGTTTTTCCCCGTTTGTTTGGGTTAATCAGGCAGATGCACAATTTATCGATGAAAAATACCAAAAATTCGGGGATGTTTCTTGGTCGGGGACGGATTATTCATATATTAGCGCTAAGTGATCGACCTTTATCGCAACGTGAACTTGCGGATATGGCCAAGATTAAGCCGGGGTCATTGAGTGAGGTTCTTGAGCGCCTTGAGCGAGATAACCTTGTTAAACGAGAACGACTTGCTAATGATCGACGGATAATTCATGTTCGGTTAACACCAAAGGGAAGAGAAAGCTACGAAAAGATTGTGGAAGAACGACACAGCTTTGGCAGTCATCTCCTTGCAGGAATTGACCAGGGCGACTTGGAAAGTTTTATTAAGGTAATAAACATGATGGGGAAAAATCTTCATCACTACTATGGTGATCAATTACCAAAAGACAAAAAAGAGGGTGAACAATTTGATCAAAATTGCTAAAAATAACTTTGTCAAATGGGCAACGACCTTAGCAGTCCTGTTCTTATTGGTTCAGGTAGCTTGTGACCTGTACTTACCAACGATCACGTCTGATCTAGTGAATAAGGGAATTGTTAAACAAGATCTTGGTTATATTTGGCATGCCGGTGGTTTAATGCTGATCGTTGCTGGAATTGGGGTTGCTGCCGCTGCTGGTAATGTTTACTTTGCTGCAACCCAGTCAATGCAGGTTGGTGAAAAGTTGCGGAAACAAGTATTTAGCCATGTAATGAAATTCTCTAGCCGGGATATGAGTAAGTTTGGTGATTCATCACTGATTACCCGGTCAACAAATGATATTGTGCAGATTCAAAATGTGATGATGCATGTCTTGCGGATGATGCTTCAATCACCAATTATGCTAGTTGCTGCCTGTGTTTTGGCATATGTTCGTGAACCACGGTTGACAAAGGTTTTTCTGATTAGTTTGCCAATTTTAGCGGTAGTTGTTGGGATTGTAATGTACTTTGCAGTGCCATTGTTTAAGAGTATTCAGTTTAAAACGGACCGGATTAATCTTATATTCCGTGAAGGCCTTACTGGAGTACGGGTAATTCGGGCATTTCGTCAAGATAATCGTGAACAGGAACGATTTAAGAAAGCTAACGCTGACTATACTGATACAGCGATTAAGGCTTTCACTTTAGTATCCTTCCTGTTCCCCGTAATGACTTTAATTTTGAGTTTAACTAATGTTGGAATTATCTTGTTAGGGAGTCGCTTAATTGCTGATATGACTATGCAAGTCGGGAACCTAATCGCCTTTATGACTTATGCTACCCAAATCATGATTAGCTTTATGATGCTCTCAATGGTCTTTGTATTTGTTCCCCGGGCTTCAGCTTCTGCGGCACGGGTAAATGCCGTTTTGGAACATCAACCAAGTGTTGAAGATCTTCCTAAGGCAGAACAAGAACACCTTTTAAAGGATCACCCAGCTTCATTGAGCTTTGATCACGTTAATTTCCGCTATACTGGGGCTGAACGACTAGCATTAGAGAACCTTAATTTTAAGGTGAAAGCTGGTCAGACTCTAGCAATTATTGGGGGAACCGGTTCTGGGAAATCGACACTGGTGAACTTAATTCCCCGTCTCTTTAATATTGAGAGTGGTGAAATTAAGGTTGATGGTGTGCAGACTGAAAAGCTTAGTCAAAAGGAATTACACTCCGTAATTTCGATTACCCAGCAAAAGGCAATTCTTTTCACGGGAACAATTCGTTCAAACCTTCAATTTGGGAACCCACAAGCAACGGAAAAGGAAATGTGGCATGCTTTGGAGATTGCAAAAGCAGCTGACTTTGTTAAGGAAGCTGGTGGTTTAGATGCCAAGGTTGAGCAATCAGGAAGTAACTTTTCTGGTGGGCAACGTCAACGGTTAGCAATTGCCCGGACAATTATTAAGCCTGCTTCAATTTATATCTTTGACGATTCATTCTCTGCTCTTGATTTCAAGACTGATGCTGAATTACGGCAAGCCTTAAAGAAGGATCAGCAGGTTCAAAGTGCCGTGAGTGTGATCGTTGCTCAACGAGTTTCAACCGTTGCCGATGCTGATCTGATCATTGTGTTGGATGACGGAAAGGTTGTCGGTCAAGGAACTCATGAACAATTGATGAAGGATAATCCGGTATATCAAGAAATTGTGTACTCACAAATTGAAAAGGGGGATGACCAGAATGCATAATGGACCACGAGGAAGGGTCAAAAAAGCCCAACACTTTTGGCCAACAACAAAGCGCCTGTTTGCTTACCTGAAGCCATGGTGGATTGGGGTAATTGTATCAATCATTATGGCGATCGTCTCCGTTATTTTATCAATCCTTGCGCCAAAGATTTTAGGGGAGGCCACTACAATTATTTATGATGGAATAATGCGTGGCTATGCTGAGATGAAACACGGCATCCACTTAACAAGCCTCCCGATTGACTTTCACCGGATCTTCCAAATTGGCCTAATCGTTATCCTGTTATATGTCTTTTCAGGGTTGTTTAGCTTTGCTCAGCAAATTATCATGACCCGGATTTCTCAGAAGGTTGTGTATAACCTTCGTGAAGACTTGAAAGAAAAAATGAGACGAGTTCCGGTGAAGTTTTATGATACCCATAGCAATGGTGATATTATGAGCCGGATGGTTAATGATATGGATAACATTGCAGGAACACTCCAGCAAAGTTTAATCCAGATTGTTACGAGTATTATTACCTTTGTTGGGGTCCTAATCTTGATGATTACGATCAGCTGGAAGCTAACCTTAGTTGCGTTGATTACACTTCCACTTAGTGCGTTGATTGTTGCCTTTGTTGCACCAACAGCTCAGCGCCTCTTCAGTAACCAACAAACTGAACTGGGAAAGATTAACGGCCAAGTTGAAGAAGTTTATGCTGGCCACACAATTGTAAAGACCTTTAATAAGGAAAAGGATGAAGAAAAAGCATTTGCCAAGAAGAACCATAATTATTACGCGGCTGCCTGGAAGGCCCAGTTCTTCTCAATCTTGATTTTCCCATTAATGAACTTTGTCCGGAATTTAGGCTATCTGATGGTTGCAGTTGTGGGGGCAATTGAGGTGATCCATGGTCAGATCACTCTTGGTAATGTTCAAGCATTCCTTCAATATACTAATCAGTTTTCCCAACCGATTACTCAGATTGCAAACTTGAGTAGTACGATTCAACAAACGATTGCTTCTGCAGAACGGATCTTTGAGGTGCTTGATGCTCCTGAATTACTTCCTTCTGATGCGGATCCAACCCCAATTGATGAAAAGCCATTGCCGAAGATTGAGTTTGCTAACGTAGATTTTAGTTATACTGATGAACCATTAATTGAAAACTTCAACCTTAAAGCAATGCCAAACGAAATGGTGGCAATTGTTGGTCCTACCGGTGCCGGAAAGACAACGATTATTAACCTCTTGGAACGGTTCTATGAAGTTAAAAACGGTAAGATTTACCTTGATGGGCAGGATACCAAGTCGATGTCACGGGATGAGTTACGAAGTCATATTGCAATGGTTCTCCAGGACACTTGGCTGTTTACGGGAACAATTTTTGATAACATCAAGTATGGTCGAAATGATGCCAGTGATGATAAAGTCTATCAAGCTGCTAAAATGGCTCATGCAGATAACTTTATTCGGGAGCTGCCAGATGGATACAACACTATTCTGGATGAATCAGCCTCTAATATTTCACAGGGGCAACGACAATTATTGACAATTGCTCGTGCCTTCTTGGCAAACCCAGAAATATTAATCCTTGATGAGGCAACCAGTTCCGTTGATACACGGACTGAAGAGTTGATTCAAAAAGCAATGGATGAATTGCAAAAGGGCCGGACGAGTTTTGTTGTTGCTCACCGATTATCGACAATTCGCAACGCTGATAAGATTATTGTTCTTAACCATGGTCATATTCTTGAAACCGGGAACCATGAATCATTAATGAAGAAGAATGGTTTCTATGCGGATCTCTATAACAGCCAGTTTGTGGGCAATAGTTTGTAGGATGATTAAAAGATAAATATAATCGCTCAGTCTTAATTGGTAGACTGGGCGATTTTTTAGTTAAGTTATTATTGCGGTACAATAGGGTGCATTAATAATGATGGAGGAAATAATCAATGAAGCAGCAGTATCAAAAAACAATTGTTGGCTTAAATGCAATGGTAGATCAGGGAATTGTTCCGGGAGTTAGTTATATTCTTTTTGATCATGATCAGGAATATCGAGAAGTGAGGGGGTTAGCAGAAGTTCAGCCTGATAAACAACAGTTGCGTGCTGGAATGCAATACGATCTAGCATCATTAACAAAGGTAATTGGGACTGTCCCGGTAATTGCGATGGCGCTTCAGGAGGGGAAAATAACATTCGATGATCCTGTGCAGAAATATCTATCGGAATTTAGTGATCCTCGTCCAACAATTCGCCATCTTTTAACCCATACATCGGGGATTTGTGGTTATATTCCTCACCGCGATGAGTTAACTGCGACTGAATTAAAGCAGGCTTATTTAACGCAACAACACGTTGATGAAAGCTTTAATCGTCAAATTAGGTATGCAGATGTCAATTTCTTGTACCTTGGCTGGATCGCAGAAAGAATTTTTGGAAAGCCAATCCAACAATTGATTACTGAGAAGGTATTAGAACCCTTAAAAATGGTCGAGGCAACCTTCAAGCCACTTTCTCAAAATGCAGTTCCTACTGAGATTCAACTGCAGCGAGGGTTAATTCGGGGAGTGGCTCATGATCCAAAGGCTTACATTCTTGGTGAAGAATGTGGTTGCGCTGGACTATTTGCCAGTTTGGATGACTTATTGAAGTATAGCAGGGCACTGATTGAAACTAATCTGAATGACCTTTTAAAGGAAAAAATAGTTGATCAGATGTTTATGGATCAAACGTTGATTTCTGGAGAGCATAGCCGTTCCTTAGGGTGGAAGTTACTTCATGCAACTAATGATCGTCATTTGGTAATTAGCCATACTGGGTTTACGGGAACGTGGTTAATCCTTGATAAGAAGGAAGACCAGGGGATGATTGTTCTCACAAATCGGGTCCACCCAAGTGCAAAAAATGATGATTATTTATGGGCCCGTGATCAACTTTTTGCAACATACCTTTATGAAAAAGAAAACGCTTAATCAATTCAAAAAAATTTGTGAAATTATTATTCAATTTTATGCAATTTTATCGAACGGAATATACATTTTACGGGGATTAATTGCATATAAATTTGTATAATTTTAGTCAAAATTCATCTAGATGTTTAATTGCACAAATCCGCGTCAAAACTAATTTGACAACGGTTTCAAAAGTGGCTATTATATACACGTAATCAAATGAAAGTACACAAAAGGAGTGAGTGTATATGCAAAGCCCAATTCACGTAACATCTGAAATTGGTAAGCTTAAGACAGTTATGCTTCATCGACCTGGTCATGAAATTGAAAATGTTTACCCAGACATTCTTCACCGCATGCTGGTTGATGACATTCCATACCTGCCAATCGCACAAGAAGAACATGATTACTTTGCTAAGACTTTAAAGGACCAAGGAATCGAAGTACTTTACTTCGCTAAGTTGGCTGCTGAAGCTTTGGCAGATGATCAAGTAAAGGATGAGTTCCTTGAAAAGATGTTGGCAGAATCCGGCCATGCTGCTGGTGCTGTTCATGACGCTTTGAAGGAATACTTGCTTAGCATGGATACTCAAGCAATGGTTGATAAGATTATTGCCGGGGTACGGAAGGATGAAATTCACACTAAGTCCGTTTCACTTGCTGAAATGGCTGAAGATGCTGACTACCCATTCTTCATGGATCCAATGCCAAACGCATACTTCACTCGTGACCCACAAGCCTCAATCGGTGATGGAATTACTATCAACCACATGACATTTAAGGCTCGTCAACGTGAATCACTGTTCACTGAATACATTATCAAGCACAACCCTCGGTTTGCTAACAAGGGTGTTCATGTATGGCGTGATCGTTACCATGACACTCGGATCGAAGGTGGGGATGAATTAGTTCTTTCCGACCACGTATTTGCTATCGGTATTTCACAACGTACTTCAGCAGATGCAATCATGGATATTGCACGGAACTTGTTTAAGGACTCCAACTACGATACTGTTGTTGCTATCCACATTCCACACAACCACGCTATGATGCACCTTGACACGGTCTTCACAATGATTAACTATGATCAATTTACTGTTCATCCGCAAATCTTGGATGGTGGTAAGATTGATACTTACATTCTCCACCCAGGTAAGGATGGCGAAATTGAAATCCAACACCGTACAGACCTTCAAAAGGTTCTTGAAGAAGTATTAGATAAGCCAGAAATTGACTTGATCCCTACTGGTAACGGTGATCCAATCGTTGCTCCACGTGAACAATGGAACGATGGTTCTAACACGTTAACAATTGCACCAGGTGAAGTTGTTACATACGACCGTAACTATGTATCTAATGATTTGCTGCGGAAGCACGGAATTCTCGTTCATGAGGTTCGCTCAAGTGAATTGTCTCGTGGTCGTGGTGGTCCACGTTGCATGTCCTGCCCAATTGTACGTGAAGATCTTAAAAACTAGTTAGTTTGAAAAAAGCAGCAAATGCACTTTGAAACTGATTTCATAGTTCAGTGGTAAGTGTTTTTGCTGCTTTTATTGTGCTAAAACGGCATTGTTGTATAATTAAGTTGTTAAATTGTGATGAGGGGTGAACGAGGATGAATCGTAAGGCGCGACGAAAGGTGATCGAACAGTTGGTTAGTGATCACAAGATCGAGACCCAGGATGAATTGCTGGATTTATTAACCCAACAGGGGATTGAGACGACTCAAGCGACGATTTCTCGTGATATTCATGCGCTTAATATTGTTAAAGCTAATGATGGCGAGGGTCATACCTACTATGTCCAGTTGCAACTGACACCAGAACATGATTTTAGTAGGCTTTATGCGGGAATCCGTGATAATGTCCGAACAATCGAAACCGTACAATTTATCAATGTTGTAAAGACAGCATTGAATTCAAGTTACGCGACAATTCTTGGCGGAATGTTTGATGAATTAGATATTCCTGAAGTTGTGGGGACAATTGCAGGGAATGATACTTTAATCATCATTAGCAAGAACAATAGTGATGCACGTGTAATTTACAATTTAATAATGAAACACATTAGCTCACATTTAGACTAAAAGGGGTGTAAAGATGGAAAACGAAAAGAAAGGAATCGGTAAAGGCGAATTAATTGCCCTAATCGTTAGTTCCTGTATTGGTACTGGTATCTTTGGGATTACCAGTGATGTTTCAGCCGCTGCCGCACCTGGTCCTTCCCTATTAGCATGGATCTTTGTTGGTATCGGATTCTTAATGTTAGTTTTGTCACTGAACAACTTATCTGAAAAGCGTCCAGACTTAACTGCTGGGATTTTCTCTTACGCAGGTGCTGGTTTCGGACCAATGGGTGAATTTATTTCTGGTTGGTCATACTGGCTTTCTGCTTGGCTTGGTAACATTGCCTTCGCGACAATGTTGATGAGTTCAATTGGTACTTTCTTCCCCACCTTCAAGGGTGGTCAAAACCTACCATCAATCATTGTTGCAATTGTTTTCTGCTGGCTTTTGACAATCCTTGTTAACAATGGTGTGGAAAGTGCTTCCTTCGTCAACATGATTGGTACGATCTGCAAGGTCTTACCACTTGTTATCTTCATTATTATCATGATTGTTTGCTTCAAGGCCGGAATGTTCACCGCTGACTTCTGGGGCCGTGTTGCTAACAACGCTTCAAAGGGAACCACTACTGGTTCTGTTTGGGAACAAATGAAGGGTACCTTGATGACTCTGATCTGGGTATTCATCGGTGTTGAAGGTGCTTCTGTTATGGCTAGTCGTGCTAAGTCATTGACGGCTGCTCGTGAAGCTTCACTTGTTAGTTTTGGTATCTTAGTTGTTATCTATGTATTGATTTCAATCTTGCCTTACGGTGCATTAGACCGGGCACAATTGGCTTCAATGGGTCAACCAGCTATTGGTCATGTTCTTCAAGATACTGTTGGTACTTGGGGTTCAGTTTTGATTAACGTTGGTTTGATTATTTCAACTATTGTTTCCTGGTTGTCATGGACTATGTTACCAGCTGAAACTACAATGTTAGTTGCCGATGATAAGGCAATGCCAAAGATTTGGGGAAAGGTTAACTCAAAGAACGCACCAACTGCTTCCTTGATGATTACTGCCGTATTGCAAACAATCTTCCTCTTCTCACTTCTTTTCACTGAAAAGGCATATGAATTTGCATACTCCCTTTGTTCTGCTGCTATCCTGTTCTCTTACTTATTCGTTGGTCTTTACCAAATGAAGTACAGTTCAGCACACAAGGAATGGGGTCAATTCACAATTGGTTTACTTTCAGCCGCATTCATGTTCGCATGCATGTTCTTGGCTGGTTGGCAAGAAGTATTACTTGTTTCCATCAGTTTCATTCCTGGATTCATTATTTACTACCTTGCTTGCCGTGAAAACGACCGCAAGATGTCAGCCGCTGAAAAGTGGGTTATGGTATTAATTCTTATTCTTAGTGTTGTTGCCATTTGGCTTGTTGCCAATGGTACAATTGTTGTTGGTTAATGTGTTATAATAACTGAATAAAAAAACAAGCGAGGTGATTAAGGTGAAGGAAAAGAAGTTAAATCTATTCCTCTTAATCACCTTAATTGTTGGAACAATAATTGGCGGTGGAATTTTTAATAGTCCTACCGACCTTATTTTAAAGGCAAACCCATTAGCTGCATTGATTGCTTGGCTAATTGGTGGAGTTGGGATCTTAATGTTAGCATTAGTATTTTATAAGCTAACGATCGTTAAACCTGATCTTAATGGTGGTATTTATACCTATGCAAAGGAAGGCTTTGGTAATTATATTGGCTTTAATTCCTTTTGGGGTTATTGGTTAGGGGCAATTTTTGGTAACATTGCCTTTATCTCCTTATTCTTTAAAACCTTGAATAGTATGTTGCCACACCCACTGTCACCTTTTGGTTGCTTTATTGGTGGATCGATCATCCTTTGGGTTTATGCTTGGATTGGCTGGCGGGGTGTTCGAAAGGTCAGCATCTTAAATGCTGTAATTACCATTGCCAAGGTACTACCTTTAATTCTTGTAATCATTGTTGGAATTACCCTGTTTCAACCACACGTCTTTAGTGTTCCACAATGGTCCCATGTGTTGGTATCAACTGGGCGGTCAGAGAATCTTTCACACCAAATTGGACAAGCAATGAGTACAATTGTGTGGTGCTTTGTTGGAATTGAAGCAGCGGTTTCAATGTCACGACGGGCAAAGAAACATTCAGAAGTTGGCTTGGCAACGGTGATTAGCTTTGTCATTGTCTGGTGCTTATACGTTCTTGTTTCATTGCTACCAATGGGAATTATTCCGGCACATGAATTAAGTACATCTTCAGTTCCTTTAGCAACTGTCCTTAATAAGAGTGTGATTGGCATTTGGGGAGCACTGATCATTAAGGTGGGATTGTTGATTTCCCTTCTAGGAGCTCTTCTAAGTTGGTTCATGATTGGCCCTGAGATTGCCTACGTTACAAGTATGGATAGTGCAATGCCGAAACCGTTTAAGTTGGTTAACCGGCATAACGTTCCGGGATTTGCCTTAATTGTCTATACTTTGATTATGCAGGTTATCTTAATTGTTTTACTTTTACCACAATTACAAACTGCATATACAATTGCTTATACATTAGCTACCACAACGACATTAGTAGCTTACTTATTGTCATCCTTGTATGGGCTTAAGTTAGCATTTAAGGAGTCCTATAGTTGGGGCTTCAAATTAGTTGCTTTGATTGCCTCAGCGTATGCAATTTATACACTCTTTGCTACAGGGATTGAATATGCTTTTGCAAGTGCGATCATCTTTGCTTTCGGTATTCCAGTTTATTTATTAGCTGCTCCAAAGATGAGAAGGTTTGAAAAAGCAATTGCGTTAGTCATTGGTGTAGCAGGGCTCCTTGCTTTAGTAATGATTATCCGTGGTGGAATTAACTTTTAATAAAAAAATGAGGCTGGCGAAATCTTCGCCAGCCTCTTTCAATTTTAAAATGTAGGATTAATTATTAATTTTTCTTGTTGACTAAAGTCTTCATCTGGGTACTTATTATGAAGTGCTGTAAGTAAGAGATGTTTAGCAATTTCACCATTTCGGGTAAGGATCGGACCATGGAAGTAGGAACAGTAAACTTCTTTATAGATCGCTCCTTCAGTGTGATCTTGACCATTATTACCGTGACCTGAAATCACTTTGCCAAGTGGTCGTTCACCCTTTCCTAAGAAGGTCATCCCGTTATGGTTTTCAAAACCGTGGTATTCATCCCCAGTTTGTTCATTTTTAATAGTGATATTCCCGATAAAACGATTATGATCCTGACTGAGAGTATAGTGGGGAAGGATACTTAATCCGGGAATCTTTTCACCGTCAGCCCCAACGTAGTATTTACCGAGTAACTGGTAACCTCCACAGATTGCCAGAAGTGGCTTTTGATCATCAATAAACTTCTTAATTCCGTCATGCTTATTTGGTAAGTCTTTTGAAATAACAAACTGTTCATAATCTTGACCACCACCAAAAAGGGCAATATCGAATTTTGCCGGATCAAATTCTTGACCAATACTAATAACTTTAACTTGGATATCAGTATCCATCTGTTTAGCATAGTAACGCAAGGCAATGATATTACCTACGTCACTATACGTATTTAAGAGGTTTCCGTATAAGTGTGCAAGGTTAAGGTGATACTTTGCCATTAGTCCATTCCTCCCTTAATATAGCCCTTTTCAGCTAATTGCTTTCGTAGTTGAAGAACAGCAGTATAGGTAGCTAGGATATAAACATGTTTTGTTGGCATTTCTTTAATCTTACCAATTACCTGGGTTAAGTCAGGCTCGTGCCACATATTATCTACTCCGGCCATCTTAAGTCGTGTCGTGATATCTTTATAACGTTCGCCACCAGTCATGTATTGGGGAATATTATGTTCGATCAATTTTTCAAAGTTTCCATCCCAGATCCAACTCGTATCAATTCCATCAGCGTAGTTAGCATTAAGGAGAAAAGCAAAACTAAATGGTTGGGGATCGGTTTCAATCATATCAAGAACTTGGTTAAGACCAACCGGATTCTTAACCAAGATTAATGTGACTTCTTTACCATCCACGTTAATAACTTCCTGACGACCAAAGACTCGTTCATCAGATTCAAAAGCATCTTTGATTTGAAATTGGCTAACTCCGAGAAACCTTCCAAGAGCATATGCAGCTAAGGCGTTGTAAATATTGTAAAGGCCACCGATACCGATAGTATATTGCTCACCATCGAGTTCAAAGGTTGAACTAGTAGGAGTTAGTTTGTCAATCTTTGTGACGGCATATGTTAACTTAGGCCGCTCAAAGCCACAGTTTGGACAGAAATAATCACCAAGGTTTGCGTAGGTGCGCATCCGATACTTTAGGATGTGCTGACACTTGGGACAGAGGAGGCCGTCTGTATTGGCTGGGGCATCAAAGGGCTCATGATGTTCATGGTTAAAGCCATAGTAAATGATTGGGTTAGGTAAATCTTGACTATTAAATAGTTGTTCGTCACCGTTAGCAATAATTGTTGCTTTAGGAGCAAGCTTAACCCCGTTAAGAATCTTTTTATAGGTTGTGTAGATTTCACCGTAGCGATCCATTTGGTCACGGAAAATATTAGTGAAGATAAAAGCAATTGGTGTGATATACTTAGTAACCTTTACCACGTTTGCTTCATCGACTTCGAGAACCGCAAGCCCCTTCTTCTTTGGACGAGGGGCAGTAATAAAGGTGGTAACAATCCCTTGTTCCATGTTAGAACCAGTAGGGTTAGTTAACACCTGATCGTATTTTTCTCGAAGGACCCGAACACTTAAAGAAGTAGTAAGGGTTTTTCCATTAGTACCAGTAACAATTACTAAATCATACTTTTTGCTGAATGCTTGGAGAATGTTGGGATCAAGTTTTAATGTTAATTTCCCGGGTAATGAACTTCCACCATTCATAAAGGTGTGAAGGAACCAGTAGCTTGAACGACCAGCTGCTTCAGCAAGTGAACTGCGTAATGACATGTATTCAAAATCCTTTCACCGAAATTAGATTACGACTAATTTTAATCTTTAATTGGTTAAAAGAAAAGTGTTTCGGATTAATATTAAGAAACCATTACTCATCAGCTAAGTATTTAAATGAAAAATGCTTTCAGATATAATAGATTTATCTATGTGTATAAAAAGGAGTGCGAACCGTGGCGCAACTATTTTTTAAGTATGGCGCAATGAATTCTGGAAAATCCATTGATATTCTCAAGGTCGCTCATAACTATGAGGAACAGGGCAAGAAGGTTGTCTTGATGACGAGTGGTGTGGACGATCGATCAGGAATAGGGGTTATCGCAAGTCGGATTGGCCTTTCGCGAAAGGTTCAACCCGTAATGGCAGATACCAATATTTATGATTATGTTCGACAGATGGATGAAAAGATTTATTGTGTTCTGATTGATGAAGCACAATTCTTAAAGAAGAAGCATGTTCTTCAGTTGATCAAAATTGTTGATGAACTTCACATTCCAGTAATGACGTTTGGCCTAAAAAATGATTTTAAAAATGAATTATTTGAAGGCTCAAAATATTTACTAATTTATGCTGACAAGATTGAAGAAATGAAGACAATCTGTTGGTTCTGTGGAAAAAAGGCAACGATGAACTTACGGGTTCATGATGGTCAACCGGTTTATGAAGGTGAACAGGTACAGATTGGTGGTAACGAATCGTATTATCCAGTTTGTCGCTACCATTATTTCCATCCGCAAATACAGGAAAAGGGAGAGATAACCTATGGAAATGGCTGAAATTTTCGATAAGCTACAGGCTGTAGCAGAGCGATATGATGAATTGAACGAATTAATTAGTGATCCTGAAGTTATTGCTGACTCACAACGGTTTATGAAGCTTTCAAAGGAAGAGGGAAGCTTACGGGAAACGGTTGAAAAGTATAACGAATATAAAAAGGTCACTCAGACAATCGCTGATGACGAGGAAATGTTGCGTGAAAGTGACGATCCTGACTTAACGGCATTGACTAAGGACGAATTAAATAGCGCTAAGGAACAACAAGCTAAGCTAGAAAAGGAATTAGAGATTCTTTTGATTCCTAAGGATCCAAATGATGATAAGAACATCATCATGGAAATCCGTGGGGCTGCTGGTGGTGATGAAGCAAGTCTTTTTGCTGCCGATCTTTACAACATGTACCTTCACTATGCTGAAAACCAAGGCTGGAAGGTTGAAGTTGTTGATAAGAGCGAAACCGAGGTCGGTGGTTTTAAGGAAATAGCCCTAATGATTACTGGTGATAAGGTTTATTCAAAGCTGAAGTTTGAAAACGGTGCACACCGGGTTCAACGGGTTCCTGTTACTGAATCTGCAGGACGGGTTCATACCTCAACAGCGACTGTCGGGGTAATGCCGGAAGCGGAAGATGTTGACGTTGATATTGATCCAAAAGACATTCGGGTTGATGTTTACCGTTCAAGTGGTGCCGGTGGACAACACGTTAACAAGACTTCATCAGCTGTTCGGATGACACACTTACCAACAGGAATCGTTGTTGCGATGCAGGATGAACGTTCACAACAACAAAACCGGGCCAAAGCTATGCGGATCTTAAAGTCTCGGGTTTACGATTATTACCAACAAAAAGAACAAAGTGCATATGACGCTAAGCGGAAAGATGCCATTGGTACTGGTGATCGTTCTGAACGAATCCGGACATATAATTACCCACAAAACCGGGTAACCGATCACCGGATTGGTTTAACCTTGAATAAGCTTGATAAGATCATGTCAGGTGACCTTGATGAAATCATTGAAGCATTGATTGTGGCCGACCAAACTAAGAAGTTGGAACAATTACGAAATGAGTAGTAGTCAAACTTATTTTGCTGCTCAACGGTGGGCAAAGGAGCAGTTGAGTCAGAGTAAGGTTGATCCAAATGCCCCACAGTTTCTCCTTAAGGAGCGGCACGGGTGGGATGATACTCACTTACTGGTTCATAATCGAGAAGTAATGCCAGCTGGTGAATGGCAGTGGTTTCAGCAAGCAGTTGACCGGTTGTTAAAAGATGAGCCGGCCCAATATATTGTTGGAAGTGCGCCTTTTTATGGAAGAACTTTTATGGTTAACCATGATGTTCTGATTCCAGAAGCCGAAACGGCAGAGCTAGTTGACTGGGTTTTAAGTGAAATGTCATCAAAGCCGTTACGAGTTCTTGATCTCGGAACGGGCAGTGGTGTGATTGGGATTACCTTAGCCCTTGAACGACCAGAATGGGAGGTTACTCTTAGTGATGTTTCTGCGGCGGCACTCGGGGTTGCCCAAAAGAATATGGAAAGCTTTGGGCTTAAGCTAAACCTAGTAAAGAGTGATTTATTTGCTAATTTAGCTAACGAAAAGTATGATCTAATCGTTACCAATCCTCCCTATATTGCAATGGATGCTACTGATTTGATGGATACTGCTGTTTTGAAATTTGAACCAGATTTAGCCCTTTTTGCGGATGGGAATGGTTTAGGCTTTTACCACCGCCTATTCAAGCAAGCAGCTCAACATTTGAATTCACAGGGACAATTATTTGGTGAAACTGGTTTTGATCAAGAAGAGTCAATTCAGAAATTGTTGAAGCAGGTAGATAGTGCTGCACAAATTGAGCCACGACATGATGTTGCTGGAAAGATGAGGATGATACACGTATGGGATTTTTCAAACGTAGGAGGAAATTAGAAAGAATGGATACAAGAATTTTTCATTTAGATGAAATTGCTCAAGCAGCTAAAGCTATTCAAGACGGTAAGCTCGTTGCTTTTCCTACCGAAACTGTTTACGGACTAGGCGCGAATGCAACTAATGAAGAGGCAGTCAAAAATGTTTATTTGGCAAAGGGGCGGCCGAGTGATAACCCGTTGATCGTTCACGTTGCTTCAATTGAAATGGTTGAAAAATACGCTAGTGAGATTCCGGAAAATGCACGGAAGTTAATGGCTAAGTTTTGGCCAGGCTCCCTTACTATTATTTTGAACATTAAAAAGGGAGTCCTTTCAAAGACTGTTACGGGTGGCCTTTCAACGGTGGCCTTTCGTTTTCCAGACTGCCAGCCAACCCTTGATTTAATTAAGGAAGCCGGTGTCCCAATCGTTGGCCCTTCAGCTAATACCTCTGGAAAGCCAAGCCCGACGACAGCACAACACGTTTATCATGATCTTCACGGAAAAATCGCAGGGATTATTGATAATGGTCCGACCCGGGTTGGTGTTGAATCAACAGTCCTTGATATGTCGACTGATCAGCCAGTTATTTTGCGACCAGGTGCAGTTACTAAGCACCAAATTGAGGATGTGATTGGTTCGATCGACTTAAACCACCATCATGTTGGTAAAAATGAAACACCAAAGGCCCCGGGGATGAAATATAAACACTACGCACCAAATGCGCAGGTTTATATTGTTGACGAGGGTACTGATTGGAAGCAGGTTGTTGACTGGATTAAGCAACAACCATTTGATGTTGGGATGATGGCAGAAGAAAAGATCCTTCAGCAAGAGAGCTTGCCAATGAATGCTATTCAGTTTTCACTAGGTAAGAATGTTGCAGATGCGAGTGCTCGCTTATTTGACGGCCTTCGTCAGTTTGATGATCAACCTAACGTTAAGGCGATTGTAACCCAAGCATTCCCAGCAAAGGACCTGGGACGGGCATACATGAATCGGCTAAATAAGTCAGCTGGTGGCGAACATTTTGCAATAAAATAAAAAAATTACCTATTTGTTTATCAAATAGGCATTTTTTTTGGTAAAATAGGGAAGAAATTCAAAGGAGTGTATTAGGCATGGGTAAATTTGAAGTGATGGATCACCCATTGATTCAACACAAATTAACGATGATTCGGGATAAAAATGTTGGAACTAAGGCTTTCCGTGAAACGGTTAAGGAAATTTCAACATTGATGGCATATGAAGTTGCTCGGGATATGCCATTGAAGGATGTTGAAGTGGAAACACCAATTGCCAAGACCACTAAGAAGGAATTGGCAGGGAAGAAAGTTGCAATTATTCCAATTCTTCGTGCTGGTCTCGGAATGGTTGATGGAATGACGGATCTTATTCCAGCTGCTAAGATTGGCTTCATCGGGATGTACCGCGATGAAGAAACTTTGAAACCACACGAATACTTCGTTAAGTTACCAAATGATATTACTGAACGGCAACTATTCATTGTCGATCCGATGTTAGCTACTGGTGGTTCAGCAATTATGGCAATTGAAGCGTTGAAGAAGCGTGGTTGTTCTGAAAAGAACATGAAGTTTGCATGCTTAGTTGCTGCTCCAGAAGGGGTTAAGGCTGTTCGTGAAGCATACCCAGATGTTGATATTTATGCTGCCGGACTTGATGATCACTTGAACGAGGATGGTTACATTGTTCCTGGATTAGGTGATGCTGGGGATCGGCTATTCGGTACAAAGTAAAATAATTAAAGAGGCTAAGGGAAGGCTTGGCCTCTTTGTTATTTTAAAGTTCATTAAATTAACAGTAATACTGAGAACTGGTCAGTAACAGGAAATTCCCCTATAATGGATATAAACCGTTTTCTTTAAAGAGGGTAAACAGCTAAAATGACATTAAAAATGACAGGGACAGCGGCAAGTAATGGTGTAGGTATCGCACCGGTATATATTGTCGATAAACCAAATTTGAGTTTTGAAAAGCAACGGATTAGTGATTCATCTGCTGAAATTGAGCGATTTAAGGATGCTCTACTGGCAATTAGTGATGAGCTTAAAGGAATAAAAGAAGCGGCAGCAGAAAAGTTGTCAAAAGATGAATTAGCGATCTTTGATGTTCATATTGAAATTTTGAATGATCCCGAAATGTTTAATCAGGTAGTCACCCGGATTCGGAGCCAACGGATTAATGCAGAAACCGCCTTTGAAGAAGTTATTTCCCGGGTTATTCGTGAGTTTGAATCAATGACGGGAAATAAGTACATGCAGGAACGGGCAACGGATTTTGCAAGTATTCGTGATCAGGTGCTGGCTAAGCTTGAAGGAAAGTCTCTTCCTAACTTACAGACACTTGATCATCCAGTAATTGTAGTTGCCCACATGATTGGGCCATCAGATACTTCTCAGATGAATGCTAAGTTTGTTAAGGGAATTGTTACTGAAGTTGGGGGACGAACAAGCCATGCGGCAATTATGGCACGTTCTTTACAAATCCCTGCAATTGTTGGTTGTAAGGGGATCGCCCACCAGGCAAAAAATGGGGAGCGGGCAATTGTTGATGGCTTTTCGGGAACGACCATTGTTGAACCAACACCTAACCAGGTTAAGCATTACCAGCAAATTGCTAGTCAGTACGCTGCAGAAAGACTTGAATGGGCAAAGCTGGTTGATAGTCCATCGCTTACTAAGGATGGCCAACAATTAACGATTTCCGCCAATATTGGCTCCTCAAATGATATTCTAGCAGCAGTTGATAATGGTGCAGACGAAATTGGTCTTTTTCGGACCGAGTTTCTTTATATGAAGAGTGAACACTTACCAACGGAAGAAGAACAGTTGCAAGCATATAAAGAGGCTGTTGAGAGTCTTGGCGGGCGAACATTGGTCGTACGAACACTTGATATTGGCGGGGATAAACCTTTAACGTTTATGCCACTACCGCATGAGTTAAACCCGTTTTTAGGTTATCGAGCAATTCGGATTTCGTTGGATCGTCCGCAAATGTTTCGAACCCAGCTTCGGTCCTTGATCCGGGCATCTCAATTTGGTCGGATTAATATTATGTTTCCGATGATTACAACTCTCGAAGAATTACAAGCAGCTAAAAAGATCTACTATGAGGAGCGAAAAAAACTTCGCCAAGATTACCCTAAGATTGGCGCAAACATTAAGTTAGGAATCATGATCGAAGTTCCCCTTGCTGCATTGTATGCTGAGAGGTTAGCTAAAGAAGTTGACTTTTTCAGTATTGGGACAAATGATTTGATTCAATATTGTTTTGCTGCAGATCGGGGAAATGCATCAGTTTCTTACCTTTACCAACCACTAAATCCACCATTCTTAAAATTAATTGCCCACATAATCAAGTCAGGTCATCAACATAATACTACTGTTGCTATGTGTGGTGAGATGGCTGGTGATCGACTTGCATTACCATTGTTAATGGGAATGGGGTTAGATGAGTATTCCATGAGTGCTACATCAATTCTCCGGACTCGTTCAATGATGAAGGGTCTTAATATTAAGGAGTGTCAGCAGCTTTATCAACGTGCGGTTACTGAATGTGAAACAGCAACTCAAGTCCATGATTTAGTCGAGAAGTGGTTGATAGCTCATTAAAGGATCATTTAAAGAGGTTGCGGTAAATATAAGATTTATCGTGAACCTTTTTTTGATTTAAATGAATAGTAAGATAAATTGTGATTGCAAAAAAGAGGAAGTGAATATCGTGACATTTAAATGGTCGCGGCAGAAAAAGTATCTATTAATGGGGATGGTTATTTGTGGATTATTAGCAATGACTTTTGTTACCCATAACCAGCGCTTTTACCGACAACCAATTGCTCGAGTTGTTAAAGTGACAAATGGGAAGGCACAACGAACAGAAGATGAGTTTAAAAACGTTGATCACCAAACTGAACAACAAATTACTGCGGTACTGATGAACGGAAAGTACAGAGAAAAGAAGGTAACCATTAAGAATACCTTTAGTGACTCCCAACCAATGGATCAAGAATACTATGTTGGGGACCAGCTCTTTCTTTCGCAACTGGGAAAACGTGATGGTGGCTTAACAGCTAATCCAGCTGGGCAAAAGCGGGACACGGTAGTCGTTTTCCTTAGTTGGCTTGTTATTACGATCCTCCTGTTGACGATGGGACGTGCCGGAATATTTGCTTTAATTAGTGTGGTTATTGATACAATTTTATTTATGATTGCTCTTGCACTTGATCTTCATAATCAAGGGAACCATGTCCTATTAATTTTTTCCGTACTAGCATTAATTTTCACGGCGGTTAGTCTCCTCTTGGTTTTAGGACCGACGAAGAAAATGTTGGCAACTTTTTGCTCAACCATTGTTGGGACAACGATTGCAATTTTAGTGGGAGTCCTTGTATTATCTTTGACGAATAACCGGGGTGTTTACTATGAGTCGATGCAATATGTTACTCAAGTGCCACGGCCGCTATTTATTGCCGAAATCCTACTTGGCTCTTTAGGAGCAGTAATGGATGAGTCAAGTGACATTGTTGCAACCCTCTTTGAGCTAAAACGAATTGATCCGAATGTATCCCGAATGCAATTATTTATGTCAGGAAGAAGTGTTGGCAAGTCGATTATGGGGCCACTCGTGAATGTTCTTTTCTTAATTTTTATGGCCGATACCTTTACCAATAGTTTGCTGTACTTAAAGAATGGAAATAGTTGGGGATATACATTTAACATGAATATGAGTTTAGGGATGGTGCAGAGTTTAATTAGTGGGATTGGGATTGTCCTTGCTGTTCCAGCCGTTAGTGTATTCGGTTCATTATTATTGGGAAGGAGGAAGTAGGATGAGTTCAATCAATGCTTTAGGATTAATACTGCTTCTTGTAATGTTCCTTGTTGGTGGTAAGCAAGGATTCCGGTCATTCATTAGTTTGTTGCTTAATTTTTGCTCCCTCTTTTTTGGGATTGTTTTAATTGAATTTCATGTTCCCCCAATGTTTGTTGCGGTGGTAATCGGGATCACGATTTTAGCCATCACGATCTTCATGGGTGAAGATGACTTACGAACAACGGTAACTGCCTTCTATGCTTCATTAATTGTTTTGACAATTCTTCTCTTTTTGATCTTCTTTATTAGCCACTGGGCAATGGTTCAAGGATTTGGAACAGAAGATAGCGATGATCTAGAAGGAATGTCGATCTTGATCGGAATTAGCTACTTAAAGGTTTCCGTAACAGCAATCGTTCTTAGTACTTTAGGGGCAATTGCTGAAGCGGCGATGGCTATTTCTGCAGGTTTAACGGAAATCCTTGAAACGCACCCGGATATCAGCAATTCTCGGCTAATTGAGGGGGGAATGGGAATTGGTCAGCAGATTATTGGAACGACCCTGAACACTTTATTTTTTGGTTGCTTTGGAGGGGTTCTCTCTTTATTTATTTGGTTTGCTGGCCTCCACTATTCATTTGGGACAATTATAAATAATAAGATTTTTGTTGCTGAGTTGATTGAAATTTTGATTTCATTCCTCGGAGTGCTTTTAACTGTCCCCATTACCTCGTTAGTAATGGTTAAACGACGGAAAGAGGTCGTTGACAAATCAATAGAAACAAAGTAAACTAGCATCAAATATTAAAACCTTTAAAAGAGGTCCCGTGAGGCCTCAAAGGTGCGGAAAAAATACCCTACAGGATTGTAGTAGCATTAAAAGCAGCTTTGAGATCTCACTCGAAGCTGCTTTATTTTTTAGGGGAGGGAAAGTATTCATGGCTCATCGTGATGATGTCGTTTTAGACGTTAATGAAAAGCCCAAAACAGGTCAATGGATTGGGCTTTCACTTCAACACATGTTTTCCATGTTCGGTTCCACCGTCTTGGTACCGATTCTGGTTGGGTTAAATCCCGGCATTGCACTTTTTAGTTCTGGTGTGGGTACGTTAATGTACCTTTTAATTACTAAACATAAGATTCCGGCCTATATGGGATCGAGTTTCTCATTCGTTGTTCCAATGATGGCACTGATGAAGACAACGGGTTATCCAGGAATTGCTCAAGGGACAATCGCGGTTGGATGTGTCTATTTAATCGTTGCTTTAATTGTTAGTTTGATTGGTTCAGATTGGATTGATAAGATCTTGCCCCCAATTGTGGTTGGACCAGTTGTAGTTGTAATCGGTCTTTCCTTAGCAAGTACTGCTGCTAAAGATGCAACAATTAATTCCGTAACGGGTAAGTATGACCTGAAGTTCTTTGCGGTAGCGATGATTACGATGCTGTTAACGATTGCCTTTAACATGTATTTTAAGGGCTTCATGGGCTTAATTCCAATCTTGATGGGGATTGTTTTTGGTTATATTGTTGCCTGCCTATTTGGAATTGTTGACTTTGCACCCGTAGAAAAGGCACACTGGTTTAGCCTTCCTGCGTTCCAAATTCCGTTTATCAGCTATCATCCACAGTTTTATTGGGGTGCGATCTTGAGTATGGCGCCAATAGCCTTTGTAACAATGACCGAGCACCTTGGTCATATTATGGTATTGAATGAATTAACTGAACGGAACTACTTTAAGAATCCAGGCCTTAGTCATACTTTGGCCGGTGATGGGACAGCATCGATTATTGCCGGATTCGTTGGTGGTCCTCCAGTTACCAGTTATGGTGAAAATATTGGTGTGATTGCAATCACTAAGGTTCAATCCGTTTACGTTATTGCTGGGGCAGCGGCCTTCGCGATCTTCTTCAGCTTTATCGGGAAACTTAGTGCATTGATTGAAACAATTCCAATGCCTGTTATTGGTGGGATTTCCTTCCTGCTCTTTGGGGTAATTGCCTCCAGTGGTTTACGGGTAATGATTGAAGATCAAATTGACTTCAATAAGAAGCGGAATTTGATGATTGCTTCAGCGATTCTTGTAATCGGAATTGGAAATGCCTACCTTCAATTAGGACAATATCAATTCTCTGGTTTAGCAGTTGCTGCTGTTTTAGGAATTATCCTAAACCTTGTTCTTCCACAAGAAGCACGGAGCGAAAAAGAAATTGCCGCTAAGGTTAACCAATCAAAATAAAAAGTGAGTAGAGAGACTGGTGATTAATCCAGCCTCTCTACTATTTTAAAGATAAGCAACACTAAGGCGGACCAACAGTTGAAATGGATGAATCAGCATTTCAATAAATTGGTCAAGCTTTCCATTTGTGTATGTGAAAAAATGATTAAAAAGACACGCTTGAAAATGAGTCAAATGAGCAAAATGCTACTAAAATAGGGCTTCCTTGGCGTTTTGTTCCCCTAAAAAATTAGAAATTTTTTTGAATGTTCCCTCAAATGATGATATATTAATATTCGTATATTGGGCTAGTTCGTATGGTATACGACGTTCATCCAATTTACAGCCAAATTATTGTTATTAAGGAAAGAGGTGAAATATGAATGGGCGGTGATGCTTTTACTTTTAAGTTTCTTGGTTTAACTTTTAATGCGACAAACATTATTTCAGGCCTTGTTATTTATGCGATCGTATTCTTCGTGTTATTTGGCATGTCCCGAAAGATTCAAATGAAGCCTAAAGGGGCGCAAAACGTTTTGGAATGGTTGATTGACTTCACGAACGGAATTGTCCGTAGTCAGATGCCAAACGAAGAGACTGGACATTATAGCTTCTTTGCTTTTGTCCTCTTCGTCTTTATCTTCTTTGCAAACCAATTTGGGTTGATTTTTAACCTTAGTTGGAATAACCAAGAAATTCTTAGAAGTCCAACGGCGGATCCAGTTGTTACTTTAACATTCTCACTGATGGTAATTGTTTTGGCACACTTTGCAGGAATTGCAAACCATGGTCTTGGTGGTTACTTGAAGGGGTATGTAAAGCCATTTGCATTGATGTTGCCAGTCAATATCATTGAAGAATTGGCTAACTTCTTAACTTTGGGTTTGCGGATCTTTGGTAACATTTTTGCCGGTGAATTGCTATTGAAGTTGGTTGCTCAAGTTGCCTTCTCACATGGTGCTTTGACAATCATTCCAGGATTCTTGCTTGAATTGCTTTGGCAAGGGTTCTCAGTATTTATCGGTTCAATTCAGGCATATGTTTTTGTAACATTAACGACGGTTTATATTTCTCGGAAGGTTTCCGAATAATAATCTATCTCTCAAGGAGGAATTTTAAAATGGCATTAGGAGCAATTGCTGCAGGACTCGCGGCTATGGGTGCCGCTATCGGTGGTGGTATCGGTGATGGTATCTTGATCGGACACACTGTTGACAGTATCGCACGGCAACCAGAATTACAAAGTAGATTACAAGCAACGATGTTTATTGGTGTTGGTTTGATTGAAGCCATGCCTATCATCGCTATTGTTATCGGTTTCCTTGTTATGAACAAGTAATTATTTTGATTAATAATTTTTATTTCACAGAACAAGGAGGTGTCAATAGATGTTTGTGAACAGTGTTTTAGCTGAATCTAATAGCTTATACGTTGGTGATTTGGTATTTTACATCGTTACTTTCATTATTCTGATGCTACTTATCAAGCATTTTGCTTGGAAGCCAGTTACAGACATGATGAAGAAGCGTGCAGATAAGATTGCTAGTGATATTGATAACGCTGCTAAATCACGTGAAAACGCTGAAAAGATGGCTGCTAAACGACAAGCTGAACTCCAGAATTCTCACCAAGAAGCTGCTGACATTATTAATAATGCTAAGAAGTCTGGTGAAGCTCAACGGGCTCAAATTGTTGAAACTGCACAAAATGACGCTCAAGCACTTAAGCAACGCGCACAAGAAGATGCTAAACAAGCTCGTCGTGACGCGTTGAATGGTGCAAAGGATGACGTTGCAAACTTATCTATTGAGATTGCTTCCAAACTCATCCATAAAGAATTGAATGCGGATGATCAAAAGGAATTGATTGATTCGTACATTGAAGGGTTGGTAGATCATGAGTCTTGATAAGCAAACAGTTGCAAATCGTTATGCGAAGGCACTGTTCGAGTTGGTCGATGAAAACAATACACTCGATCAAACTTATCAAGAATTGACTGCTCTACGTCAAGTCTTTGAGGACAACGCTGCACTGGCCCCTGTATTATCAGGAGTCCAATTATCAATCAGTGAAAAGAAGTCCCTTATTGATGATTTGAAGAAAGGCTTTTCTCAACCGGTTTCAAATTTAATTCAAATGACTTTTGATTACGGCCGGATTAGTGATCTGGTTGCAATCATTGATGAGTTTGAACGACGGTATGACGCTAAAATGAAGCGTGTTCATGCTGACGTTGTTACAGCGATCCAACTTGATAAACAACAACGTGATCAACTTAAGGCTAACTTAGCTCAACGTTTTGGTGCTAAGGAAGTTGTTCTTCATGAACAAGTTGATCCTGAAATCTTGGGCGGAGTTATTGTTCGTCTTAATAATAAGACGTTAGATGGTAGCTTAAGTTCAAAGATTAAGCAGATTCGTCGTTTACTAGTTAGATAATAATCTTATTTCGAAGAGGTGAGACCTTTATGAGCATTAAAACTGAGGAAATCAGTTCACTCATCAAGAAGCAACTTGCCAACTATCAAGACAAGGTATCTGTCGAAGAAACGGGTACTGTTACCTATGTTGGTGATGGTGTTGCTCGTGCTGACGGCTTGGAAAATGCCATGGCTGGTGAGTTGCTCGAATTTAGTAACGGTGTTTACGGAATGGCACAAAACCTCGAAAGTAACGATGTTGGTATCGTTATTTTGGGAGATTTCTCTGGCATCCGTGAAGGTGATACCGTTAAGCGGACGGGTCGAATCATGGAAGTCCCCGTCGGCGATGCATTGTTAGGACGGGTTGTTGATTCACTTGGTCGTCCCATTGATGGACTTGGTGAAATCAAGACTGACAAGACACGTCCAATTGAAAAGAAGGCTCCAGGTGTTATGGAGCGGAAGAGTGTTAGTGAACCATTGCAAACTGGTATTAAGGTTATTGATGCCTTAGTACCAATTGGTCGTGGTCAGCGTGAGTTGATCATTGGTGACCGGAAGACCGGTAAGACTGCCATTGCATTGGATACCATCATTAACCAAAAGGGCAAGGGCGTAATTTGTATTTACGTTGCGATTGGTCAAAAGGAATCAACTGTTCGTGCGAACGTTGAAACCTTACGTCGTTACGGAGCATTAGACTACACAATTGTTGTTTCAGCTAGTGCTTCTAACCCTGCACCAATGCTTTACATTGCCCCTTATGCTGGTGCCGCAATGGGTGAAGAGTTCATGTATGGTGGTAAGGATGTTTTGATTGTTTATGATGATCTTTCAAAGCAGGCCGATGCTTACCGTGAACTTTCCTTAATTCTTCGTCGGCCTCCTGGTCGTGAAGCTTACCCTGGTGATATTTTCTATACTCACTCACGGTTACTAGAACGTGCTGCACGGTTGTCTGATGATCTTGGTGGCGGTTCAATGACTGCATTACCAATTATTCAAACCCAGGCTGGTGACGTTTCTGCCTACATTCCAACCAACGTTATTTCCATTACTGATGGACAGATTTTCTTGAACGCTGATGAGTTCTATGCAGGTCAACGTCCAGCCATTGATGCTGGTACATCAGTTTCTCGTGTTGGTGGGGATGCCCAGATCAAGGCAATGAAGAAGGTTGCTGGGACATTGCGTTTGGATATTGCGTCATATAACGAATTGGCTTCATTCGCCCAATTCGGTTCTGATTTGGATGAAGCAACCCAAGCTAAGTTGTCACGTGGTAAGCACACAATGGAACTTCTGAAGCAGGGCTTGCACCAACCACAACCTGTTGAACAACAAGTTGTAACCTTGTTTGCATTGTCAAACGGGTTTGTTGATCAAATTCCAGTGGATGATGTTTCACGTTATGAAAGTGAACTTGCTACATTTATGCATGCTAATCACCAAGACCTTTATGACACGATTAAGTCAACTGGTAAATTACCAGAAGGTGACGACTTGAAGAATGCTGTTGCTGATTTCACGAAATCATTCCAAACCAGCGATGACAAGAAGAAAGCCGCACAAGAAAATTAATAATGACTAGTCGAAAGGACGGTGAGATTTAGTGCCAGCTTCACTTGCTGCTGTTAAGCATAAGATTGAATCCACTAAGAGCACGCGCCAGATTACTTCTGCCATGCAAATGGTTTCAACTGCAAAATTGAATCAAATTCAACACCATACTCAGACATATGAAGTATATGCTGAGAAGGTTAAGAATATGTTGTCCGATCTGGTTAAATCTCACAACGCATCTGCAGCTAGTGCCAGTCATGACGCTTATGCTGCGTTGTTTGAGAAGCGTCCAGTTAAAAAGACTGGAATTTTAGTTATTACATCTGATCGTGGCTTGGTTGGTAGTTACAATAACAATATCATCAAGCAAACTTTACAATTGATGAAGGATAAGAATTTAACCGCTGAAAACACGGTATTCTTAACGGTTGGTAAAACAGGAACTGAATTTTTCAAGAAGCGTGGGATGAACGTTGTTTACCAATATTCAGGAATCAGTGATGTACCAACATTCCGTGAAGTTCATCAAATTGTAAAGACTGCTGTTCAGATGTACGACGATGCTGTATTTGATGAGATGTACCTGGTATATAGCCACTACGTCAACCGAATTACATCCCGAGTACGGGTTCATGATGTATTACCAATTACGGCTGAATCCTTGATGGATGATGAGGAAAATTCTGCTGAATCCACTAAGGATGAATCACCAATTACGGCTGAATACGAATTTGAACCTTCGGATACGGAAATTATTGCAGGTCTTGTCTCACAATATGCTGAAAGCCTATTATATGGGGCAATCCTTGATGCAAAGACATCAGAACATTCTTCAAGTGCAAACGCTATGCGGTCTGCAACTGATAATGCTGATGACATTATTTCATCATTGGAATTGCAATATAACCGTGCTCGTCAAGCTGCGATTACCACTGAAATTACTGAAATTACCGGTGGTATGACAGCACAAGAATAAAATTTAACTGAGGAGGAAACAACATGAGTTCTGGTAAAGTTGTCCAAGTTGTCGGACCAGTTGTTGATATTGAGTTCCCCTTAGATGAAAAACTACCAGAGATTAACGACGCGTTAAAGATCAAGGAAAGTGATGACAAGACTTTGACTACTGAAGTTGCTCTTGAATTGGGTGACGGTGTAGTTCGGACGATTGCCATGGACGGTACTGATGGTCTTCAACGGGGAATGGAAGTCGAAAACACTGGTGCACCTATTAGTGTACCGGTGGGTGACGATACTCTGGGACGTGTTTTCAACGTTTTAGGTGAACCAGTTGATAACGGTCCTAAATTTGGACCAGATGCAAAGCGGATGCCTATTCATCGTGATGCACCTAAGTATGATGAATTAAATAACAATACTGAAATCCTTGAAACTGGGATTAAGGTTATTGACTTGTTAGCACCATATGTTCGTGGTGGTAAGATTGGGTTATTCGGTGGTGCCGGTGTTGGTAAGACCGTTTTGATTCAGGAATTAATCCACAACATTGCTCAAGGTCACAATGGTATTTCTGTCTTCACAGGTGTTGGTGAACGAACCCGTGAAGGTAACGATATGTACTATGAAATGAAGGCTTCAGGAGTCCTTGAAAAGACTGCCATGGTTTATGGCCAGATGAACGAGCCTCCTGGTGCTCGTATGCGGGTTGCCTTAACTGGACTTACTATTGCGGAATACTTCCGTGATGTAAAGGGCCAAGATGTTTTATTGTTCATCGATAACATTTTCCGGTTTACTCAGGCCGGTTCAGAAGTTTCTGCTCTTTTGGGACGGATTCCTTCTGCCGTTGGTTACCAGCCAACGTTAGCTACTGAAATGGGTCAATTGCAGGAACGGATTACTTCTACTAAGAAGGGTTCAATTACTTCAATTCAAGCCGTTTATGTTCCAGCCGATGACTACACCGACCCTGCTCCAGCTACGACATTCGCTCACTTAGATGCCACTACTAACTTGGAACGGCGGTTAACTCAAATCGGTATTTACCCAGCCGTTGACCCATTAGCTTCAACTTCTACAGCGTTAACTCCTGAAATTGTTGGTAAGGAACACTATGAAGTTGCTACTGAAGTTCAACATGTTTTGCAACGGTACCATGAATTACAAGATATCATTTCAATCCTTGGGATGGATGAATTATCTGATGACGAAAAGGTTATCGTTGCTCGTGCTCGGCGAATTCAAAACTTCCTATCACAAAGTTTCAGTGTTGCCGAACAATTTACTGGTACGCCAGGTAAGTACGTTCCATTGAAGGATACTATTAAAGGATTTAAGGGTATTCTTGAAGGTAAGTACGATGACTTACCAGAAGAAGCATTCCGGTTGGTTGGTACAATCGACGATGCTGTTGAAAAGGCTAAGAAAATGAAGGCTGATGCTGCTGAAGAATCTGCAGATTAGGAGGGATAATTATGGCTGATACTAAGTTTAAAGTCACCATTATCACTCCAGATGGTACGGTTTATGATAATGATAATGCCACGATGATTGTTATGAACACTTCTGGTGGTCAAATGGGGATCATGGCTAATCACGTACCTGTATTAGCATCATTATTAATTAGTCAGTTACGAATCAAGCATGATGAGGGTACTGATGAAATTGCCGCTGTTAACGGTGGGATCATGCAATTTGATGGTCACACAGCCTTAATTACGGCGGACAGTGCTGAAATGCCTGAAAAGATTGATGTTGAACGTGCTCAACATGCGGTAGAGCGCGCTAAGGAAGAAATTCAAAAGGCGAAGAAAGCTCATAAGCAAAATGATCTCGCTCGGGCTGAGGTTCATTTGAAGCGGGCTGTTAACCGTCTGAAGGTTTCTAAGTTCAAACATAAGTAACTGCTTTTAACGAAGTAAAAAGGATATTTAATGAGTTTTTCCTCATTAAATATCCTTTTTTGATTATTAACTTAGTCTAAAGGTTATTAATGATGACTGATCACCCGTTAGTTGGTATGATAAGATTGTAGTTGGTTTTAAAGAAGGTGAAATTGGTGCAAATGACAGGAATAAAAGCTTTAGTAGAAATAGTTATCCAGCTCGGAATGATTTGGTTAACGTTTACCGCAATTCAGGGATTTCGGCTTGAACGATTCTTCCGTCAACCACCGAAAACATTGCCGTTAGCCATTGTCTTACTTTCTACAGCAATTGGTTACTTATGTGCCAGTTTCTTTATTGGTTTTATTAATGCGGTTAGCCAACTACCCGGTTTATTGCGTTGATTTAATAAGGAGTAAGTTATGGAAAAGATAATTATTAAGGGTGGTCATCGTTTATTTGGACGCGTCGCCGTTGAAGGAGCAAAGAATGCTGTGCTACCACTTCAGGCAGCTGGTATTCTTGCTTCTACTGGAACTTTTCATTTAACGAATGTTCCGGTATTATCAGATGTCCTAATGATGAATGAATTATTAAAGTTCTTAAATATTCGGGTTCAATTTGATCAAAAAAATCATACTATTGATTTGAATGCGAGTTCAAAGCTTTCTTCAGAGGCACCCTTTCAATATGTAAGTAAAATGCGTGCGTCAATGGTGGTAATGGGACCATTATTAGCAAGAACTGGTTATGCAAAGATTGCACTTCCTGGTGGCTGTGCGATTGGTTCACGACCAATTGATCTCCACCTTAAGGGACTGCGCCAGCTTGGAGCAGTGATTGAACAACATGATGGCTATATTGAAGCACATGCAGATCGGCTAGTTGGGACAAATATTTACCTCGACTTCCCAAGTGTTGGCGCAACGCAAAACATTATGATGGCGGCAACATTAGCCCAGGGAATTACGACGATTGAAAATTGTGCTCGTGAGCCAGAAATTGTTGATTTGGCAAATGCCTTAAATAAAATGGGAGCACGAGTTCACGGCGCTGGAACTGATGTTATTCGTATTCAGGGAGTTAATTTCCTCCATGGTTGTGATTATCGGGTAATGTCTGACCGGATTGAAGCAGGGACATTTATGATTGCTGCTGCTGCGACTAATGGTGATGTGGTTGTTGAAAATACAGAAAGTAAGTATAATGAACCACTAATTGCTAAGTTACAAGATATGGGAGTGACGGTAATTAACCAAGATGACGGGATCCGTGTTCTTGGTACCTCAGTTTTGTTACCATCAACAGTTCAGACAGCACCGTATCCTGGCTTCCCAACTGATTTACAGCCACAGATGACTGTTTTACAATTATTAGCAAATGGGACCAGTACAATGAATGAAACTGTCTTTGAAAAACGATTTATGCACCTTGAAGAATTACGGCGGATGAATGCTGATTATCAAATCAAAAACTCGACTGCAGTATTAAGTGGTCCGACTAAATTTAGTGGGGCAGAAGTTGCTGCTACCGATTTACGTGCTGGGGCTGCCTTGGTAATCGCTGGATTAGTTGCCCAAGGGATCACTCAAGTACGAAATCTGAAATATCTTGACCGAGGATACTATCATCTTCACCAAAAATTAGCCCAGCTCGGTGCACAAATTGACCGAATCAATATTGATGACCAGATCCAATTAAAGACGGAGGAAGCTGCCAACCATACTGAACGTGGTTAGTATTTTTCAATTATGTGGTATAATTACCAACGTTATTATAAAGATTTGGCCGGAAGGAGAAATTACATAAATGGCAAAGGATATCGGAATCGATTTAGGAACTGCAAACGTTCTAATTTATGTTCAAGGCAAGGGGATCGTCTTGAACGAACCTTCAGTTGTTGCGATTGATACGCAAACTAATAAAGTTTTAGCTGTTGGTTCAGAAGCATATCGAATGGTTGGACGGACGCCAAGTAATATTCGGGCTATTCGTCCATTGAAGAATGGTGTTATTTCCGACTTCGATGTTACCCAAGAAATGCTTTCGTACTTTATCGGCAAATTAAGCGTTAAGGGCTTTATGTCAAAACCAGATATTATGATCTGTGCCCCTACAAACATTACTGAAATTGAACGAAAAGCGATTATTCAAGCAGCTGAGCAATCAGGTGGGGGTAAGGTTTACCTTGAATATGAGCCTAAGGTTGCTGCAATCGGTGCTGGCCTTGATATCTTTAAGCCACGCGGTAGTATGGTGATTGATATGGGTGGTGGTACTAGTGATATTGCCATTCTTTCATTAGGTGATATTGTTGCTAGTCAGTCTATTCGAATGGCTGGTGATAAGTTGAATAATGATATTACTGCTTATATTAAGGACCATCACGGCTTGATTATTGGTGAACATACCGCTGAACAAATCAAGATGGAAATTGGGACTGCTTTACCAGTTGACGAACCAAAGAAGATGGATGTCCGTGGTCGTGATGTTGCAACTGGAATGCCAAAGCAAATCACAACTGATGAGAACGAAATCGAAGAGGCAATTCACGGGACACTTGAACAAATTGTTAAGGCAACAGTTGGCGTCTTAGAAACGATCCCACCTGAGTTGGCTAGTGACATTATTGATCGTGGTATCATGCTAACGGGAGGGACTTCTCTTCTTAAGGGAATCGATCAGCTCTTTAGCGATCATTTAAAGGTTCCCGTTGTCGTTTCTCAGGATCCGCTTGATAATGTTGCTAAGGGTGCTGGTGAAATGCTTGAACGGATGCAAAAGACCGATAACGGTAAAAAGAGTAAGAAGTAATGGTTAAGTTCGCAAGTCGAATGATTCGATGGTATCAGCGAAACATATCGGCAAGGCGACCATTTAAAGTTTGTCGGTATTATCCCTCTTGTTCAGAATATACGTTGGAAGCAATTCAACGATTTGGAATGAGGGGGATATTACTTGGAATTGTGAGGTTATTACGGTGTCAACCATTTACTCGTGGTGGCTATGATCCAGTTCCAACAAAATTTACTTTCCATCGAGTTATGAAATAGTAAAGGTGAAAAAGTGACAAGAAAAGATAAAAAAATTGAAGTTAATGTAAAAGATATTGAACGTCGTCATCAACCAGTTCAACAAGTTTTTATTGGTAAACGATTGATTGGTGAAGTATTAGCAGATGGTAATCGTTTTAAGGCTCTCCTGACTGCTGATGAAAGTGAATTTTATGTTCACTCCCAAGAAGAGGGACTTGAAGTTGTATTACAGCAGTATCATTTACACCAAGGATAATGCGATACAGTAGCGTTGCCCAAATCTCAAAAAAGGAGTTAAAGAATGCAACGTTCTCAAAGTGATGATGAAAGCCGAATTGATTGGGGAATTATATTCTGTGTCTTGCTATTAGCTTTAATTGGCTTAGCATCAATTTATGTTGCTGCCGTCCATGATACAGGTGGTTCAACGAGTGTGATGCGACAAGTAGTTAGTCAGTTAATTTGGTATATTATTGGGATAATTCTAGTTGTTGTAATTATGCAGTTCGATTCTGAACAACTATGGAAGGTTGCACCACTAGCATACTGGGTTGGAATATTTTTGATGTTTGCGATCCTAGTGTTCTATAGTCGTGCATACTATACTAATACAGGGGCTAAAAGTTGGTTTGCAATTGGTCCATTTACGTTTCAGCCATCGGAAATCATGAAACCGGCCTATATTTTAATGATGGGACGGGTAATTACAACACATAATAATCGGTATAATGTTCATACCGTTAGATCTGATTGGCGATTAATTGGGACCATGTTCCTCTGGTTATTACCAATTTTAATTTCATTAAAGTTACAAAATGACTTTGGGACAGGACTTGTCTTTTTTGCAATTTTCTGCGGGATGATTCTTGTTTCGGGTGTTACATGGCGAATCATTGCGCCAACCGCTATTGCTCTGGTTGTAATTGGTGGTTCGGCATTAGCAATGGTTACTAGTTCGATTGGACGGACAATTTTAGAGCATGTTGGTTTTCAGGCTTACCAGTTTGACCGGGTTGATACTTGGCTTCATCCGGAACAAGATACTAGTAACCAGGGATACCAACTATGGCAAAGTATTAAGGCTGTCGGTTCTGGGGGCATTACCGGGACCGGATTCAATAATTCCAAGGTTTATGTACCTGTTCGTGAATCTGATATGATTTTCTCTGTTATTGGTGAAAACTTTGGCTTTATTGGAAGTGCACTGCTAATTCTCCTCTACCTCTTGTTAATCTACCTGATGATCCGGGTTACGTTTGATACCAGGAACGAATTCTATGCATATATTTCGACTGGTGTTATTATGATGATTTTATTCCACGTTTTTGAAAATATTGGGATGAATATTGGATTACTGCCACTAACTGGGATTCCGTTACCATTTATCAGTGCCGGTGGTTCCTCACTAATCGGTAATTTAATTGGGATCGGGATGGTAATGTCGATGAGATATCACCATCACTCTTACATGTTTAGTAGTAATAAGGAATTTAGATAAGTGGGGTGTCATGGAAAATGGCTGCTGAAAGTTATTTTTGGACAAAAAAACAAGATAATGGTAATGTCCGGATTGGATTAAATGATAGTGGACGTGATGATCTAGGCCAAATTAGTTTTATTGATGTTCCTGCGACTGGGACGAAGTTAACTAATGGTGGTAAGTTTGTTGCGGTTGAAGCTGAAAAGGCTGTTACTGATATTGACAGTCCAGTCGATGGTGAAATTGTTACAGTAAACCAAAAGGCAATTGACCAACCAGAGCTCCTTGATTCGAGTGATGAGAATGATAACTGGATTGTTGAAGTAAAGGCATAGAGATTGAAAGTCAATTATAAAAAGACGTAGCTGAGCGTTTCAGTCACGTCTTTTTTAATTTTTAAAATTTAATTGGGTATCTGTCAACTGGTATGGTTGACTAAAAATACTTCCTACGAAAATGTAGGGGGTATTTTTTTATGACGAATTGTCAAACCAAGTGCAACGGTTTCTCAAAAAATACTTCATATGGGGTTTCATAATTTAACACTTTTCGAGGACGACGGTTCAGCTGATGTTGGCAGAAACTGACGTCCTTATCTGTATAGTCATCAATATCAGTTCTTTTAGGAAAGTATTCCCTAATTAGGCCATTAGTATTTTCATTAGTTCCTCTTTCCTCTGGTGAATATGGATCTGGCCAATAAATAGCTACTCCTAAACGTTCTCGAATATCATTTAGGCTAAGAAATTCACGCCCATGATCTGGAGTCAATGAATGGACAAATTCTTTAGGGATAGATCCTAAGAGATCAACTAAGCCCTGATTAACATCAGCTGTTTCTTTGTGATTG
>NZ_JACSQW010000015.1:21084-45403 GCF_014836425.1 Limosilactobacillus avistercoris | reverse complement strand
CGTAATGATTGAAGACCCTACACATTTGATTCGTCGAAACTTTGTTCAGTTTTCAAAGGTCTACCTTGTTCGACTAGGCAGTCAAACAACACTTATTATTGTATCACATACTCATTTCGATGTCAACAATTAATTTCAAATTAATTCACTTTAGTCAAATCTGAAACGCTGACCTCAACAAGCAGCTTAAATAATATATCATGGCATCAAGATGATGTCAACATATTATTTTAAATTAATTTACAAGTAACGTAAATTAATTCTGCTGTCTCACAGACAACGATAACTAATATACATTGTTCTTTAGCTTACGTCAATAGGAAATTTAAAAAGTATGTTTAAAATCGTATAAACAATTAAAAACTTCAATTGCAACTAAATCAATATCGTCAAAACAAAAACGTTCACGTGGTCGGTAGCGAGCAAAGACAAATTCATCACTCGAACGAATATAAGTAACCTCACAAAGTGGAATACCAAATTGTTCAAAGATCCTTTTTTGTCTATTAGCTGTCCTATCTATTGTCATTGCCTGAAGTCGTTTAATAATTTTTTCTAGGTTTGAAGATTTCATCTTGCTCTTCTCCTTTGTTTATTATTAAAGAATAACTGCATGGCAAAAGATTGTCATGCAGTTACGCTTAAATTATTTACAATGTTGAACTCGATTTGGTTTAACAATTAATGCAATTATTCCGGCAAACATCCCAAAGTAGTATGTTAAAAGTCGCCAAAGAAGCATTGCTAAGACTAACTTGGTATTTGAATTAACAAAGCTAGCGAATAAAACAGAAAAACTATATTCTGCCCCACCTGCTCCTCCAGGAATTGGGAATAGTGAGATCACCATGAAGATTAACACGTGAAGACTAACTACCATAATAAAATTGATATGGTGTACCCCTAAAGAAAGCAAAATGAAATAAGGAATGACGTAATAGAAAAAAAGCTGGGCAATTGTCACAACACAGACTTTTGCTAACTTACCGTATTCTTTTTTCATCTTTAAACTTTCCTGATAGAAAGAATCAATCTTCTCATTTAGTAGAAGTTTCATTTTTTCATACCGTTCAGCTTTCATAAATAACGCTAACGGCTTGATAACTAAATTAGCAGCCTTTTTAGTAAAGTGGTACCAATACATTACCATTAATAGCCCGACAATAACAGCAAGGTGAATTGTAAAACCGAAAACAACTAATAATGCTAATGCATGAAGTTTCTCTTCAATGTAGTGAAAACCAATTAATAGTGATATCAAAAAATTAACTACAATCATTGCTTGAAAAACAACAAACTTCATCAGGAGAACTGAACTTGCGATTCCCCCGTCTACCCCCGATTGAATCATAGCTACTAATTGAGCAGGTTGCCCACCAGTTGAAAATGGAGTAATTCCATTAAAAAGTTGTTCAATTAAGGGCAACCGAAGTGAATCCTTCCAGGTAAAATCAGGGTAACGATCCTTCATAAAAATCTTTACCACGACCCCTTCTAGGCCTAGGTAAAGACAAATACAAATAACCGCAACAAGCATCCATCCCCAGTTAATCGTATTAAATTCTTGGACAAGAACACGGAGATTAATATCTCGTAAAGCATAGATAAAAATCCCAGCGCCAATTAAGAGCATTATACATAGAACTCCCCAATTACGTCGACTCATTAATTGGCCTCCTTCGCTTGTTGACGGTAAAAGTGATCCCAAACTTTTGCAAGGTGATCTTTCGAGTACCGCTTAGAAGCTTCGATAGCCCGCTTTTGTAAGTATTGGAGTTGCTTATGATTATGGGTAAGCTCTACCAATTTAGTTTGCATCTCACCCACATCCTTCGCTGGTTCATAGTCACCATCAATAATTGAATGATATAAATCAAGATCACGAAGCATTACAGGAGTCCCACAACTAAATGCCTCCAGTACAGACATCGGGAATAACTCATTAAACGACGGCAACAAAAATAAATCCGCTGCATTATTTAATTCAGCAATTTGCTTTCGACTAACGATTCCCGTAAAGAGTAAATTAGCTGGTGGATTATCAACAACTTTTTTTAATTCACTATAACCATCAGTTAAGCGACCAAACGAAAAACCACCGGCCCATACAAATTGAATATTCGGATTCTGCTTAGCTAATTTAATAAAATCAGGAACACCTTTCCGCTCCTGAACCTGGCCACTCCCAAAAACAACAAATTTGTCCTCAGGTAAGTGGTATTTTTTTCGGTACTTCTTCCGCGTTGACTCATCAACCTGAAAGAAGTTATCAGAATCAACAAAATTGGGAATATAGGTAACATGATCACGAGGAATTCCATAAGCAACCAATTTATCAATAAAGGACGGATTAACTACAACAAGGTGATCCATCCGCTTATAAAAAGCAATTACATACCGATAAAAGATCCCCCGAAACGGTTGGGGGATTTTTAAACTCCCCTCTAAAGTTTCGGGAACAAAGTGAACATAACCAATTTTTCGTCCCCGTTTTTTAGAAAAGGTGGATAAATAAAAGGGCAGATCAATCGTGTGATAGTGACTGATCTGACTTTTACGGTATTGGTTAATTGCAATGTCGAATTGATCGGCAAAGCGCGTTTTTAAAAGATGAATTAGTTCCAAGTAAGCACTACCGACCCCTTGTCCGGCAACCTTATCGGCAGACGAAAACATGGTAATTTTTAACATTGCTTAACTCCTTGATCGATGAAAAAGATTTCGAAACGTACCCTTTTGTTGTTCAGCTTGTTCTTTAGCCATTGTTGCCTGGCAATCCCGATAGAACTTTAAAATTCGGTGTGCAAATACTTCAGCTGAAATTTCGTGAAGTTTTACATCCCGCTTATCCTGTTCTTCTGGTGAGCGTGGAGTATTGAGGTAGTGAAGAACCCCATTAACGAGATCGATCCGCTTTTGGAAGCTAACCCCAATTGCTGGATCATCAATTAATTCGTCAGTATACACACTCCGCATTACAACGATTGGCAAATCAGACGCTAGGGCCTCATCATATGTTAACCCTTGTGACTCTGAATCAGAGGCAGAAACAAAGACATCCGCCATTTGATAATAATGGTGTACATCGTCATTAGATATCTGCCCCGCAAACTGAATATGATCCGTTAAATAGAGTTGACGAACTTGCCGTTCCAAAGTCTCTCTTGCGGGACCATCCCCCACAATCAGTAGCTGTGCATCCGGTTTTTTCGCCAAAATATCCGGCATTGCTTCAATTAACGTATGAATATTTTTTTCAAATGCAAGCCGACTTAATGACAAGAGTAACGGAGTATCGGGCTGATATCCCCACTTAGCACGTAATTTATTCTTTGCTTCTACAGAATCACGTTGGCCATATACTCGCAAATTAATCCCCGTAGGAATAATCCGAATTGGCGCATCAACCTTATAGGCACGCATTGTTTCTAATACCCGCTCACTTGGTGCTACCACCCCTGAAATATTGTGAAGGTAAAGGTGAGCTAACTTACCCACGTCTTTTGGCTTCAGGATATGACCATTTGCAATATAGTGAAGGTAATCCTGGTACATTGTGTGGTAAGTATGAAGACACGGAATATTAAGGTGACGGGCAACGACTTTCCCCATTACTCCTAATGAAAATTCAGTCTGATTATGAACAACATCAAGTTGGAGCTTTTCCGCAATTTTAATAGCACGAAAAGCTCCTCTTACTGCAATCCGACGGTCCGTAAATGATACAAACGGAATGCTTGGAAAACGATAGATCCCGTTCTCCTCGTCATCATGTTTTGCCTTTGGATCCGTAGTAGTAAAGATATAAACCTGATGTCCCTGAGCAATCAGTTCATCACGGAGCGTCTTAATTGACGTCGCAACCCCACTTACTTGGGGAAAATATGTATCTGTAAAAAGGCCAATCTTCAAGCCAACTGCTCCTTTTTATTTAATCTCATTTCAATACAAGTGCATGATCATTATACAAAAGCATCTAACGATCCGCAAAATAGCATCTCAACAATTGTAGACTGATCAGCTGCTAGGGACAAGTTATTTCCAAAAATATTAAAGTCACTTAAGAAATTATTTGAGGACCTGCGGAACTTCTTGACGAATCATTTGTTCAACTTCTGACGCTGTTGCAGCATTAATTGCTTTATGTACTAATGGCTGTAATTGGCGAGTATTAAGCTGGTTAATTAGAGAACGAATATGCAAAATATTACTGCTATTCATAGAAAATTCATCAAGTCCCATTGCCATTAATAACGGCGTTGCTAGTGGATTACCCGCCATTTCACCACACATACTAACCCACTTTCCTTCTGCATGGGCGGCATCAATCACCTGCTTTACCAAGCGTAAAACCGCTGGGTGTAGTTCTTGATAGAGGTAGGCAACTTGAGAATTCCCTCGGTCGGCAGCAAATAAATACTGAATTAAATCATTACTACCGATACTAAAGAAATCTACTTCACGTGCAAAGACATCCGCCATTACAGCACTTGAAGGAATTTCAAGCATCATTCCCACTTCAATACCATCAGCTACTGAAACACCTTCATCTATTAATCGTTGTCGCTCTTCATCCAGAATTTGTCGTGCTTGACGGAATTCTTCAATCGTTGCAATCATTGGAAACATAATCGCTAATTGTCCATAAACAGAAGAACGAAGAAGAGCACGGAGTTGCGGACGCAAGATTTCAGGTCTAGCTAACCCAATTCGGATTGCCCGAAAGCCCAAAAAAGGATTGTTCTCCTGTGGTAAATTCAGACTTCCTAGCTCTTTATCGCCACCAATATCAAGAGTCCGAACAACAACCCGTTGTCCTGACATTTCGGTTAGAAATTGTTTGTAGGCTTTAGTCTGCTTATTCTCACTAGGAAAATGGTCATCCCTGGCATAAAGGAATTCACTACGAACAAGGCCAATCCCTTCAGCACCATTTTGACGAGCATCAACAACATCTGCAAGTGTTCCCACATTAGCTACTACTTTAAAATGACGACCGTCCGTACTAACCGTTTGTTCATCTTTTAGTGCGCCCCATTCTTGTTGTTCACGCGTAAACTGGGCAGCAAGTCGTTGGTAATGATCAACTTCTTCTGTTGACGGTCGAACAATAACCTTACCGTGAATCCCATCAACGATCAGCAAATCACCATCATTAATTACTTCAGTTGCATTTTGAGTGCCAACAACTGCAGGAAGTGCCAGTGTCTTACTCATAATGGTAAAGTGAGATGTCCGTCCGCCTTCATCAGTTACTAACCCAGCAACAAAACGACGATCAAATTGGGCAGTATCAGTTGGAGTAATATTTTGAGCAACAAAAATTGCCCGATGATCTAGTTGGGTTGGATCAGGAAGTTTAACTCCCATCAAATGACTAAGAATTCTTTTAGTAACATCCTTAATTGCTGTCGCCCGTGATGATAAGTAATCATTATCATTCATCTTTTCAAGTACCTTAAGACGATCGTCTGCAGTCTTTTTAATCGCCCATTCTGCAGTAAGGTGTTCTTGATTAATTTTTTCAATTATTTCAGCATGAAGGGACCGATCTTTTAAAATTGCCAGCTGGTCATCGACAACTGCCGCTGCCCTTTTTCCCAATGTTGCATGCGCATGCTGGTGAATTGCTTGTACTTCATTCAGCGTTAAAGCAAAAGAATCATGAAGCCGTTTGACCTCATGATTCTCATTGACTGAATATTGTTGGTTAACAGATAAATCCGGTCCCACTAATAGATAAGCAGGAGCAATCGCAATACCATTGCTCGCCGCTAAACCATTTAAGAGTGCGGACATTAGTCTGTTAAGCCTTCCTTCTTCATTGTTTCAGCAACGGCATCCAAAGCTTCCTTTTCGTCGTCACCCTTAGCAGTAATAGTAACTGAAGCATTTTGACCAACACCAAGTGACATAACACCCATGATGGACTTCAAGTTAACACTCTTACCTTCGTATGAAAGGGTAACATCAGAATTGTACTTAGAAGCTGCTTGAACCAGGATAGTTGCTGGACGAGCGTGAATACCTGTTTCAGATGTAATTGTAAAATCACGTTTTTCCATAATTAATCATTCTCCTTCGAGCATATTAACAAATTGTCAGTAGCTATGCCCTGATAATTTCATTGTTATTATTTTAGCAATTGTAAACCTTAATTACAAGTTCTCTCAACGATTGATTATCGCTTTTTTAATCGATATGTAAGCGTTCCCCCACGATGAGCCTCTGCTTCAATTTGCGTTCGGTATTGATAAGCATGAAAAACCGGCTGAAACAGCTGAAATTCTTCAGGAGTAATATCAAATTGGTTAATTTTTCCTGAACGTAAATCTTCAAGTTCTTGTTGATAATCTCTTTCTGTCATTTAACCACCTCATTAAATGATATCTGACTTTTTCACCATCCTTATTTTAGCATTCATCTTATAAGAGTGCTAAAATTTAATAGAAAGTTTGACTAATTTTTCTTTAAAACAAATCATTTAACTTGCAGTCAAACAAAAAGTAAGTATAATTAAAATCAATGGTCAAGAAAGGTCAAACTTTTTTATTAACCTTTCTTCAATATCCGGATCTGTTAGTAATAAGGAGGTTTTTTGTCACGATGCTTTGTCAAAATTGTCATCAAAACCCTGCAACGATCCATTTACAAATGAACCTTAATGGTCAACGGGTTCAACTCGATTTATGTCAAAATTGTTATCAAAAGTTACAAAATATGCAAACAAATATGATGAATGGAGGTAACGGAATGAATAATTTCGGTTTTGGAAGCCTCGAAGACTTCATGAACGCTCTGAACAATATGCAAAGTCAGCAAGCTGCTGGTAATGGTGCAGCCTTTAATGGTCAGAACCAGCGACAAGGCGGTAATGGTGGCCGCGGTAAGGGAATTCTTGGTCAATATGGGATCAATTTAACTGATCTTGCTCGTCAAGGAAAGATTGATCCAGTAATTGGTCGTGATAGCGAAATTAAGCGAGTAATCGAAATTCTTAACCGGCGAACAAAGAACAACCCAGTTTTAATTGGTGAAGCTGGTGTTGGTAAGACTGCCGTTGTTGAAGGATTAGCAACTGCTATTGTTTCTGGTGAGGTGCCAGAAAAACTTGCTAATAAGGAAATCATCCGTCTTGATGTTGTTTCCCTAGTCCAAGGAACTGGAATTCGCGGACAATTTGAAAAGCGGATGCAACAATTAATGGAAGAAGTACGGAAGAACAAGAATATCATCCTCTTCATCGATGAAATTCACGAAATCATGGGAGCAGGTAATGCTGAAGGCGGCATGGATGCCGGAAACGTCTTAAAGCCAGCACTTGCCCGTGGTGATTTCCAACTTCTTGGTGCAACAACCTTAAACGAGTACCGGAAGATCGAAAAAGACGCTGCCCTTGCACGGCGGTTCCAACCAGTGGAAGTTAATGAACCATCAGTTGAAGAAACGATTCGGATTCTTAACGGAATTAAGGGTCGCTACCAAGATTACCACCATGTTAAGTACACCGATGATGCAATTGTTGCTGCTGCAAAGCTTTCCGATCGATACATCCAAGAACGGTTCCTTCCTGACAAGGCAATTGACCTGATGGATGAAGCTGGGTCACGGAAGAACTTAACGTTAAAGAACGTTGATCCGAACGCCATCGAAAACGAAATCCACACTGCAGAAGCCCATAAACAACAAGCTGCAGACAACCAAGATTATGAAAAGGCTGCCTTCTATCGTGATCAAGTAAGTAAGCTTGAAAAGGCCAAGAAGGAAGCTGAAGAAAACCACACTGAAGATTCCGCAACGGTAACCGTCAAGGACATGCAAGAAATTGTCGAAGAAAAGACAAACATCCCCGTTGGCGACCTACAAGAACAAGAAGAGAACCAACTTCGGGATCTTGATAAGAAGCTTGACGAACACGTTATTGGTCAAAAGGAAGCCGTTGATAAGATTGCTCGGGCAATTCGGCGGAACCGGATTGGGCTAAACAAGTCTGGTCGACCAATCGGAAGCTTCCTCTTTGTTGGCCCTACTGGTGTTGGTAAGACCGAAACGGCTAAGCAACTTGCCCAACAACTATTTGGTTCTAAGGATGCCATGATCCGGTTTGACATGTCAGAATACATGGACAAGACATCTACTTCAAAGCTAATCGGTGCTGCTCCAGGTTACGTTGGTTATGAAGAAGCAGGACAATTAACTGAACAAGTTCGGCGTCACCCATACAGTTTGATCCTGCTAGATGAAGTTGAAAAAGCTCACCCAGATGTAATGCACATGTTCCTGCAGATTCTTGACGATGGTCGATTAACTGATTCACAAGGACGGACAGTTAGCTTCAAGGATACAATCATTATCATGACTTCAAATGCCGGTACCGGTGACGCCCAAGCAAGTGTTGGTTTTGGTGCTGAATCAAATGGCAGTACTCATTCAATCATTGATAAGCTAACAAACTACTTTAAGCCAGAATTCTTAAACCGGTTTGACGATATCGTTCAATTCAATGCTTTGAGTAAGGATGACTTAATGAAGATCGTTAACCTGATGATTTCTGACGTTAATAAGATGTTAGCTGATCGTGACTTATCAATTGCTGTTCCAGAAGATGTTGATGAAAAGTTAGTTGACTTGGGTTATGACCCAAAGATGGGTGCACGTCCACTCCGTCGTGTTATTCAAGAACAAATCGAAGACCGGATTGCTGATTATGTTCTTGATCATAGTGACGCCCATGACCTTGCTGCTAAGTTAGACGATGATGGCAACATTACCGTTGTTGCGGCTAAAGATTCAACTATGGCAAGTAAATAATTAATTAAGTTTCAAGGGGCTGTGACATAAGTTATCTACACAGTTAAAAATACTACAGCGCAGTACACAAAGGGGTTCAAAAACGAACTAGCAAGCTAGTTCTGTCTCACTCCCTTTAGTATTACTAATTTCTTAGTACTCAACCTTTTAATGCTATAATGAATGTTAATAAATACAGCTGACGGGGTGAAACTAATTATGGAAGAAAAATTCAAAACGGGTAATCCAATTTGGGTTTACTACACAAACATTGATACTGGTGAAAATCTGGTTGTTCCCCAACTCTTACAGGGATTTATGGGTGAAGAATATTCCGTTGAAAAAAAGCAATTTGATGGTTACCACTTTCTAAAAAGTGAAGGTGACCTAACTGGTACATTTGATAATAAACCGCATAGTGTTCACCTCTATTACCGGGACAAGAACTGGGGTGAAGTTGAAACAATCGAGATGTACCTCCACCTCGACGCTGTAACCCCTGTTTATGACATGCCAAATGGGATGCAAGTTGGCACTCCATTTCCTGAAGACATCGTATTAAAGGCTTTCCATCGAGTAGCTACAAAGTCTGGGGAATTTTGGTATGAAATTGGTAGTGATCAATGGATCAAGTATGATCACATGACGACGGTTGATAATCCATTTAAAGCTGAAGATAAAGAGTTTCAATCAAAGCTAGTCGATAATATGTCAGTCATTCCAATCAAGAAAACTAAAGCAACTATCGACTACCTCCCTAATCGTTCCGTTGATGTTTTTGACCGACCGTACGGAGATAAGGTTGATGAACTCAAGGACGGTCAGGAAATTACCATTACTGGTAAAATGAGTGATAATGGTGAAATTACCTGGTACAAAGTCGGTGACGATAAGTTCATCACCGGTAACTATGTTAAATTGGAGGATCAAGATGATGACTAATCAACAAACAATCGCAGTCGTTGGTGTTGGTAGCATGGGTTCCGCAATTATCAAGGGACTGATTAAGTCAAAACAATTTAGAATTATCGGTGAAAATCCCGACAATCCCCGCGTGACTGAACTAGGACAAGAGCTTGGTTTTACCGTCGTCAATAATAATGAAGATGTTGTTAAAGCAAGTCCAGACTTTGTTATCCTTACTACTCCAGCCCCAATCACCCTAAAAATTGCTCAAGAATTAAGCCAGCTTCCTGCTTCTACAACAGTTATTTCTGCAGCTGCTGGGGTTCCACTTCATAAATTACAAGCCGAAATTGTCAACGCAACGGTTGCCGTAATGATTCCTAATACTCCGGTTGCTGTTAATGCCGGGACAATTGGTCTTACCCTTCCTCAAGATATTAGTGAGCAGAAGAAAAACAGCATTATTGACTTTCTCGAATTATTGGGAGACGTCATCCCCGTCAGTGAAGAACAACTCGGCATTGTTGGTGTAATTGCTGGTTGTGGTCCAGCATTTGTAGATGTCTTCATGGATGCCATGAGTGACGGTGCAGTGGAAAAAGGGATGGGCCGCCAAACAGCCTACCGCCTAATCTCAAGCATGGTTAAGGGAACCGGTAAATTAGCCTTTGATTCCGAAATGCTTCCTGCTGAACTTCGAGACCAAGTTACCTCCCCTGCTGGCACAACCATTAAAGGGGTAGTCGCCCTCGAAAAGAATAAATTCCGCTATGCAGTAATCGACGCAATTAATAAAGCAGCAGGAAAATAAACTCGGCATAGCCAAACCTCATAAACAAAAACAACCTAGGATAAAGTCGACATCAACTAATCTCTGTCAACTCTACCCTAGGTTATTTTATTTAAGTGAAGAACTAACTCGTAATTTAACCGGCAATTTATAGCTTCCCGTAACTTTCTCACCCTTAATTTCTTTCTGTAGAAGTTTGACTGCTGTTTTAGCCATTTCATCTAATGGCTGCACAACCGTTGATAATTCTGGGACAATTCGGGTAGTTGTTGGCACCCCATCATAGCCAATCACTTGAAGATCACTCGGTACAGTCATTCCTCGTTGACGGGCTACCTGGAGTAATTGGATCGCATCCATATCATTACTTACAAATATTCCGTCAACTTCAGGATGCTCATCAAAAATACGGTTAAAAAACTGGTTCATCAATTCAGGACGACTATCAAAGTCAATTTTATAAGTAATCGGTTCTAGACCATGCTCTTTCATCACATCCTGGTATGCTCGTTGGCGAAGATAATCTCGCTTGTTAAAGCGCTCAATACTATCAGTATGAATAATGTGTTTCGCACCACGTCTAATTAATTCTTCCGTCGCTAAACGACCACCTGCATAGTTATCAGAACTAACATTAGGGATCGTCTCATGAAGGTACCGATCAATTGAAACAACTGGCATATTAGTATTTTGATACTCTGGAATCTGCTGTTGATGGTTGTGAGTTGCAATTACTAAACCATCAACTTGGCGAGCAAGTAATTGCTGAAGATATAATCGTTCCTTTTTAATATCATTTTCAGCGTTACCAATTAATACCTTAAATCCCGCATCAAAAAAGTACCGCTCTAGTTTAAAGGTCAATTCACCAAAAAATGGATTGGCCACTGTTGGTACCAAAATGCCAATTGTCATTGTTCGTTGCGATTGTAGCTGGCGAGCTACTATGTTTGGCCTGTAGTCCAACTGCCGCATTGCTTCTTCAACTTTATTAATTGTCTTTTCACTTAAGTAGCCACGTCGGTTAATCACCCGAGATACTGTCGTCGGTGAGACACCAGCAACTTTGGCTACATCAGTCATTTTGGGTTGTTTCATAACATTCCCCTCGTTTTCAATCACTTACATTGTTATTATAATAAAAATAAGGTCCAGAGTTCAAAAAGAAACTTTGGACCTTTATTTCATTTTATTCTCGTTCAAGGGGTTGACCATTAACTTCTTGATTATCTTTCCGTAGAATAATGAATGCATAAATAGCAGCACAGATAACAATTACAGAAATGACCAAGAAAGTAGCCCGGTATCCAATGTGATCATGAAGCATCCCCAGTGGCGTGGAGAAAATAATTTGACCAATTTGTCCTGCAATTTGCCCTACAACCATGTACATTGTAGCAGAAAGTCGAGTATCAAAGTGAAGAGTCAAGTAACGGAACATAGCGAGCGCAAAGATTGCCGTTTCCGGAGCGTGGAATAACTTAACAATTGAAATTCCAACCGGACTAATAACTAAACCACAAAGGCCAATCCGCAAAAACATAATTGTAACCCCAACAAGCATCGTCTTACGAACACCGATCTTTTTCATAATCCACGGAACAATTGCCATCATAATTGCTTCTAAAAAGACTTCAATCGAATTTAAGATCCCGTAAGCCGTGTTACCTTGGGCAGCTGTCTTGAAAAACTGGGTAAAAAATTGAGGGAACATCTATTGGTCAAAGACAGTGTAAAATGACCCACTAAAAATAATAAAGATAACTAATTCCCAGAGTTGCTTCATTTTAAATACACTAATAATTTCTTTGAATGATGGCTTATCAGCATCATGTTTTTCTTCAGACTTATTTTCGTACTTTTGAATTTGTTTTTTGCTCTTCGTGCGACCAAAGCAAAGTAAAAGAAAAGTAACTAAACTAATTCCACTACTCAACCAAAAAACAATGTAAGGACTAATGGTAAAAAGGTAACCGGCACACAAAGCTGAAACGGCGTAACCAAACGATCCCCATGCTCTAGCACGACCGTATTCAAAACTGTAGCGCCGACTCATCCGTTCAGCAAGGGCTTCAAAGGTTGGTGAAGCAGCCAAGTAGGCAAAGGATAAGTATAGTGAACCAAGGAATGCTCCTAATACAAAGTTAGAGTGGAGCAAAGGCACATAAACCCAGGTGAAGAAAGGTCCAAGCAGCATTTCCAAAATTGTCACGCCAATAAGCAACCGGCGCTTAATCCCTAACTTATCCTGAAGTGATCCGTATACAAACATTAAAATCAACGTAATTGCTGAATCAAAGGTATAAATCAACCCAACCTTAGCACCAGAAAACCCAAGATCATTTGTTAACCAAATCTGGAAAATGACCACCAAATTCCCCATGCACTAAAGAACAAGAGTAAGCTTAATGAACTTTCAATATAAAAAGTATTTTTAAAGGCTGAACCTTTCCCCGTTTTCATAATATAGCCCCGTTTCTTAATTCAATGTATAATTAGCAACATTAAGTGCGGTTGGTTGATCACTAATAAGGTGGTAGCTAACCGTACCAGTGGCATAGTAACGATCAGTCAACGATACCCAACCATCATTAACGAAAATTTCAATTGAACTAGTATCTACAAAAATCTGTAATTCCTTTAGACCTGCCGGTAATTTGGCATAATGATAGCCATCTTTTCCTCGCCGATGTAGTGTTAATTCACCATCTTTGTAGCTAACCGTTACCAAAGCACCGTCATGGTCTTCCAACTGCCAGTTAAATTCACCGTTAACCGATTTAGTAAACTCAAAATTAAATTCACTATGTTGTGGATCAGCAACGGTCAGTTCGTGACGACCATTAAGCTGAAGTTCTCCTGTAAAATCTACGTGAGAACGCAAATCTTTAACTTCACTAACTGGACGGTTATATAAATGACCATCAGCTAACTGCAATTCCCGTGGAAGTGTTAAGATTCCAGCCCAGCCATCTTCTTTTTCAGCCATTTGTTCTTCAAACGGACTCATCCAAGCGATCAAAATCCGGCGATGATCTGGTGCCCCAAATGTTTGGGTGGCGTAAAAGTTATGTCCCTTATCAAGTTCTTGAAGATCGCTGCCTTCAAATTTACCGTTGGCATAATCTAACTCACCTACTGAATAACAAACTTGTGAGAGGTTCATAAATTCTTTTTCTGTTGCTTGGAGGCCCATTGGTGAGCAAAGTAAAATATCTTGACCATTAATGTGGAAGAAGTCTGGACACTCAAGCATTTTCCCGGTATTTTTGACCGTTGTCGTGTCTAACATTGTCCCTTGTAATTGCCAGTGGAGAAGATCCGGTGACCGATATAATAAAATTCGACCTTGGTTGGTTTTCTGTTCACGGCTCCCCAATACCAAGTAGTATTTTCCGTCATGTTCCCAAACTTTAGGATCACGAAAGTCTTGTGAATTATCTTGAGGAGCACTGATTACCGGGTTACCGCTATACTTAGTGAAGTGGATCCCATCATCACTGTAAGCAACGTTCTGGTTTTCCCAAAAGTGGTCCAAGTCACCATCACCATAATAATGGTGACCAGTATAAATTAAGTAAAGTCGGCCATTCTTAACAATTGCTGACCCGGAGAAGCAACCTCCAGTATCTTCTGGATCGCCCGGAATTAGTGCTACTGGTAACTGTTCCCAATGAATTAGATCCTTACTACGAACGTGTCCCCAATGCATTGGACCCCATTCTGCAGAATATGGATGGTATTGGTAAAAGACGTGGTAATAACCTTGAAAATAACAAAGGCCATTGGGATCATTTAACCAACCACCTTCAGTTGCAATATGATAACGTGGTCGATAACGATCATTAGTTATCTTACTTACTTTTGTTTGATCGATTTGTTGTGTCATTTTAATCTAACCTCACTTTTTGTTACCGCTTACATGGTGAATAATATAACTTGTGAATTTATATGTCAAACGTATGACACAAAATCTCGGCTCAGCATGTCATACGTTTGACATATTGAGCCTTACAGTAACTACGAATTAGTTATTTTTAAATTTTTTTCAAAAAATTTTGTCACAACAAAAAATTTCACAAATTTTGGGTAATAAAAACCTAAGCATAATTCAAAGCAAACTATATTATTGCTTAAAATTATGCTTAGGTTATTGTGGGATTAACATTTTATATTTAAATGTGATTTGCCTGAGTTGGTTCTAATGCAACTGAGTCAAGAACTGCTTACCCTAACTTTCCTCGAGCTAATGGTTTTCGGCAACATAGTCTAAACGTGCTTCGCCTTCGGGGCTTTGGGAATAATCAAGATCGGCATAGTGGTGGTTAGCTTGCTTTTGAGCGGTTGATTGGTTGGTATAGAAGACATTATCCGTTGTTACATTATCACCGTTAGCAGAAACTAATACGGTTGTCTCCTTACCATTAATCTTTTCATGATGTAGAAGGTAGAATTGACCCTTGTTTTGCGTATCGCACCAACCACGGATATTTAACCAATTCTTATTATGGGCGTTAACGTACTTTGCACTTTGCCAAGTCTGGATTTGTGCTTGAACCGTCTTATTCTGTGCATCGGGACTTGAAAGGAAGTCAGGATACTGCTTGTATAACCAAGACTTAGTTGAATTGTTGTTAGTTGAAACAGTAATCGTGTGTTCACGAATGGTAAGAACCGTTTCTTGATTTCCATCGTCAGAATACCAGACACCACGCATGGACTTCGGTGTAGTGAAGACTGCTTGACGACCGAATTCATGGTTAGCTGCATTATTCCAACCTGAGCGTTCATCGTAGACCTTACTCTTCTTGGTTAAGTTTTGGACCTGACTTGCCTGGTTATGCTGGTTAATATAGTAGACCATATCATTTTGACTAACGGTTCCAAGCTTCTTCGCTTCTTCGCTTTTTCGCCCTTCTTGACATTCTCGTAGATGTTAATACTACCATCCTGATTCAAAGTGTAAGCAACATCAGCTGAGTTCTTTTCCGGACCGGCATTATAAAGGATCCCAGAACCATCTTCACCGGTTGCACCCGGATTATCAAGGCTGTAATCACTAGTATCATAAAGGTTTGTTCGGAGGCCATTGTTTTCTGCACCACGAGCAGCCTTTGCCCAGTCACCACCGTATTTCTTACTGCTATAGATTGTTACTAGGCTACTAACCTCTTGTGGTGGCATATTTGTCGAATCAAGATTAACTTTCTGGTTATTGGCAATTGCTGAACTGCCTGATGAACCAGATGTAGAATTAGAATTTGCTGACTGTGCACCGCAGCCGGCTAATAATAATGCTAGACCAACAACAGATAATTTCCCGATTAATTGCTTATTAACCACGTTCAACACTCCAATCCTCATTTTCTTATAAAGAATAATCATCAACTAGTAGATCATTTACCACTACTTATACGCCTTTATCTTAACCTTTAGTCACAGACTAACGTAAATGATAACATCTGTTCAATTAAATTAATTATAAAAAATAGAGTAGATTGCTAATTTAATAAACAATCTACTCTATTTGTATATTTTTTACCATTTAAATAACAGTTAAAATTTAATCTCTCCGCAACTGCATCCGATCGTTAAAAATCTTTGAAAGACTCACAACGATAATAATGTAGATTACCCAAACAATCCACCAAGTTGCTGAAGAAGATAAGATCGTCAACAAAATACTATTTGGTCCAACCCAAGCATTGTATTGGTAACCAATGTTTAAGCCGACCATCGCCCGAATCAGAAGCATTAATAGGAGGATAAAGAGGATTGGCAGTCCAATACCAACAATCCACTTCCACGTCCGATTAAGTAAGCCAAAACCATTCCCAATCATTTGGAGAGTTAAAACACTTGTTAAGAGAATTAATAAGTGCATCCCCATCAATTGCCAACTAGTAATTGGATGATCAAATAAACTTAATAATTCGTCAATAATCCAAATACCACAACTAGCTAATAAAAGTGCAGTAAGCCGACCCCACCAAAGGGTCTTCCGTGAAATACCATTTTGAATTGTCCACTTAAAGTCTTCGTAGGCACTAATCAGAAAATAAAATCCTAAGACTAAGTTAAAGACAAAAATTAATGTTCCCGGAATCCCCTGTAAACTAACGAGAAAAGAATCTAAACGGTGGTTAATTAATAGTTCAATCAGGTAACCCACTAATTGAAGACCAACGATCCACGCGGTTGCGAACGCTAACGCCCACCCAAGACGGCGAAAAACATTAGTAATTACTAATCGTTGTTCATGGCTAATCATTTTTATCCACTCCCCCATTCGTTAAGTAAATAAATAAGTGCTGTAAGTCAATGTGTCCAATTTGAACCTGATCCGGGATTACCCGATCTTCTGGTAATTGATCAAATACATGGGCAGTCCGAATATTTCCCAGATCCTCTGTTGAAAGGATATTTAACCCTTCAGTATACTGGTCAACTAATTTTGCTGGACCAGAGATTTCATGGGCCTTACTTAATAATTCTTCAACATCGGCATCTTCAAGCACCCGGTGATTATCAATCAAGATCACATGCTCAACTAACTGTTGAATTTCATCGATTAAGTGAGTAGAGAGGACAATCGTCCGTGGTCGTGCCTGGTATGACTTAATTAATTCTTGGTAGAAAACTTCCCGATGGTTTGCATCCAAACCAAGGACTGGCTCATCCAAGAAAATGTAGTCTGCATTAACATTCAACGCAAGAGTAACTTTGGCAGCTGTCTTTTGTCCCGTCGATAAGTTTGCAAATTTATGGGTTCCATCAAGAGAAAAACGCTTTAACATTCGCTCGGCATTTTTATAATCAAAGTTACCGTAAGCCGCATCAGCAAGATCAAACATCTGATTAATCTTTACTTGCTTGTAGTAAAGATTATCTTCCCCAATCAGAAAAATTTTTCCAAGTGTTTGGTCAGTATTAACTTCCTGATCACCAAGTTTAACTGAACCAGATGTCGGGAAAATCCGGTTACTGATAATATTCAGCAAGGTCGATTTACCAGCACCATTCCGCCCTAAGAGGCCATAGATCTTCGCTGGTTCTAAAGTAAATGAAACATCATCTAAGATCAGATGACGACCAAACTTCTTTGTTACGTGACTAATCTTTAATTGTTCCATCATGCTCACCCCGTTCAATCAATTCAATTAAGTGTTGCTTATTAATTCCCAATTTATGTGCTTCTACAAGGAGGGCCTTTACGTAATCCTTGTAAAAACTTTCTTTTCGTTGTTCCATAATTTTTTGTCGTGCTCCCGTTCGTACAAACATTCCTCGCCCACGGTGTTTCTCTATTAGTCCTTCATTAACCAGAATATTCATTCCTTTAAGAACCGTTGCCGGATTAATATGAAGTTGTTGTGAAAGCTGGGTGGTTGACGGAATCTGATTCCCCTCATCAAAGCCACCAGTAAAAATCATTTCTTCCAGTTGAGTGGCGATCTGTTGGTATAACGGTGTCGACTCGTTAAAGTGAAATTGCAATCGAGCAGCTCCTTAACAGTCAATCAGTTATATAGTTGATTACTTATGTAACTAACTATATATGAGTAGGAATGAAATTGCAAGAGGTATGGGAATATTTATTGATCAAAAAAACTCTGCTTCCCACAAATAGGTAAGAAGCAGAGATCTTTTAAGCTATTTAAGCCTTAACATCCTTTTCATCATCCTTCACTGGATGTTCAATCCGATAAATATCAAACATATATTCAACCACAGTCTTTAAGATTGCATAGAACGGAATACAAAGGATCATTCCCCCAATTCCGGCAATGTGACCCGCTGCAAGTAAAAGGACAATGATCGTTAACGGGTGAATCTTAAGTGTCTTCCCGATGATGTTTGGATAAATAATATTACCATCAATCTGTTGAACCACCAGGACAACGATAATAACCCAAATTAGTTTATCTGGTGCCATCGTCAAGGAGACAAAAAGTGCTGGTGCAATCCCAATATACGGACCAACGTAAGGGATGATATTGCACAAACCAGCAACGATCCCTAAAACAAGGGCAAGTGGCTCATGAATAAGTAAGTAACCAATAGAAGTGAAAACACCAACAAAAAGACATTCGATCACTTGACCAGCAATATATGAAGAAAGGGTATTGTTCATCTTTCCGAGAAGTTGGTTAACTTCCTTAGCATGGTGTGGTGAAAGCCACTTTTGAATTGCCGGAGCCAACTTTGAACCATCTTTTAGCATGTAGAAAAGCATTACCGGAACAGTAATAGTAACGACTGTAATATTAGTGATCATCCCGATAATATCCCCGACCCGTTCGGAAAGCCCTTTAAGAATCTTTTGTGCATAGGCGGCTAATTGATGATCAAATTGACGGTAATATGCGTTTAGATCAACGTGCTTTAGTGGCGAATTCTTTATTGTATTGTTCATAAGTTTTTGCAAACCACTAACCGTTTGTGGCAAGTGATTTACTAACTGACTAATTTCCTTTACTACTGGCGGAATTAATGCTGAAATACCCCAAGCAATAATCAATATTAGAATTACGACAATTAATAAACTAGCCACGCCCCGGTTCATATAAAACTTACCAATCTTAATTTTCATAATTAAATTCAAGATCGGATTTAACATATAGTACAAGAATCCAGATAACAGCAGTGGAACAAAGACTACCGAGAGGAATGTCCAGAATGGTTTAAAAATAAACTGAATTTTAGTACAAACAAAAATTAACGTTGCAATTGTCAATAATACAGCTGGCCAAAATAGCCAATGATAAAATTTTTCTCGATTCATTATCATAATCCTAACATTTACAAAATAAAAGGACACCTTGTAAAAGCAGGTGCCACAACATCCCCTCTACCATACACTAAGGAAGTTTGATTGTAAATGAGAAAAATAATTCATTCCTTTCCATTAGCAATCTTAACCTTGAAATTCGTATCTGTAGTACTACTTACTTCATCGTTTTAACAACATAGTGCTTACCTGCCGTGACATCGTACTGAACAAGACGGTAATCGTGAAGTAATGCTTTTTGCTTCTTTGTTAATTGATTTTCTTTAAGGATCTTTCCTTTTTGCGTAATAAAGCGACTATTACTATTGTAGGCATTAACATTACCGCTTGTCTGAATATCCTCGGTAATCACTGGCAGTTGTTCGTAAACCCGTGTCAGTAAAGCCTGATACCAGTTGACTTTAGAGTTGGTTTGCTTAGCTGCTATTGCAACAAAGTCGTTTGGCGCAACGTAAGCTGTCTTCTGCTTAAAGTTCCGTGCGCCATGTTCTCGCGCATATCGATTAGAGTAAATGAAATAATCTGTTTCATGGAGTTTAAGGCCATCCTTGGTCATCTCATTGCCATAGATTCCTGGTAAATGATCCCCATAAAAGACAACCGTAATTGGCTTTTCAATTTTATCAATCGCCGTAATGAATTGCTTCATCGCCTCATCAGTATGGTGAATCCCAGTAGCAAAATCATTTACCAACGACTTGTCAGTGCCAGCCGAAACTTTTGTCGCCTGATATTTATTAATCTCATTGTAATAGTGTTGATTATACGGGAAATGATTCTGCATCGTTACTAGGTTAATGAACCGGCCACCATGGTAGTTTGTTAATTGATCTAACACATTCTGGTAGGAAGTCTGATCAGAAAGGTATGGACTACGATCGATCTTTTTCTGATGACGAATTGGGTACTTACTTCCCAAATAGAGGAACCGATCAATGCCAAATTTTCGGTAAACTTCAGTTCGGTTATAAAAGGCCCCGTTATAGGGATGAATTGCAATTGCTGACTTAAATTGTTGAGCGATTGATGGGTTGTTTTTCAAATTAGCAACTAGTTGAGTATATGGCGTTGGCAAAGTTGGCGAAAAATTAGTTAACGCAAAACCGGTCAATGCCATGTACTCCATGTTGGCTGTTCCACCGCCATACCCCGAACTGATCATTAAGCCACCAGTATTTTGTTTACTGAGCTTAGTAATGTACGGTACAGGGTTGTTCTTCAATTGCACCCCGGGAACTCGTTGGGGATTAGCAAAGCTTTCACTCAAATTAAAAATAATCGTTTGCTTGCTAAACGAGTTTGTCCGCTGGCGGTTAATTTGCTGAGCATCCAAGTGGTACTTGCGGACAATTGCAACCATTTTCTGTCGAGAATATCCAGCTGGTTTAGTCATTACAGTAACGTCAATGTTGTTCATGAATTGAAGTAGTGGCCCATTGATTCTTGCCCCACTTAGCTGATTGTAAAACATCGGCTGATCATCAATTGAGGTCATCAAATTATTAAAGAGAGTATTTTGATGGTTCCACAAAAACGCTGTCGCAAATAAGCACGGTGCTAGGAGGACAAATAGCAACCGTTGTGTTACCCCCCCCACTGCATTTCTTAGGGGATGAGTTTTTTCTAGCCAAACAGTTACCGCAATCAAAATCACTAAAGTTACCAGGGCAACTATCCAAACTACCCCGTCAACCATACCAAAAAAATTTCTAGCGACCCTCACCATTGCTAGGTCTGCAGGAAGAATTGGTTCGTTTCGGGCAACGATCTTTTCATGGTTAGCCACAACAAAGACCGCACTAACTGCGATAACACTAATCAGTCCAACCCAGTAGCGATTAGTCAAGGCCTGAATAAATTCAATGACCACGAAGATCAAGAATGCTGTAAAGAGTAATAATAACTCCCGTTGGCCAAAGGTGTAGGCAAAAATATTGTAAGTTGCATCAACATTGGGACTTACGGAAAAGCCGTTATTCATTAGCAGCATCGAAAGAGCCGCGATTAGGTAAGAGATCATCCCCAAACTAATATTGGGCATCCAGGAATTAAGCCGCTTTTTTATTACTTGAAGCTGTTTGTCAGCTGGTTGGCCCGTAAACCGATCAATTTGCTGAAGACAGTGCTTAGCAAATTTGCTTGTTGATAATCCACACCAAACATAAGCACAGGCTAAGGCAAAAAGAAGAAAAGTAATCGTAATTATTCCCGCCTTTAAACTGCCATAAGCATTGTGAAGTTTCACGATTAGTTGGATACTTGCCAATAATGCCGTATTCTCAATTAACGTTAAGTAGGAATACAATAGTCGCCAATTAGGCTGTTCTAAGTGGTCCACCGCCATTTTGACAATTCCATAGGCAGCTAAAACAGTGAAAATATTCGTTGGCGTTGTAAAGCGACTCACTGTCTGCCCATCAACACTCATAAATGGCATGATTCCTTGAAGAATAATCATACTCAGTAAACTTAATCCAGTAATAAGAAGCCACTTTTGATCATGACTCCCCTGCTTAGCATTAGCACCAAGGACAAACAGTAACGCATAAAATAATGTTAAGTGGTTACTCGCCCATCCCCAAATATTCGGTGTCCAAAAGAGCGGGATGATCATGAGAAGCCAAATACTAATCAAAGTCGGTCGTCGCCAAATGAATCGTTGATCATTAATTACTGCAGTCAGAATTAATCCTAGTAGGCTTCCAAAGATCAGTGGGTAAGTATTCCGCAATAACGGAAAGGCCGCATTAAAGAAGTCGTTATGAAAGACTGTGATCTTTGCCAGCTGGTTGGTGCTAAGTGCCACTAATACACTAGCTAGGACACCTAAGACTAAAGTGTTCAGCCATGTCTTAATAATCGTTGACTCACGATAACTCTTTTGCGATAGAAAATACCCTAACAGTAAAATCAGAATGTCAGAGCCAAGCAATGTTAAGCCCTTGAAAATTTCAAACGCACTAGTATGAAGACTAGCATTACTATAACTTGCTATATGTGGTCCTAGTTGCCAATATACCTGGGCCATTCCTACCCAAATCATCAGCGCAACCCAAACTAGATTACTTTTTAATCGATACATGATTCTCTCCTCTAAAATAATATCTTCCCTATTTTAATATAGACGGTGGGGAGATAGTTGAGGCATTGGTATAACAGTATACGACTCCAAACGTGTTAAGATTTTGTGTTGATTTTATGGCCAAAAGCTGATACGACGGTAAATGGTATTGTAGCTAACACACCATTAATGTTCCTTAATAAAGCGAGCGGTAATCTGCTCTGGTGACCAGTGCAGATCTAAGATGTGATGAACAATTTGACGGCGTAGTTGTGGATGGCTGTCTAATAGCCGCTTCTTGTGACAATTCTTTCGCTTTTGATGATAGTCATTTTCTGCTTTACTTGGGGAATAATGACCTGCACAACGTTTTAATTCTCGTGAAATAGTGCTTGGATTTCGCCCTAGCCGTAACGCAACAGCCCGGATAGATAACCCCTTAGCTTGTAAAAACATAAGCATTTCACGTTCTTTTATAGTAAGATGGTTATAGCTCATACCGGATACCTCGAATTGTTTGATTTGGTCGTTAAACATATTCTACCCGGTATGGGTTTATTTTTTTACTTTGTGTTGCATTTCAATTGTAAATTCGCCCTACAAAAAAAGATTTCCATGACCAGATGAATTATTCATCTAACCTATGAAGAGCTTACACTAACAAAGAATTGGTAACAATTCAAAGTAAGAAGTTTTGTTAATCAAGAGTTAATTATTACGCTTTTATTGCATTTTGTTACATAAGTTGCAAAAACGACCTTTTAAGTTGCTAAATATTTACATTAATGTTTCAACTATGTTACAATGTATATATTGAGAGAAAGCAACAACGTTATAAATAGCGTTGCCGGAAGGAGTGCTATTACTATGAAGATGAATAAAAAGATTTTGAACAGTTCACTTGTCGTTTTGCTTGCTTTAGGTCTTGGGGGTTGTGCCGTTAGCAATTCAACTACTACATCACACAAGACTCATGAAGCATCAAGTTCACAAGTAGTTAAGGAAAGTCACAAGAAGAGTGGAAAATCAGCTTCTACCAGTGCTAAAAATGCCGCAACTACCAACAACCACTCTACAAGTGCAAAGTTTGCATCTTCAAGTAGTAATAGTACTAGTTCCGCTAAAAACGTAACAACTACATCATCTACTGCAAAGGCAACTAATAACAGTCAGCAGGTTACTGCTCCAGCCAAAGCTACTACTTCATCAAGCAGTGTTAAGGAACAAAAGTCTGTTCAACTTGGCTTAGGCGATGTTGCAACCTGGACTGATTCCCAAGGTGTTACCCACAATGTAGATAGTGACGGAATGGATCGTTACACTACTAAGGGAAGCTCACAAGTTCAATACAAGGACTGGTCCGGTGCTTTACCAAGTGGCGTTACGGTAAGTCATAATGAATAAATGAAATTAAAATAAAATAGCATTCTTTCATAAAACGAGGAACCGTTACAAAATATGGTTCCTCGTTTTATATATTCAATCATCAATAAAAAATGTGATTACTATTAATTAGCAACCACATTTTTATTAATTATAGGCAATGACCATTGACATCAAAGTAATATTCCCTATATTCGCCATTCCATGGAGCATAATGCCAACCATTTGCTACCATTTCTGAACCATCAAAATAATACCAGGCACCATTGATCCATAACCATTCATTTTCTGCTCGCGTGCCATCTGCCTTTGAATATGTCCAGGTAGGATATTGATTGTTACCATTACTTGTTGAATGCCAGCAATTTGTTACATAGTGACCATTGTTATCAAAGTAATAATAATTAGATTGACCATTCCATGGAGCATAGTGCCAACCATTAGCTGCCATAATATCACCATCAAAGTAATACCAAGCGCCATTGATCCATAACCATTCATTTTCTGCTCGCGTGCCATCCGCCTTTGAATATGTCCAGGTAGGATATTGATTGTTACCATTACTTGTTGAATGCCAGCAATTTGTTACATAGTGACC
>NZ_JACSQW010000015.1:0-20984 GCF_014836425.1 Limosilactobacillus avistercoris | reverse complement strand
ATTGTTATCAAAGTAATAGTAATTAGATTGTCCGTACCATGGAGCATAATGCCAACCATTTGCTGCCATGATATCACCATCAAAGTAATACCAAGCACCATTGATCCATAACCATTCATTTTCTGCTCGCGTACCATCCGCCTTTGAATATGTCCAGTCATAGGTACCGTTATAGTTACTACTTGAATGCCAACTGTTCGTTACATAGTGACCATTGGCATCAAAGTAATAATAATTAGATTGTCCGTACCATGGGGCATAGTTCCAACCTTTGTTTGCCATTGTATAACCATCAAAATAGTACCATGACCCATTGATTAATAGCCATTCATTTTCAGCCCGCGTTCCATCTGCCTTACGATAGGTCCAATCATAAGATCCATCATAATTCCGGCTTGATTGCCAGCCAGTTGAATAACCAGAATACCAATCTGCTCGTGCCTGATTAGTAGTGGCTGTTGCGGGTTGAGCATCTGTGATAACTTGCTGTTTATTTACAGCATTACTTGCATTATTAGCAGAAGCACTAGCAACACTATCGCTTATTTGATAATTATTTACTTGTGCTGATGTAGCACTACTGTTTATCTTTTCATTATTGTTAACAGTAACGACACTATTTACATCATTGCTGTTTGTACTTACATTAGTATCAGCATCAGCACTAACACTCGTAACTCCAAGCGCTAATCCTGCTAAAACAGTGGTTGAAAGCAACCATAATTTCTTTTTCAAGATTATTCCTCCAAAAACCTACAAAGTAACAAACTACGGCTTTATTTTAACACTTAATTATTTAGCCAACAAACTAATATTAAAAGACTGACTCAGCGCCAATCTTTCTTTAACTTATTCAGTTAACCAAGCATTTTCCTTATCAAAATGATAAAGTTTAGCTTTTCCATTATTAGTCAAGTAAACGTCTCCAGTATCGGCCTCGCCATTATTCTTAAAGTGGTAGTACCGACCATTAATTCTTTGCCAGCCGATTAATGCAGAACCACTAGCGTCAAAGTAATACAATTTCCCATTAATCTTTTGCCAACCAGTAGTCATTGCTCCAAACAAACCGTTATGTTGAGTGGTTAAGAAATATACATTTTCATTAACCGTTTGTAATCCGCTCTCCATTTGACCAGTCGTTGGATTCATATAGAACCAATTATTATCAATCCATTGCCAGCCTATCATCATCCATGTATTAATCGGATCAAAATAATACCAATTATTATTTAAAAGTTGGAATCCACGGATTGCCCAAGCATTTGTTGGGTCAAAGTAATAATAATGCCTATTAATTAATTGCCAGCCTGTCATGGCTTGGCCATTATTTTCAAAGTAATACCAGTTTCCTGCTCTTGAGCAGAACCAGTTAGTAGCAGCCGCACCACTATTATTAAAGAAATACCAATGATTATTAATATTCCACCAACCAGTTCTCATAACACCGAATGAACCGTCATGTTGAGTATTCAAAAAGTAAATATTATCCTCAATCTTTTGTAGGCCACTTAGCATTTGACCATAACTAGTATTAAAGTAATACCAGCCATTAATCCATTGCCAACCTGTATCCATCCAAGCATTATTTACATCAAAGTAATACCAATTATTATTTATTTCTTGCCAATTAGTAAGTGCCCAGGCATTTTCCAAATCAAAATAGTATTTATGATTGCCAATCAATTGCCAGTTAGTTTCCGCAATTCCTTGACTGCTAAAGTAATACCAATGACCATTAATAAACTGCCAGCCAGTTAAAGCAGTACCATTATTTTGGAAATAATACCAATTGCTATTTACTTTTTGCCAACCAGTCATCATTGCACCACTATTGTTTAAGTAGTATACATTATTATTAATGTTCTTCAGACCAGTTTGCATATTACCTGTCGCTGGATCTAGATAGTACCAATGACCATTTATCCATTGCCAACCTAGTTCCAATAACCCAGCCTGATCAAAATGACGCCAATTATTATCAATTAAATGCCAACCAGGCGTATTATAATCCTCAGCTGTGCTAGAATCATTATTCCCCTCAGCCCAAATAAAGTGCATATCAACATTTAGTAAATTAAAGTTAAACTTTGAGCCATCACCATAAGTTCCTGTACCAATTCCCTTGGTAATTGAAGGATAAATACCGAGAGTATTAATACTTTGTGGATTAGTTAAAAAGTTTTGAGCATGCCCAAAAGTATCTGAGGCATCATTAAAAAGCATCCCCATTACTCCATAGTAAATCAATGCTCGTAAGTCATCCATTGTGGTTACACTAAATACAGGGACTTGATCGTTATTTATAAATTCTTTGCCTGTAGCCGAGGCAAAGGGTCTTACTGTTAAGCCACTGATATTATCGTTATATATTTGTTGAGCAGCAATGTTTTCGCTATGATTATCAAGTATTTCGGGATCATGCCAGTGACCATTCATTAGTGATTCATTTTTATTTTGGTATTCTAATGCCATAGAGCGAACCTGATCAATTGTGCCATCATCTAATTGAAATGGCTCTAATCCAAATTCATCCCTAATTTGATTTACTAAACCAACCCCATATTGATTCATTTGAATTGTTTGCTCTGGACTTAGGTTATTTACATTTATATATTCCTTTGCAGCATCACTATTCGATTGATAGTTGTTCATATTCATCCCGTTAATAGTTACCCGCTGAAAGTTATTTGCCTCAGTAGAATTAGAAATTCCCCTTAATTTATCCAACGTATATCCTTGGGGAAAATTCACATATTGAGTTGTTTGTGTTTTTAAATTTGCGGAATAAAGAGCTGCCGTTGTTGCTGATGCTTGTTGTTGAGCAACATTGCTTATAACGATTTGATTGTTATTTTCTTCGTTAGTATTAGCACTCACTGTTGTTTCAGCTGATTGAGTATCTGCAAGTACATTATTTTTAACAATTCCGATCCCAGCAACAGTAGTTAAAGCTGCAATCGTAGTCAACTTAACAATGTTCTTATTCATTTATTTTCCTCCACAAAAATCCATTGAATAACTCTATAACCCAATTTTACACTAAATAACATCATTAAACTAAATGTTTACAGAATTGTTAAGCTAATAATAGCAAATTGAAATGTCCTGTACATTTATAGTATATTAGTAAGGTTAAAACTTTTAATTGAGGTATAAAACATGAATGATAATCACGAAACACGTGAAGAATATCGAAAAAAGATGGAGCAACGAATCCATGACAAAGTTGCTCAAGATCAGAAACAAAATTATGAACCTAAAACACCTAAGTTTAATTGGTCAAAATTCAAGTTTCCAAAGAACAAACTAAAGGATCCTTCGCCAAATTCAAGCCCAAAGATGCCAGAGGTTCACCACTATCGTACCCCACGTTGGGTAAAAAATATTATTTGGGCTCTTGTTATCATAGTTCTGATTGGTGGCGGTTATGAATACCATAAGTTAAATTCAGCAGCTAATGATATTTTTGGTAATGGTAATGGAAAGATTAGTAAAAAGCTTCAAAAGGGTGAACCAGTTTCTGTACTAGCAATGGGGACCGACGTTGGTGCACTCAACCGGGGAAATACTGGTGGAAACACTGATTCGCTTGAACTATTTACTATTAACCCCAAAACAAAGAAAATCACAATGACAAGTATTCCTCGAGATACCCTTGTTCGTGTTCCAACCAGTGATGGACCAACTTACGTTAAGATTAATGCAGCATACTCAATTGGTGGACCAAAGAAGACTGTTAAAGCTGTTTCAGAACTACTAGATGTTCCAATTGATTACTATGCTGTTATTAATATGGGTGTGTTAAAAAAAGTTGTTAATACTCTTGGTGGCGTAACCGTAGATAATCCTTTTGCCTTTACATATGAAGGTCATCATTTTAAGAAAGGAAAACAACATCTTAATGGTGAATTAGCACTTAAATACTCTCGAATGCGCTATAGTGATCCAAATAATGATTATGGGCGACAAAAACGGCAACAACAAATTATTGAAAGTGTTATCCAAAAATTCAAGAAGTCAGGCTCTATCGGAACAGCAAATAATATTCTAGATGCGGTTAAAGATGGAGTGAAAACTAATATTCCAATTGACGATATTGCAACCTTATATGGTAACTATCATGCTGCAATGAATAATGTCATTACTTATCATTTCCAGGGACAAGACGCTACAATTGATGGTGTCTCCTTCCAAATCGCTAGTCCAAAAGAAATCAACCGTATTTCTAAACTTATCCGTAAACAACTTGGCCTTAAGCCGAAAAAGGTTGTTAACCATGAAACAAGAATGTATAAATCTCAACCATTGTATGATGGTGTAACTAATACTGACTTTGTTCTACCCGGCGGTGCTAGGTATAATGATCCTGGTAGTGGTAACGGGAGTGATTATGTTATTGGTGGTAAAACATCTACACAAAAATCAACGTCAACACAAAAGCAAAGTCCTACCTACTCTAATAGTGCTAGGGCTTATGGCGAAATAAGAAGTTCACAGATTACAACTGAAATCCCTCAAGCAGAAAGAAGGACACAATCGATTGTCCGTAGTGAGTACCAATCTATAAGGACTCCAACTACCGGTCGAGTTTCTGAAAATACTTCGGCACGTGCTGCTCAAGAGCCAGCTAGAACTCGTGAATAATAAAAAATATCATTCGGAATTCTCTAAAATCCCGAATGATATTTTTTAATTATCGTTATAATCTGATTCTGGTTTCAGCTTATTAGCATAACCATTAACCTCATCTTTTTGAGATTGATTCATGTAATAATCACGAAGTAAACCCGATACTGTAACATGTTTTGTTGTAGTCGAAGCCTCCGCTACTGATTGCCCCTCTTTGGGATCAACATATTTAATTGTTACATCATTGCCATTCCGTTTGAAATAAAGCCAACTAGTTGGATCGCCATTAGCAGTAACATAACTAAAGCCATCAGAGCCACTTCCATACCACATCATCCCATCACTTATTCCACCTTTAAACCAATCTGGTTCTTGGTATAAAGCAACCAGGGTTCCCAGTTGCTGAGTTGATAAATTATGTGAATTATTTGCTGATGCAGATTGATTCCGCATGTCTTGAACCTTAGTATTGTTAGCAACATTCATAATCCGCTTAACTGCATGATGCTGCTTAGCATAAGCAACCATCTCAGCTTTAGTTACCCCATCAGGAGATATTCCCGCATCGCTATCAGAGATGTAAGTCTTGTTCCCAGCTATTGTGTAGTAAGCGCTATCTATTCCATGTTCACTATCCTTTTGATTAAGTTTTACATAGTATAAAAGATCTGCACCATCAGGATAATCCTTATAAAGCGGTCCCTCTCCCTTAGGAACGCTATCCTTATTATAAATTTTTACAACCGCTCCCTGACCAGATACATCCATATCCTTAGAGTAATCATTTTGATCAGACCCTGGCATATGCTCACCAGTATAATAAAGAACTAGTGCAGCGTTTTGAGCTGGCGTTAGCTGATTAGGATCGAGCGTTGAATTATTAGAAGTATTCATGGTAGTACTATTAGCTGCCTTTTTAGTAACTTTTGTATTGTTCGAACTAGAAGATGAATTACTATTATGTGTATTACCACATGCTGCTAAAGTTACAGCAAGTAGCGACGTAACAATTACTAAACCTATTTTTCTCATTAAAAATCCTCCAAAACTAATCTTTAACACTGTAATTATAAAGCAATTCATCCTATCCGCAATATCTTTCAGTCCAAAATAAAAATCCATAATCTACGTCACAGTAGACTATGGATTATATTATATTCAATTATTTTCCAGTAACAGAAGTAGCTGTAACATGGAATGAATGACCGTTACCACTAACAGTCCAATCGTTAATTTCATTTTGAACAGCCGTATAACTATCAACCTCATCAATTGAAGGTAATCCAGTAGCTGGCTTACCTGAGATACCAGCATTGTTTAACTGATTACCAATATGTTCTTTAACAATATTTTTGGCATCTTGTGCTGTCATTTGTTCACGAGTGCTTTGCTCTGATGTCGAAGTAGCAGTAGTAGACTTACTACTAGAAGTAACATTACTGGATGAACTACTTGTTACTGCAGAACTAGATACTGACTTTTCACTTGTCTTCTTACTTTGATTAGTAGAAGTAGCCGCGGTCTTACCAGAAGTTTTTGCACTTTTTACAACCTTACTTGAAGATGCATCATTACTTGAATTGTCCTTAGTAGAACTACTTGAATTACCACAGCCTGCTAAAGTAATCATTAATGCACCGGCAGCAACAGTTGCCATAATTTTTTTCATATAATAATGCTCCTTCTTTATTAATTGTTTCATCTATTATCTTATATTCTAAGACTAATTACAACACAACGTAGTAACTTGCTGAGTAGTACTTAGTGTAACCAACTTTAATTACGTCACCAGGTTCTGGAGCATGGACATATGCACCATTACCAAGAGAAATAGCTACGTGGTATGGTGCGCTATCACTACCATAAAATAGCAACGCACCCTTAGGAGCATTAGCAACGTCATAATGGTGAATACCTAATGCTTGTTGTTGGTAAGTTGTTCGATAGTTAGCACCTAAGCCATATGCCCATTGAACTAACCCAGAGCAATCAAAACCAGTAGATGGATTATTACCACCCCATACATAAGCACGACCACGCATTGACATTGCCTTATTTACGGCTTCACTATGATCATCCAACCAAGCACCATTGGATCCAAAATTATATGTCTTACCATCAATCGTTTGAGTACCAGTAAGCATATTAGCATTGGTGGTATCGAAGTAGTACCAAACATTGTTAATCTTTTGCCAACCAGTTAAAGCCCAAGCGTTAGTAGTATCAAAGTAGTACCAGAAACCAGCGTTAGACTTGTACCAGCCGGTGTTAGCCCAGGCATTACTTTCATCAAAGTGGTACCAGTTGTTATTAATCTTTTGCCAACCAGTTAAAGCATTAGCGTTGGTATCATCGAAGTAGTACCAGTTATTGTTAATCTTCTGCCAACCCTTTTTAGCCCAGGCATTTGATTGATCGAAGTAATACCAGAAACCGGCATTTGACTGATACCAACCAGTACTTGCATTAGCATTGGTTTCGTCAAAGTGATACCAGTTATTGTTAATCTTTTGCCAACCAGTTTCTGCTTGAGCAGTTTCATTATTGAAGTAATACCAGAAGCCAGCTTGTGATTGGTACCAACCAGTTTGGGCATTTCCTTCGTTGTCAAAGTAATACCAGTTGTTGTTTACTTGTTCCCATTCATTGGTAACCTTAGCATTATTATTGTAGTAATAAGTATTACCGTTTTCTTTAACTAAACCGTTTTGGGCTACTGAAGTTGTTTGACTAGCTTGACTAGCAACATTAGTGGAAAAGTTGTTAATCGTTGCTGGCTGTGCTGAAACGACATTATTACTTGCACTAGCAGTACTACTATTGGTACTTGCATAACTAGCTGCCACAGTTGCACTTTCAACAGTTTGTTGTGATTGAGCAACTTGAGTAGTCGAAGTTGCATTGTCTTGAGCAACTACATCAGCTTGAGCATCAGTAGCCATTGTTATACCAAAAGCTAATGAAGCAATAGTGATTCCCATAGTTAACCATTGCTTACCACTCTTATATAACTTGTAATGTTTCTTACTCATAAACTAAAATACAACTCCCTTTAATTCGTTCATCAATAATTTCAACGATTACTACTATACAATAAATTTTTCTTAAAAAGTTAAATGTCGTCAGTTTGTTAATGAATGTTGCCGTCTTGTAATATTAGTGAAATTTTTTGTTACAAAAAACGTTTTGACCCTTATTAAGCCAAAACGTTCTCAATCAATAAAATATTAATTTAACTTATTAGTAGCCACTCCAGTAACCATTGCTGTAGAAGTAGTAGCTCTTACCATTGATATTTTGCCAACCAGTCATCATTGCACCGTGCTTTGGATAACCTGGATTAAAGTAGTACCAGTGACCATTTAGCCATTGCCAACCAGTAGCAGCAGCGTAACTACCTGATTGGAAGTAGTACCAAGTACCATCTTGACTCATCTGCCAACCGGTAACTGGATGACCTGCTGCATCAAGGTAATATAACTCATTGTTATCACGATTTGTTGTCCAGCCAGTTGACATCCAAGCATTTTCTTGGTTGAAGAAGTACCAATAACCACGGTACCATTGCCAGCCAGTATATGCAGATGCATTAGTGTTATCAAACCAGTACCAGTGATCATTTAACCATTGCCAGCCAGTTAATGCCCAGGCATTGTTGTAATCAAAGAAGTACCAGTAGCCAGCCGGTGATTGGTACCAGCCTGTTTGAGCATTAGCATTGACCGGATCAAAGTAGTACCAACGATTATTAAGTCGTTGCCAACCAGTAAGTGCCCAGGCATTACTGTAATCGAAGAAATACCAGAAACCAGCTCCAGATTTAAACCAACCTGTTTGCGCCCAGGCGTTAACTGGGTCAAAATAGTACCAATGATCGTTAATCTTCTGCCAATTAGTTAAAGCATATCCTTCATCAGTATCGAAATAATACCAGTGATTATTAAGTAATTGCCAGCCAAGATATGCACTTCCGTCGCCTTTAAAGCCATACCATTTGCCATCAACCTTTTGCCAACCAGTCTTCATCGCACCATAAGAACCATCATGATTAATGTTAAGGTAATAAATATTCCCATCAATCTTTTGAATTCCAGTAACCATGGAACCATCACTTGGCGTGAAGTAGAACCAGTTGCCACCTAATTGCTGCCAACCTTGTAGCGCCTTACCATCTTTTCCATAATAGTACCAAACAGTTTCAGTAGTACCGTCTTCTTGCTTAACCTCTTTAGTTCCCCAACTATTAGGAGTTCCTGTTGGTAAAAACGGATTAGTGTTTAAGTAAGCCAGTTGAGCCTTCAAATAACCATTAATTGTATTTTTCATTGAAGCAAGAGTATTGGCTTTTTCTGTTTCGATTGCAGTTAGTTTTGCTTGATTTTCTTCCTTCAATTTTTGTAAAGCATCACGATTACTTTGCTCAAGCTTATTTAAGAAGCCGCTTTGAGCAAGTGCTCCGATAAATAAGGTCTTAGCTGTTGCTAACGAGCTTTCCCGAGTTTTCTTAGCTTCTGCTAATTCCTTTTGAGCAGCTTCACTCTTCTTTTGGGCTTCTTCATATGCACTCTTTGCTTCAGCACTCTTCTTTTCTGCTTCCGCAACTGCGGCTTCAGCATTTGATTTATCATCACTTGAAGCTGATGCAGCGACCTTCTTAGCGGCATCTAAGTCAGAAGCAGCATTAGCACTAGCTACCTTGGCAGCTGATGCAGCGGTTGAAGCTTGAACGGCTGCATCACTTGCTTGAGCATATGCAGCATTAGCACTTGAAGTAGCATCACTATATGCTTTATATTCTGCTGGGGCAGCCGATTCGATCCCAGGAATTTTTGTTGGATCGGTATTTACAGCACTAGAGGCAACTGCATATGCTGAGGAATTAGCATCAGATAATTCTTTTTCAGCTGCTGAATTTGCTTTAACTTGAGCTGCACTCTTAGCAGCATATTCAGAATCAATTGCAGAAGACTCACTAGCAATTGCTGAACTTGCAGCAGCACTAGCAGCACTAGCAGTCCTTGTAGCACTAATTGCTGAACTTGCAGCAGCATAACTATTAGCTGCTGGAGTAGCGGCTAAACTAGCAGAAGTATTAGCCTTAGCTGCATAGCTTGAGATTGCATTTTCGGTAGCAATGTTATCAGCACTTACTTTAGTGTTAGATGATAATAATCCAAGTGTCAAAGCAGCACCGGCAACTAAAATCGTATTTCTCAATTTATGAGAATGAAGACTCTTGTTAGTCATTGATGATTCTCCTTTTTTACGCTTAATCACAATTATTTTACAACATCTATTTTAGAATTAACACCGCAATTAATAATAAAAGATCCCATCAACTGATGAGATCTCATTATCATTATGCCCAGTAGAAGTTAGGACGGTAAACCATTTGGTATGGCCGATCATCATCGTTCCAATACCATTGATAGTTAAATTCTTGAACAGCTTGACCAGCAGCACCATACCGAGAATTTGGATTTGAACTCCAGTAGTATCCACAAGTTGAGATACACATTGGATCTGAACCTGCAGTAGAGATAACTACCGTATGACCTGCTCCACCAGCAGAAGCACCTGGGTTACCCCAAATTACAATATCACCGTATTGAACATTTTGAACGCCACGGCCACGTCCGGCAAGGTAGTAACCATTTTGAAGCAAGTAATTACCTAAATCTAAAGTGGAATAAGTATGGGCAGGTGTATGACCGCCAGCGCTCCAAACAGCTTGAGTCATTGAACCAGAACAGTCAGCAGTTCCATCAGCTCCAGTTCGTGAACCGTACATCGAATAAGTCAACTTACCTTCTCGGGCCAAGAACCAATTAATTACTCGTTGACTAAAGCCAATAAAGGCACCATTACTTTGCAGGTTTACCCAGTGACCATCAATCCAATGACCACCAGTCCACATATTAGCATTGGTCGGGTCCATGTAGTACCAGTTATGACCCACAAATGTCCAGCCAGTATGAGCCCATGCATTTTCCGGATCAAAGTAATACCAGAAACCTACCGGTGATTGGTACCAGCCTAGAACTGAATTTGCATTGTTAGCATCAAACAAGTACCAGTGACCATTGATGCTTTGCCAACCAGTTTTGGCAGTTCCATCCTGTTTAAAGTAGTACCAGAAACCTGCCGGTGACTTATACCAGCCAGTGGTTGCGGCTGCATTATCACCAAAGTAATACCAACTACCGTTTACCTTTTCCCAAGTATTTGCTACCAAACGGTTATTACTCTTAAAGTAATGATTATTTCCCAGCTTATTTAAGCCATCAGCTAGATTATTCAAATCCAGATCGCCAGTAGTTGAATTGAAGTATAAGGTTTTTCCGTCCACAATTGCTGAATTTTGGCGAACACCAGTAACAAGATCGTAATATTGTAGTGAACCTGTAGCAGGATTATAAACTAATCCCTTTTGTTGACTTCCTGATGGGCTAAAGAAGTAGTAGTCGCCATTAATTAAATGAACACCTGTAAACATTTGGTGATTCGTAGGATCAAAGTAATAACGGTTACCATTGATTGTTTGCCAACTAGATAATGCTGAGCCACTGTTGTTAAAGTAGTACCAGCTACCATTAACCAATTGCCAACCAGTCTTCATCGCACCGTATGCACCATCATGTTGATCGTTAAGGTAATACAAGTTGTTATTGATAGTCTGAAGACCAGCAAGCATTGCATTATTTGTAGGAGCAAAGTAATACCAATTGTTATCTAACCATTGCCAACCAGTTAAAGCCCAGGCATTATTGTTGTCAAAGTAGTACCAGTCATTATTCAGCACTTGCCAACCTTTAAGTGCCCAAGCGTTATTATCATCAAAGTAGTAGCGGTGACCATTGATCGTTTGCCAACCAGTCCGAGCTTCTCCATCTTGGTTGAAGTAGTACCAGTTATTGTTAATAAGATGCCAACCAGTGTAGGCAGCACCATCATTAGGGCCACCAAAGCCATACCAACGGCCATTAATTTGTTGCCAGCCATTCTTCATTGCACCATAAGTGCCATCATGTTGATCATTTAAGTAGTACCCATGGTTATTAATCTGCTTTAAACCACTTTGCATAACTGACGTGGATTGATCAAAGTAGAACCAATTATTATCAAGCCATTGCCAGCCATTTACGGCCGCACCATTATTAGCGAAATAGTACCAATCATTACCTACAGTCCGCCAACCAGTTTGCATTGCACCATATGTACCATCATGTTGAGTGTTCAGAATATACTTGCTGTTATTAATTGTCTGCAATCCAGTCTCCATTGCACTGTTTTGCGGGCTCAGATAATACCAATTATTATTGATATATTGCCAATTGGTAGCGTTTTGACCATTATTGAAGTAATACCAGTTATTCTGGCTAGTTTGCCAGCCGTTTGCTGTTTGCCCATTAGTATTCTTCCAACTAGTAGTACCATTAGAATCAGTTTGCTTAGTATACCCATTAATCTCTGTTGGTGTTGACAAATTACTAGGTTGATCACTAGTAGTTTGAACCTGAGCAGCTACATTTGACTGAGTAATTGCTGTAACAGTTGACTGCTGGTCATCGGCGTAAACACTTGAGGCACCCATAATTCCGAGTACTGTAATACAGGCAGTTAACCAAAGTTTGCCAGCTTTATACAATTTAAAGTGATTTTTCATCAGATCTTACCCCTCCATAAATATAAACACTCTTATCTTAACACCAAACAAAAAAACTAGATAGGAATTTTCCAATCTAGTTTTTTACCAAGTTTTTAAGTGCTTAACCTATAATTTGGCGCGTAATTCTAGCCAAGGCCTCAACATAACTAACACCCCAATTAAAATTACGGTTGTTCCGAGTATAAACTGCAATTGTATAGCTATTACTACCATTTGGAATATAACCAATACTATTAACTTCCCATAAACCATTATCACTGGCAGGACGCCAACCGTTCTTCAGGTAATAATTACTGCTTCCAGCAGAAATACCCCAGCTTTGCTCAGCAGAAATGGTATTCATTAGCCATTTGATATAATTCCGTGACTTATCATTAAGGTAGTTAGAAGATGGATCTAAGTAGATCATCTTCAATAGCTTTAATTGATCTGATGGAACCGTTAATGATGAACCCCAATGAGGAGCAGCAGTTGTCTGATTCATCCCCAAAGCACTATAGATAGCACTTAGAGAAGTAATCCCACCAAGATAATTTGTCAGAATTGCTGTAGTCGCATCATTATCACTGTTACGAATCATCCTCATTGCAAGTGACTGTTGAGTCGAATCAAGATTACCACCAGTATTGTGAAGAAGCATCGCAAGAACAGCAACTTTAACTGTACTAGCAACCTCATATCTTAATCCTGGATTATTTGTTGTTGCATATTCAGCCCCGTTTCGCTGAAGTTGAATAGCTATTGAAGATGAATTCCAATAGCTCCCCATTATCTGTTGCCAGTTATAAGTTAATGTCTGATTCAAATCTAACCAAGCATCATCAGGATTAAAGTAGTACCAAATACCATTAATATATTGCCAGTTAGTATCAGCCCATGCATTGACTGGATCGAAATAATACCAGTTACCATAATCTGATTGGTACCATCCTGTTACTGCATTTGCATTAGTATTATTAAACAAATACCAGCGACCATTAATATGTTGCCAATTAGTTAATGCTTGACCATCATGATTAAAGTAGTACCAGAAGCCAGCACTAGACTTATACCAGTAAGTCGTTGCTACTCCGTTGTCTTGAAAGTAGTACCATGAACCATTGATTTGTCGCCATACATTTCTAGCAAAGGTTCCATTCTCAACCAAGAAATATTTATTACCAACTTTATTCAAGCCATTAACAAAATTATCACTCTTAAGATAACCATTAGTTGACTCAAATGAGGTTGTTTTACCATTCACAATGATATTTGCTGGTTGAATACCAGTTTGCTCATCATAATAGCTTAATAATTTAGCTGTAGGATCAAGGAAAAATCCTTTTACCTGATGTCCAGACGTTAGATCAAAATAATAGTGGTGACCATTGACTAAAGTGTAACCCGTAGCCATCTGGCCAGTTTCAGGATCTAAATAGTATTGACTTCCATTAAGTGTTTGCCAGCCAGTTAGTAACCAAGCATTTTGTTGATCAAAATAATACCATTTTCCTGACAATAATTGCCAACCAGTTAATGCCCATGCATTTATAGGATCAAAGTAGTAACGATGATTATTAATGGACTGCCAGCCAACACGAGCTTCACCATCTGAATTAAAGTAATACCAATGACTATTGATTAAGTACCAGTTATTATAAGCCGCTCCATCGTCAGAACCACCGAAGCCATACCATCGACCATCAATCTTTTGCCAGCCGGTCTGCATGGCACCATATGTTCCATCATGCTGGTCATTCAAGTAGTAACCCCGACCATTAATTTGCTGTAAGCCAGATAGCATCTTCCCTTTTTGGGTAGGGTCAAAGTAATACCACTGATTATCAATCCGTTGCCAACCTGTCATTTGCCAAACATTAGTAGGGTCAAAGTAGTACCAATTATCCCCAATATTTTGCCAACCAGCGGCTGCAGACGCATTAGTCAAATCGAAATAGTAATTGTGATTATTAATTGTTTGCCAACCGGTTTGGGCCTGGCCATCTTGATTAAAGTAATACCAGTAACCAGCATTAGTTTGATACCAGCCCGTATTTGCTGCGCCATTATTTGCGAAATGGTACCAGCTATCATTTACCCTTTGCCAGCCAGTTTGCATAGCACCATATGTTCCGTTATGGTGCTCATTTAAATAATAAGTATTATCCTGAATTTTTTGTAATCCCGTTTCCATCACGTTCGTTTTTGGATTCAGGTAATACCAATTATTACTGACATTTTGCCAACCTGTTTGAGCTTGCCCATTTTGATAGTAATACCAGTCACTATCTTTGTTCTGCCAAACATTAGTCTGACCACTCGTCACATCATTATTATCGGTAGCCACCTGTTGAGTCTTCGATTGGGGATCATTTTGAACTACCTGCTGATTATTAGCAGGTAGTTCATTAATGTTTACATCCGCACTAACACTACTTGAGATTGTCAATACCCCAAAGATTGTCAGAGCCACGGTCAGCCATAGTTTTCCAGCCTTATATAGCTTATACCTCATTTTTATAAACTCCTCCTCCAAATTTACTTACATTAATTATTTTATCATTATTAGTAAACCTTATTTCCTTCATTACATTGCATATTTATTACTTGAATGTTTCAAAAATGTTACAATATAAGTGGAAGAAGGAAACTAAAGCTTGGTTAGAAAGGGGTGCTACATTATGTTAAAGATGCAAAATAAAATAATCGATAGCTTATTAGTATGTGTACTTGCACTAGGGTTAGGTGGCTGTACAACTAGTAGTGTAGCTACCCATAAGGTAAATCACGAACCTACTAGCACTAAGATTGCTAAGCAAAGTAGCCATAAAAAAGCTATTACAGAAACTAAGCAAGCAAATTCTAGTAGTCAATTGCCAACTAATAAAGAAGCTAAAGCTATTACTAATAATAAATTAGCAGCTAATACTCCTAGTCAAAACTCTGCTCAGTCATCCTCAACGAATCAACAAACTAGTACGACTAATCAAGCTAATAATTTGGCATCAGCCACAAAGAACAATTCAGCTACTCAAAATCAAAAAGCTATTCAACTAGGCACTAATGATCTTGCTGTTTGGACAGATCAATACGGAATTGTTCACCACGTTGATAGTAATGGCTTAGATCATCAAACTATTCCTGGAAGCGTTCAAGATCACTACGAAAGCTGGTCAGGGGCTTTACCAAGTAACGCTCAGGTTGTTCACAATGCTGGTCCAATTATTCCAAATCAATCAGATAAAATTCAACATAATAATGGAGTTCAGTTAGGTCTTGGTGATGTTGCAACCTGGACAGATCAATACGGAATTACCCACCACGTCGATAGCGACGGCATGGATCGCCAGACAATCTCAGGTAGTACGGAAGTTCATTACCAAGATTGGTCAGGAGTATTACCGGACAATGCACAAGTAATTCATAACAATTAAAAGATAGATAATTGGGCCTCATAGTAATTATTCTGTGAGGCCCAATTTATTATTTAATCCATTGCCAACCAGTGATTGCCCAAGCATTTGTTGGGTCAAAATAATACCAGCTACCATCATGCTTTTGCCAGCCGGTTACAGCACTTGCATTGGTTTCATCAAAGTAATATTGATGACCATTGATCGTTTGCCAACCAGTAACTTTTTGGCAGTTTATAGTATATTGCCACTGGCCATCTTCGGATTTGGCCCAGCTACCGTTATTAGTAGTACTGGTACTTTCAGAAGAGCCATTACCAACTAAGTGACCATTATTATCAAAAGTATAGTAAGCGGTACTGATTGAATTATTTGAAGTTGGAGCTAAGTATGTTCCACCCTGATACATTTCTCCCATACCACCTTTGCCATAGGAGAAGTAATACCAGTTATTACCAATTTTTTGTCATTGAAGCGCTGCTGTTCCGTTATTTAAAACATAGAACCAAGTTTCTCCGTTCTTGTTAGTAAGGAAATCGGAACCCCTTTCTTGGACACTATAGTAAGCATTATATTTGTGCCATCCAGGTTTTGTTACTAATTGGCCTGAGTTGTCATAAAGATAATTATTATTATCATCATAACTCATCACAGTAGCAAACCCCATATTATCTACATGCGATGCTACACTTGCCCGCGCTTGTTGAGTAGTAGCCGTAGCATAAGTTGAATTATTGGTAGTTTCATTACTATTTGTATTCAAATTGAAAGTATTATTACTATCACTAGTAAAATTACTTACCTGTTGAGTATTCTCCATAACGACTACCTGCTGACTAGTATTACTTGGTGTAACTAATTGCTGATTAACATTTTTATCATCCGTATAAGCAGCATTAGCGAGAACTAATCCACCTAAAACACTTAAGCATACTAAAAAACTTTATGCTTTTTCATAAAGCTCTCCCCAATGTTAAAGATTATCTTTATTATAATACTAATTATGTTGATTAGCATTACTTTGTAAGTACTTATTACATATTTTTAAAGCACAACCATATATAAATGTTAATCATTCTTAGACTTCCCTCATATCTAAAAAATATTAACAAAGCATACTAACTAACATTGTTGATTTATCATATTAAATTAGCTAGAATAACTTAGTACATTAAGGAATAAGTACAAATAATTTGATACATAGCAGGGTGAAAAATGAATAATAGAATTACCTATAAAGGGATAGATTGTTTTAAACTACTAGCCGCACTTGGGGTTGTTGCGATCCATTCTGCCTTACCTTTTTTTGAAACTATAGGGCGATTAGGATTACCTTATTTTTCTACAATTACTAGTTTCTTTTTCTTTAAACATTACCTGAAATTACATACTAAAAAGAAAAAAATAAATTATCTAAAGAAATTTGAACTTCGGTTAATATGGCTATATCTTTTATGGCAAATATTATATATCCCTTTAGCAATAAAAAATAGTAAACAATTCTTTATATATAATGGTTTTAGCTTTAAAAGCTGTTTAAAATACTTGTTTGATTTATTATTTAAATTATGGCCTTCTAATATAAATGGTTGGTTTCCCTCCTGGTATATTATAGGAATGATATTTGCTATTCCATTTTCCATAATTGCTTATAAATATATTTTCCAAAGAAATAACTATTTATATGGCTTCTTCTGTATTATGGTCGAGTTTTATTTTGTATTATGTAGCGGCCTTGGCTTCTGGGCTCAACTTAATCCAATAATAAGTCCTGATTCTTTTCCAAGATTTCTAATTTATATATTCTTTGGATTCCTATTAGCCAAAAATCTAAAAGTCATTAGGAAGTTTAATTTTAATACTATTTTAAAATCATTAGTTATCTTTGTTGTATTATTCTATCTTGAAAATGTTGTAATAAAATTGTTAGGTGGTGGACTCAGTAATGATGAAACTATCTTAACTGCACCTACTAGTTTAATCATAGTTATTTTTTCTATATTATATGAACCTAAGATAAGTTCAACCATTTTCTTTAGACAATTTAGTACCTTCATTTACTGCTTTCAAGCATGGGCATTAGCTATCTTTGATTATCTAAATGGATATGTTCATTTAAATGATTTTTATTCTGAAATTTTAAAATTTTCATTTGTAATAATAAGTTCTATAATTGTATTTCAATTCTATAAATTTATTCGTTCCAAAACTAAATGGAAACTATGGAATTATATGGTGTAATTATCAATAAATTCATAAAGCTGTAAAGGGCGGAAGTAAAATGTAGGAAATCGGCGGTGGTACTAGTGCCTGTCAAGTATACAGTTCAAATAGAAAAATAGTTTATGCGGCTTGAGCGCGGAATTTTTCCGCGGTCAAGCCGTTTTTGGACGCATAAGCTCTTTGAGTGTTGAAATATTTAATAGCTTCCTTTACCGATTGCTTCAATTCCACCAACGTTCCATCGGCGAGTTCTCCCAAGGATGACCTGGATGTGACATGCTGTGAATACAGTTTTGATCGGCTAAATAATCATTGAAAGCCATTGAACAATATGCTGATCCGCGATCCGTATGGATTAGCGGATGGGCATTTGGTTCCACTTTGAAGGCACGCTTAAATACTTCAATTGCTGACACTGCTGTTTCTGTAGGTGAGATATTGTAGCTCAAAGCGTAACGTCCATACAGGTCCAAAACCACATGCACGCGAGTCTTCTTTACTTGATCTATCCCGTACAAAACCTCTGTAGTATCGCTTACCCAAACTTCGTTTTTACTCTGACGATCAAATTGTTCATTGAGTAAATTGTCATTAATATATTCTTCATAACGCTTAACGCGATTATGTTTCTTCTTCCGGATATTAGCCCTGATTCCATAATTTCTCATACAATTAGTTACCTGCTTTAGTCCCGCCTTGAAACTTAGTTTATTTTCGAAGGCTAGTTGCGTTGTCATCGCTAAGTAACCCAGTGTCCACTTATGCTTCTTCTCCAATTCTAGAATTGCTTCAAGCAGCTCTGATTGTTCAACTTTATAATTACTTGGCTTTCTATGAAGCCACTTGTAATAAGCATCTCTAGTTATGCCAGCGCTCTGACACAAGATACTAATTGGCCAGTCATGTTCTTGACTCAGTTCTTTGATAGCTTGTTGTTTGAGGAATCGTTCGCCTCCCGATTGCGTATTTCCATTACTTTTTTGAGTAGGCATCTTCCATTTCTTTACGAAGAAGTTGGGCCTTTAATAATCGATTTTCAGCTTTTGGTCGATCAACTTCTGTCCAGGCCTCCTTCGGCTTGGCTTTACCCCGCCGATCACGAAGTGATTGCGGGTCATTGCCACTTTTACGGTATTTTCGATACCAACCATAAACTTGTTGGTAACTAACATGATATTTGTTCACTGCCCAGTTGTAGTTAATATCATGTTTAATCAGTTCTTCAATTATCAATAATCGTTCTTCAAAAGTGGTCTTACGTCCTGGCATAATTGAATCCCCGTACAATACCCTTTAGGGTTGACACTTTAAATAACGAAAGTGTTAAATCCTAGGGGATATTGTACGTAAAGACGTCGACGGTCTGGTCGGTGTCTTTTTCTTTACTAATATATTTATTTTAAAAGAAAACGGAGTTAAATGGAATCCAAAATTTCCATCTAACTCCGCTTATTATTTAGTGACTTATGTAACAGTCCCTAATCTTAGGATATTTATTTTCAACATATTTCAATAATGACTGCTTTCTTTTCTTCTAAAATATGCCCCTATTATAACGATCCAAGTTATCAAAGCAAGAATCCATCCTGAAATCAATAACTTAGTTGGCACATAAGTTACCGTAATTGATCTTGCATTCCGTAATAATTTTATTTCAATAGTTCCTCGTTGTGAGATTTGATAAGGAACCTTTTTATTATTAACTTTTACTACTGTATTTGTATAAGCTAATGCTGGTAAGTTAATGCGAGTATTCTTCTTAAAATTACTAATATATACAATTTGGTTTGGTAAACTTATTTGTTTAAATTTCTCTCTTTTACCATTAACATACGATACACGATTAAAAATTGAGTTACTATTGTTGAAAGCAGCCATAGGCATATAGTCCGTTTCACCATACAATGCCCCATAAGAAAACTGATAATCATAGTTACCATTATTAATAATAATTGGTGTATCACTAGAGGTTCGTAGCGTTTTATACTCCCCTTTTCGTTTTGAAGATAGTACCGGAATATTACTATCTTTTTGAATATTCCGAGCATAGTCAGAATAAATACTTCCTGCATATAAGAATATAAATATTGCTACTATCATTATAGAAACACAATATTCTTTAACATTTTTAAGCTGGATATTAAATAGAATATTAGATAAAGCAATCGCTAGAAAAGCAATTGCCCAACTAGTATATCGATATGGAAACTGAATAACGGCTAGTGAAGTATTTTCAAAATACTGCCATGGAAATACTGTCGTTATCATCAATACCATTAAGACTCCTAGCAAATAACCCCACATATACTTTGAATTTTTATCAATTAACTTCCAACCAATTAATGAGGCTAAAATTAAGGCTAAGCCAATTCCACCTCTATTTGTAGCAAAGTTTGAGAACGCAGAAACTATAAAATCACCTAAATTTTGCATTAACCAAAATCCAGGTTTAGGCCTTGCTAATCCTTTTCCGATATAATCAGTGATCAGCGGTACAAATTGCCAGAACGATAGAAAAACAAATAATATTACGGATTTTAATAGAGAAAGTACCTGACTTATATCTATATTCCTATTCTGGATTAGATAACAAACACCTATGAGCAAACATACTTCTACAGAAATAAAAAGGCTAACATAATGAGAATATGCCATTAAAGTCATTCCAATAGCTAATGTTATCCATTCTCCTTTATACAATAGCTTGTACATTCCTAACAAAATTATTGGTATAAATATATAAGCTATTGCCTCTCCAAGTACATAATTTGTTAACGTTAAATAAAGATGATATGGTGCAATTAAATATATTATAGAAAAGTAAAAGGATTGTAGTGTCTTTTCTCCACTGAATGATTGCATACAGAAAAATGCAACTAGTCCCGTTGCGATAAATAACAACCATACATATACCAAATATGCTGTTATCGGTACAAAAATAAATTTCAAAAGAACCCAAGGATAAAGAAAAACAACCGGGTAAAACAAGAAATTGTCAAGGGCGGTTTTGAATTGTCGTTTTATGGCGGTTTAAAAATGTATGATTCGGGCGGTTTAAGAATTGACCG
>NZ_JACSQW010000014.1 GCF_014836425.1 Limosilactobacillus avistercoris | reverse complement strand
ATCCTAAGTAATACATCTTCAGTATCAATATTTAACTTTTGGGCAAGAGATTTTTTTAATTCAAATGTCATTTTAGAATATTTATATATACCCAACGGATCATTTATTAACCTTTTATTTGAATTATTAACTTTTTCAAAATAAATATATGAATTCTTATTAATATATTTTGTTAATGGATTTGTTATTATTACATCGGACATAAATAATACATCTTCTCCATTTTTTATGTCCTTAAAAATAATTTTGTTATCAATCAAGAATTTTCTTCTAAATAACCTTCCAAAGACATTATTCAAATTAAAACCTATAACTATATTATAAGCTAATTCTCGTTCACTCATATAAGGTTGTGAATTACTAGTAACCATACTAAGGGTACTTGTTTTTATTGAATTTTTTACAAGAATATTAAAAATATATAGATCCACTCTATCATTTAAATTAATAGTCAAATTATTAAAAAATTTAGGAATAATTTTATCATCCGCATCAGCAAAAAAAATATATTCCCCCTTAGCCATTTTTATGCCAATATTTCTTGCCTTACCAACACCTTTTTTTTTAGTGTAATAATAGTTTATCTTATCATCATTATTTGATAATTTTTTATATACTTTACTTTTTTCTATATCTGAATTATTGTCAATAATCAAAACTTCATATGTTAGTAAAGTAATTTGTTTAATCGATTTAATACATTCCTCTAGTTCAAAGAACGAATTATTATAAACGGGAATTATAAAACTAATTAATGGTTGCATGCTATCACTCACACTTCCTAGAAAGATTTAAATAGAAATTCTCGAGTATTCTATACGATTTTGATATATCATAATCATTGTTATTTAATTTTAATATTTCACGACTTTCGCTATTATTAGCACTTTTATAAATTAACTTTGCCCAATCATATTTAGATGATTTTAATGAAATAAATTCTGAATTTTTACTAAACGCAACTTCTTTAGGTATATTTTCAGAAAATATGCATGGCAATCCGGAAAATTGCGCTTCTATACCTACAACAGGGATTCCTTCATACAAAGAAGGCATGACAAAAACATCCATTGCTTGATACAATTCATTAACGTCATTTCTATTACCTAAAAAAGATACATATTTTTTTAAATTTAATTTCTCTACTTTTTCTTTTAAACGTTTTTCTTTTTTTCCAACACCAACTATAATTAAATGTGAGTTGATATCATTACGTATAAGAATATTTAAAATATCAATTAAAAAGGACTGATTCTTTTGATTAACAAGTCTCCCAACATTTCCAATTACTAATTTTCCATTTAACGACAATTGCTTTCTTATTTTTCTTCTAATATTAGGATTGTAGACAAAATTATTTTTATCGATTGCATTAGGAATATATGTAAATTTTCTCTTATCTCTAAATAAATATTTACCTGCTTCTTGCCCACAAGCACAAAATTCGTTTGCAACATTAACAATTTTGTATCTAAAAAGCTCTTTTAATATAAATTTGTAATCCAAATCTATTGAAGTATTATGACTATGAGCGATTCTAATAGGTACTCCTGCTTTTTTTGCAGCTAAAAGTGGAAGATAACTCATAGAATCAATATGTGAATGCACTATCTTATATTCTGGATGTTCTGCAAAAAAATCACGCATAAAATGAAAATACTTTACATAGTTTTGTGGATATAATCTTGGAGCATGATAAATATGTCCTCCCATTTCTAAAATTTCAGAATCATAGTCTCCCACAAAATCTCTATGAGTTAAAAAATCAAATTGAATCCTATTCCTATCAATATTCCTATAGTAATTCATTAACATAGTTTCCAATCCAGCATGATTCATACTATTCACTACCTGAAGAATTCTAATAGGCATTTTAATGTCCTCCTAGGCCATATAGTTTTTCGGTTTCTTTGACTATATCATTCCAATTAAACTTAGATAATACATAATTGCTACTCCTATCTGAATACTTTTTTACAATTAAAGGATTATCGCATACAAACTGTAATTTATTTTTTAGATCTTCTAAATCATTATTTTTAAATATTAATCCATTATCTTTTATTACAGACTTAATCTCTTCTATACTTGAACCAATGACACAATTTCCATACGCCATGGCTTCTAATAATGACATCGACATTCCTTCAATTTTTGACGGTATTACATAACTATACGCATATGTATAAAGTTCATTTAAAGCTTCACCCGATAAAAAACCTGTGAAAATTATGTTAGGATTGGTTTTAGCTATTTTATACAGCTTTGCTTTATATTCATCAGTATCACTTGAATCACCAACTACTACCAATTTCTTTTTGGTTTTTACTTGCATATATGCTTTCATTAATAGATGAATCTGCTTTTCTTGAGTCAATCTAGAAACACTTAATATATACCCATCTGGCTTTAAATTGTACTTATCTAGAAATATTTTTTTTTCACTTTTTTTAGGTGAATTTACACCATTAGGAATTAAATATGTTTTTCTACTATACTCACTCAAAAAATATTTTTTCGTGCTTTGATTTAAAACTATTATTTCATCTGCATATTTGGCTAATATCTTTTCAGAAAATTTTATATATTTAGAGCCAAAGCCATTTTTCCATTTATCACGTTTCCAATCCAATCCATGAACTGTAACTATACATTTTTTTCCAAACAGTTTTGGTATCATTATCCATAAAGATGGCCCTTCTGCATGAAAATGTACAACATCTATATTTTTATTTAAGCTTGCACGAATACTTGCAAAAAAGGATGAAGATACTGCAGCTAATCCTTTCTTTTTGAGAGTAAAAACACTTTTTAAATGTACACCCTTATATGTATTATTAACTATTTCATTATTATATTCATTATCTATATCATCGAAGTCTCGATTAAAACAAATAACATTATAACCATCTCTAACTAGGAGAGGGGTTAATGTTGTCAAAACTTTTTCGATACCTCCATTTCTAGAAGGTACGACTTTTTGTCCTATCATAGCAACTGTAACTTTATTTTTATGCATAACTTTCTCCATTTAATATGAACTATTAGGTGTAAAAATAACAGCAATGGTTTTCCAAATAATTAAAAGATCGTATTTTACACTACAATTTTTAATATACTTCAAATCTAATCCAACCATTTCATCAAAACCAACATTATTTCGTTCGGTTGCCTGCCATAGTCCCGTACAGCCAGGTACTACATACAGTCTTTGCTTATCATAACTTGTGTATTGTTCTACTTCAGATGGTAGTGGTGGACGTGGCCCAACAAGACTCATATCGCCCTTTAAGACATTTACTAACTGTGGCAATTCATCTAAACTATGTTCTCGAATAAAATGTCCGACTTTTGTAATTCGAGGATCGTGCTTCATCTTAAACATTGCACCATCTACATCATTTTTTTCTTTCAATTTATCTAATAACTGATCTGCATTAACCACCATTGAACGAAATTTATACATTTTGAATTTTTTACCATTTTTTCCAACTCGTACCTGCTTATAGAATACTGGTCCACCATCTTCTCGCTTAATCTTATAAGCAACTATTCCCATTACTGGACTTAAACCAATTAAACCTAAAGTTGATAACACAATATCAAGAAAACGTTTCGTCAAATGGTAGACTTTACGAGATTCAACTTGTTTTTGGTCTATTAACTTCTGTTGTTCAATCATCAAATTAAATTAGCTCCTCTCTAAATAATAATTAAAACAACCAGAACCTCTTTTTCTTCTTTAATTCCCGAATCTCATTTATCGGTACATTCTCACCATTAATAATTAATCGGGCATTTTCTGCATAACGTTTAGCAAGTTCTGCATCAAATTGACGACTCAACTTTTCAAATGCTTGACGCATTTCATACTTCCGCCCTGGTAAATCGTGAGCATCAGAAGCAAACAAGTATCCTTGCCCATTTGCAATTAACTTTTTACTAAAGTCTTCTACCTTCTTACCAAAAGTTCCAGCATAGGAGCTAGCGGTAATTTGTGATAAACATCCCTTTTGTAATAACTGATACAACAATTCCGGATGTGCCATAATCTTAGTATTCCGTTCTGGATGAACAATTACTGGTGTAATTCCCCGTTGCTGGAGTGCAAAGATCATTTGATTAGTATAATGCGGTACATCGTCATCAGGAAACTCTAGCATTAAATACCGATTCCCCTCGTCCGCAAATAAAATGTCATCTTTGTCCAACGCTTCAATCAGCTGCCCATTAATTCGCACTTCCTGGCCCGGAAAAACTGTTAATGGAATATTATGTTCTTTTAATTGCTGCCGAAACTCGACAGTTTCTTTAATCACATCCTGTTTATGGTTAACGTACCGCCCATTCATATGGTGTGGAGTTAACAATGCATGGGTAACCCCATTTTCAACGGCCTCTTGAGCTAATCGTAAAGAGATTTCCATATTCTTTGATCCATCATCAACCCCTGGCAAGAGGTGACAGTGTAGATCAACCATTACCATTAATCATCAATCCATTTCTTACTTTGATTCTGAAGAATATCCGTAGCCATAACCATAACCATATCCGTAGCCATAACCTGCATCACCGTTCCGATCAACATCGTTCATGATATAGCCAAGAATATTGGCATGAGCTAATTTTAATAGTTCAACTGAGCGCTTAAGACCCGCTTTTTCAGTTTGTCCCATTTTGACAACCAAAACAACACCATCAAGGTGACTAACTAACGCTTGGGTATCAGAGACGGCCAAAATCGGCGGTACATCCAAAATTACAACATCATAGTTATCCTTCATACTAGCAATCAATGCCTGCATTCGTTGGGAATTCAATAATTCGGCTGGGTTGGGTGGAATTGGACCAGAAGTAAGGATCGACAGATTTTCCACCTCTGTTTCTTTAATCATGTCGGTAATATCCATTTCCGCTGCTTCTGAAGTCAAGATTGTTGTTAATCCTTTTTGGTTAGGCACATTAAAGGTCTTATGAAGCGTTGGTCGACGCAAGTCAGCATCAACCAACAAGACTTTTTTACCTGCATTTGCTGCAACTACTGCAATATTATCAGTAACCGTTGACTTACCCTCACTAATATTGGCTGAAGTAAAGGCAAAGGTCTTAATAGGATGATCAATTCCCATAAAACTAATATTGGTACGAATAGTCCGGAACTGTTCAGCAATAACACTTTTTGGCTTTCGTACTGTAATCAATTTTGCACCATATTTGGTGGTTTCATTACTTACAACTGATTTTCTCTTAAATAGACTCATCTGAACGATCCCTCCTTATACCCGACGATGGTGATCTGCAGATTGACTTGATTGAATTCCGTGTTCACTTGGTTTCATATGAATATGAGCAACGGTACCAAGGTTAGTTAACCCTAATTCGTTTGTTAAGAAGTCATCACTCTTCACAGTCGTGTCAGTTAATTCCTTAATTAGAGCGTAAGCAAAACTAAGCACAAGGCCTAAAACAGCTCCCACAAGCGTAAATAACTTTTTGTTTGGAAAAGACGCTGCCTTGGGTGCATTAGCTCGTGAAATGATTGTTACATTATTGACAGACATAATATGCTTAATCTGCTTCTTAAAAACTGACGCAACGGTATTGGCAATTGCTGCAGACTTTTCTGCATTATCAGTTTTTACATTTAAGGTAAAGACTTGCGAATTCTGTTGGGTCTGAACAGAGATAGCCTTCTTTAATTGTGCTGTCGTAACATGGTAGGACTTTTGACCGGTTTGTTCAACAACTGCCGGTTTAGCTGAGCGAACAAGTTCTCGGTTACCATTCGCATTTCGTTCGTAAACAGCCTTCTTAGCTGGCGTGATCACTTTAACCGGATTTTCTAGCTGTTTACTAGCTTTCGATAAAATAACCTGATTGGTAATAATATCTTTATAGGTATTAATTACTTGGATATCGGCTTGCTGATTATTGTAAGCTTGGCCGTCAGCATTGTTATGCTTTTGATTAACCAAGATTTGTGTAGATGCCGTATATTGCGGTGTAATTACGAACTCAGCCACCACAAAACCAAGAACGGCCATAATTACTGTCCAAATAGCAAACAACTTCACGTGGTTGTGACAGATTTCCATTAAACGGTGTAAGTCAATTTGATTTTCTTGACTTTCTTTTTCAGTAGAACTATTGTTATTCACTTTTTTCTCTCCTGTTTAGTTAGTTTTATATATTAAGGTAAAATAGATTTTTATTAGATTATTTGACCGAAGGTCGTTAGCTTCTAAGGCAGCACAGTCAAAACGTGTTCGCCCTAACCTTTCTAATGCCTCGTAATCTAAATATGCTTGCCAGAGACTTGCTAGAATCTCTGATGCAACACAGTCTAAATATGTTCGCCACGACCGCAATCTCCGCCTAAATATCCCGTCCTTGATTGCAAGCCAATCATCGGCCGGGAATCCCTTAGTGCTCGATTGCTAGTTCGTCGTGGCTCTCATTCTAGTGACTTCTCCACTAAATTCGTGATCCGTTGACGTTCGTCGTTGTTGACGGTTTGGAAGGAAACACCGCCTTCGTTGTCGTTATCTCCTTCAGCGTGGTCCTGAACGATATGGTCACGAGCGTCGGAATAATGCTGGGCAAGTTGTAACATGTTGTGCATTGTAAGATCAGTCTGTGAACTATCAGCGATTGAATTCAAAAAGCTCTTATTAAGGACTGTCTTGTATGAAACTGACTTCTTTAGTAAGGCTGCAATGATTAATCGTTGTCGTTGTTGGCGACCATAATCACCATTCGGATCATCATATCGCATCCGACTGAAGGCGAGAGCTTCTTTACCATTTAGGTGATACTTCTTTCCTTTTTCAAATGAATGTCCTTCATAGGTAAAGGTTAATGGTGAAACCACATCGACTCCGCCAACTTTATTAATTGCTTTTTCCAAACCGTTCATATTAACCAAGAGGTAGAAGTCGATTGGAATATTAAATTCTTTTTGAACGGTATTAATTGCTTCCTTAACTCCACCGTAAGTATAGGCAGCGTTAATCTTTGACGGTGAATATTCAGGATAACCAGGTAGGTTGACCTTCATATCCCGCGGAAGACTAACCACAGTAGTTGTCTTCGTTTTGGGATTGAGGGTCATAATCATTAACGTATCTGTCCGTCCCTTTTCTGTCCGGCCAAATTCACCGGTATCTGTTCCCATTAAGAGGATTGATACTGGTTTCTTTTGTGCTAGTACTTGTTGTGCATTTCGCTTGGTATTGGCCCCTGAAGTGCTATACATGTTATCAGTCGTCACATCCAAATTATGGTACGCAACTCCCGCAAAAATCAAAGCAATGATAACCAAGGCTCCCAGGATTGACCAAAAGATCTTCCATCCCCGCCGCATATGATGGTGACGGTGGTGGTGATGATGTCTATGGTGATGGTGCTTTTCTACGCTATTTTCTGAAGACCAATCATTTTCCGACATACTAATATCTCCCCACGCATTATTTAATTTTTCTATAAACTTTAATTTTTATATCATACTGTAAAAAATTGTCTATTTCAAGCCGCTTTGAAAGGTTGTCAAGTAAAAACGCTTGATTGGGTTATCGCTAGAATAATAATTTTCCTTCTACTAATTAGCTTCAATACCAGCATTTTAGCTACCTTAAATAATAAAAATGCTTTTTTCACTAACCTTTCCGAATCAATTTTCAGCAACCGTTCACTTTTTACATACTCTTCTTTTATCACTTATTAACTATAATTTAGGCTATGACTAACAGTTAAGAAGTAATTGGCCTAAAAAATAAGAGCCGCCAAAGCAGCTCTTCATTAACCCTTTTGGTAATTTTCCTGCCAAAAGAATCACAATCTAGTCATCGCCCATGAATAAAAATCTGTGTTGACACAATTTTTAGAGATTGGGAATATAGGCAATGACCTACAGTTAGTGATTATATAAAATTTTCACAAAAGATTAAAGAACATCTTGCTAAAAGAATTAATTTTAACCTAAAAAACAAGGTCACAGAACTTCATCCGTGACCTTGTTCTACTTCTATTCTCATATCTCACTAAATATTCATATACTTCCGCACAACTTCATCCCGAAACTTAACCAGGGACTTTAAGTCAGCAACCTGTTCCGGTTCAACAATCAGTTGTGGGATAATCTCTTCTTGGTCATCCATTCGTTGACGACCCCAAACACTTAACGAAATTAACATATTCCGTAAGTCTTCACCATCATTTGATAGTGTCCATTTTTGTTTGTCGTCCTTAATTGGATTGACCACACCGTTCTCACGTAGCTTTTGTAATGCAAGCTCAATTGCTGTACTTTCACTATCGATCAGAACAGCAAGTTCATCTTCATCGAAGGGCCGAAATTCCAGCTAGAATATCAAGGCTGCTTGATCTGGATCAGCCAAAACCTTTTTGGCATATGTAAATCCACTTTGTTTAGAAACATTCTTCATAATAACACTTCCATGCCTTTCCGCTCTGAATATCCCCCTTCTCCTCATATCATAATAGATTATCAGACAAATTGTTAGTCTTTTGTATATAAAATTTTCTAATATAAGGTCAAAGTCCGCCGCAATTGGGCATAAAAATCAGTGCTCAAGTCATCCCCATAGCACTTATCCGCCGTCTGCTTAACTCCATCTAAAATTTGATCCAGGAAAACTTTTTCGTATTGTTTCCGATGAAGGTAACGTTCATGGTAAGTCGTGGTACAGGAAAGATGGTTCAGTTCTTGATCACCAATCCCAAATTTATTACAAAGGTTCTTCACCGACTCCAGCTGGATCTTCCCCACTGCATGAGCTTGTTGCAAAAGGCGGTTAAAAGTTGCCATACAAGCATCGACCATAACCGTGATTAGTCGTTGATTAGCTCCTTTAAATGTGATCAAGATATTCTTATTTTCCTGGTTCAACTGGTAATTATCCATGTGGTGGGCCATGTAATAAGCAACCCGGCAGTTGCCCTGTCCACACGTCGGTACTAACTCATAGTGACCAGCGATAATCCCCGGTGTGTGTCCCCCGACCATCCGATACAGGATCTGCATTTCAATCCGCGGAACGTCCGCCCACTCACTGAAATCGTGCAGGACTTCTTTCAAGCGCTTCGGTAAAATGATCCCTTCACCATCGCGTGTCAACACGTACGTTCTTTCCCGATCATATCCCGTCATCAATAAAACATTATCCCAACGCGGCTGGAAACCGCTCGTAACTAAGTAATCCTCAAGCTCCCCTAGTCGTGAAATATCAACTATTCCATTCATGTAGGTGGCCCTCCCTTTGCAAATCGTAAATTTAAGCATAATTAATCTAAAATTTGCTCATTTAATAACAAATAATACAATATGCGATTATGCAACCGGTGTCAACAGCTTTTTAAGCGGATTAGACCATTTTCTATCACTCGCTCAGTCAGCGGCTTTTTGATAACTTTAAGTCACTCAAGAGCTCTTGGGAATAATCTCACAAAGGATGTTTCCAAATGACAAATGAAAAAATTATTGAAGGTCTCGTTTATTTATCGACAAACAAGCGAATTAATCTCGTCCACAGCGTCTTAAAGCAGCTCCACCTTTCACCAATGCATGACTGCTACGACGACTTCTTCCAGGAAGGATGCCTGATCTTCGGCCAAGCCTACACGAAGTTTCCCGACGACCCAACCGATCCGGAAAACGAACGGCAGTTAATGAACTTTGCCTTTAAGCGGATCTACTGGCGACTATTGGACAAGTTGCGCCGGCAAGTCTGGGAAAAGGAACACTGGCTCGGTTCGATGAATGACGAATCTCTAGATGAAACCACCCGTAATCGCTTTAACTTTGATCCCAGCAGTCAAGTCGGTTTTGCCCATCTTGAGAACAGCGACTTTTTTACCCAACTAGCAGCTTGCTGTTCACCAAATGAAAAGCGCTACCTCAAAGCAGTCCTCCTCTTGGATCTCAAGGACGCCGAGATTGCTAAGAAGTATAATGTCTCCCGTCAGTCCGTTTATTCATGGAAACGGGGACTAATTAAGAAAGCCCGGTCGCTTGATTGTCCGATCTAGTCTATAATACCGGTGAGGTGGTATTGTGAATCAACATCAAACAAGCAATCATGATCAGTGGTTCCACTCTTGTTATGACGGTGAAGACCAGGACGATGGTTGCCAAAATGAACTCAGCATTAAGCCCAGCCAGGAAGAAGCGGATCGCCTTGAGCTACTTTTAACCAATGTCGGCTTTGATGGGCACACGTTTGACAACACCTTCTCCCTCACCCGAGAAGATGCGGCCTTGCTTAAAGATTTTTTGACTAACTGGCTTCGTAAGCAATAATATAGAGAAAAAGAGACGAGGAATGCGTTCTGCTTTCCTCGTCTCTTTTCAATAGCTAATTTCTAGCTTGTTTTTAGAATTCCCGTAGCGCATCCCCCAAGAACTTCCAATAGTCCAACAGGAGTGACATGTCGACCACGCTCAAGTCATCGAGACTAAGCTTAGTCATGTCATTGAGGCTCACCCGGAGAATATTTAAGAAACTCGTCATCCGGACAATCTTCCCCTGCTGAATCTTGGGAATCCGTTCCAGAATAGATGACTGTAATTCCTGCAGGATCCCGTCATAGAAGCCGGCCTTATCCGTTGCTTGGATCGGCATGGCGTCAAAGATCTCCTCGCTTTGCTGAGAGAATGACTGGTGCCACTGATCCATCGCGGTCCAGTAAAGCTGGTACAAACGTTGATCCTCCGCAGTCCCGTGTTCTGGGCGGTAACGGTTGACCGCCTTCCACTGGGCAAGGACTTCAAGGTACAGGGATTCGTGTTGGGTCCACACCTGATCCTCACGGGTTGCGGTAATCCACCGTTGCATATCATCAATCAATTTTTGCGGGTTGACGTTCTGGTTCACTTAAAAAACTCCTTTCGGGATTAAATGTTTTCGTCACTACTTACCGTGACTAAAGAATTGGGCCGCTTTGATGGCTTGTTGCCAGCCCTGGTAAAGTTGTGTTGCTTTATCTTCGGCCATTTGAGGATTAAATTCATCCCCGATCTTAGAAAGCTTCTTCACTTCATCCTGGTCATGCCAAAAGTCGACGGCTAAACCGGCGAGGAAAGCTGCTCCCAAGGCGGTAGTTTCTTCCATGGCCGCGCGTCTGATTGGGGTTTGAAGGATATCGGCTTGGAACTGCATCATGAAGTTGTTCCGCGATGCTCCACCATTAACGGTTAAGGCCTTCAGTGGTAATTGAGTATCTTTGACCATTGTATCGACAACATCCCTGGACTGGTAGGCGATCGCTTCTAGGGTTGCCCGGATAATGTGCCCCCGGTTGGTCCCCCGGGTCAGGCCAAACATTGCCCCACGGACTTCCTGATCCCAGTATGGCGCACCCAGTCCAGTAAAGGATGGGACAACATAAACGCCACCAGTGGTTTTCGCATCGACGGCCATCTTTTCTGATTCACTAGCATGTTCAAAGAGCTGCAGACCATCCCGCAACCATTGAACGGCAGAACCGGCAACGAAGATACTCCCTTCCAGGGCATAGTGGGTCTCACCATTAATCCCGTAAGCAATCGTTGTCAATAAACCATTATCAGAGAGGGTCGGCTCCAGGCCAGTGTTCATCACAATAAAGGCCCCGGTGCCGTAAGTATTCTTGACGGATCCCTTCTCGTAAGCCGCTTGACCAAACAGGGCTGCCTGCTGGTCCCCGGCAATTCCGGCAATCGGGATCTGGACACCGTAGAAGTGGTAGTCCCCGGTATAACCATAGATTGCTGAACTCGGCTTTACCTCTGGCAGCATTGCCTTCGGGATATTCAAGAGCTTCAGGATATCATCATCCCACTTCAGATCGTGAATATTAAAAAGCATCGTCCGGCTAGCATTAGTGACATCAGTCGCGTGAACCCGCCGTCCGGAAAGGTTCCATAGCAGCCAGGTATCGATCGTCCCAAAGAGGAGATCACCATTAGCGGCCTTCTCCCGGGCTCCCGGAACCCGATCCAGGATCCACTTAATCTTGGTGGCGGCAAAGTAGGAGTCAATCACCAGCCCCGTCTTTTGGTGGATCATGTCCTTATAGCCGTCCTTAATCAAGTCTTCCGCAATCGCGCTAGTTTGCTTTGATTGCCAAACGATCGCATGGTAGATCGGCTTTCCGGTGTGGCGATCCCAAATAATGGTTGTTTCCCGTTGGTTGGTAATCCCGATTGAAGCAATCTTATACGGGGGGATCTGTGACTTGATCATTACGTCAGAGATGACCGACTGGACAGCATCCCAGATCTCTAGTGCATCGTGTTCCACCCATCCTGGCTTCGGGAAGTATTGGGGAAATTCTTGTTGGCTCATGGCCACCTTATTACCATCATGATCAAAGATAATGGCCCGGGTGCTGGTCGTCCCTTCGTCAATCGCCATTACATATTGTTGTTCATTCAAAGTAATCATCCTTTTCGTTTGAGCTAAAAAAAGGTCGGGAAAGTTCTGCCTTTCCCGACCCCTTTATCTTACTTGTCGCTAACCATCTTGCCGGCAACACTGTAACGATCCTTACGCATTTCGTTCAATACGATGTGGATCCGTTCGGCTGGAACGTTGGCATCCTTAGAAATAGCAGCAGTAACGTCCTTTACCAAGGCCTTCAATTGTTCATCGGTCCGACCTTCAAGTAAGTCAATATGTACTAATGGCATCTGTGTGCCCTCCTTGTTCAATTTTCTTTAATCTTACCATATCACCAGGTGTCCGGCAATCATTCTTCTTAACCCCGACGACCAAGCCGTTGACGAACTTCGTTAACGATCTCATATGGCCCGGTATAAAGAATGTGATCACCGTATTCGATGACGGTATCACCATTTGGTGAGATTGGTCGGTGCTTCCGGTAAATCCGACTGATCGTGATCTGATCAATCAATGGCAACTCATGCAATTCTGCTCCAACGTAGCGCCGGTTGCGGATTGTGACTTCGAAAAGTCCAGAATGGGCACTCATCAGCATTTCAAAGACTGATGGCGACTCGATCAGGGAACGCAAGACACTGTTTTGAACCATGTAACTATTGAAGATTTCCACGCCAAGACGGTGAAGTTCTTCAATGTGATCCACTGCCGTCTTTGGATTCTGGACACTTGCGATTACCCGCTTGACCCCGTGCTGTTTAGCCAGGTTCGCCAACCGGTAATTCTTCTCGTCTTTCCGGAAACCGAGGACCATGACGTCGGTATCAAAGTACTTGCGCTCTTCCAAGACCTCTTCAGTAATCTCGGGGAAGTACTTCAAGTCATCAACCTCACTATTGAAGGTCTTATAGTTATCCTCCTGGTCCGTCAGCATTCGCACATTGTACCAGTTATGAGAAAGCTGCTGGGCAACCGGGACAGTCAGAATATTACTACCGATAATGACAACCCGTTCCTTAACGAGGTCTTCCTTAGCCAACTTGTAGCTAGAATTGAAGACGATTGGGGCAACGATACAAACGATCACCGCGGCCAGGACAAAGGCAGCCGATTGACTACTGGTAATCGCATGGAGGTTTTGAGCAACTTGCAACGAAGGCAAAACCAACGTAATAGTCGTTACCGTTAAGAAACCACCAGCGAAGGAATTACGCCCGTTAAAGCGCCGCCGGTAAACCAAGACCGTTGGCAACTTGGCGATGATAAAGCAGAGAACTAAAACTGGGATCAAGGCTAAGGCCGTCTTATTAGCGAATAATGATTTCAGATCAAGGCGGACCCCAGTCATGATGAAGAAGACCGGGATAAAGAAGCCGTAACCGATCGAAGTTAGTTTCTCCTGAGTAGCTTCACTTGGTTCGAGGAGCTTCATGACCATCCCCGCAAGAAAAGCCCCCAGGATATTTTCCGCACCGACAGTTTCGGCAACGGTAACCAGGGTAAAGATCAGGAAGAAGGCTAGCCGGATATCAAGCTGGGTCGTGGCCTTGGAGACCTTATTGAACCAGATGTATGGTTGCTGGAACCGTCGTAAGAGGATAATTGCCGCCAAGAAAAGGAGGACAATCAACCACAGACGGCCAGCATTATGACCGTAGATCGAGGCGTAAAAGGTCAGTGCAATCATCGGGACTACTTCACCCAAGACCGCCGTCAAGAGGATCGTTTGCCCCATTGGCCGACCCAAGATTTCCTTTTCCTTCAGGGTTGCAATGACCACTCCTAAGGCCACCGTTGAAAAAAGAATCGTCCCTAAGAGGATGTCCGAAAAGAAGCCCATGAAGTGGAGAATAACCCCCAGTAGGAATGCGGTGATGATGACACAAGTAAAGCTCAGCGCGGCCATTGAGACTGGCGAATTAGCTGTCCGCTTCTGTCCGGGTGTCTTTTTGAAGAGATCAAAGTTAATCTCCATCCCGGAAAGGAACATTAACAGGATCACCCCAAGGCTAGACAGGAGGTGCAAGTAACCCGTTTCCTGAACGACATTAAACGCACTTTTTCCTAAAAGGATCCCGATGACGATTTCCGCAACCGCGGTCGGGATGCTTGAGACCTTAAAACGGGCCATCACAATTGGAATTATTAGTGCGGCCAACATCACAATCAATAGTGATAGTTGTTCCATGTTCTACCTTCTCTCTCGAAAATAATTACCTCATTATATGATCTTTTTATGGTGAACACCAATAAATATTCAAGCTGGGAATTAACCTTTTAGGGAGCCTGGTTGGCTAACCTAGAACGATGAATGATGATGAAATCATCAGAGTCGTTCGTAGCCAAATAGGCTTGCTCCGCTGCGTTAGACTCAAAGGCTCTGGTTACGACGCGAAGCTAGCCTATGGATTCCCGCGATTAGACTCTGTAATTTTAAAAAGCGTTAGTTATATATTGATACTTAAAAATAAAATGCTTTTTCCAATCTTTGCTAAGTAGTGCGGTGTATAATTGAGGTAACGATAGTAAGGATAGTGTCACCGTTTCTTAAAATGGTGAGATAAATTAATTTTAAAAGGGGTTTTAGATATGCCAAACAAATTATCCGCATGTACGAGTATTTTGATTGGGAAAAAAGCCAGCATTGACGGCTCAATCATGATTGGGCGAAACGAAGATGCCAAGGCTGCCTGGCCAAAGCACATGGTAATCCACCCACATGGTGCGGTTCCACGAAAGTTTACTTCAAAAGAAACTAAGCTTGAAATCGACTTACCAGACGATAGTGCCCGTTATTCCGCTACTCCAGAATGGACGGACAAGTATGGGCTGTTCGAAGAAGACGGGATTAACGAATACGGTGTTGCAATGAGTGCGACCGAAAGTGCCTACTCCAATAGCCTAGTCCTTGGTGCGGACCCACTGGTAAAGAACGGGGTGAACGAGGAAGCAATGGTCACCGTTGTATTGCCATTTGTAAAAACTGCCCGTGAAGGGGTTCTCCGCCTGGGTAGCCTGATTGCCAAGTACGGAACTGGCGAAACAAATGGTGTCCTATTCGCCGATGATGATGAAGCCTGGTACTTTGAAACCGGTGCGGGGCACTACTGGGTTGCCCAACGGATCCCGGATGATTGCTACGCGGTAGTTGCTAACCAATTGGCAATCCAAGAAATCGACTTCAACGATCCGGACAACTTCATGTTCCAACCTGGGATCCAAGAGTTTGTCGAAAAGAACCACTTGAACCCCGACCCAAGCACATTTAATTTCCGTAAGATCTTTGGAACCGCGGATCGTTCCGACGCAATCTACAGTGAACCACGAGTCTGGATTGGTCACCAGATGTTCAGTCCAAGCCAAGCTAGCGACGAAACTCCAGAATCAACCGAATTGCCATTCTTGATGAAGCCGGATCGTTTACTTTCAGTTATTGATGCCCAAAACTACTTGAGCAACCACTATGAAGGAACCAAATTTGATCCACTCACTGATGGTCCGAACGCTCATAAGTACCGGCCAATCAGCCTGGCAAAGACACAGGAATCACACGTTCTCCAAACTGGACGAAAGGGTCCAAGCATCCACTGGCTCGCCATGGGAGTTGCTAACGAAAGTACCTATGTCCCATTCTTTAATGGGATCACGAAGCTTCCTGCCCCATATGGCCGCGGAAAATTACCAGCTCAATTAAATTCAGCTTACTGGATCTTCAAGCATGCTAGTGTCCTGGTTGATAGTCACCTCCACGACTTCCTTCCCCTTCTCCGGGATGTTCAAAAAGAACGGAACAGCGCTGCTCAAAAGCTTATTCGGGTGACGGACGAGACAGTTCCTACATTGCATGGTGATGCATTGACCGATTACTTGAATGACCAAAGCGACAAGTTTGCTACCGATACTTTGACGGCTTACAAGAACTTAGCTCTAGAATTGATTACTAAGATGACCGATTATTGTGAATTGAACTTTAAGACGGATGAGAATCTGTAATGGGATAAAGATAAAGTGCTGATAGGCTTATTATCGGCGCTTTTTTTGGTTTAAAATAGGTTGTAATATTACACATAAGGATGCGATTAGCATGGCGATTACAACCACTGAAGCTAACTTTAAAAAACACCTTAACAATTACCTTGACCAAGTCAGCGAAGACAAGCAAACAATTCTTATTACCCGTACAAAGCAAAAAGCAGTTGCGATCTTTTCTAAAGGTGAATTAGATACTCTCCTTGATGCGACACATGGTAAAGAGAACTCGTTAGACTTTGCAATTGCCCGGGATAAGTTAATTGGCATGAATGTCCTTCCCGATGATCCAATTGTTAAATCAACTGATGATTATTGGGATAATTTTAAATAAATAAAAACCAGTCAACAACGTAAAAATTGCTGACTGGTTTTTATTTTGGTTGAGATAGGCATTGTTGTGACCGCGATCTCCGACTAGCAATCCTAGGCAACCTAGCCGAAACGTGTTCGCCAGGAGAAATTGCTAACTTTCCGCAGGCTCTATGCTGGCTCACACCCTACTTATCCAACACAATATCTCCCGGCTTTACTTCGCTGCCGAAGTAAGGCTTTAATTGGCTGTTGTAGTCTTGGGTGAAGAAGCCCTTCTTGGTTAACTTGGTGATTTCCTTGTTGGACCAATCGAGGAGGGACTTGTTACCTTTCTTAACGGCTGGGGAAATGTATTGCTTAGGACCGATGCTCTTGATACCAACAGTATACTTCGGGTTCTTCTTTACCCAAGCATAGAGGTAAGAGTTATCATCGGCCAAGGCAGCAGCACGGTTATTCTTCAAGGCATTGAATTGTTGGGTCTTGGAGTCAAACTTTAAGAGTTGAACGCCGGGTTGCTTACTGGTGAAGTAGTTTTCAGCAGTAGTTCCCTTGGTAACGATGACTTTTTTACCCTTCAATTGGCTAACCTTGGTGATGGCCTTCTTCTTAGGAGAAACGACACCAACAGAAACCTTCATGTAAGGCTTAGCGAAATCAACGACCTTCTTCCGTTCTGGGGTAACGGTGAAGTTAGCCAAAACGATATCGGCCTTGTTGGAGTTCAAAGTATCCACCCGGTTATTGGCGTTAACTTGGATGAACTTTGGCTTTACTCCAAGATCCTTGGCCATTTGACGGGCTAACTCGACATCATAACCAACCCGCTTACCGTCTTTGTTTACCCAACCATATGGAGGTAAGTCACCAAAGACAGCGACCCGGAGCGTTCCCCGCTTCTTAATGGCGGAAACAGAACTTGAGTTACTTGCGGCACTGGCGGTAGTTGGCTTAACGTAGCTTGATCCGGCAAGTAAAGCGACTGCGCCGGCTACGGTAAGGGCACCGGCAATAATTTTCTTCCAATTAATCTTCTTCATCTTAACTCTTCCTTCCTAAAATTCCATACTTGATAAGAATTCTGCTGCTCTGGCGGTTTGTGGGTGTTCAAAGAATTGCTTTCCTGGGGTTTCTTCCAGGATCCGGCCATTCTCTAAGAACAGGACCCGGTCCGCAATCTGGGCAGCAAAGTTCATTTCGTGGGTCACAATGATCATCGTCATGTGATCACGATCAGATAACTCCTTAATAATTTCGAGAACTCCACGGACCATTTCGGGATCTAGTGATGCGGTCACTTCGTCAAAGAGCATCAATTCAGGATGCATCGCCAATGCCCGAACGATGGCGATCCGTTGCTTTTGTCCACCGGATAATTGCCGGGGGTACGAATTAGCTTGGTCTGCTAGATCGACCCGGTCCAAGAGCTCCATCGCTTCCTTTTTAACATCCGCGCGGTTCCGTCCTTGAACCTTAGTTGGTGCCAGGAGAATGTTGTCCAACACAGTCAAGTTCGGGAAAAGATCGTAACTCTGGAAAACCATCCCGATTTCTTGACGCAACTTCTGCCATTCCTTCGGGGTCGGATCAATTTTCTTTCCTTTAAAGTAAATACTTCCTTTCCGGAATGGTTCAAGACCATTGAGCGTCCTGATCAAGGTACTCTTCCCCGAACCAGACGGTCCAAGAAGGGTCACAACTTCACCCTTCTTGAGATCAAAGTTAATGTCGTGGAGGACTTGCCAATCACCATAAAACTTATTTAAATGTTCAACTTTTAGAATTTCTTCCGTCATAATTCCACCTGCCTATTTTCGTTCTGCCTTTGCGGTTAAGTGCTTTGACCATAGTGATAATGGGTAATCAACAATAAAGTAGAGGATAAAGATTAACCCGTACACCCAGAAGATTCCGGTTGGGTGTGTCTGGTTATTCGCCTCAATAATCTGTTGGCCGACATTAATTACATCCATAACGCTAATCATCAGCAACAGCGAAGTCGTCTTGATCACCCGGGTAGCCAAATTAATGGTTGCCGGCAATTCAAGCTGGATTGCTTGGGAAAGCAAGACATAACGGAAAAGTTGCCATTGGTTCAAGCCCAACGCTAAGCCAGATTCTCGCTGGTGTTGGGGAACCGATTCAAGCGCTCCCCGAACGATGTCACTAAATTCAGCAGCAACCCACAGGGAAAACGCTAAGACTGCCATCCAGGTTGCCGGGAGGTTAATATCAAATTGCCGTGGCAAGATGTAGTAAACCAGGAACAAGAGGACTACCGTCGGGACAATCCGGAAAAATTCAAGGTATAACAAGAGGATGAAGCGGATAATCCGACTCCGCATGGTCCGCAGAAGGCCAAAGATTGTCCCAATCAAAAGACCAATCACTAGGGAAACAACCGCGATCCAAACCGACGTCCACAGGCCGCCCATTAGTCGGGTAAAGTTCGTCCCTTCAAAGAGAACACTAATCCCCGAATGCGCCATAACGGACCCTCCTTTCAAGCCAATCAAGTAGTAAGATTACTGGAATCATGATAATTGCGTAGGCGATTACCAACATCAACAGGTATTCGTTGGACCGGTAGTACATCCCGATCAAGTCCAAGGCGGTGTTGGTTAGTTCCGGGATGGCGATTACAGAAAAGATTGATGTTTCCTTAATTAGGAAAATAATGTTCGCTGCCAATGCCGGAACACTCAACGATAAGCCTTGGGGCAAGACGACATACCAGGCAAGTTGGTACTGGTTCATCCCCAGTGCCTCTCCCGCGTCAATCTGGGTTTGGCTCACCCCGTTGAAACCACCGGTAAATCCCTCAGCCATGTATGCACCACCGAGGAAAATCAAACCGATAATCCCACAGGTCTCAGCTGTCATCTTAATCCCCATTACCGGAAATGCATAGTACAGGAAAAATAGCTGAATTAGTAAGGGGGTATTTCGTGCAACCTCAACGTAAATCCCGAACATCCGGCGTAATACCGGGATCCGAAAGTACTGAATCAAACTCGTAATGATACCAACAATAATCGATCCAACAATCCCAACCAGTGAAAGCCACAGGGTTAATTTAAATCCCTGGACGAAATTGGGTAGGCTTTGCTGGATTATCGTCCAATCCATCGATAGATCATCCTCTCTCCTTTTTTACCGCGAAGTTAAAATAAAAAAGGCTTGCAATTCCAAATCCAGAATTGTAAGCCTAGTTTATGAGCAGTCAAAATAAACACTTATCTCAACCATTTACTAGAGTACAAATTACTGAATTTTTCCACACCAAAAGTCTTGTTACAAACACTGCAACAAGCAAGACAAACTTCTTTTGGCATGGCAAAACTCTGCATAATCTGAACTCCCTTCGTGATTAATTACCTAAATTCTACATGATAATTACTAAAAGTCAATAGGATATACTAACTTATTGTAAGTTTTCAAAAGAGATTAACTATCTAGTACTCCTTATAACTAGAGAATGCTTACTAATGAGGTCAAAAGAACAACGATTAGAATAATTCCCATGATAATTTTAGCGGGACTAAACTTTTCAGGCTTTTTTTGCATATGCCTTCCGGTGTTCCTTTTCAACATGGTTTAACCGATCAAGGGCATGCTTTTCTATCATTGACTCATTATTATTATCTTGCTTTGCCATCCGTTATCGCCCCAATCACTTCTTTATACTGTTCAACAGTTGAATCATTAGCATATTCACGTTGAGTATCAATTAGTTTCTTCATTAGCGCTGGTTTGAGCAATGCTGTTAAGACTGTTTGGGTCATCTGCTGAGCTTGATTAGACTCAAAGACGTTTTGTGGAGCAACAAATTGCGGCTCATGAAGAGTATCCTTAAAGCCAAGAATTAACATATTTTGTTCAAATGCCGCCCGAACACTATCAAGAATTTCACTACCATGATTAATATCAAGGTAAATATCACAGTCTTTTAATAACTGTAAGGCTCGCTTACGACTAACATTTGGATAAACTTCAACATTTGGTCGTTCACCAAATGCCAATAATTTCCCAGACATTTCTGTTACTGCAGCAATCCGGAATTCAATATTTGGCATTGCATTTACCAATTGATCCAAATGTTCAATTTCATCAGAATTAGTCATAATTAAAATCCGCGGTTGAAGTTTATTTCCTCGTGGATGAGGATAAATCATCCCCAAGTAATGAAAATCAGCTACATTACCAGTTCCTTCAGGGAATAATTCTCGCCGACGAACCCAATCACGGTACTTCTGGAAAACAATGTGCTTTGTTCGCGTATTTTTGTTAAGAAGGTATTGCATATTACCAGGAATCGTTGCACCAGTATCCTCATTCCAAAATAGGGTATCTGTTCCACCAGCCGGTAATTCATCCATCACCCATAGCGGATGACTCAGCGAGTTATAGAAGACGTGATCCAAGTTATATTTACGGAATTGGAGGTAGAAGGTTACAAACTTAGCCAATGACGTAAAGTGCCGATGGAGTCCCTTCACATCCAAGAAGAGATCTTCAGCCGCAAAATTCCACTCAATTACGGTCTGACCATGATTATTAAAGTATTTTCGGTAAGTTGCTTTTCCATCTTGATAATAGGTCTTAGCAAAAAGGTGGCCATGGTTATTGTAGTGATCAACCCATGATGTCGTCCCAACATCATTAAACCACTGGACTTCTTTAACAAAGCGGGAATTATCCGTTGCACTGTAAATAATTCGCGCTTTCATTTTGTCTAAATCATAAATCTGACCACTTTCGCCAGTACTCAAGATCCGCCAATAGTACGGAATCTTAAGTTGATCAAAGTAGAGTGGATCATGGTCATCATTTAAATTACAGAAGTACTTAAATGGTGAGTCAACATCATCAGGCAAAAAGCCATTATCAATCATTGCTACTGATGGAATCTTAATTTTGGCCATTTTTTGGGAAAAAAGGAAATCACGGGAACTACCGTCATATTTTTCAAATAGGTTAATCATTCTTCAATTCCTCCAATAGCTTTCCCCAGCGTTTAGCAACATTATCGGTTAAATATGGCTCAGCCAATTCATATGAACGCTGGACGAACTTTTCTTGATCGGCTTTGGTAAAGAGTTTGACGACCGCTCCGGCCAAAAGGTCAACCTTTTTATCGTCACTCCAATCCTGAGCATACGGCAATAGGTAACCATTTTTACCATCATCAATGAAGGTCTGGTTACCATATGGAACATCGAAACCAATCATTGGTAAGCCAGAACCAACTGCTTCAAGCAAACTTAAGCCAAATCCTTCACTAGTCGAACCAGCAATATAAGCGGCATACTTTTGGTAAACGGTAGTTAGATCATGTTGTCCCATGAGGCGAATATACGAGTTAGCCTTATACTGGTTAATTAATTGACTCAACCGGCCCATTTCACCACCCTGGCCATAAATATCAAGTGTTACATCCGGCACTTCCTGGTGGGCTTTTGCTACTGCTTTAATTAGCCAGTCAATATGCTTTTCGGTAGCTAATCGGGAAGCAGTAATTAGAGAATGAGGTTTCCGTTTAGTTGTCGGCTTCGTTAATTGTTTAAGATTACCGACCGGAATCGTTGTAACATTTGGTTGTACGTTTTGATATTGTTTAAATTGCTTTTTTAATAAGTCACGTTGCTTATCAGTAGCAACGATAAAACTAGCAACATCTTTAGTATGAGTGAATTGGTACTCATAGAAGTTGTTCCATAAAACAGTCTTCTTGTTAGTATAGTGCTCATCATAGTGATCAGCATGGACCACGATTACCAACTTGGCGGGATCATGGTGTTCAAAAATTAATTGACCATTAATCAAGATATTTCCATCATCTTCCCGATCAAGAATAATGGTATCGTCCTTGGTTAACTTCAGTCGTTTCAACATTTCTAAATAAAGGTCATTCTTTGAATAGTAGATTTTATCAGGAAATTCAAAAACCTCATGTTGTCCCCGAACATGTTGGGTATAGGCAACACTACCATCTTCGTTGTAAAAGTCACGGTGGGTAACCTGATTATTTTCCTTAACCCCATTGTAATATTCGGTCGCATATTTCGTGTAAGAGTAGAAATCACGCTTAACCATCACTTCATTAGCAACGTAAGACACTTGATCAATCGTTTTCTTTTTCTGATCATGAAAACGCACATTAATTGATAATCCTTCATCAGCTAAAGTATAGAAATAGTTCTTTCCGCCATTAATTTCTTCACGTTTAGCATTCCGTTCATTAAGGTTAATATCCTTTTCAAATTGACCCAACGGGTAATCTGACGGTGCAATCTTCACGTCAGTAAAGAAATTGTAAAACCAGATAATCTCATCATCGGAATAGCCAAGATTCTTTGTTAGATCCTCGATATTATTGGCCAAGATCAGATCTGAAAAGATAAATTTAGCTGGTACTTTTAATTTTCGCAAGGATTGCGCACGGTAAGCCTGGGCGTATTCTATACCACTGCTTCCCCAACCAATCCCGAGGTTGACATTATATACAGTCATCTAATCTTCCTCCCGTGTAACTAGTTGAAACTAACCACTAGTTGGTTCTTCTTGTTTAGTTTGATCCGACTAAGCAGCAAGTTATCAACCACTTTTTTTCGTGCTTCACGAAGCATATTTTTGTAAGAGTTAAAAGCCTTTACTTGATATACATAACCGGGATCACGACCAGAAAGTGACCATGGTTCAACAATAATTCGTAAATCATTAAGGCAATTAACCTGATCAGTCCAACAATTATCCAACGCGGTTAACAGGGCTGAACGGTAAAACTGGTTTAACTGCTCCGTATTAATTAAGGTCTTGTACTTTTCCTTCAAAATATCAGTACATAAACCTTCAAGATATTTCTTTAGCGCTTTCCGGTTATACATTAGGTTATCTGGGACCTTGACTTTCTTATACGTAAAGTGCTCATTAATTAAGTGTTGTAACTGACTAGCCGTCCATTCGGTCTGGGTGTTTAAGAAATCATCGTTTCCTTCACTTAACCAGTTACCAACCGTTCGCTCTAGCCGGGCATTATTCATCAACTTTGCCCGTTCCTTGTAGAACTGGGTCCGCTGAATCCGCAAAGCCACTTCATACTTATTCGTCTTCTTCCGTGAACGAACTTCACCATCCGCTACCCGGCTCTTTAACATTTCAAGACTAAACCGGATTCGTGAGCTCTTTAATTCTTTTGGCATTGCACCTTTACGCCGTTTTTCAACTAACTTCCGGTACATCTTCTTGAATCGTTTAGTACTTGCCTTTGCGATGTAGCTATCTTCCAGTGAAATATAGAACTGACTCGAGCCGGGATCATCCTGCCGACCCGCACGACCAGCAAGCTGTAATTTAACCCGTTCCGGAAGCATCTCAGTCCCAATAACGGCAAGACCACCTTTTTCCTTAACACCGGATCCTAATTTAATATCGGTTCCCCGTCCGGCCATATTAGTCGCTACCGTTACCGCTCCTGGCTGGCCAGCATCCTTAACGATTGCGGCTTCTCGAGCGATATTAAAGGCGTTTAGGACGTTATGCGGGATTCCCCGGTCCAGGAGTAATTTAGAAATAATTTCAGAATTTTCTACTGAACCAGCAACTAGTAAAATTGGGCGTCCTGCTTTATGGAGAGTGATGACATCATTAAGAGCCTGCTTTAATTTTTCTGAAGTTGTTAGGTAGATCTTAGCCGGATAATCTTTCCGAATAACTGGCTTGTGAGTAGGAATCTGAACAACTTCCATATTATAAACGTTGATAAATTCGTCTTCATCACCCTTAACGGTCCCACTCATTCCGGAGATTTTATCGAACAAACCAAAAAGGCTTGGGAACGTAATCGAGGCAGCCGTTTTTTGGTTATCAGTAACTTCAACGTGTTCCTTTTGCTCAACTGCTTGGTGAAGACCGGTGTTAACTTTAACCCCGTTCTTTAGCCGACCATCGGTTTCATCAAGGAGAACGACCTTCCCTTTCTCAACCAAGTAATCATGACCATTCTTCATGAAATAGTGGGCCCGCAATGCCAAGGCAATATGACGGTATACTTCACGACTTTCATCATCATACAAGTTCCGAATCCGAAAATATTGTTCAGCACGTTGAACACCGTTATACGTCAACCAGACCGCCTTGTCTCGACGGCGAACAGTAAAGTCACGTTTTGGCACAAGTATCCGCACAAAGTCATCACATAGCCGGTAAAGGTTAGACTGTAGCATCGGGGCACTTGCAACAACAAATGGTGACGTAGCCTGGTCTAAAAGCACATCGTCCACTTCATCAATAATTACGTAGTGGTAGGGACGCAAATATTGACCATCCTTATTTGCCGCCAAGTTATTAAATAGGTAATCGAAAGCAAGGTTACTTGCGGTTGTGTACAGAATATCTGAGTTGTACCATTTTCGCTTTTCTTCAGGACGAACTTTCCGGTCTGGATCATCCTTAGGAAAACCAGTACTTACAGTTAGGCCCATCCACTCATAAACGGGAGCTAATTGTTCCTCATCACGTTGTGCCAGGTAGGCATTTGGTGTCACCAAAATCGCACCCTGCTTGCTTAAAGCATTGAGATACAAGACTAAGGTAGCAGTTAAAGTCTTCCCTTCACCGGTTTTCATTTCAGCAAGGGAATCACATCATGGATGAAGATAATCCGCTTTAAGTGATCATAAATCAACGTTCGTTTAAGCAACGCGGTATCCCATTCAACTGAATTCCAGGATGGCGACTGAAAGACAATTACGTTCCCCATTTCAACTCCAGCCAACATTCCGTCAAATCGTGCAGTTAATGAATCATTGCTTTCATTTTTATCATGATATTGAAAAACACCGATTTCACGAAAGCCAAGTTCCTTAGTTGCAATGTCAGTTACCATATGCTGTGTTAACTTAGCTACCCCAATCATATGGTGAGTATTGGTAATATGTACTCTCGATTTGTCCATCCTTCTTTCTAGATTCAATTATAGCAGACTTACTATTTTTATAAAAAGAGCTCCCCCATCTCAAGTAAGAATGTAAGGAACTCTTTAATAATACATTATTTATTTTTTATCTAGTATAAAATGAAACGCTTTTTTATGCTTCTTCAACTGCTTTAACAAGTTGTTCCATTGTCTGACTACCAAAGATAACCGGACCATCATTAATTATCGTGGCAGGCACGCTCATGATGTTCTTAGCTTTTCGTAGTTCAGGGAAGTGCTGAAGGTCAATCATTGTGGCAGTAATGTTAGGATTTAATGCTGCCATCCGTTGACATGCAGCCACTACATCCGGACAGAAGTGACAAGTAAGTGAGACACCAATCTTAATATTAGCTGCAGGAAGCTTTTTGATCCGTTCAACCATTTCTGGCGAGATCGTCTGTCCGGGTCCTACAACATTATAAACACCGAGGACAAGCGAATTTAATTCGTGTCCCGTTGGAATACCAGCATAGTGGAGCCCAGTATCTTTTTCCGTATCGTCAAGCAACCTCAATTGAGGAAGGTACTTAACGTCCAGAGGAGCTGCTTTTGTTTCAACATTTATGTGTTCATCCAATGTAGCAAATTCGGTTACAAAGCCAACCAGTTGGTCACTTAAAGGTGTTTCGTTGGTCAGAACCTGTAAGGTGATCTTCTTTGTTAAACGAGCAAAGATTGGCTGCAATTGTTGCACAATATCGGCAGTTAACCAATCACCTGAATGGGGAGTGACTTCTTCCTGGTTATCAAGGGAAGAAGTTTGGCCAACCGTTTTTGCTGGTTTCTTAGCTTCAAGATGAATTGGGATCCCTAGCCGCTGCTTTTGTTCAGTTACATATTTTTCCGCAGCTGTTGCAGCTTCAGCGCCATCAGCAGTTGCTGTGACGATTTGCCGAAGTTCCTTTTCAATAATGTCACCAGCAGCAAAGACACCAGGAATATTCGTTTGTCGATGATTATCAGTAATGATATAACCCTGCTGGTTAAGTTTGATGATCCCTTTAAGGTTTTGCGTTGCTGGCCGGGTGCCAACATAAACGAAGACACCAAAAGTCTGATCACCATCATCAAGGTGGTAAACGGTCTTTTTACCAGTCTTATTATTAACCAAGGTAGCAGCGGTAAGGTAATCATCACCTTCAACGCTTTCGACTTCGGTATTATACTCAACACTTACCTTGGGATTATCCAATGCCCGAGAAGCAATCAATGGTGGACAGGTAAAGTGATCACCCCGAACCAATACGGTAACGTGTTTACCATAACGGCTTAAGTAATCAGCCTCTTCTGCTGCTGCATAACCCCCACCAACAACGAAGATTTGCAACCCAGTAAAGAGTTCGCCATCACAAGTCGAACAGTATGCTACTCCCCGACCACGGAATTTATCTTCACCAGGAAAACCAACTTTCTTGGGGTTAGCCCCACCAGAAATAATAATGCTTCGGGCCTGATATTGTTGCCCATTAGCATCAATCACAGTTTTAACATCATCATTTAAATGATCATACTTAGTAACTTCAGCGTGCTTAATCTCAACACCAAAGTCCGCAACTTGTTTTTGCATCTTGTTCATCAGTTCGGTACCGTCGACTTCTGCTACCCCGGGATAGTTATAAACAACGGATGTCGTCGTTACTTGCCCACCGACACTATTTCCTTCAAGGATTAATGTATCAAGGGTTGCCCGACCAGCATAAAGGCCAGCCGTTAATCCAGCTGGCCCGGCACCGACGATGATCAAGTCATAGATATGCTCGCTCATCGGTGTTTCCTCCTATTAAATTAAAGCTTACCAACAAGGTCAAGACTTGGCTTAATTGAATCTTGACCTGGCTTCCAGTTGGCAGGGCAAACACGATCACCATGTTCACGAACAAATTGGGCAGCTTGAAGTGTCCGTAAAATTTCATCGGCGCTCCGACCAATGCCCATGTTATTAATTGTGTAGGATTGGATCTTACCATCAGGGTCAACAATGAAGACACCACGGTAAGCTTGACCAGCATCTTCGTCTAAGACATCAAACATCCGGGCAAGCTTACCAGCTGGGTCGGCTAACATGTTGTACTTAATCTTACCGATCTTTTCTGATGCTTCAGCCCATGCCTTATGAACGAATTCTGTATCTTCAGAAACAGAATAAATATCAGCATTAGCTTTCTTGAAGTCTTCATACTTATCTTGGAGGGCTTCTAGTTCAGTTGGACAAACGAATGAAAAGTCAGCTGGGTAGAAGAAGAAAATGCTCCACTTACCTAAAACGTCGGCCTTAGTAACTTCCTTAGTCTTTCCATCTTGGTATGCATTAACCTTGAAATCATCAATTTCGTGACCGATAAAGTTCATCATAAAATCCTCTCCTTAATTTAGAATCATTCTTAATTACACTTTTTAGTATAGTCAATTTAAGATTAATATCAAGGCCAAATTAGAATTATTTTAAATTGATTTATTTAAAACAAAAACAGCCAACTTAGGATATCCCAACCTAAGTTAACTGTTATTAATCAATTAATTTACTTACTTAACTATTTTAGCTAATAGTATAGCACACGCTCGTGATTATGTTAACAATAGTTTTACTAAAAGTCTTAGTAGTATGAAATTAGTTCTAGGTAGCATAGTGGAAATGTTGGAGTGAATCAGAAATTGATTCATCAATTTCGTCTGTGAGCCCACTCAGCTACTGCGCTTCGCCCGAATTTCCTAGAGCTAGCAAACTCCTTCCTAGGCGCAAGCCGCCTTCGTCAGGAGAAATTATCAAGTCAACATAGTCAAAATGTGCTCGCCCTAAGCTTCCTCGAGCTAACGACCTCCACCTCCGACGACAAGTTCGTCGTTCGGTGGAGAAATCGTTAGCCACCGGAAGCTTTTAACGGGCTCGCACTCTACTATTTACCAACTAGCCTTTCTTACGCCAGGAATTTGACCTTTGTGGGCGAGTTCACGGAAGGTTAAACGAGACATACCGAACTTCCGCATGTAAGCATGAGGACGGCCATCGTAACGATCACGATTGTGTAGACGAACGGCACTGGAATTCCGTGGTAACTTGGACAAGCCAATGTAGTCACCCTTGGCCTTTAATTCCTTACGCTTGGCAGCGTACTTCTTTACTAATGCTTCTTGGTGCTTTAATTTAGCAATCTTTGACTTTTTTGCCATATATTCAAGATCTCCTTTTATATATACTTTTTGAAATAAATTGACGATAACAGAATGGCGAAACAGAAATAAACTAATTGGTAAAAGCCCGTTCTTAATTTTCCCAATTAGCTTATATCCTGTTTCTATGTGACTGCAACGAAATGTGCTTACCCCCACACATTATTAAGGTTCACACAACTATTAATTAACATTTGCGAACAATTCTTTACATTTTATTATACTAACTTTTTGTAAGACTTACAAGAGAAAAGTTTGACTATTTTTGACCAATTCGTTTGCAGTAGTCTAAATACTGTTGTGCATAGTCATATTTATGGTTAAGCCGGGTTAACTTTTCTGGATCATGAGTATATGCCCGACCCGTCTTCATCATCAAGTCATAAAGCTCGAGATACGGAACTGCAGACTGATCAGCAATCGCCTGCTCAGCTTTCCGGTCATACCCAACATGACGTAAGTTGACGGATGCCATCCCCATATCATCCACCTCAATCACCAGGTAATGGGCGCGCATATCACGGTGGAGCTTATCCCAACCATTAAATGGTTCACCAACTGCTCCCGGATTCATCACAATCCGCTCATCACTAGCATAGCGCATGATTTCATGGTGAACATGGGCATAAATTGCGACATCAATTGCTGGATCTTCAGGTGGAAAAAGTTGATCAAAATTCTGTGTTGACTGTGTTGGGAAGAGATCCTGACCCATATTTAACCATGGCAGGTTATGGGAAATTCCAAAGTTAAGTGGACCAACCTTTTTTGTGACATGCAATGGCCAATTAGCAATCTCTTCGACCATCCCCCGTGGCGCGTTTTGACCAACATACTGGGCTAACCGAGCAAAGTAAATGTGGGATGGAAATTTCACGTCCATCTTCCCCCGGACACCATTTACCACCAGATCATCCCAATTTCCCCGGACAATCACCGTTGGATTAATTATCTTAAATAACCGCCAGATTTCGCTTACACTTGGCCCTGGCATCAATAGGTCACCCACAAACCAGTACTGATCAACATGTTGTTGACGACTATCACGGTACATTGCCCGCATCGCACTTAGGTTTCCATGGACATCAGAAAAGACTGCAATCCTTGTCTTCATTAAGCCTGCTCCCTCTCCTAGAATCACATTTTACTTTTTATTGTACCAAAAGAATGTTTAACTGATGCAAAATTTGATTTGACAGTGCATGGTAAACTATTTTAGTAGTCTAAAATAAAGGAGTAATAGTGTGAATCAACAAGGTCAAATTAATCCACGGATCCGCCGAATTGTGACTGCTGTGTTACTTGGCACCTGTTTTATCAGTTTAGCAAGCCAAACCATGATGGTAACGGCACTGCCAGTTATTCAGGAGGATCTTCACGTCTCATTAAATGCGGTACAGTGGTTAACAACCGGGTATACCTTAATCATTGGGATTGTAACCCCACTTTCATCTAATATGTATGAAAAGTTTACCAACCGACACGTCTTTACTGGAATTATCGGAACATTTATTCTTGGGACATTGGTAGGCTGTTTCGCTAATAACTTTGCTACCCTCTTGTTAGCTCGTCTAATCCAGGCCTGTGCTGGGGGAATGCTCATGACATTCCAAATGACAACCATGATTTCAATCTACCCAATCGAAAAACGGGGCGCAATCCTCGGCTTGTCTAGTCTGGTCATTTCTGCAGCGCCAGCTCTGGGGCCAACAATTTCTGGGTTAATCCTGGAATTTCTCTCGTGGCGCTGGCTGTTCATTTTAGTCCTTCCATTAATGATCCTGGCATTTATTGTCGGGTACCTAAAGTTACCAAACTTTTCTACCCCACGACCAATCAAGATCGACTATCTTTCAGTTTTAATTTCTTTAATTGGTTCTGGACTAGCGCTAGGAAGCTTAACTGTTTTCCAAATTAACCTGTGGTACGGTTTAGCAATGTTAATCATTGGGCTCCTTATTATCGCTGTCTTTACTAAGCGACAACTTCACCTGAAGAACCCAATGTTAAAGGTTCAAATCTTTACTTACCCTTCTTTCCGGTGGATGACAATTGTCGGAATTTTTACCTTCATGGTTCTTCTGGGAACCGAACAACTGATGCCAATCTATACGGAAAAGATTCTCGGAATGGGAAGTTTTCTCTCGGGGTTAATCCTTCTTCCTGGAGCAATTGGTAACGCAATCACCGCTTACTTTGTTGGTCCCATTTATGACAAGTATGGTCCAAAATGGCTCGTTACAATCGGTGCTGTAATCATGCTTGTGGCTTCGATTCCATTAGTCTTAGTTAATAACCACTCTTCAGTCATTATTCTTACAGTGGCTTACATGCTGCGGATGATTGGGAATGCCTTTGTCTTCAGTCCGGCCCTATCGGAAGCATTCTCTGACTTGAGCAAGGAAGAAAATAGTCACGGAACAGCCCTCAATAACACTCTTCGCCAGATATCAGGAGCTGTTTCAGTTACCCTCTGCGTGGTAATTGCCAACACCCCTGCTTCATTAGTAAGCGGGATCCGCTATGGAATGTGGTCAACCGTGATTATGGTGATCCTAATGATTTTAAGCTTCTATCATTATTTAAATATTAAGAAAGCTAACAAGAAATAGCTTCTTGTATGGGAACTTGTTATACTCATAATTATTACAATTATAAAGGAGCAAATATTTATATGGATTCTGAGCTATCTCCCCAGTGGCGCAAAACTTTCTATTCGTTATGGATTGGCTGTTTTATAACCGGGATGGGATTCTCAATGACGATGCCGTTCGTTTCACTCTTTATTAACGAACTTGGCGATTTTTCCAAATTCCAATTAAACTTCTACTCCGGTCTAGCATTCGGTGCGACCTTCGTTAGCCAGGCAATTGTTTCTCCACTCTGGGGAAGCCTCGCTGACCAAAAGGGCCGAAAACTAATGTGTATGCGGGCTTCAGGAGTGATGGCCTGTACCATCTTTATTACGGGGCTTTCTCAATCAGCGTGGATGATCATCGGAATGCGGTTCCTTCAAGGTGCTTTTTCTGGCTATATTAACAACGCTGCAGCATTAATCGCTGGTGAAACACCCCACAGTAAATCTGGTTGGGCAATGTCCGCCATTTCAACCGCCGGAATTGCCGGAAACCTGGTTGGCCCATTGCTTGGTGGGGCTCTTTCCGGTTCATTTGGTTACCGGATCCCCTTCTTTATTACCGGGTTCTTAATGTTCTGCGTATTCCTTAGCACTACTTTTTTGGTTAAGGAACGGCATTTTGTTCCAATCAAGAAGGAAAAGATGCACCCTATTCGGGAAGTAATGGCTGATATTCCGAACCTAAAATTAATCTTTGTTACTTTCTTTACGACCCTGATCGTAATGGTATCATCAATGTCCATCAGTCCAATCATCAGTTTATATGTCCGTCAGTTGATGCATAACCACGGGAACATTGCCTTTGTTGCCGGGATTGTCGCCGCAACGCCAGGACTCGGAACATTGACTGCCGCTTCTAAAGTCGGTCATACAATGGATAAGATTGGGCCAGAAAGGGTTTTGCGAATCGGTTTAATCACTGCCTTTATCCTCTTTATCCCGATGACATTTACCCACTCACCTTGGTCATTGGCCTTTTGGCGGTTCCTCCTTGGCTTCGCAAACGCTGCCTTAATGCCCGCTGCGCAAACTGTTCTTACCCTTAACGTACCAACGGAAGCCTTTGGACGGGTCTTCAGTATTAACCAGTCCTTCCAAGCCGGGGGTGCGGTGTTTGGTTCGTTGCTAGGCTCTGTTATTTCCGGGTTATCCTCATACCCAATGGTCTTTGCGATTACCGGACTTACTTTACTCATAAACTTCATCTTGATTGTCCTTGTTCAACCAAAGAAGACCGCTACCAACTAGGGAGATGTTAGCCATGACAAAAACAAACCATTTAAAAAATGAAGACGAAGTTAACCAGCTATTCACTCGAGTAGCGCCCCACTATGACAAGCTCAACAATGTGATTAGTTTGGGAACGCAGAAGCTCTGGCGAAAGAAGCTCCTGGCAGGGTTAGAATTCAAGCCTGGAGTTAAAGCGCTTGATATTTGCTGCGGGACGGGGGATTTAGCAATTGCGATGGCAAAACGATTACCCCAAGGTCGTGTTACCGGGGTCGACTTTAATGCAGCAATGTTAAAGATTGCGAAGCGTAAAACAAAGGCGATCCCGAACTTAATCTTGATTAACGGGGATGCGATGAACCTCCCGTTGGACGACGAATCCTTTGATATTGTCACCATTGGTTTTGGCTTGCGGAACGTTCCGGACGCCGATAAAGCATTAGCTGAAATTTACCGGGTACTGAAACCCGGTGGTCAGCTAGGAGTTCTTGAAATGTCACAGCCGACTAATTCACTAGTCAAGCTTGGATGGAAAGCATATTTTAAAGCCTTCCCTTACCTAGCTAAAGTTGCAGGTGGTCACATAAAGGATTACCAGTACCTCCAAAAGACGAGTCAACAGTTCGTCTCCGCTAAGCAGTTAGCTAAGATGATGGAGGACGCTGGATTTAAGTCGGTAAACTATACACCACTTAACCTTGGTGCCGCTGCACTTCATTTTGGGATTAAAGAATGAAAACAGACTAAGATTAGTAATGGAATTTTTAATCGACGGATTAAGGATTTCATTGCTTTTTTCGTTTAAAAGCAATTACTGAAGTTGACATGTCGCAAAGTACTTTGACACTCGATGTCGTAATAAAAAGTGGCAACTTCATTTTCCTTTCATAATCTGTTTTGAGTCTGCTGGCTTTAAAGTCGTGTATAGAAAATTAGAAATGGAAGGAACGATTGAGCTTCACAAGGAGATGTAACTTGATGCAATGTGTGTTTGGAATCGATATTAGTAAAGATTCAATTAGTGTGGCTATCGTTATTGATAAGATATTATTTAATGAAACTAAACTCCCTTTAAATCGAGATGGTTTTACTAAGCTAGAAAAAGCTTTGGCTTCTTTTAATGATCCAGAGATCGTCTTCGAAGCAACTGGCGTATACTCCAGGCGACTTCAACGTTTCTTAGATGATTTAGGGCGTAATTATACCTGTCTAAATCCATTAGTAGCTAAGAAACAACTTGATAGTCTTCGACCATATAAGACAGATCGTAATGATGCTCGTCATTTAGCTGAAACTCAATTTATTATGAAGCGTGCTATTACTTACAAAATCAGTCCCACTTACCGTAAGCTAATGGACTACAGTCGTTTTTATCAGGAAGTGACTAAAGATGTCGCCACCCATAAAAATCGACTTCATCGTGCGTTACAGCTAGTTTTTCCCGAAATAGAAGACGTCTTAAGTAATACGAATAATGAACTCTATTGGTCAATAGTTAGCCAATTTGCCCATGCTAAGCGCGTAACTCAAGAGCTTACGTTTACTGAATTAACCGACACTATTCAGCATGGAACCAATAAAAGAATTTCTCGTGCTCGTGCAGAACAGATAGCACACAGCCTTTATAGCGCTGCCGGCATCTCGTATTCAGCAGTTGATGATGATTCTCCCGTATATCAGCAAGTTAAACACCTCGTTAATCAGATCCAAGGAGAAACAAAGTTAAAGGATCATATTATCGAGCAAATGACAGAGTTGGCTAAAAGCTTACCCGAGTACAATAAACTTTTAAGCATTCCTGGATTAGGCATCCGCACCGTCGTCTCTCTTCTTGGCGAACTTGGGGATATTTGACGATTTAGAAACAGTAACGCTCTGAACGCCTTTATCGGGATTGATCTTCGTCATTACGAATCAGGAGAATATATAGCTACTGACCACATTAGTAAACGAGGAAACACTGTTGTCAGGAAGATCCTATTCAAAGCAATTCAAAATATCGCTTCCGCCGCTCACTACCACCCTAACCATATTAATGACTATTATCAGCGTAGAAAAAAAGAAGATGGTCAACATGGCACTAAAAAGATTGCCATCGCTACCATCCACCGTCTATTACGCACAATTTATCATCTCGTCATAAATAATCAATTTTACGATTATACATTAGCTAAAGGATAACCAAGAAATTGATTCAAATTAAGGGTTCAGTCCACTGTTAAATCATTTCTCGACAATGGGCTTTTTTGTCGTACCTTTAAATAGGCTTTCGCCAGTCATATCCTTTAATTTAAACCAAAAGAAAAGAGGAACTGCCAACATGAAAGCAAATAATGTCGGTAATTTCTCTTGACTAAGCGTAGAAACAATACATGTTATTCTACTTTGAACTTCAATTACTACTAACTAAGGCAACAAAGTCAAAGCATACTCAGTCGAGCCTTCCTCAAGCTAACGACCTCCACTTCCGACGACTTACTCGCCGTTCAGTGGAGAAATCGCTAGCTTTCCGCAAGTCCTTCGCTGGCTCGCACTCTAATCTAAATTCCAATCCCATACGTTATTACTTGAATAAGGGAGCCGACGAGGAGAATTTTGACGGCACAGGGGAAAGTGCGTTTTTTGACTTGCTCATGATAGAGAAGTTTGGTTTGTTTAACTACAAACGGAATAATTAGAAGCGTCAGAAGCATTGTCCAGGGAGCAAGGCGAGCCATAACGGCGGTAATAATTGCTAAGAAGGCAATTACGTTTTTGGTCGTGAAACTATTGAGTCCTTGCTTGACTCCGATAAAGTGAATAATCGTGTGCCGATGATTATCTTCATCTTCTTGGGCGTCACAGATATTGTTAGCCAACATTAAATTTGAGATCCAGAGTTCACATGGCAAGGCAACCAGCCAGATTTTAATTAGGTTCCGCCAGCTCCAGTCAAAATTACCAGTCTTATTGATGTAAACCGAAATCAGCATAATCATAAAGCCCATTGTAAATCCAGAGAAAAACTCACCAACTGGAAGACTGTTAAGTGGAAATGGTCCTGACGAATAAAGGATCCCCACAGCAAAGCAGAAAATTCCCATCCACAAGAGCGGCAAACCAACCCGGGTTACCAAATAAATCCCGATTAACGCTGCGATGATGCTAAAAATTAAGATTAAGGACAATACCAATTTTGGAGAAATCTTTTCTCGCCCAATAATATTAGTATTTTTCTTATAATCCTTAGTATCGACCGCGTGATTATAATCGTTATAATTATCCATCATGTCGACTGCCATGTTAAACAGTAGCATCGCCACAAAGAAGAGGATTGAGTTAACAAGATTAAACGAGTGGTAATAATAAACACTCATACAGACTCCAAGAAGCATCGGGAGGATACTAGCAGTTTTCGCTTTAATTTCAACTAATTCTAAAAAGACATCTAATGACACAATCATACTTCCCATTCATTTAAAATTACTGTTACAATATGATAGTACACCAATACAAAGGAATTATCATTCAATGGACAAACATTATTTTCGTAGTGATCCACAATTAAATAATGCATTAAAAGAAGTTAACCGTCTAATTAACCAACGAATAACCGTTAGTAATCAGGATTTACAAGCCGCATTAAAACAAATGGCTTCACAAGGTGGTAAATATTTACGCCCCGCTTTTTGCCTAACATTTGCACGGCTTGGCGGCAAAAGTAATTGGAACAGCACTAAACTAATTAAAATTGCTTCGTCACTAGAAATCCTCCACATGGCTACATTAATTCATGATGATGTAATTGATGATTCACCTGAACGTCGAGGGGCAAAGAGTATTCAGGCCGCCTTTGGCAAAGATACTGCGGTTTATAGTGGTGATCTTCTATTTACAGTTTTCTTCGATCTTTTGGTAGAAACTATGAGTAACTCACCATACCTGACAACGAATGCTCAAGCAATGAGAAAAATTTTGGCTGGTGAACTTGGTCAGATGGACAAACGCTACCAACAACAATCACTTCTTGAATATTACCGAAATATTAATGGTAAGACTGCCACCTTGTTCAGTTTGGCAGCACAAGAAGGGGCTTATTTTGGGGGTGCCGATCCAAAAGTGGTCCATCTTGCAAAACACATTGGACAAAACATCGGAATCACTTTTCAAATTCTGGATGACATTCTCGACTACAGTACAGATGGTAAATTAAATAAACCAATTCTCGAAGATCTTTCGACTGGCGTTTATTCGCTCCCCTTACTTCTTATTCTTAGGGAACACCACCAAGAGCTTAGACCATACCTCACAAAGAAACAATTCATGACAGATGAAGATACCCTAAAGGTCCAAGAACTGGTCAACCAATATGGCGGTGTTAAAATGGCACACGCACTTGCTAGAAAGTTTACTAAAAAGGCGTTACAGCTAATTGATGAGTTACCAACAAGTAATACGCAAAAATTATTAAAGAAGGTCACCACCCAACTCTTAGATCGCTCAATGTAAGGTAAGCATAAGGAAGTAATAATGTGAAACGACAATTATACATTTTATATCTTCTGACAATGGCAATCCTGGCGGTCGTCTCGATCCTCCTCATTGCGTTTGACTTTGCTCACGAACTTGACCTTAATACTGAACCATTCAAAGCAGTCAATAACGGGATCCTAGTTATTTTTACAGTTGATTACTTTACCCGCTTTTTCCTCGCCAAGGATAAGAAGAAGTTTTTTAAACATAATATTTTTGATCTACTTTCGATTATTCCAGTCGGTGGTCTTGTCGGGATCTTCCGGTGGAATCGAATAGGGAGAGCCTTTACTATTTTACGAATTGCTAGATTAGTTGGGTTAACCGGTCGACTAAATAAATTCATTGAAAAGGATGGCCTTCTTTATTATATTTACGTTACTTGTACGGTTCTGTTAATTTCTGCCGCCATGTATAGTGTTTCCGAAAAGACACCTTTCTCAAATGCTCTTTGGTGGGCAATCACAACTGCTTCCACTGTTGGTTATGGTGATATTTCACCTAAAACCACAATTGGACGAATCGCCGGTGTCCTGCTAATGTTAGTCGGGATTGGCCTGATTGGAGTTATTACAAGTACTATTACTGACTACTTCTCCCAAGAAGATAATAACCAAGTCCAGGATAAATTAGACGTGATCGAAAAAGAAAACCGAGAATTACGGGCTGAATTAAAGAAATTAAATGAACACCTGGCTAAAATTGAGAAAAAGAGTGAATGATAGTATAAAAAACTCCAGAGCTCGAATCTTCGAGCTCTGGAGTTTTCTCTATACGAAAGCTTATTTTATTTATTTAGCTCTGCTAAAGAGCCAATCCCTAATTTTGCCATTGCTTGAGGTAACTGCTCAATGATATGTGGCATGGCAAATGCATCATGAAAATGAGCAGAACCAACCTGAACGGCAGAGGCACCAGCTAGAAAGAATTCGATCACATCTTCTGCGGACGCAATTCCTCCTTCACCAATAATTGGAATATTAACGGCATGGGAAACCTGGTAAATCATCCGGATAGCTAATGGCTTAATAGCAGTTCCAGAAAGGCCACCCATCACATTACCCAAAACTGGTTTTCGGGTTTTAAGATTAATCTTCATCCCCAATAAAGTATTAATCATACTCAGGCCATCGGCACCCCCTGCCTCTACAGCCTTTGCAATCTCAACAATATCAGTAACGTTCGGCGTTAACTTAACATAGACTGGGACACCCCCGCTTGCCACCTTAACAGCCTGCGTTAGTTTTTCCGCAATCTTAGGATCAGTCCCAAATGCCATTCCCCCATGTTTAACATTTGGACAAGAGATATTTATCTCTAATGCATCTACTAGTTTTGTTGCTACTAATTGCTGGGTAACCTTAACATAATCCTCAACACTTGCCCCACCAACACTTGCAACTAACGGTAAGTCTGGATATTGCCGCTTTAGTTGGGGAATCTTTTCTTCTGCAACCACCTTTACTCCAGGGTTTGTTAAGCCAACCGAATTTAAGACCCCATCCCCTAATACAGCAATTTGCGGTTGCGGATTCCCTGTCCGCGCTTGGGGTGTGGTCGTTTTAATTACAATTGCCCCAAGTCGGTTAAGGTCATACTTGCGTGCCTGGGGGACATCCCCAAAGCCAAAGGTTCCTGAAGCGGGCATCACTGGGTTTTTCATTTTCAAGCCAGGTAAGTTTACGGCAACGCGTACATCTGTCATGCAAATTCCTCCCCATTTCGTGAATAAGCAACTTTACCATCTACCAAGGTTAGATCCGTGGTTCCATATACCTGTTGGCCAGTAAAGGGATTATTGACTCCCTTTGAACGGTAACCCTCTTCGGTAATCCGCCGTTCGGTATTCAAGTTAAAAATTGCGATGTCGGCCGGTTGTCCCGGTTCCAAGTGGCCAGCGTTCTTTAGGCCAAATTGCTCTGCTGGAACCGTACTCATCCAGTTTAATAATTGGGACAAACTAAAGATCCCTGACCGGACAAACTTGGTATAAAGCATCGCAAAAGCAGTTTCACTCCCGGTAATCCCGTTTGCAGCACCACGCATGTCGTTTTGTGGCTTTTCTTCTTGAGAATGAGGAGCATGATCGGTGGCAATCATATCAATTGTGCCATCAAGCAGTCCCTCAATCACTGCCTGACGATCTTCCTCATGCCGAAGCGGTGGGTTCATCTTAAAGTACGAATTATTTGCAGGAATATCCCGGTCAGCTAGTAAGAGGTGGTGTGGTGTTACTTCACAGGTCACATTAACTCCCTCTTTTTTCGCAAGGCGAACTAATTCAACGCTTTCCTTCGTTGAAACGTGGCAAATATGGTAATGAACCCCCGTTGCCTTAGCAAGGACTAAATCCCGGGCAATCTGTGCCGATTCGGAAACGCTTGGTGCCCCAGGAAGGCCAAGTTCATCTGCCCGTTTTCCCGCAGTCATCACTCCACCAAAAAGAAGGGAATTATCCTCAACATGGGCAGCTAAGGGTAAGCCAACCTTAGCTGCTCCGGCCATTGCCTGATACATTGTCCCAGCGGTTTGAATTCCACTGCCATCATTGCTAAAGGCAAAAGCTCCGGCATCCTTCATTGCCTGAAAATTAACCAGGTGATCACCCTGTCGATTGACCGTGACACTTGAATATTGAGCAATATGAACAACACCAGTTTTTTGATTATGCTCAACCATTTGACGAATTTTGTTTGGAGTATCAGGAACGGGATCTACATTGGGCATTGCCCCCACGGTTGTAAAGCCACCATGAGCAGCAGCCTTACTCCCTGTTTCGACCGTTTCCTTATAAGTGAAGCCGGGATCCCGGAAATGAACATGAACATCCACTAATCCCGGAGCAACTAATTTATCATGAGCATCAATCACTTGGTCAGCCTTTTCTTCGGCAATTAGTCCTTTTCCCAAGGCTTGAATCTTACCCGCTTGGACTAAAACGTCCGTCTCCACTAATCGGCCATTGACGAAACATTGACCATCCTTAATTAGCATTTTCATTAGTCCAAGCCACCTAACTTCCGTCCGCGAAGAACTGCTTCTAACATTGCCATCCGCATGAAGACCCCGTTCTGCATTTGTTCATAAAACTTGCAGTTAGGTGCTTCTACCAGGCTTCCTGCTAATTCAACATCGTGGTTAATTGGGCCCGGGTGCATAATGATCGCATTCTTCTTCATCCGGTTGTAACGTGCTTCGTTAATTCCATACTTTTCATGGTAGGATTCGGCTGAAAACTTTGCTTCATTGGCATCCCCAGCGTGACGTTCGTGTTGAACCCGAAGGAGCATGAGGACGTCCATTTCACTAACTAAGTCATCAAGGGGCATGAACTTGCCGTACTTATCAAATGCGTGGTCGTACCAGTAGTCAGGACCGGAGAAGTAAACCGAAGCGCCGAGACGGTTTAAGATTTCCATATTACTACCGGCTACACGGGAGTTGGTAATGTCTCCAATGATCCCAACTTTGAGGCCGTCAAAGTGGCCAAAGTGTTCATGAATTGTCATCATGTCAAGCATACTTTGGGATGGGTGTTGTCCCGAACCATCACCGGCATTAACAATTCCCATATCAAGGTGGGAACCTGCTTGAGGATGAATTAATGGTTCATAGTAAGCATTAGTTGAATGACGGATAACCGCTAAGTCTACCCCAAGAGCATCCATTACCAACATCGTGTCGTACATGGTTTCACCCTTTTTAACTGAACTGTGTTGGGGATCGAAAAAGATATCGGTTAAGCCAAGACGCTTTTCTGCAACCTCAAAACTGGTGTGCGTCCGCGTTGAATTTTCAAAGAAGGCGTTAGTAACGTAAACTGACTTAGTTAACGTTGGTGTCTTTCCGCCGTCTTTATAATATTCAGCACGGTGAATGAGTGAGAGGACTTGTTCTGCTGCTAAATCTTCAACAGTAACAAAGTGGGGGAGCTTAACTAATGGTAATTCAGTCATAATTGAATTAACTTCCTTTATTTAAAATTTGCCCTAAAGAAAAACACCAGGCACATTGGAGGCCTGGTGTTAACGAATTTTTTTAAAGTTAGTTAATCTTACTTTGAAAAAGTCGTCTTTCTAGCCTCACGGGACTAAATTAAAGGACATTGATTGTTGTTAATAATTTACTCTCACCATCGCAAAATGTCAATCAAATTTGGCCAATAATTTTATTAATTAATAAAAATAGGCGAGCACATATATATCGACAGTTATTTAACGTATAATTAAAAGTGAAAATAATCTGGGAGGCATAATGGTGCAAAAATTATCAAATAAGCAAAAGCTTTGTTTAATTATTATTATCGCTGCTGTGGCGGTAATTTTACAGTATGCTTGTGGTTACCCGCTCCTTGCCCAAATTCTTGTAACGGTCGTTGGAGCGGTCGTCGCCCTTTCGATGTTTATCGGGATGGTTAAGTCGATCCGTACTGGTGACTACGGGGTGGATTTGCTGGCAATTCTAGCAGTAGTGGCAACCCTGGCAGTTAGTGAATACTGGGCCGCAATGGTGATTCTAGTGATGCTCACTGGTGGAGATGCCCTAGAAGATTACGCAGCAAAGAAGGCTAATACCGAGTTGAAGACACTCCTTGACAATACTCCGCAAACTGCTCATGTGGTTAAGGATGGGACTACTATTGACGTAGGAGTCAAGGAAGTTCCGGTTGGTGCCGATGTTATTGTTAAGCCAGGCGAAATTATTCCCCTTGACGGTAAAGTAATTACTGGACAAAGTGACCTTGATGAGTCATCGCTAACTGGTGAATCACGACCAGTAAGTAAGATTCCTGGCGACCAGGTAATGTCCGGTTCAGTGAACGGTGCTAATTCAATTACAATTAGGGTTACAAAGTTGGCTAAGGATAGCCAATACCAACAACTGGTTAAGTTAGTTAAAACCGCTGAATCCTCCCCAGCCCACTTTGTCCGCCTTGCCGATCACTATGCCGTACCCTTCACAATTGTAGCGATTGTCATCGCACTCGCTGCGTGGTGGTGGTCTGGTAACCCCGTTCGGATTGCGGAAGTTCTGGTGGTCGCCTCACCATGCCCGTTAATTTTGGCGGCACCGATCGCAATGGTCTCGGGGATGAGCCGGGCTTCACGAAACGGGATTGTAGTTAAAACAGGAACCGTCCTGGAAAAATTAGCGAATGCGAAAACCGGGGCCTTTGACAAGACCGGAACGATCACCAACGGACAATTGGAAGTCGGTCAAGTTATCGTTGCGCCCAATACTAAATTTACTAGTGAGGAAGTTCTTAAACTTACTGCTAGTGCCGAAAGTGAGTCATCACATATTCTTGCCCGGTCGCTAATTAACTATGCTAAAAAGCAGTCGATTAAGTTAAGTCCAGTTAAAGAGCTACAGGAGTTAACCGGAAAGGGAATTACTGCAAGGGTTGACGATCACCAACTAAAAATCGGGAAACTCACATTCGTTGATCCAGCCGGGAAGCAGGAACTCCTCCCCTATACTGCTGTTTATATTGCGATTGATGGTCAGTACGCCGGAGCAGTCACATTTGTTGACCATGTTCGTCCCGAAGCACGACGCACAATGGATGAATTACGTAAAATGGGCGTTACTAATCTAATGATGCTAACTGGAGATCAAGCCTCGTTTGCTAAAGAGGTTGCCAAGCAGGTTGGGATTTCAGATGTGAAGACTAACCTCCTGCCTCAAGGAAAGATTGCGGCATTAAAAGCCATCCCACTAGATCAGCACCCGGTATTCATGGTGGGGGATGGTGTTAACGATGCTCCATCATTTGTCACCGCCGATGTTGGAATCGCGATGGGTGCTCATGGTGCGACTGCAGCTAGTGAGTCTGCTTCGGTTGTAATTATCCGGGATGACCTTTCACGAATCGCTAAAATTGTGGAAATTTCGCAAGACACGATTAAAATTGCTAAGCAGGCCGTGTTAATTGGGATCGCGATTTGTACAATCCTAATGCTAATTGCTTGCACCGGAATCCTACCTGCCTTTGTCGGTGCAATGTTTCAGGAAGTTATCGACACGGTTTCAATCTTGTGGGCATTAAAGGCACGGAAAATTAAATTGGATTAAATATATATAAAAAGATGAGGATTGGAAAAACGAAACATTTTTCCAATCCTCTTTCTGTCACTAATAGTCTCCGAACTTATAGAGTCTAATCGCGAGAATCCGAATAGGCTAGCTTCGCGTCGTAACCAGAGCCTTCGAGTCTAACGCAGCGGAGCAAGCCTATTTGGCTTCGAACGATTCTGATGATTTCATCATCATTCATCGTTCTAGGTTAGCCAACCAGGCTCTCGAGGAGGTTAATTCCCAGCTTCATCCCTTTTAGTTTGTTGCATATAATTTTTTAACGGCTTGGATGTCACCGGGTTGAATGGTATAGAAAGATCCAGCAGGCTGCATTACAGAAACTTGCTTGGTGTGATCAAGCCCAATTGCATGGCCGAGTTCGTGTTCAGCCGTGTTAACGATCCGCTGCTGATCATAACCGTACTCCGGATCAAGAAGATAGCGTTGGTTTAAATAAACGTTGGCGTGAACAAAGTGGTTATTAATTGAGTTTGATGACGTTTTAGTCAAGCCAGCCGCATTAGTACTATCGTTGTCCATTGCACTTACAACTATTTCCGCTTGTTGACTGCTATTAACAGGGCGAAAAGTAAACGCCCCTGTCTGGTTCCACTGCTGAATTGCTGATTGAGCAGCTGAATCAAGGGTTTTATTACCCGTATTCACGTAGATCGTTGCCGTATTTGTTGCCCACCGTCCATTGGTAGGAATCGTTGTCGAATCAGTCTTTTGTTGACTAGTTTGTTCGTTTTTCTGGGAAGAATCGCTCAGGTTTAAACTCTGAGTAGATGTATCATCCCCATTGCCAATTAAATTAACAATTCGTTGACGGAAGTTCCAGATCATTGCAGTTGATGCTGCTTGAATTTGTGAATTAGTAAAGTATAACCAGCAACCACCGATAATTAATGTCCAAACGACCAATCGTTTAAGAAGACGAAAGATCCCTATCTCAGCCACCTTCTTTCTTAATGTTAATCATTCTATCCAATAATATTTACCAAAGTGTGACCAAGATATTAAGTTTTTATTAATTATCGTCGTATTTTTTATAATTAAAGATCAATTTCCAATTCAATCGGTGTGTGATCGCGCCGTTCTCCAGAATCAATCATTATCGAATTCTTAATTTTACCTGCGATCCGGTCACTAACAAGCCAGTAGTCAATTCTCCAGCCAGAGTTATTCTGCTTACTGGTGATTACCCGTTGAGCCCACCAGGAGTAAGCCCCTTCTTTATCGGGATTAAGGTGACGGAAACTATCAGTAAAGCCTGCTTCTAACAGCTGAGTAAAGTGCTCCCGTTCCTCATCAGTATAACCGGCTGAATGGTGGTTATTTTCTGGATGGGCCAAGTCAATTGGCTCATGGGCAACGTTAAAGTCACCACTCGCCATTACCGGTTTTTGTTGGTCCAGCTCATGGAGGTATTTCCGGTAACAATCATCCCAAAGTTGACGACTGGCTAGCCTCTTCAGGCCACTTCCTGAATTAGGGGTATAAACCTCGGTCACAAAGAAATCGGGGAATTCAAGTGTAATAATCCGCCCTTCATCATCCATCGTTTCCGGTGCACCAATTTTTGGGTAGGTAACAGTTGGTTCATACTTTTTCAAGTAAAGGTACATCGTTCCCGCATAGCCTTTCCGTGCAGGTTCAACCGAACTCCGCCAGGCTACCTGGTAATCTGGGAATAACTCTTGAAGAACTCCAAAGTGTTTCTTTGTGGGACCATTTTTGGAAAGTTTCGTTTCCTGGATCGCAATGACATCCGGCTTTTCATCAGCGATTTTATGAAGGACTTCCCGGGTTTCACTAGCCCTGGTTGAAGTCCCGGTTAAGGCCGCGTTGATTGAATCAATATTCCATGAAATTAGTTTCATCGTAACTCCCCCTAGTTTTCTTTCTCAATATCGCTTTGTTTAATGAAAACACCATCCGGGGTCGTCTCACCCTGACGATGTGCAATCTCTTGGTATGCGGCAGTCAATGCTTCTTTATGGTCAACACCAACCAACCGACAAAAAATTAATAGGGCAATTTGGAGATCGCCAATACTATCAACTAGCCGTTCATGATTTTTCTTGTTATAGGCGCCAGATAGTTCGCCGACTTCCTCCGCTAGTTTCATGAATTCAACTCGCGGATCGGCTTGGTCAATTTTTCGTTGGTGCGCCCATTCCATAATCTTAGGAATTAATTCTTCGTAAGTCATTTTAAGGCTCCTTTATGCGAATAGTTCAACCTCTATCTTACCAAATTAACTGGTAATTAGGCTTACTTCATTCTAATTCTGCCCGCTTTATGTTCTTTTGGGAAATCAAATCAGTAAAGACGTCATCAACAGTAATCCCCGGCTTCAAACTCCCAAAGATACGAAAAGCAATTTCATGGTCACTATAGCCATATAGTGAATACCCTAATTCACCTTTAAAATATTTCCGCAAGTGCTTGATAATTGCGTGTAATTCAGCTGGATCCCCTGCTAATTGGATAAACCAAGAAACCTGTTTTTCCTGGTTAACCGCAAATTTATTTAGGTACTTCCCAAGAAATTCCGCTAACAGAACAAATGCTGTTCCAATAACACCAATACTATATAAGCCGCTTCCGTATGCTAAACCAATTGCACCAGTAACCTAAATACCGGCCGCAGTCGTTAAACCATCGATAACCTGATTATGGCGGTTAAGGATTGTTCCAGCACCCAAGAAACCAATTCCACTAATTACCTGAGCCGCAATCCGTGATGGATCGACGGCCCAATTTTCATGTGTAATCTTTAATAAGTCAAAGAATCCGTACTTAGAGACAAGCATTGCCATTGCTGCACCTAACGCAATTAATGCATGTGTCCGAATACCCGCATTCTTTGCTTTAGTCTTTCGTTCAAAGCCAATAAAGTCACCGCAGATTGCAGCCAAGATCATTCGCAGACACCAATCTAATTCAACCATTTTCGACTCCTCCCTAACCTTTTACTTCTACTATAGCGCTTTCAAGAGGGCGGAAGGTGGTTTTAAAGTAAAAAGGAGCCTTGGGGAAGAAGACTCGAGGAAATTCTATATTTCTTAGCATTAACGATTATAAATATCCCAAAAGTAATTTCTATATATAATCAGTTATCATATCCAGTGTGAGCCTCATGATTATTCTCATCATTAATTATAGGATCCTCAGAATTCTCCTTAGACTCTTCACTATTATTACTTTCGTTAGACGAGGTATCCTCACCCATAATAGTTCTTACTCTTGGATCATCACCATGGCCAGAATTAAAGCCATCTTTTAAAGCTTGATCCCACCATATAATTTTGAGACCGCACTTGCAACGATATGTTCCAGTATACAAGCCCAGGATAAAATGGTTCTCCACCATAAGGACAAGTAGCTCTATGTTGGTTTATTGTATCTTCGGCTTCATTAACAGTATTAAAGTATAGTGTTTTTCCTTCATTCGGTTTACCTTTTTCCGAATCACCGTTTTCTTTTGGTATATTACTCCTATCACTTTTTGAAGTATTATTCTCTTTTGACTTCGTTTTATTTTTGACTGTTTACTTGATACCACAGCATCATTCTTAATAGTATTACTTTGGTTCTTCATGAAAAAGATAATACAAACTACCAAAATAGACAGTGAAAGAATAAGCAGTATCTTAAAAAGAATTTTAACGCGATACTTCATGATATTATCCTCAACTTTCTGGAATTACTAAAATATTACAGTGATATTCGTTTTCATGTCCATCCTTGATAACTTGTGTATTGTACCTTATCCCATTGTAAGTAAACCCGTTTTCATCATCGCTACAATTTTCGTAGAAGTCTCTAATTGATACAGATGCGTCAATTATTCCTAATTTTAGTGCTGCCCTATAATTAAACTCTGGTCCATTTTGAACAATTATACTTCCACTAGGAATTGAGCTTGTTTCGCTATTCTCAGTATTGGATTCTTGAGATTCTTCAGATGTTTGATTAACTTCGATATCACTAGCCGACCCAGAACCAGATGACGACTTCTCACTTTGAGAATTACGTTTTGCTGAATTTTCAATACGAAGATTTTCAGTTTTTGAATTTGATTTATTCTTAACATTTAAGAATAAACAACCACCCAAGATTACTATAGCAGTAACCAAAATACCCGAATTATTCATACGAGGTTTAATATCGGCATACCGCACAATTTTGGACCAATTCTCGTGCTGCTATGGCGTAGTCAAAACAAGATGTACTGTTTTTACTAAAGGCTACTAAATTATGGGGCTGGATAAATCTTTGATCCTCAATTTTGGGCGTACTTGCCCCTTGGTCGAACGGCCTTTTTTTGATTTATCGTACTGAGCTAGCCCCACTGTAGCGCTTGAATTCGAGCTAACAGTTGGGCGAATTGTCAAACTAAGTGCAACGGTTTATCAAAAAATACTTCATATAGGGTTTCACAGTTTACCACTCTGCGCGGACGTTGATTTAACTGCTTTTGGCAGTGTTCAACGTCCTGTTCTGTATAATTATCAATATCTGTTCGCTTGGGAAAATATTCCCGGATTAATCCATTTGTA
>NZ_JACSQW010000013.1 GCF_014836425.1 Limosilactobacillus avistercoris | reverse complement strand
AGCGCCTTGAGACGCTGGCTTTTCTGATCGGCTTATAGCCGTTGTACAAACCACCCGTTTTACGGGTGGTTATGATTGTTCAATTTATGTTAACAGGTCATTTTAATAGTTTGCTAAAATTTAGAGCTAAAATAATTAAAGTAGCAAATAGGAAAACAAAGATGGTTCAACGACATATGAAATTGTAATGCCGGAAAAGCAGTTTAAAATTGTAAGCGAAATTTTAGTTAAAGAAGGCTACACGGTTGCTTCTTAATTTCACAGCAGTTTTATTAGGATTAGTAAATTAAAATACAAAAGAGCAAATTAAAAGAAGAAAATGAGTAAGATAAAAGCGTGATTATTGTTTCTTAGTAGTCACGCTTTTGAATTTTTCGTTAATATGACAAGTTATCGATAACTATAGGTAGCTCTTACTTTTCAAATTGTTGTTCTTATCTTGACATTTACCCTACGTGAAACTGTATTGTTTAATCAGGAGGTGACGGCAGTGTCAGAAAAATATTCTATTGGTGAGGTAGCAAAGAAATTAAATATGACGCCGCGCGCAATTTGTTTTTATGAAGAAAAGAATTTGGTAACCCCGGATTCGATTGGTAAGAACGGTTATCGTTACTATCAAGAAAAACAGATTCAGAAATTAGAGCTGGTTAATTGGATTTTTCAATTAGTCAGATTAAAAGTTTATTTAATGATCAATGTGCCTTTGATTCACTACAGTTACTATTCCGGAAACAAATTAGCGAAAATGAAAAAGAAATTTTACTTTTAAAGCAACGTCAGAAACAATTACAGCGGCTGGTTCAAACGGTTACTACACGAAAAATGAATTTAAATGATTTTACTAACATTGCACAGATTATGAAAAAAGAAGCAATATTAACAAAACTGAGAAGTAGAACACTATTCTTTGGCTTTGGTTTGATACTAATTGAGTTGGTTGGAGTAGCTAGTGCATATTACTTCGGAAGGGCTGATCATTTTGATGCAATGATTTTAAGCATTATAGTTATGTTGATATTAGTGATATTCCTCTCCGCTTTTCTTACTAAGTATTACTACTCTCAAGTACAATATATCTGTCCAAACTGTGGTACCAAGTTTACGCCTTCATTAGCCAGATTTACTTTCTCAGCACATACACCAAAATTTAGAAAATTAGAATGTCCAAATTGTCATCATAAATTATATTGCCTGGAAATTGCTCGGTAATATTTCCGGGGAAATATCAATACTTATTTTGCCGACATTTTCCAACCTCCCAAGCAATATTCTTTGAGTTTTTTGCCCAACAACTCAATAATAAAAGTAGCTATGTTTTGAGAGGAGACCTACAATGAGAATTGCTAAATTAGTTGTTGGTATTTTGCTGTTAGTATTGGCTGCATGGTTATTAGTTGATGCAATTGTAAATGGTATTCTAGGAATTTGGACCAGTCCCAATTACATCTACGCTACTTTAGAAATTATTTTATCTGGATTATTTATTGGCGCAGGGGTAGTTTATATTGTCCAAGAAAATAATCCCTTCCTTGGCGGTGATATTACCAACCTCATTTTGTTAATTGTTGGTGGAATTATTGGGATTGCTGGTGGCTTCTTCAATAATTGGATGTTCCTATATGCGGTAATTAGCCTTGTTGTTGGCATTGGTTTCTTTATTTGGCACGTTAAGATTGGTGAAAACGTATAATTGAAATATTCTGAAAGAGGGATGGTTGAGAAAAATTAGCCATCCTTCTTTTTGATCTTTTTAAATAAAACATTTCCCGGGGAATAATATTTCCTGTCGTCTCATTGACGGGTTCCTGTCGGCTAAATGTCGTGGTTAAAAGGAGTAGAAATTGATATCCTATAAATAAAGTAAGGGGGTATCAGAAATGATAAAAAATAATATCAAAGCGCTGCGGTTGACAAAACACCTTTCGCAAGAACAACTAGCTGAAAAGGCCAAAGTATCGGTGCGGACAATTCAACGGTTAGAAGCCGGAGAAGATGCTAGTATCTCAACCCTTAACCTAGTAGCAGGAGCGTTAGGAGTTGAAGTTGGTGATCTTTTCCCGCGGACGGATTCAGCTAAGCAACAGGAAAAATTCAGTCTGCAGATGCACAACTTCAATCACAATTGTACCAACGTCATGAAGAATTTAAGAACTTTAAGCGGATTTACAATACTTGCTACATTATTGTAATGATGCTTTGGGGATGCTGCTTCCCGTTAATTCACAATGATGCTGCTTCTTCGATTGTCGGAATTCTTTGGATTGGTGGCTGGATGTTATTTAGTCCATTAAAAAAGTGGCTTGAACTGTGGAAACTTAATCCAAAATTAGATGCAAAGTATCCATTAACAGTTAATCGGATTGATAAGAATCAGGCAAGTAAGTAATTTTCATAAGCTAATTTCTTTATTTTTCTTAATAATTGAGTAAAATGTAAATATCAAAAGGTTAGGGGGACTTGCTTATGAAGACATTAACTGTTACTGACGCTGCATTAGAACGGATTAAAAAGTACCTTAGTCCTGATAAACAAGTGGTGTTAGATTTTGATGATGGTGTTGGCCCATTTTCAGCGATCGGCAATTGTAATCTTGACGCTAATTACCGTTTAATTTTCGTTAATAAGGATGTCGACTTACCTGATTTTGACGAAAAGGTTAGTTCAAATATTGGTGATATTTATATCAAGAGTGAGCCTTACGCAAACATTCAATTTGAAAATCAGATGGAGTTACGCTTCGATCCAAAACATTTTACGATGCCATTAGTTAGCCCAACTAAGATCCTTACTGATAATGTTGAAGTAGTTGATATTAGTGAACCATTAAAGGGTGAATATACTGGAACCCATGATTGCTAAAGTTTATTAAATAGAGCCTAGTGCATTCTAATCTTGAAAATGCGCTAGGCTTTTCTTATTTATGGAATTAACCGCTAGTATTGATGTCTAATATTTGAAATGATAAATTAAACCATATGGTAGTAGGAGATAGGTAACCAAAAGAAAGAAAAATGAGTAAATACAATCAACTATGGCAGTACATTCAAGATAACTATGACGAAGATTTTAGCCTTACATTTGCTGAAATTGGTCGTATTGCTGGGGTACCTTTAGATCACTCTTTTCTTCATTATAAGAAGGAATTGTCGGAATACGGGTTTGAGGTGCAAAAGATTTCAATGAAGTACCAGCAAGTTAACTTTCACAAAATATAGGAAGAGAATTATGAACCCACAACAAATTTACCAGTTATTAGACAAAGCCAAGATTAATTATGAAGTTATCCACCACCCAGTAGTTTTTACTAGCGCTGAAGCAGATCGGTATGTAGAAAAGTATTCGTTTGCCCGGACAAAGAACCTTTTCTTACGTACCCATAACCGGAAAAGCTATTTTTTATATGTCCTTTTGGAAAATAATCAGTTCGTTGAAAAAACATTTCGGCAGGCAGTTGGAACATCCCGGCTATCGTTTGTTTCACTAATTGAGTTGAAGCAAATTCTAGGGATAGAACCGGGAAGCGTTTCCCCATTTAACCTCCTTAATGATCAAGATAAGCAAGTAAAATTGATTGTTTCCCGTCAAGTCCTTGTGGATAACGATTTAATTGGTGTCCACCCGAACGATAATACCCAGACAATTATTTTAAGAACTACCGACTTACTAAAATTCCTAGAATGTAATAAAATTAATACTCGAATCATTAACGACTAATTTCTCAGGAAATATCAAATAATTGATAATTGACTATTTGAATGCGCTTTTATTGACACCTAGCCCTAATAACATTAAAATTTATCAATGATAATATTTATTGGGGAGTAAATAAAGTATAGGAGTATTGATTAATGAGAGTTAATATTTTACAACACACTTCAAATGAAGGGCCTGGATCAATTCGGGATTGGATCCATGCTAATAATAACGAAATGTATGTTTACCACCCGGATCAATTTGGTAACTTGCCAACCGTGGATGAGACCGATATGTTAGTTATTCTCGGTGGTCCAATGAGCCCTAATGATGACTTCCCTTGGCTAGAACAAGAACGTGAATTAATTAAGAAAACGCTTGATGAGCGTAAGCCAATTTTTGGTGCTTGTTTGGGTGCACAACAAATAGTTAAGGCGTTGGGCTACCAGGTTACTCAAGCGCCACACAAGGAAGTTGGCTGGGCTCCAGTTTATCGGCAAAACGATGCAATTCCGGGGATCCCAGATAAGTTAACTGCTTTGCACTGGCATCAGGATATGTTTGAGATTCCTGATGATGCTAAGTTGCTTTTTAGTAGCGATTTGAACGAAAATCAGGGTTTCCTTTACCACGATAATGTGATTGGTCTTCAATTCCATTTTGAGCCAATGAAGGACAACGTGCGTGAAATTGCAATTAATGATAGTGAATATCCGCTTAAGGATAATGATCTTCACCAGACAACTGCTGAAATTATTGAGCATGATGTTCCAGCAGAAAATAAACAAGTAATGTTTAAGCTATTAAATTACATTACCAGATAATGCTACCTAGCTATCAATGGATTAGTGAGACGTCATAAATAGCTAGTTTAAGCACTTATCACTTTACTTTTGAGGTTGCTAACTTTGTGTTCAAAGTGTTATTGTGTAATGGTATATGAGAAATGAGGTGATCTTGAATGGCTGATCGATATGATGCAATTCGTCAAGCATTGAGCAAGCCCGAATTGAACGCAAAGCTATTCGCATCAGAATTTGGGTTGGAAGCAAAGAAACACCGGGTACTAACTAATGGGCGCGCCAGTCGTTACCCATATCCGGAAGCTCTTCGTTCCCGTCGCCATAACTTATATTTAAATTCTGGCTTTACTGACAATATGATTGATTTCGAGACGTCACCAGTTGTTGGGAGTAAGAATGCTGTTCTTCAATTGAAGATGCTCGAGCAAATTATGGTTGGTCAACTTCATGAGGATGAACGTTTATGGCCACTTAGTATGGCTCCAGCGCCTGTATATAACCATGATTTAGATTACCTAATGACGGATAATACGAAGACTTGGGATCAAGCTAATCATGATTACTTAGGTAAGAAATATGGAATTACCCAGGAGCTACTGGGTGATGTTCACGTTAACTTCAGTTTAAATAAAGGATTAGTAAAGACCTTATATGACCAATTCTATAAGGACGAATATAGTTCACTTATTGATTTTCAAAATCACCTTTACTTCAAGATGGCACAAGCCTTTGTCATTTACCAATGGTTGTTCACTTACCTTTATGGAGCAAGTCCGGTTTCAGAGGATATGCACATCCCTGAACACCTTGAATTACCAGTTCGGAGTTTGCGGTGCAGTGATTATGGTGATGATAACCTTCCTAATGAACAAGTTGGTTATAATTCATTAGAAGAGCACTTTGCTAAGCTGCAGGAATTCATTGATAACGGGACATATTACAGTATCAAAGAATTCTTTGGTCCTGTCCGTTGTCGTCGTCATAATCAGGATGTTGGTGACTTACAAGGGATGTTAACAAAGGGAATTAACTACCTTGAGTTTCGTTCCTTTGACCTAGATCCACTTTCCCGGACTGGGGTGAGTGATGATACCATTAATTTCCTTGAGTTATTAATGATTAATACCTTAATCAAGCCACTTCCGGATAATTTACCAGAAAAATTAGCGGCGGCGCGGAAGCTTAATAATGAGGTCGCTTTACAAAAGCCAAAGGAACAAACGCCAGAAATGCATGAGGCGGCAATTAAGATTATTGCTGAATTGCAGGACTTAGTTGATGAATTTAATGCACCACGGGAATACCGTCTTGCTCTTAAGTTTGTTCAACGGCGGGTAGATGATCCAGCCTTAACAATTAGTGGTCAATTAGCGGACCAAATTGAAAATGGTAATCTTCTTTCATTTGGTTTAAAGCTAGCTAATGATCGTTTTACTGCTAACATGAACATGGCTCATCCCCTTCAAGCAATTAGTGAAAAGTATTCGGATGATACACAACGTTTAATCAAAGCTGCAATTGAATTAGGGGTTAATGTTTCCTTCAGTGATGATGGAGTAACGTTAACTGTTGGCGACCACGATGAGACTTATGAAGCGCAAGGCGAATTTGAATTTCCTGACGGCCCACGTAAGTACATCTTAGATACATTTCCTGAAGCAGCTAAATTTCAGGAAGAATAATAGAGCGAATACTAAAAAATAACGGAGCCTCACAATGATATTTTGTGATGCTCCATTTTTGATCGGGGATAAGATAATGAGAAAGATTGGAATTATTGGGTTAGGTCATATTGGGCGTTTATTGGCTCATGACCTTGTTGCAACTGATAAGGTAGATCAATTGGTTTTGATTGATCAGAATGATGAATTAGTTGTTGGATTAAAGGCTGATTTGGAAAATGCCCAAACTGCATTAAGCACGAGAACTGAAATTATTCTTCAGGACTACGCAGCCCTAAAAAATGCGGATATCCTTGTAACCGCGTTTGGGGATAGTAGCCTTCTAGAAAAACAACAAATGGCGGAACTTACTCGAAACGGAAAAGCAGTTCGTGAAATTGCTCCGCAGGTAAAACAAAGTGGGTTTGATGGGATTGTTCTGAACATTAGTGATCCCAATGAAGCAATTACCGCCTACCTGCAACAACAACTAGCTTTACCAACTAAGCAGGTAATTGGCATCGGGACCACAATTGATACAGCTCGAATGCGTCAGGCAGTTGCAAAGGCTGCGGAATTGTCATCCCAAAATGTTAGTGGCTTTGTTTATGGTCAACATAACGGCGAGAAGATCTTTGCCTGGTCTACAGTTACCGTTAATGGTCAGGATCTAGATAAGAGCATTAATGGTCATCACCTTGACCAAAATCAATTAAGGATTACTGCCGACCTTGATAATTGGTACACGTTTAAGGGACTTGGTTACAATGCCAGTGCTGTTGTGACATGGATCCTTCAAATGATTTCTACAATTTTAGGTAATGGTGAACTGAGCGCTTCAGTAGCAATCTACCAGCCTCGATATTCAGGATACGTTAGTTTTCCGACATTGCTTAATCGTAACGGCCAAGGGCACCCATTATTATTAAATCTTTATCCAGTGGAAGAAGCGGCTGTTAAAACTGCTGCTAATGCAATCCAACAACAACTTACGATCCTACAACAAGGAGGGAAAACAAATGATTAAATCGTTAGCTGTATATTGCGGAGCCCGAAATGGCAATGACGGGAAATATTTAAAAAAGGCGCAGGAATTAGGAGAATGGATGGCAGCTCACCAAATTGAATTAGTCTATGGTGGTGGACAGTTTGGCCTAATGGGTGCGGTTGCTGACGGTGTTCTTGATAACGGGGGAACTGTTCACGGAATTATTACCGAAACCCTTGCCAGTCGTGGTGCTGCTTACTCGAAAATTCAAGATCTTAAAATTGTTCCTGATATGGATCACCGAAAAGAAAAAATGATGGCAATGGCTGATGGCATGTTAGCCCTGCCTGGTGGTATTGGAACACTTGAAGAAATTAGCCAAGCGGCCTCGTGGATTACAATCGGCGAAAATCCTAAGCCTGTTGCTTTTTATAATCAAGATGACTTTTATTCACCACTAAAAGAAGCGTTCGAGCACATGAGTCAAGAAGGCTTTCTTGAAAAGATTTACCTTGATAGCATGTACTTTGGTGATGATTTTAATCGAATCCTTCAATTTATGGAACACTACACAGCACCAAGACATAGGACGTATGAAAAGTAGAGTGCGAGCCAGCAAAAAGCTTGCGGAAAGTTAGCAATTTCTCCTGACGAAGGCGACTTGTGCCTAGGAAGGAGGTTGCTAACTCTAGCAAGCTTCTGGCGAGCGCATTTTAGCCATGTTGTCGAGAATAGTTACTGTTTTATCGTCGGAAGGGAAGGTTGTTAGCTTGAGGAAGTCTCGGCTGAGCACGTTTTAGCCATGTTGTTGAGAAAATAATTGGATCAAAAAAAGCCACAATCATTGCAGCTTACTTAAGTGGTTGAATTGCATAGACCTGATCGTCAGCCTCATCGATTAAAGATACGGGCCGCTGGTCGTTAGCTTGAATAGTGATGTGGTAACCGAATTTATCGAGGTAAACTAATTTATCTTCACGGACTAATTGAACCGTTGCGGGAATTTCTTGATTATCAATCCCAAGTTTTAGTTCCGGAGAGATGGTGATTTTATGGGACCGATTGCGTTCCTGATCATAGTATCGCCAAGTACCGGCATAAAATATTGGTAACGCAGTCGTCGTGCTACTTTTCTTCGCGTGACTGAACCCTAAAGTACTGGAGAGTCCAGCCATTAGTCCCGCGCCGAAAAGTAACATTCCCTTTTTTTTCATATTCCATCAATCTCCTCAATTATGTGATAAGTCATTTCTACAAGAACATTATACACATATTTATATGATCGAAAGATTTCATTTCTGTTAAAAACAGACAATAATTGGTATGATAAATGTAACAAGTTAAATATCTGATAAGGGAGTTGGCTCAAATGCTTAAGTTAGGAATTATTGGAACTCATATTATTACAGACCAAATGCTGGACGCAGCTAAAACTACCGGTAAATATAAATTGACCGCAGTTTATTCACGGACAATGGACCGGGCTAAGGAATTCGGCCAGCCATATGGTGCTACAGAATTCTATGATGATCTTGAAAAATTCTTTGAAGACGGTGACTTCGACGTTGTATACATCGCTTCACCGAACAGTTTGCATTACCAACAAGCACGGATGGCAATTGAAAATGATAAGTTCGTGATCGTTGAAAAGCCAGCATTTGTAAACCCAAGTGAATTTTCTGGCATCCAATCATTACTTGCAGCTCACCCGAAGGCTCGTTTAGTTGAAGCAGCTCGTCATATTCACACAGCACTATATCGGGAAGCTTTGAAGAAAGTTGATGAAATGAAGGAACACTACGTTCAAGGGGCAACGATTACTGTAATGAAGTATTCTTCCCGCTATGATAAGGTCCTTGCGGGGGATAAGCCTTATCCAAACATTTTTACCTTGAAGTACGCTGGTGGTGCTTTGATGGATCTTGGTGTTTACGCTGTTTATGGAGCCGTTACAATGTTTGGCCAACCACAGTCAGTTGTTTACTACCCAACCATTTGCAAGACCGGCATTGACGCTAAGGGTGTTGCTATTTTGAACTACGATAAGTTCAGTGTTACATTGAACTTTGGGAAGACTGCTAATTCATACTTGCCATCTGAAGTTTACGGTCTTAAGGATACTCTTGTTTTCGATAGTATTTTTGAAACTCAAAAGGTAACTTACTACGATTCTGATAAAAAGGCTCACCAACTTGATGCACCGGTTGAAAAGAATTCAATGACGGATGAAATGAATGATTTTGCAGACTTATTTAATGATCCAGACAATGAAGAACAGATGAAGAAGTACAAGGGATGGATGGATCTTTCCGAAACTGTTAACTCCGTAATGTACTCACTTCGTCAATCAGCACAATTAGAATTTCCGGCAGATAAAGATCAAGAATAGGATGGGGATAACATTTGATCGAACAATTTCAAGAAAAATTTAGCCAGCAATTTAAACAACCTACTGAAATTCAGGAAGCTGTTGCTAAGCCCTTGGCAGAGGATAAGTCGATTCTCGGAATTGCGCCTACTGGTTCTGGGAAGACACTAGCATTTACTTTACCACTTTTGCCTAAAATTATGCCTGGCGCGGGGACTCAATTATTAGTTCTTGCACCGTCACAAGAATTGGCAATGCAGACGACAAGGGTAATGCGCGAATGGGGGAATATCATTGGCGTTAAGGTATTAGCTCTAACAGGTGGTGCAAACCTTCGTCGCCAAGTAATGAAGCTACGTAAACATCCCGATGTTGTTGTGGGGACACCTGGACGGGTTCTTCATATGTTAGATAACCGTCACCTAAAGCTTGGTCACTTGCAGACAATGGTAATTGACGAAGCTGATGATTTATTACGGGATGATACCTTAGCAGTAGTTGAAGATATCGAACGAGCTACACCATTGAGTGCCCAATTAGCGTTTTTCTCTGCTACTAAGTCACCGGTATTTAAACAACTTTCAGTCATGTTCGGCCGTGATATTTTAACCCTTGACGTTACCTCTAAGGATCATACTCGAGGAACTGTTCGTCATGGTTATATTGACGCCCGGACTAATGCCCAAAAGACGGCGGTCCTTCGTCACTTGACCAGTATTAAGGACTTTCGTGGTTTGGTATTCTTTAATAGTACGCGGACACTCCATTATGCTGCTAGCCGTCTTCGCCATGAACATATGTCAATTGGGACGTTAGGTGGTCGACAAAAACAAACACAGCGGGAAAAGGCAATGCGAATGTTCCGGAAACGGCAAATTAAGTTATTATTAACGACGGATGTTGCTGCTCGAGGGATCGATATTCCTAAACTCCCAGCAGTGATTAACTTTGATTTGCCAACCGAGACTAATACTTATGTTCACCGTGTTGGACGAACCGGTCGTCAGGGTGAACCGGGATTAGTAATTAACCTTGGGGACGATCACGATATCCGTGATTTGAAAAAGCTTCTTAAAGACACTGATTACAACTTGGAACACCTTTACATTAATAACGATCAGATTACAGATCAAAAGCCACAAAAGGGTCAAAAATCTGTTTCATTACGTCGGCAGAATAGTCGTCAATTGCAACAAGAGCAATGGAGCGATCAGACGAGTGTGGAAAAGAGTGTTCACCATACTCTTGGTAAACCAAGGAAGCCAAAGAAAAAGCCACATAAGAAGAACCGGAAAAATAAGGGGATTCGTCTAAAGCACCGTCGTAAGAGTGAGGGCGCAAAATAAACAGTTAAATAATTAACAAAAAAAGAGTAAAATCTTCTTTACGAGTTCAATCGTAAATGCGATAATACTCTTTGTCTGGTCCTATAGTATAACTGGATAGTACATCCGCCTCCTAAGCGGCCGATTCCGGTTCGATTCCGGATGGGACCATATTTCGTACTTAGATTTTTAGTGAAAACTATTAAATAGTTTAAGACTGAGAAAAACAATTTGCTTTTCTCGGTCTTATTTTTCTTTATATATCAACGGTGCAATAGGCTATTGCTAGGATTATTTATTAGCATTTAATATACTTATCCTCAAGAACAAGGAGAAGCAGATGGAATTTGGAGAACGAATTAAAGAACGACGTCAGAAGTTAAAGCTAACACAGGCGAAGGTAGCAAAAAGGCTTTTTGTAACCCGACAAGCTATTTCTAATTGGGAGCATGGCAAGACCTATCCCGATTTAAATAAGCTAGTAAAAGTTAGTGATGTTTACCAAATTTCAATTGATTCTCTCTTAAAGGAGGACCAGAATTTGAAAAATTATTTAGAACAGGGAAAGGCATTTAACGCATTTAGCGTATTATCTGGCTTTATTTGGATTATCCTTGGACTTGGCTGTTTCGTTGATGTTCCAACAAGTAGGGAAGGTCAGATTGCATGGAATGTGATAACGGTTGTCATTGTAATTGCGATTATTTATGAGCAGTTTATTACACCCTTTTTCCTCGGCATGAGTCAGCGGATGTATTATAAGGGAAAACAACGTCCTGGACAAAGATTATCGTTGCTGGCAAAGGTGATCTATTTTCTAATTGTTCTTGACATGATTATTGGGGTTTATTTTGTCCATCAGGGGATGCCAGAACGTTACTTCTCCTCACCGTGGCTTATTTTAGTAGGAATCCAAAATATTTTGCAGAAGTATATGTGGAAACAAGATCCTAAGTTGGGTAATAAAAACAGGTAAAGATTCATTTCCCGGGAAATAAATTTTGCTTTTTAAAAATATTATTAAATTGTTGTACAATTAAAATAGTATTTAAAAAAAGGAGTTGTCACTGTGCAAAAGCCATTTAAAATTATGTTTTTATTTGGAACCCGAGCTGAAGCAATAAAGCTTGCACCAATCATCGAGCAGATGAAGCAGGATCCAAATACTTGGAAGCCATCAATTGTGATTGCCGCACAACAACAGCGGCCACTCCTTCAGCAAACAATGGATTATTTAAAATTAACGCCAGATTTTGACTTAGATCTGTCTGGGCTTAAAAACACTAATTATGCTGAGCAATTGAGTCAGTTAATTCATAACTTAAATAACGTCATTAATGCCGGACAGCCAGACATGTTTCTGGTGGTTGGGGATGGCGTAACTAGTTTAGCAGCAAGCCTAGTTAGTTTTTATAACCACTTTCCTTTGGGGCATGTTGAAGCGGGGTTACGGACTTATGATAAGTACCTGCCATTTCCGGATGAGATTCACCGACGGATAACCGACAATCTAGCTGATCTTTACTTTGCTCCAACCACACGTGCTCGGGATAACCTTTTAAGTGAACATCATCCGGCACAACAAATTTATGTTACCGGTAATCCAGTAATTGATTCAGTTAAAGAACGGTTAAGCACAGATTTTCATAGTGAAATTCTGGGAAAGATCCCGGGTGATCATCGGATTATTATTTTGACAATGCAACGTCCGGAGAGTATTGGTGCTCCCATGGAACGGGTCTTTCATACGATGAAGGATATTGTTGAAACCAATAGGGATGTTGAACTAATTTATCCGGTTTATCCGAATAGTGAAGTAATGAGCCTGGCAGATGAGGTCTTGGGAAGTAAGGAACGAATTCACCTAATTAAGCCACTAAACCATGGTGATTTCTTAAACATTGCTGCCCGGTGTGATTTTATTGTAACTGATTCAGGTAGCATCCAAGAAGAGGCACCGGCAATTCATAAGCCTGTCTTGCTATTGCGAGAAAAGACTGAACGTCAAGAAGCAGTCGATGTAGGTGCTGTTAAAATTGTTGGTACGGATCCAACAAGTATCCAACAGGCTGTCTTTAGTCTGCTTAATGACCATAAAGCCTATAAGAAAATGGATCAGGCCGAGAACCCGTTTGGGGATGGTCATGCCAGTGAACGGATTTTGGATATTATCGAAGAGTATTTAAGTAATAAATAGAGCCCCAGAGTTCGGCCTTACCGAGCTTTGGAGCTCTATTTGGTTTTATTTAACTTTTTGGATTAATTTTAAAGCTTCATCATGACTTATGTTATACATTTTGGTAAGTTTAGTAGCAATTTGTTCAGTTTCAAATCCTAACTGAACTAATGCTTCGATCGCTCCTTCTTCTTTTCCTTCTAGACGACCTTCTCTTCGTGCATCCATCAAATCGAGTTCATACTTCATAAAGCCATGCCTCCTTAGTGGATCTTCACGGATTCGTTTCATTTCTGATTGAATTTGCATAACAAGCTGATCACTTGGATCAATTTGTTTTTTCATTAATTTGAGAAATCCTTCCAACCCCATATTATCATGAAATTTAGTTGCTTTGGCATTATGAAAAGCGACCAAGAAAAAATAACAGCCTTCATCAATCACTGATCAAGACTGCTAATATTTATTTGTCTTCAATTCCACGGTTATCCTTGAAGATTAGCCATTTTGAGAAGATATAATTTGCAATTACGACAATAACATTATCAATAAACTTAACAATGAATTGTTGAAATGGTGTATCAAACTTTAAGACTTGGATCCCGACATAGGTGATTACCATATCAATCACTAAGGTTAATCCACGATAGAAGAAGAAGCGGAGAATTTCCACCACAAAATCACTAACCGTCGTGTAATGTGAGCCGAAAACCCAGACTTTATTAGTAAAGTAGGCCACTAAAACTGAAGCAAACCAAGCAAGTACTGTGGCCACTTCGACGTTCCAGTGAAGGCCAGGACTTAAAATTTGGAAGACAGCTAAGTTAATAACAGTGGTAACAACGCCCCAGAACAGGTAGGCGATAATTGACTTATACTTACTCCAGAGTTGTTTAATCATTATTTAGCTGCCTTTTTAATTAGCTTTGCGACAAATTCATCGAGAGTTTTAATATCATCTTCGTCAGGTGATAAGTTAATGTGGACATTATCGGCACCCTTTGTAGCATGAGCCTTTTCAAAAGCATCGCCAAAAAGGTCAACAGCCTTACAATAGTCATCAGCGTAGTATGTATCACCTGAGCCAGCGACCCCATAAACTTTGCCAGATAAGTCAGCCTCTTGAAGGTCATCATAGAAGTCTAGTCCTTCATCTGGAAGGGCACCCTCATCATAGGTATAAGGACAAACAACACAAATATCGACGTCCTTAAAATCTTCAACGTCTGCCATTGTGATTTCAGTTTCGTCGACTTCAACACCTTGATCTTCAAATGATTCAGTAATAATGTCGGCAACGTCTTCGTTGTTACCGGTAATAGTAGCGTAGACAACAAGTGCTTTAGGCATTTTTATTCCCCCGTTTAAAATAAATTACGCTTCATAGTATAGCATGGTTTACAACTTCTTTGGTGACAAGTGTTATACTAGTTTACGTATAAAATTAATGAAGGGGACAATTTAATGATTACATTAAAATCACCACGCGAAATTGAAGCGATGGAAAAGGCCGGTGCCGCACTTGCTGCTATGCACATCGGAATCCGGCAATTTATTAAGCCCGGGATCTCAAGTTGGGAAGTTGAAGACTTCGCTCGGAAGTACTTTAAAGCTGCCGGTGCTAAAGCTGAACAAATTGGCTTTGAGGGTTATAAGTATGCAACCTGCGTCAGCCTCAATGATGAGATTTGTCACGGTTTCCCACGGAAGAAATTAATTTTTAAGGACGGGGATTTAGCTAAGATTGATACAGTTGTCAGTGTTGATGGCTTCTTTAGTGATTCCTGCTGGAGTTATGGGATTGGTAATGTTAAGCCTGAAATTCAAAAGTTGATGGATGTTACCAAGAAGTCATTATTTATGGGAATCGATCAATGTGTTGCTGGTCACCGGATCGGTGATATTGGTGCTGTTATTCAACACTATACCGAAGATGAGAACAGTTATGGGGATGTTCGGGAATTTGTTGGTCACGGAATTCAACCAACGATGCACGAAGATCCAATGGTTCCTCATTATGGTGAACACGGCCAAGGTCTTCGTCTGAAGAACGGTATGACAATCACTGTTGAACCAATGATTAACACCGGTACTTGGGAAGCTGATACTAGTGACCCAAGTGGTTGGCTAGCTAAGACTGCCGATGGTGGTTGGTCTTGTCAATATGAACATACACTTGTCGTTACGGATAAGGGTCCTAAGATTTTAACCTCTCAAGATCCCGAAGCTGATGCTAAGTACATTTATGATGACAACTATGCTAAGTACCTTGATCACTACAGCAAGATCGCTAAGGATATAGCTGGACATTATGAGTAAAAGAGTGTGAGCCTATTAAAACCTTCCGGTGGCTAACGATTTCTCCACTGAATGACGACTTGTCGTCAGAGATAGAGGTCGTTAGCTTGAGGAAGGTTAGGGCGAACACGTTTCGACTTTATTGCCTAGTTTGTTGACTCAGGCCATAATAAAATTAAGTAACCACCAAAGTTAAATAAGTGGTCTTCATATATTAATATGCAAAAGGGCAGATTCACTAAAGAAAATTTAGTGGTCTGCCTTTTTATTGATTATGAGAAAGAAAAAATAAGTATTTAGTAGACTCTGTTCAAAGAAATGACTCATAAATTCCTGAGGTCAAATTTATAAATATACGTATAGTAGAGTATATTTACTTCAATTGTGAATTTTATGCGTGAATAATTATTAAATATTGCATAAATAATATTAGAAAATAATAAGAATTTTTGCAAAAGGTCTTTTATTTTTATCAAATAGGGATATACTTAAAATATTAAATAAATTCTTATTTTTATTTAAGAATCTTTTCCTATATTTTGGAGGTTTTTATTTTGGATGAGCAGAGTAGTAATAAAAAAATGATTACTACCTTTGGCTTGGTCACGATGATTATTACCGCCATCTTTGGTTTTGGTAATGTTTCAAACGCGTACTTACAAATGAGCTATGGGAGTATTATCTGGTATGCCTTAGCGGGGATTTGTTTCTTCTTCCCGTGTGGCTTAATGATGGCCGAATATGGTTCAGCCTTTAAGGATGCTAAGGGTGGTATTTATTCTTGGCTTGCTGGATCAATTGGTGAAAAATTAGCATTTATCGGAACTTTCGTTTGGCTAGCATCATGGATTGTCTGGATGGTTTCCACCGCTTCTCGGATTTGGATTACTTTTTCAGCTTTGATCTTTGGTAAGGATACCACTCAACAATGGCATTTCATGGGATTGAATTCAACTGAAGTCATTGGGGTTCTCGGAATTATCTTGATGATTGCATGTACATACTTTAGTTCTCGTGGGATGACTGCAATTGCCAAGGTTGGGTCTCTTGGTGGGATCTTTACTGTTATTGTTAACATTATCTATGTTATTGCAGCATTTATCGTTTTGATTGCAAATAAGGGTGCCTTAGCCCAACCAATTCACAGCGCTAAGGATTTTGTATTATCACCAAACCCACAATTCCAAACACCAATTGCAATTATTTCATTCGTTGTTTACGCTATCTTTGCTTATGGTGGGATGGAGTCACTTGGATCAGTTACCGATAGTATGAAGAACCCTGAAAAGACTTTTCCTCGTGGTTTGATTATTGCATCAATTTTTACTATTGGCGCCTATGTTTTGATGATTTTGATGGCTGGCTGGTTTGCCAACTATAACCATGATTTTGCTAAGAGCACTACTAACCTTGGGAATGCTACTTACGTTCTCTTCAATATTTTAGGGGTTAAGTTAGGCCTAGCATTTGGCCTTCCTCACGCAACTGCTGTTGTTTGGGGTGCTGTCATGACCCGGATCGTTGCTTTTGCTCAGGCACTTGGATTCTTAGGTGCACTATTTGTTTTGATGTACTCACCAATTAAGGCCTTTATTCTTGGTTCTAACCCTGAATTATGGCCAAAGAAGTTGACTAAGTTGAACAAGGCGGGGATGCCTGCTAATGCAATGTGGTTACAGGTTACTGTTGTTTCCATCATTATCTTCTTAGTTGCCTTCGGTGGTTCTGCAGCTCAACAGTTCTACACCATCTTGACTGATATGGCTAACGTTTCTACTTGTTTCCCATACCTCTTCTTGGTTGGTGCCTTCCCATTCTTTAAGCGGAAGAAGGATATCGAACGGCCATTTGAAGTCTTTAAGAATCGTTTCTGGACAGATGTCTTGGTATGGTTTGTTGAAATTATCCTAATTGTCGGGATCCTGTTTACGTTCATCCAACCAATGCTTGATAAGGATTGGCAAACAGCATTCTGGACAATTGCTGGTCCAGTCTTCTTTGCCCTTGTTGCTTGGATCTTCTACAATGTTTCTTCAAAGAAGCACCATATCAAGGATTAAGAAGAACTGGTTTCTTAGAAATCTCAATATTAAAATTATAAAAAGCGGAAAAATTCGAGTTGCTTCGAAACTTTTCCGCTTTTTTCCGTTTTAAATTTATGGAGGATTATTTATCCCCCTTCAAAATTAATTGTAGGAAGTGTTATTACGTATATAAAATATATATTCAAGGAGGGGAAAACAATGACAATTAAAATGAGACGAGTTGGTACGTCGGATGTCCTTACTGTTCCAAAATCAATTAAAAACCGTAGTAGCGAATATGAGGTATATCAGGATCGGAATGGTGCAATTGTATACATGCCTAAACGAAAAAATCCGTTTAAGGATAGCAAATTTGTAGAGAATCATCTTTATGATGGTGATGATACAAGATTTGTTAATGGTGGGGTAAAAGAAGATGAGCTACCACAATAATAACTATATTCCCCAAAAGCAAGATATAATTTGGATTAATTTTGAACTATCCGTTGGTGAAGAAATTTGCGGAAGGCATCCAGCGATTGTGATGAGTTCATCTAATTATAGTAGAGTTACTGGCTTAGTAATGGTGATGCCGATTACACATGCTTATAATAATTGCTTAAGAGATTTCTTTATTCCATTACATACAAAACAAGTAGAAGGTTTTATTAACCCGCTCCAAATTTTTACATTTAGTATCCATAAACGAAAAGCTGAATTTAGTGGAGAAGTTGCCAGTCCTCAAGATTGGGCTCGTGCATTAATGATTCATGAAGAAATTTTAAACAGCTAGGTAAGCTCTTACTGCTGACTTTCTTTTTTCACGCAATTCAAAATAATGTATAATGAACGGGTATTACTATGAGGAGTTGGCTAATGATTAGGAAGGAAAATAAGGTAAAATTAAAGAATCTAATTGCAATGTTGGTTAAGCATTTTACCTTAGCCCAACTCTCAAGCTCGGCAGCGACACTCGCGTACTATACATTACTTTCAATCTTTCCGGCTTTATTGGTAATTGGAAACTTACTACCAATGATTGGGATTGACGCGAATACTGTATTGACTTACCTTCAGACATTGGTTCCAGCAACAGTGTATAGTTTTATTCGGCCATTAGTTCTGGATTTCCTTCAGCAAGGAAGTGGTGGGGTCTTGACTACTGGGGCCTTGATTGCACTTTGGTCGACGAGTCAAGGGATCGCTGCTTTTCAAAGAAGTGTTAATCATGCCTATGGAATTGCGGAAAACCAAAATCCAATCAGTAATCGGGTAATCTCGTTTATTTGGATGATTGTTGTTGTGATCATTATCTTTGTGATTGTTTTCCTGTATGGGGTCGGTGAACAATTCCTCAAATGGCTTCAACCATTCCTCCACTTTAACCGTCGTTACATCTACCTGTTTAGTAGTTTGAAGTGGCCGATCACTTTTGCGGTCATTTTCATTGCTCTGACGATGCTCTATTATTTTGTTCCTAATGCTAAGGTTAGGTTACGTTTTGCTGCGGTTGGGGCGTTTCTGGTTTCAATCTTTTGGCTATGGCTCTCTAAATTATTTGGCTTATATACTATCCTGTTTAGTCATGGTGTAATTGGTTATAAGACGATTGGTGCTTTTATTGCAATGATGGTTTGGCTTGACTTTTCTGGTTACCTCATCATGATGGGGGCGGCAATTAATGCGGCATTTCAAGAAGCTCATGATGGCGAATTAGTTGAAAAAGAGCATTTCTGGCAGCTCATTAAAACTGAGCATGATGATGCTCGAAAACGAATTGTTAAAAAATAAAAGAGATCGGAAAATATTTATTTTCCGGCCTCGTTAAGGATTATTAAGATGGAATGATTAGTTATTCAGCGACAGGAGCCTCCTTTTCGTCATTGAAAAGGACAGTTGGGATTGTATCAACATACTTTGCAGAAACTGGGGTTGCGTAAATATCTTCATCGTTCTTAAAGAACAGGTGGGTGTTTGAAAGCTGGTTCATTGCTTGACGAACGGTTTCAGCGTTTAATTGGTCATTAGCATAGCTCAACTTTAGTAAATGCTTCTTGCCAAGACTACCCTTAAACATTAAATTGAGAGTTTTCATAAATTAAAACTTCCTTTCTAAACTATTAGTCCATTACGATTGATTGAGTTCCAATCACGTCCGCATTAGTTAGCTTTTCTCCGGTTAAGGCTTCCATAGCTGAGCTGAGAAGGGTAAATTGTTCTTCACTAACGGTTTCGGTAACGTTGTTAAGGATGTGCTTTACTCCTTTAGGGTGCTTTTCTCCAACCAACGTTAACTGAATTTTAGCGGCTTTGAACTTCCGAGTCATGCTCATAATGAATTCTCCTTTAGGTTTAATTTTTAATAAGTAGCGGCCACTTCTTACACCTATAACAACGAACGAGAAATGTATTTGTAAAGAAGGGATTTTGAAAATGGCAAAAATCACTAAGATTGAGGCACAGAAGCGTCAAGGAAGGTATAACGTTTATCTTGATGGTAAGTATACCTTTCCTGTAGCAGAGAGTGTCCTAATTCAATTTCGGTTGATGAAGGGAATGGAGATTGATAAGGAACTCGAAGCCCAGATTACGACCGCCAACCAGATTGCTCGTGCTTATTCTCGAATGCTCGATTACTTGTCCCATCAGTTACGGACGGAAAGTGATGTTATCAAGAAACTTCGGGAGCTCGAAACACCTGAAGAATTTATTGATCCAGTTTTACAAAAACTCCGTGATCAGAAATTACTTGATGATCATGAGTACGCTGCTAGTTATGTGCGGACGGAAATGAATACCGACCTCAAGGGACCGGAAAATATTAGACAAAGGCTCCGAATAAAAAAGATTGGGGAAAATGATATTGATGATGCACTAGCCCAATTTACTCCTGAACGCCAACTTGAAAATGCAACCAAACTAGCGAAAAAACTGTTTCGCCGTTATCGTTCGCAACCGACCCGTCGTCAGGAGCAAAAGGTTCGCCAGGGATTAATAACCAAAGGGTATCCAAGTTCAATTTATGATCAAATTAAAGAGCAAGTAGAACCGCAAGAAGATTTTGAACAACAAGAGGAATTACTGGAACGCCAAGCTGAGAAACTTTGGCGTCGTTATCGGCGGTACGATGGCCGTGAACGAGAGATAAAGTTTAAACAGGCAATGTACCGAAAGGGCTTTGATTTAGACGCAGTTCAAGAGTGGTTAGACAACCATGAATTGTGAGAAGCCTTTTCAGACTGGTAAAATACTGGTAAAATGTGTAAGATACGTAGAAAAGTTACAAATAAAAAAATTAAAAGAGAAAGTATAATGACAGAAAAGAAACTACATATTGATGAAAGAAAACTACACCATCAGTATGGTTACCGATTTACCAAACGGCTCTTTGATGTTGTGGCATCTTCAGTGGCGGTGGTGATCCTTAGTCCAGTTTTCTTAATCATCGCGATTGCAATTAAAATAAATGATCCGAAAGGTCCCGTTTTTTATACTCAAACGCGGATTGGCGAACATGGAAAGCCATTTCGGATGTTTAAGTTTCGCTCAATGGTGACTAATGCGGATGAACTTTTGGAAAAGCTTCGGGCCCAGAATGAAATTAAGGGTGCAATGTTCAAGATGAAGGATGATCCACGGATTACGAAGGTAGGGAAGTTTATCCGGAAGTATAGTTTGGATGAACTTCCACAACTCTTAAATGTGGTTGGTGGTTCAATGAGTATTGTTGGTCCGCGCCCACCTCTACCATATGAAGTGAAAGAATATACTGATTATGATCGCCAGCGCCTAATGGTTAAACCGGGTGCTACTGGGATGTGGCAAGTTGGTGGTCGAAATGCCTTGAGTTTTGACCAGATGGTTGAACTTGATTTAACTTATATTAATGAACGCTCTGTTTGGCTTGATTTAAAGATTATGTTTGAGACTGTTAAAGTCATGATTAAGCCAAATGCAGCTTATTAAGGAGAAAATCGTGAAGACAAAAGTATTAGTTGCTGCTCATAAGAATTATGCAATGCCCAAAGACCCATTGTATTTACCAGTCTTTGTTGGTAAAGAGATTCATCCTGATGTTAACCATACTTTCCAGGGTGATAATACGGGAGACAATATTTCAGCGAAGAACCCTTACTATAATGAATTAACAGCGATTTACTGGGGATGGAAGAACTTAGACGTTGATGCAATGGGCTTAGTTCACTATCGTCGTTACCTAAGTCTTAACCACCAAAAATCACTGGATGAGGTATTGTCAAGTGAACAAGTGGCTGACTTGCTTAAGGATCATGATATTATCTTGCCACCTAAACGACGTTACTATATCGAGACAAATGAATCTCACTACCTCCACGCTCATGAGCATGAACCATTTGAGGTAATGCGTCAGGTGATCCACCAAAATTATCCTGAGTACGTACCTGCATTTGAAAAGGTCATGAAGCGAACATGGGCTCACATGTTTAATATGTTTATTATGAAACGCAAACCGCTGGATGAGTATTGTACATGGATGTTTGATGTTCTTGCTGATGTTGAATCTCGGGTGGATATATCATCTTACTCAGCGTACGAACAGCGGGTCTACGGCTTCCTAAGTGAACTTCTTCTTGATACTTGGCTAGAGGTTCATCCTGAATTCTCTACCGTTGAAGTTAAGTATGTCTTTATGGAACATACTAACTGGTTTAAAAAGGGTGGAAAGTTTATTTTACGTAAGATTACGGGTCACGCTTAAAGGAGGCAGGTTTAATTGCCTAAATTATCAATCGTTGTACCTTGTTATAACGAAGAAGAATCTATTCCATTATTTTATCCAGCTGTAGAAAAAATTATGAATAAAATGCCAGTAGAGGTTGAATACTGGTTTGTTAATGATGGTTCATCTGATGGGACTCTGGAAGAATTGCGAAAATTACATGAGCAAGCTCCAGATAAGGTTCATTATGTTTCTTTTTCTAGAAATTTTGGAAAAGAAGCAGGATTATATGCTGGACTAGAAGCAACAACAGGGGATTATGTTGTTGTAATGGATGTCGATTTACAAGATCCTCCTGAATATTTACCAATAATGTATAAGTATATCTCTACAGGAGAATATGATTGTGTTGGTATGCGACGGACAGATCGTACTGGTGAAGCGAAAGTTAAATCATTCCTTAGTGATAAATTCTACGATGTTATTAACAAGATTTCCGATACTAAGATTGTTAATGGTGCTCGTGATTATCGAATGATGACTCGCCAAATGGTTAATGCCGTCTTATCTTTAAAAGAATATAACCGTTTCTCAAAGGGGATTTTTAACTGGGTTGGCTTTAAAACTAAGTACCTTCCTTATAAGAATGTTCAGCGAGTTGCTGGAACTACTGACTGGTCAACATGGAAATTGTTTAAGTATGCAGTTGATGGTATAACCGATTTCTCCGAGGCACCACTGTCAATTGCTACTTGGATTGGTGGTGTATCAGCTTTTATTGCTGTAATTGGTATTATCATTGTAATAATTCGCCATCTTGTTTCGCCAGATGGCAGTGCATTTGGCTGGGCGTCCCTTGTATGTATTATGTTATTTATTGGTGGTGTACAGCTATTCTGCCTTGGAATTGTTGGTAGGTATATTGGAAAGATCTATATGCAAACAAAACAACGACCAATCTATATCGTGAAAGAGAAAAAGTAGGGAGGAATAAGGAAAGGTGCAATATTTATCATCCAAATATCAACGGTTGATTAATCTTGAATTGAATGGTCAGGTACTTTATGAAATAGCATTTGCATTTTATTTTGTAATTGCTTTCCTTCAAACTTCGACGTATACTGCTTATTTTCCAGGTAATCTTTTACATCAGATTGCTTTTTTACCATTAGCGATTGTTTTGTTTAAGATTATCTTTTTTGATTCAAATACCACAAAGAAGGTAATTATAAACCTTTTAGTTTTTAGTCTTTTGTTTATTACTTGGCGAACATCAGGTGAATTTATTCTTTTTCCGATGGGAATCTTTGTTCTTGGGGCGAGAAATGTAGAATTTAAGAAGATTATTTATTTATACCTCGTATTAGGAACAATTCTCCTTTCCTTTATCTTTTTTACTTCCTTAATTGGTTTAACAAAAAATCTAATTTTTCATCGGGACATTGATACTATAAGGAGAGCATTCGGAATTATTTATCCGACTGATTTTGCCGCTCATGTATTGTATTTAGTGTTAGCGTATTGCTATCTTTACTTTAAGCAGCTCTCATGGAAAAGCTACATAGTATTTGTTTTGCTAGCAATTTTTCTTATTAAATTTTGTGATGCTCGATTAAATGCATATGCATTGATTTTAGTTATTCCAATAATGATGATTGGTCAACGAGCAAAAAAAGGATTTATGGTTTCGAGGACAATTGCAATTTTTTACTGGACATTTCCAGTATTAGCGGCTTATATTACTGTTTTTCTTTCATACTTATATACCCCAAGCCAACATTTGTTTGAAAGAATGAATAGTTTATTATCTGGTCGCTTATATTATAGTCATGAAGCTATAAATAAATATGGATTTTCCTTGTTGGGACAGCATATTCATGAAAATGGACTTGGTGCTGTTGGTGGAATAAAAAATGCAGCTGCTGAAGGTGCTAATTATTTCTATGTTGATTCAGCATTTATACGGCTATTTGTTATTTACGGAATAATTGTTACTCTGGTAATTGTTCTTCTTATAACTTTGATATCCTATCATTCAATTCAAAAAGCTGATTTTGCCTTAGCAAGTATTATAGTTGTAGTTACTATTAGTGCGATAGTAGAGCAACGCTTGTTAGACTTTGGATATAATCCATTTCTAATTGCATTTTTTGCAAACTGTTATTTCTCAAAAAAGTTAATATCGGAGGATAAAAATGAATAACGTCACTTTTAATACTTTAGTAAAACGATATGGTAAGCCAGTTATAATTATTCTTATTTTTGCTGTCTTTGGAGCCTGTGTAATGGGAGTAGATGCTAAAAGAAAAAAATCAACTATCTACACTGCTAGTCGCCAAATTGTAATTGCTCATAATGTTCCTCATGAATTACGATCAATGCCTAACGGAACTAATATATCGGTAGTTGGGGAAGATAATAATATGATGCCGACTTATAAAGATATTGCTGAAAATGGTACTATTGCTCAAGCTGCACGAAAAAATTTATCAAAGTCAATGAAGAAAAAATATTCAACTGATGATATTAAGGAAGCACTTGAAGCTAAAGTTTCTCAGCAATCATTAGTAATGGAGTTAAAAGCCAAAACATCAACTAGAGAAGCGTCTGTAAAGATTGTTAACGCAGCTGCTAAAGCAATGAAAGAGGAATTGCCACGTTTACAACCAGGATCTGGTAAAGTTACTCTTTTACAGAAAGCAACCGTTAATAACACTGATAGTAGGACCACTCCTAGTACGAAAAAACATGTTATTGTTGGTTTTGCTTTAGGAGCCCTATTAGGGTTAATTATTGAATTTATAATTTTTACTGTTAAAAATTTTGGGCATAAAGAGTAGGTTGAAATGAAAAAAATAGTTTTTACGGTTGCTGATTATGGGGATGGCAATGATGCGGGGCCAAAAGCTAAAAGAGATGTAGATTATTTTTTATCTCAAAATGGTTTTGAAATAATTCATCAGCAATTAAACAATAAATCTAAACTAGATAAATTAAAGTCAGCGTACTGGACAATTCCGCACTTGTTTAATCGTGTAGATAAATTTGATGAACTCTTCTTTCAATATCCGACTTATTCGAGTTATGTGATGAAAAAATTGATAAAGAGAATGCGTTTAAAGTCAAAACGCCTTTTCTTTATTATTCATGATGTTGAATCACTACGACTTTTTCAAAATGATTCTGAATATTGGCAAGGAGAGCGGGCACTCTTTAATGCAACTGATGGATTAATTGTGCATAATTCTAAGATGAAGCAGTGGCTTCAAGAAAATGGTGTTACCGTTCCAATGGTTGAATTGGGTATTTTTGACTATGATAATCCTCAGGAAATTAATCAAGCTTCAGGTTATGATAAAACTATTTGTTTTGCTGGAAATTTAGCTAAATCTAAGTTCCTTAATAAAATTGACTTAGAAAAGAGTAGAATGGAAATCTTTGGTTCTAATCCAAGTAAACAATATTTAGAGGGTGTTTCCTACCAAGGGCAATTAAGTCCTGATGAATTACCTAAAAAATTGACACAAAATTTTGGCTTAGTATGGGATGGTGACGAGCTTGATACATGCGGTGGAAAATTCGGTAACTACATGCGTTACAATAATCCTCATAAAGTTTCTCTCTATTTAAGTAGTGGACAACCGGTAATCATTTGGAAAGAGGCAGCTTTAGCTAATTTTATTCTAAAAAATAAATTAGGGGTTGCTGTAAGTAGTTTAGAAACTCTTGATGGTATTTTAGAAAATATTACTGAAGAACAATATTCAGAAATGAAAATGAATACTATTAAGATAGCTAAAAGTCTTAGAAAAGGTGAATTTATAAAAAAAGCTGTAGAAAAAATAGAAATAATTACACAGTAAAAAACTCTGGACTATTAAGAATCCAGAGTTTTTTTGTTATTAATTTTGATGAACAATTTGAGCATTGCTTGGAAGGCTTCCTGACCAATCCTGATATTTTGTTTGTGAACTACCAGAAATTGTTTGGCGGTCCATTCCATCACTATCAACATGGTGAGTAACTCCATATTGATCAGTCCAAACCGCAACATCATTTAATCCTAATTGCTTCTGACTATTAGTGTTACTATTGTTGTTCACAGCTGAAGAACTTGAATGTGAAGATGCCACACTATTCTTACTACTAGAAGAATTAGTATTGCTGTTCTTATTTGTTTTGTTAGTAGAAGCACTATTGTTATTATTACTCTTTGTTGCCTTTTTATTCTTCTTAACGACTTTCTCTGTTTTTGAGTGAGAAGAAGATGCAGAATCTTTATTGTTCTTTTGTGAACCACATCCTGCTAGACCAAAGGTTAAAAGAATAACTAGCATTCCAGGGAAAAATAAACGACTGAATTTTTTCATATAAGTATCTCTCCTATATTGAAAGGTTTAAATCAACTATACTTGATAAGTATTTAATAGTATAATTATAGCATTTGCAGGAAGTTTATTACTAGGTGAATAAACTCAAACAAGGTGATTTTAACATTAACTAAAATTTTCATCAATAAATAATTAACGATACTGGGGAAGGATGAGTATTTATGACGAAGTATGACTACCTTATAGTTGGTGCCGGTTTGTTTGGTGCTACCTTTGCTTACGAAGCAGCTAAACGTGGGAAAAAGGTTAAGGTAATTGAAAAGCGAGATCACATTGCCGGGAATATTTATACTAAGGAAGTTGACGGAATCCAAGTTCACCAATATGGTGCTCACATTTTCCATACTTCAAATAAAGAAATTTGGAATTACATTAACCAATTTGCGGAATTTAATCGTTATACGAATAGCCCGGTAGCAAATTACAAGGGTAAAATGTATAACTTGCCATTTAACATGAATACATTTAGTGAGATGTGGGGAGTACGGACTCCAGATGAAGCAATGGCAAAGATTAATGAACAACGGCAGGAAATGGCAGGGAAAGAACCGCAAAATCTTGAGGAGCAAGCAATTTCTCTCATTGGCCGTGATATTTATGAGAAGCTCATTAAGGGATATACCGAAAAACAATGGGGACAGAAAGCAACAGAATTGCCAGCCTTCATTATTCGACGTTTACCTGTTCGCTTAACTTACGATAACAACTACTTCAATGATCTTTATCAAGGAATTCCAATTGGTGGTTACACGCAAATTGTAGAAAAAATGCTTGATAACGAATTGATTGATGTTGAAACTGGAGTTGACTTCTTTGATAAAAAGGATGATTATTTAGCTAATTATCCTAAGATCGTTTTCACTGGAATGATCGATCAATTCTTTAATTATCAGTTGGGCGAACTCCAATACCGGAGTCTTCGCTTTGAAACTGAGGAAAAGAATACTGGAAATTACCAAGGAAATGCAGTAATTAATTATACGGATGCTGAAACACCATATACCCGGATTATTGAACATAAGCATTTTGAATTTGGTAAGGGTGATAAGGATAAGACGATTATTACTCGTGAATATCCAGCAGATTGGCACCGTGGGGATGAACCATACTACCCAATTAATAATCAGCAAAATAATGAGCTTTATAAGAAGTATGTTCAATTAGCTGATAAGGAAGCAAAGAATGTTATCTTTGGTGGTCGATTAGGTCAATATCGTTATTACAACATGGATCAAGTTCTCCATGCAGCCTTAGTTGCCGTAGATAAGGAGTTTAAATAATTAGCAATGAAAGTTATCAAGAACTATTTGTATAATGCGGGATATCAAATTCTGAATATGATCATTCCATTGATCACTGTTCCTTATATTTCTCGTGTCTTGGGTGCACATGATGTTGGGATTAACGAATACACTAATGCATGGGTAACTTTCTTTTACCTTATGGGGCAAATGGGAATTACTCTTTATGGTAATCGAGAAGTGGCCTACCATCGTGATGACTTATATGAACGTTCGCGAACTTTTTGGGGAGTTGAAGCGTTACAATTATTGACCGTTTCTTTATCCCTTATTGCATATTTAGCTGCTGTTTTTCTTTTTAGTACGACTTTTAAATATTATTTTCTCATGCAAGGGCTATGGATTGTTGCGACTGGCTTAGATGTTTCATGGTATTTTATGGGACTAGAGAATTTTAAAATTACAGTAGTGAGAAATGCACTGGTGAAATTAGCATCGGTAATTTTAATTTTTACATTTATAAAAACTACAGCTGATTTAGCAAAATATATTTTAATTTTGGGTGGGGCTCAAGTTATTGGTAATTTGACTTTATGGCCTTACTTAAAAGGCAATATTATTTGGGTAAAAATTAGTGAGTGGCATCCATTTAAGCACTTTTACCCATCATTATTACTGTTTATTCCAACAATTACTACTCAGGTTTATCTTGTATTAAATCGACTAATGCTAGGACATATGGATTCTCAAGCAGCATTGGGTAATTTTGGTCAGTCAGATAAAATCGTTAAATTTGTTTTAGCTATTGTTACCGCAACTGGGACAGTAATGTTACCGCATGTTGCTAATAAGTATGCTAAGGGTGATATTAAGGGTGTAAGAAATAGCCTATACTCTTCTTTTGAATTTGTTTCATCTATTTCAATTCCAATGATGTTCGGCTTAATGGCAATATCAAAACAATTTGCGCCTTGGTTTTTGGGAAGTGGCTTTCAAATGGCTGGACAGATTATGTTCCTTGAATCACCGGTAATTGTATTAATTGCCTGGAGTAATGTTACTGGTACCCAATACTTAATGCCAGTTAATCGGGTAAAAGAATTTACGACTTCAGTAACTATTGGAGCAGTAAGTAATGTTGCGTTTAATCTGGTTCTAATTCCGTTTTGGGGAGCTAACGGGGCAACTTTGGCAACAGTTGGTTCAGAATTCTTGGTTACTGCTTCTCAGCTAGCAATGATTAGAAAGACAATTAGCCGACGTAAGATGTTTGGAGAAGTTTGGAAATATGCAGTTAGCGGGTTAGTAATGTTTATAATTGTCAATCGAATCAGTAATACTATCCAAATGACAATTGCAAATTTAGCATTGGAAGTTGCCGTCGGAATAGCAATTTACTTATCTGGCCTGTTTATCCTTCATGCTAAAATTTTGAGCCAAGCAAAAAATATTATCGGTAAGAATTAATATATGACAAAAACCTAACAATTTTATTGAGAAGTTGCGAGCATGAATTTTATCTTTTATACTTGACAAAGTGTTATGTTTAAAAATTAATTTAAAAAATAGATTTCGTCCCACTTTTAGGAGGATTAAAACGTTTTGAATAGTCGCAAGAAAAGATTTAAACTTTACAAGTCAGGAAAGCAATGGATTACAGCAGCGATTGTTTCGATCGGTTTTATTGCTGGAACACAAGTAAAGCATGTTCATGCTGATACGACTAATAATCAGATCCAAACTACGCAAACTCAAACCACAGCAGAAAGTAATGCTTCTCAAAGTACAACTTTGACTATTGCTAATAATGAAAATAGCAATTCTGCTAGTGCCTCAGTTGCAAGTGCTCAAGCTGCTGCAACCCAAAAAAATCAAAATATCAATACTGAAACCTCATTTGCTCAAAGTAAGGTTGTAGTGAATACAACTAATCAAGTAAATGCTAGTTCTCAAAGCTCTAATAATATCGATGCAGCTGATTTAAATAATCAGGCTAGTGATATTTCTGCTCAATCAGATGTAAAAAATACTGGTTGGCAAAAAGTAAATGATAATTGGCATTATATTAAAGAAGATGGAACTGCACAAACAGGTTGGTTTGAATCACCGGCTGGTTGGTGGTATTACTTTGATAATGATGGTCAATCACGGACCGGCTGGCAAAATATCAACAATAAGTGGTATCACTTTGATGAGGTTAATGCATCTGCTGATACCGGTTGGTATCAAAGTGCTGCAAGTTTTTGGTACTATTTAGATCCAGAAAATGCTTGGGCTCATACAGGCTGGTACAAGTCGGCAGCAGGTTTTTGGTATTACTTCGATCAAAATAGTGCCAATGGTGCAAAGGGTTGGCAGAAAATTAATAACAAATGGTACCATTTTGATGAAGTTAATTCTTCTGCAGATACCGGTTGGTTTAAAACACCAGCGGGTTTTTGGTACTATTTAGATCCAGAAAATGCTTGGGCCCATACTGGTTGGTATAAGTCAGCAGCAGGCTTCTGGTACTACTTTAACCAAAATAGTGCTAGTGGTTTACGTGGTTGGCAAAGTATAGATGGTCGTTGGTATTATTTTGATTGGAATAATGCTAGTGGTTTACGAGATTGGCAGTACATCAATAATCATTGGTACCATTTTAATTGGGATAACGCCTGGGCGGATACCGGTTGGCAAAAAATCAATGGTAAATGGTATTACATGGATCCAACTAATGCTTGGATGTTAACTGGTACTCAAGAGATTAATGGCAAGACTTATACCTTTAATTCTAATGGCTCTTGGGCTGATGGTTGGGATTGGCCATTCCCTCAAGATGGTGAAGGTTACTTTGGTGGCGGACAATTATTTGGTGTTCATGCCGGTGGTGAATTCCGATTAAATGGTTTTCATGATGGCTTAGACTTTGGTTCAATTGATCATCCAGGTAGAGAAGTACATGCTATTCACGGTGGTACTGTTAAGATTGTCGGATATGGTTCCGGATTAAGTTGGTATGCCGTAGTTGATACTGGTAAATATCTAGTTGTTTATCAAGAGGCATTCTCCAGCAAGAATAATATTCTCGTTCATGAGGGACAACAGATCAGTACTGGGGATGTTATTGGTATTCGTGATACTTCACACGTCCACATTGGTATTACCCGAGATCACAATTTTAACCGTGCTTTAGCTAGTTCATTTATTAATAACGGGACTTGGTTAGATCCTCAGAAAATTATTCGTGAAGGACTATAATTTAATTAATCTGATATTTGATTAGGTATAACGAACTGATAGTTAGCGAGAAAGCTAATTATCGGTTTTTTGTTTATCTTGTATAGGCATTCATAATAAAAAGCTTAGGATTTGATTTTACTCAAACTCTAAGCTTTTTATTTGCTATATTGTTAGTTAATCTAATAGCCATGCATTATCCTGATCAAAATGATAAAGTTTACCATCAATATATTGGTAGCCAGTTACAGCATGCCCATCGTTATCAAAGTAATACCGATGTCCATTAATATTTTGCCAACCTGTTAGGGTCCAAGCGTTATTTGGATCGAAGTAGTACCATTTACCATCTAATTTTTGCCAGTTTGTATAAGCACTTGCATTAGTTAGATCAAAGTAATATTTGTGATTATTAATGGTTTGCCAGCCAGTTCGTGCACGACCATCATTGTCAAAATAGTACCACCAGCCACCTGGTGATTTAAACCATCCAGTAACTGCCCAGGCATTAGCAGTGTCAAAGTAGTACCAACTATTATTATGACGGTACCAACCTCTATAATTAGAAGCATTGGTAGGATCAAAGTAATATTGATGTCCATTGATGGTTTGCCAACCAGTACGTGCTTGACCATTATCATCAAAGTAGTACCACCAGCCAGCTGGAGATTTAAACCATCCGGTAGCAGCATCACCACCATTATTAAAGAAGTACCAGTGACTGTTCAAGTTAAACCAGCCAGTCTGCATTGCACCAAAGTAGCCATTGTGGTTTGGCTGAAGATAGTAAACTTTGCCGTTAATTGTTTGAAGACCACTTTCTAATTGACCAGTACTTGGACTTAAGTAATACCATTGTCCACCATTGTAGCGCCAACCATGACTCAACCAGGCATTACTATCATCAAAATAATACCAAGCATTGTCTAAATATTGAAATCCTTTGAGTGCCCAAACGTTACTAGGGTCAAAGTAATAACGATTACCGTTAATTGTTTGCCAACCACGCAGCGCCCAAGCATTTGTTAGATCGAAGTAATACCAATTATTATTGATGTTCTGCCAGCCCTTGTCAGCCCATGCATTACTGTAATCAAAGTAATACCAATTATTATTAATATATTGCCAACCAGTCAAAGCCCAGGCATTAGTATAGTCAAAGTAATACCAGTTGCCAGCACCTGATTGATACCAGCCAGTTTGCGCGGTGCCATCTTGATTGAAGTAGTACCAGTTATTATTTATTCGTTGCCAGCCAGTAACATTATTGCCATTAATTGAATATGACCATTTTCCATTATTGTTAGACCATTCACCTGAGTTAGCTACTAACCCTTGATAATCGATCGAAATATCTAAGTCACCATTATATCCAGGGATGCGCCCATGGGCGTTAAACTGCCATGCTCCATAGTTCTGGTTCCTTAGGTTAGCTGAAGATGGTGAATAAAGGTATTGGGCAATCCAAGTACGGTTTTTCCCGACTGTTGAACTAACATTATAAGTTTGATCATAAGAAGTTGAGGCATAGACTGCGTGGTTAGTAAAGCCACGATTATTTAATTGATTCCAGAAAGCATTTAAATGATTAGCAACTCCGTAATATTTGGTAGTTGTATCTTCCATGTCAGCATAAATTAAGGTGTTTTTATCTAGTCCTAAGGCTTCCATTTCATTTGCTAAATAGTTAGCCTCATTGATAGCAGCACCCTGGCTGCCAAATTTGGCATAGTGATACACTTGAACATTTAAGCCAGCATTTTTAGCATAATTAATTTGTTGACCAGCATATCGATTAATATAGTAGGTTCCTTCAGTAACCTTAACAATTGCTGTTTTAACTCCGAGATTTTTTAAGGTAACAAAATTATTAGGAGTCATACTAGCTTGATAACCACTAATATCAACAGCATCTACTCGAGGGTAGTTAGCGTCACCAATATTGATTACTGGTGTGCCATCATAAGCAGTTTGTGCAGCTGCCTTTACGGTCGTATATGCAGTTGCAGGAGCAGCCGAATTTTGACTGTTAATACTTAATGATTGCGTTGATTCAGCAGTGCTTTCACTAGCTACATTATTAGAACTAGTAGCAAAAGTACTTGCTGAAGGGGCGCTTTGACTTTGTGTTGAAGCGGAATTAGCACTTAAATTGTCATTTGAATTTACTTGTTCGGTCTGTACCTGATTAGTATCAGCTTGAACGTTTTTAGAATTTAAATATAACGAGGTTGATAAAGATAATAATGTTAATGTTGAAGCAAGATAGATATGGTTCTTCTGAGTCACTATAATCCTCCTAAAAAATTTATATAACGATAACTATTATAATTCCTAATACTAATTGTTTAATTTCAATAATATTAAGATCTGTTAACAAATTGTAATTTTTTTATGATTAACGTGTAGGAAGAAATAAAAAATAGTGATATATTACTAGTGTTAAATTATTTTTATTTGGGAAGGTAATTATGAAAAAACATTTTAAGCTTTATAAATCAGGAAAGCTTTGGGTTACTGCAGCGGTTGCTGTGTTATCATTTGCAGTTTCAGCTAATTTGAACCAAGCATCTGCTTCCGATAATACTGACGTCACCTCGACTCAAAACGAGTACTTTTTAGGTAATAATGACAAGTCTAATGATTCAAATATAACTACTAACATTAACGGTTATACGAATCAAAATGGTACTTGGAAGAATACTAGTGGCCAAAATGCAAATGGTTGGCAAACCACTGGCAATGATTGGTACCACTTTAATAATGGTAATCAAAATAAAGATTGGCAAAACATTGATAATAACTGGTACTACATGAATCCAGATAACGCCAAGATGGAAACTGGAATTCAAAAGATTAATAATAAAACCTACTACCTAAACGAACAACATGATGGTACGTATGGTGCAATGAAGACTGGTTGGCAGTATGTTGATGGTAACTGGTATGGCTTTAAAGGCGATGGTAGTGCATATACTGGCTGGAACTATCTTCATGGTAATTGGTATTATATGAATCCAGAAACCGCAGTTCTAGAAAGTGGTATTCAGAAGATTAACAATAATTTCTATTACCTGAATGGTAAGGCAGATGGAACACTTGGTGCAATGAAGACTGGTTGGCAGTATGTTGACGGTCATTGGTATAGTTTCAAAGGTGATGGTAGTGCATATCTTGGTTGGCAAAACCTTGATGGTAACACTTATTACTTCAAACCAGAAAATGCGCAAATGGCAACCGGTGATACTTTAATTAGTGGTAATTACTATTACTTCGATCCCGCATCTGGGCATCAATTAAAGGGAATGTTAGTTGATGCTAATACTAAGCTATTAAAGTATTACGATCCAAGTACCGGTATTCGGCAAACTGAACTTACGGTGAATGGTCACACCTATAAGTTCAATCCATTAACTGGAGTGATTGATACTACTACTCTTAATGATGGGTTAAATCAAATCGCTGGTCATGTCTATTATTACAATCGAAGTGCAAACAGCTTTGCCTTTAATAGCTGGCAAAAACTAAATGGTTCTTGGTATCATTTCAACAATGATGGAACAGCTTCTATTGGTTGGTTCAAGTCACCGGCAGGTTTTTGGTACTACTTCAACAATGATGGAGCAAGCCTTCTTGGTTGGCAAAAGCTTAATAATAAGTGGTATCACTTTAATAATACTAATGCTTCAGCGGATACTGGTTGGTTTAAGACTCAAGCAGGCTTCTGGTACTACCTCGATCCAACAAACGCTTGGGCACACACTGGCTGGTATAAGTCAGCGGCAGGTTTCTGGTACTACTTTGATAATAACAATGCTAATGCCTTAACTGGTTGGCAAAAGATTAATAATGCTTGGTATTACTTTGATAATGTTAATGCCTTTGCTTGGACTAATTGGCATCTAATCAATGGTAGTTGGTATTTCTTTGATTTAGTTAATGCTTGGGCTGATACTGGATATCATATTATCAATGGGATTGAGTATTACTTTGATCCGGTTAATGCTAATTTATACCAAAATCGCTGGGTAAATGTTAATGGCTGGACATACCATGCTGATAATAGTGGTCGTTTATGGTTCCCACAATGGTATAGTCAATTTCCAGTTGCTGAGGGATGTTCAGTTTATTCATTAGCAATGCTATTAAGTCCTAAGGAATATATTAATATGGGATATGCATTGAACTTATTACAACCACGTCAATCAGGTAACATTTATACAGGTGCTGGTTTTAGACTAGTTATTCAACCAGATTCTTTAGTAGATCTTGCTCATCACTTTGATTCTTCAGTTCGGAACATTTCAGGAAGCAGTGTTCAGGATATTATTAATATCATTAATTCAGGTCATCCAGTTGAATATTATGGTTACTCCAGATATGAAAATACTTACTGGGCAAGAAACCACTGTAAGGTAATTGTTGGTTATCAAAATGGTTGGTTCCGGATCTTTGATCCTTGTTACAATTACGCTAATCAAGGTTCATTTGGTTGGAATGCATATGATTATGGTGCAAAAGGTTGGATCACAACCGCTCAATTTGCTCGTGAATATGCGGGACAAGCAATTACAGTTGATTAATTCGTTAAGAGATTCTTATCAAGCTGATAGGAATCTCTTATTTTTGTAAATTGTAACAATAATGGGAATAGCTTATAATTACTAGGTTAGATTAAAAATAAAGCAGGAATAATATGAAACAATTAACACGAAAAGAAGTTAAACAATATTTACTAGATATCTTGGTTAATTTTGATCAATTTTGTAAGCAAAATGATTTAATAATGTACTTATGTGCGGGGACATTATTAGGTGCGGTCCGTCACCATGGCTTTATTCCTTGGGATGATGACATTGATGTGTGCATGGACCGTGAAAGCTACAATCGGTTAGTAAGTATTGCAAAGAAAAATCCAGTATTCCATAAATATTATAAGGTGATTGATTTTCAGTTTGGTGATTCGAACTACCCATATATTAAAGTCATTGATTTACGGACAAAGATGAGTCAACAATTTGGTAATGATGTGGCTGACTATTTATGGATTGATGTTTTCCCAATGGATGGGTTACCAGATGATGAAAAACAACAAAAGCAACTTTACAAGAAGATATCAACTATCCGTGAGATTTTAATGTTAAGCTTTGCCAAACCAGGGCAGGGGCGAAGTTTTGCTAAGAAAGTCCTTAAGACACCATTGATCCCACTTGCTAAATTATATGGGCTTAAAAGAGCAAATAATCAATTATCAAAGCTTTCCCAGAGCTATGATTACCATAAGACGGGGCTAATTGGTGATGTCCTTTGGGGAGATTATGGTAAAGAAATTTTAACTGTCGAAGAATATTTTAAATCCAATAAGGTTACCTTTGAGGATTACACATTCGATACCTTTGCTTGTTGGGATAGATATTTAACTGAACTTTATGGTAATGATTACATGGAAATTCCACCAAAAAGTAAACAAGTTAACCATAACCTACAAGCATGGCTTAGATAAGATAATGGAAGGTAAATCATGCAAGCAGTACTAATTATCGCTCATAAAGATATTGATCAGGTTATTGAATTATCCAAAAAACTTAGACCAACATTTAAAGTAATTATTCATTTTGACAAGAAAACACCAGTTTCAGAAGCGCAAAAACAGAAGCTTCAACAATTAGGTGTGGATTATTTTTCAAAAATTAGTGTTAATTGGGGAAGTTGGTCAATTGGGCAAGTTGCAGTTGAATTAATGCATCGGGCAATGCAAGATACAGAAATTGATTATGTCCACTTGATTTCTGGACAAGATTGGCCTTTGAAGCCAGTTGAAGAGATTAAGAATTTTTATGAGGAAAATAATAATATCTATTTACGGTATTATAAAGCTGACGTAAAAAAGGGACGTGACAATGCCCTTAATTGGCAAAAGTTTTACTATAATTACGATAAAATAGATCGTCACTCTTTGTTTGGTAAAGTCTACAATCGTTTAAGCACCTGGGTTCAAAGCTTATTGAGAGTAAATAAGTTAAAAAAATTAGGAATCGATCTTGAAATCTATACAGGAGCTAATTGGTGTGATTTACCGCGTGATGCGGTCGAATATTGTCTGGATTATTTTGATAACCATGAAAATTTCCGTAAGATGTTAAAAACCGGGAGTTTCTCTGATGAATTCTGGGTACAGACAATTATTTGTAATACTCCACAATTTAAATCACGATTGCAGTATGATTACCATCGGTTTATTAAGTGGGAGCATATTCATAATAGCTTTCCTGCAATTTTGGACGAGCGAGACTATGAAGCAATTAAGAAAAGTAATGCAATGTTTGGTAGAAAATTCGAGAGTCCTTATTCAGATAAACTAAGACAATTATTACCTTAAAGTTTGTGGGAGGTTAAAAATGAAAAGAGTTCTGGTTGTTGGGGATTTTATTAGTGGTAGTGGTTTAACGCAGGTTATTTTTAACGTGTTTAGTCGATTTGATCCTATAAAATATAAAATTGATGCCGTAGGTTACGGAACTGATCCTGAAAATTTAACTGACAAAAAATGTGAAAAGTTGGGATGGCAGTTTGAGCGAGTTATCCCGGTTACCAAGAACCCAATTGAACACTGGGAATGGTGGAAAGCTTTCTTTAAAGAGCATCACTATGACATTGTTTACTTTAATTATTCGTCTTCTTGGAATTATCTTCCCGTAATTTATGCTAAACGGTATGGAAAAGTAAAAAAAGTAGTGTGCCATTCGCATAATTCTTATTTTAGTCATGAGTTTTCTAACAGATTATTGATGAAAACTTTAGTGGCAGTTAATAATCATGGAAAAAAAGTATTTAATAAATACTCTGATCAAAAAATTGCTACCTCAAAGGAAGCGGCAAGATGGATGTTTAATGAAGACAATGATGTATTTATTAGTATTAACGGAATTGACATCCCTAAATTCTCTTTTTCAATGGAGAACAGAGAAGACATTCGGAATAAGTTAAATATTGATACTCAGACAAAATTAGTCGGCTTTGTTGGAGTCCTTCAAGACCGCAAAAATCCGCTTTTTGCATTAGAAGTATTTGCAGATTATCACAAGTCAAATCCGAATAGTGTATTTTTGATGCTGGGAAAGGGACCATTAAAAGAGCAAATTAATGAAAAAATTCAGTTACTAGGAATTAGAGATAGTGTTATTCAATACGATTTTATTGCTGATGTTAATCGTTGGTACTCAGCAATGGATGCCTTGCTTTTTCCAAGTATGTATGAAGGATTATCGTTAGTAGCTTTAGAATCACAAATTAGTAATCTGCAAATTTTAGCTTCGGATACTAATGTTGAGGACATATTCGCGACAAGTAATATTAAGAAGATGCATGGGTTGGACGTTGCTAAATGGGCTAGTGAGTTGGAAGGTTCATTAAGCCAGGATAAGAACCGTGATTATCTCGATAGTAATCTGGAGAAATTTAGTGTTGATCGTCAAGCTGAAGATATAGAAAAGTTGATGTAAGGAAAAGTTCCGTTACATCAACTTTTTAATATATTTTCTTAATAATATCATCTAGTTTAGCGAAATAATTATCATTATAGAATTCATTAATACTATTTTGAGTTTTCTTTTTGTCTTTAATATCTTTAATTTTACTAATTATTTTAGTGAGTTTATCAATATTGCCTGGTTCATAGGAAAAACCATTAATCCCGTCTTTAACAACATCGTCGTAACCGTCAAATTGACTAGAAATAACTGGTATACCACGAGAAATTGACTCTAAGAAAACCATTGGTAAACCTTCAAAGTTGGAAGTTAAAATTGTTCCATCGATGTTCTTATCTTCAAGATAATGCCACGGATCTTTTTGCCAGCCAGCCCAAGTAACTTTTGAAGTAATTTGATTTTTGTCGATATAGTTCTTACATTTTGCTACTTCTTCTTTTGAACCATTACCAATAATGAATAGGCTAGTATTAGAAGAATTTTTCAAACCGTCAAAAAGTTCTTTCAGATTTTTTTGGCCCTTAAAAGAGATACGACCAATATAGGCAATATTAACCCCATTATGTTGCTGGGAGTGCCAAATATGTTCTTGCTTGATAGGATTATAAATCACCGCGACATTTTTTTCTGACACTCCTAAACTTACTAATTGTTTCTTAATTTTATTACTGATTGCTAAATGATAGTCTGCATATGTGATGTCATGCGGATTGAAAAGATCTTGATCAACTAGAGAAAAGTGAATCCAGGAAATTATTTTAAAATTTGATAACTTCGCTTTCCGAAGTAGTGAAGAAAGTTTAATAAATGATGGGCTAAGTGAAATAAGAAGGTCATTTTTCTTAATAGAAAAAGCTTCTTGTGTGAAAGAGAGTAGCTCCGAAAATTTACCTGAATAATTTATCGTTTTAACTTTTACATTAGAATTTAACTTACTTAACCAATAATCATTATCGGGAGTTCCGAAAATAACTAGTTCGACAGAGTTACTTTTAGCAAAATGATTGAGTACTGGGACTAACACGGTTTCAGTCCCACCATTTCCAGAGAGGTGAGATGCAACAAATTTAATCATTGGTACTTTCCTTCCATGACGTTTTAATGATTTAACTATACACCAGACATAAAGAACAGTAAATTTACTTTTAGCAATGATTGTGGATAGTTATTAGTAGTGGTAAAATAATTTTGTTCAATTTTATATAAAAGGATAGAATATATGAACAAGCAATTACTAGATTTATTCAAATTAAAATTAAAAAAGCCTCAAATAACTCAAAGAGACTTGGCAAGTCAGCTGAATATCTCTTTAGGCAAGGTTAATCAATTATTAGATCAATTAAAGCAGAATAATCTCTTTAATGAAGAACTATCTCTAACGATTAAGGGAAAAAAGTACATTAAAAATCACTATCCTCAACAGGCAGTCATTTTAGCTGCTGGCTTTGGGATGCGGATGGTTCCCATTAATACTGAGGAGCCTAAAGGATTGCTAGAAATTAATGGAGAACCATTAATTGAGCGCCTGATCAAGCAGCTTCAAGCTAAAGGGATCAAGCGGATTAAAATTGTTGTTGGCTTTATGAAAGAACATTATGAATACTTGATCGATCAATATGGGATTGAATTAATAGTTAATACTAAATATGGTGAATGGAATAACCTGTATTCATTGTATCTGGCCAAGGATTATTTAGAAAATAGTTATATTGTCCCGTGTGATCTTTGGTTTAAGAACAATCCGTTTTCAGAACTTGAAGATCAAGCATGGTATATGTTTAGTCGACAAACTAATTCGGATTCAAACTGGCAAGTAACCAATCGGGGAAACATTAAGCCGGTTAATCAAGATGGTAATCGAATGGTTGGCCTTGCATATCTGAATAATGAGTTAGGAAAACAATTAAAACAACGATTAATTGAACGGGTAGAATCTTGTGACGGGCTTAATCAGTTTTGGGAATCAACGCTAGACTTTCATGGCTCGGTGATTGATGCCAATTTGGTTGATGAGCATGAGTATGCCGAAATCAACTCTTATGAAGAATTGCGTGATCTTGATGGTAATTCCAACCATTTAAAAAATGACGCAATTGATGTAATTGAACAGACGCTAAACGTTCCTGGAGAAGCAATTAATCAGATCCACGTCTTGAAGAAAGGGATGACTAATCGTTCCTTCATCTTTTCTTGTCAGGGAAAACGATACATTATGCGGATCCCTGGAGCAGGAACTGGTCAATTAATTAATCGTCACCAAGAATACGATGTTTATCAAAGGATTAAAGGATTACCTTATGTAGAACGGACCTTGTATTTAAATCCCCAGAACGGCTATAAACTAACTGAGTTTATTGAAAACTCCCGAAATTGTGATCCTAATAGTTGGGATGATGTTCAACAATGCATGCACCTATTGAAACAAATGCATCAGGAGAACTTAAAAGTTGATCATCAATTTGATTTAGCTGGTCAAATTAATAAGTATGAGCAGTTACGCAGTGTTCCTTCTGCTTATCGTGATTACGGTAAAGTTAAGCAACAAGTAGAAAAGCTCTTGCAATATGTGGATAGCTTAGATAAAGAGTGGACGTTATGTCATATTGACGCGAATGCCGATAATTTTGTGTTTGATCAACAGGGGAATATTTTCTTAATTGATTGGGAATATGCTGGAATGCAGGATCCCCATGTTGATATTGCCATGTTTGCAATTTACTCAATGTACGATCAATCGCAGATCGATTACTTAATTGGCTTGTATTTTGAACATCCGGTTAGTGAGGATATTCGATATAAGATTTACGCTTATGTTGCTATATGTGGTCTGCTTTGGAGTAATTGGTGCGAATACAAGCAGTCATTAGGCTTAGACTTTGGTGAATACTCATTAGCTCAGTATCGGTACGCAAAAGAGTACAGTCAAAAGGTGCTTCGGTACTTGGAAAGGAAATAAGATGGCAGAAATAGAAAACGCAATTATTATGGCAGCGGGCTTAGGCACCCGGATGCGTCCGTTAACCTATAAAACACCTAAACCGCTAATTAGGGTTGCGGGGAAGCCAATGGTCGAATCAGTAATTGAAGGACTGCACCAAAATGGAATTTATGATATTTCAATTGTTGTCGGTTATTTAGCCAAGCAATTTAATTATCTGGGAGAAAAGTATCCAGGTGTGAAGCTGATTAATAATCCGTACTATAACCAGTACAATAATATCTCATCATTGTATGTGGCTCGTAATGAATTAAAAAACACGGTAATCCTCGATGGCGATCAGTTAGTAATGAATCCAAAATTATTAAAGAGGGAGTTTACCCATTCTGGATATGCTGGAGCAAAGATTGATCAGTTTACTGATGAATGGATTATGCATCCCGATCAAAATGGTAAGATCTTACAATGCGACCGTTCAGGAAATGATCATGGTTGGCGCTTATATAGCCTATCAAAATGGCAAGCGGAAGATAGTCTGCGTCTGAAAGGCTACTTAGAAGCAGAGTTTGAACATGCTCATCATTATGATATTTACTGGGATGATATTGCTATGTTTGATTACTTTGATGAGTTTTCGTTATATGTAATGCCAATTGCGGCTAATGATATTATCGAAATTGATAGTGTCGACCAATTGAAACAGGTTGATCAGCGGCTGACAAAGAGAGGATAGGATCGTGAAAAAGTATAAACAAATTGACTGGTCCTTAGTTACTATTCCGATTATTGTTGTTTTTGGCCTGAGTTTTTTATTAGAACGCTTCCCCAAAAATTCACAACTCATTTTGGAAGGCATTCGGTCATTCCTAAATAATCAATTATCGTTTCTCTATATTTTGGTGGGATTGTTCTTTTTTATCAGTACGCTGTACGCTGCTTTTTCAAGGATTGGCCGAATCAAGCTCGGTGATTCAACAGACAAATCTGAATATTCAAACCTTTGCTGGGGAGTCATGATTTTTACTTCGACCATGTCAGCTGATATTATCTTTTACGCCTTATGTGAATGGTTAATGTATTCCAGTGAGCCGTTTATCAAGCAAAAAGGGACAACGATGGAATGGTCGTTAACTTATTCGTTATTTCATTGGGGCCCGATTGCCTGGTCATTTTATTTAATGTTGGCGGTGGCATTTGCCTATATGCTATATGTGACCAAAAACAAACGACAGAAATTTTCAGAAGCCTGTCGACCATTACTGGGTAAATATACTGATGGCATAGCGGGAAAATTGATTGATCTGATTGCGATCTTTGCTTTGATCGCAGGAACAGCGACAACTTTCTCGATGTCGATGCCTTTATTGTCACAAACGGTTGGTGTCCTTTTTAGGATCCATCAGGTCAAACAACTATCGATTATTTTAATTTGCGTGGTTGTTTCAATTTATTTGATTGCTTCAGTAATTGGAATGAAAGCAATTTCGCGGTTAAGTACGATTTGTTATGTCTTCTTTATTGGTTTATTACTCTATGTTTTACTTTTCAGCGGTTCTTTTAGTTACATTGTCGATGCCGGTGTCCAGGCAGTAGGTAATTTAACCCAAAATTTCATTGGGATGGCGACGACAACTCATAGCCATAGTTTTACCCAAAACTGGACAATCTACTACTGGTCATATTGGATTGTTTGGTGTGTGGCCACGCCATTTTTTATTGGTAGTATTAGTCGGGGACGGACAATTAAGGATGTCATTTTACGCGGTTATGTTTGGGGACTAGGTGGAACCTTTTGTGCTTTCATTGTGTTAAGTAGTTTTGGGATGTCGCGGCAAGTTAAAGGGTTAATCAACGCTACCCAATTAATATCAGATGGTCAAAACTACTCCCAAGTAGCTATTAAGCTAATGGAAACTTTGCCCCAGTATCGCATTGCCTTGGTTCTTTTGGCTTTAGCAATGATTGGCTTGTATTCGACAGTGTTTGATTCCATTACTATGGTTATCTCTAAATATTCGTATAAACAGCTGGCAATTGAGGAAGAACCTAGTAAAGCAATTCGAGGCTTTTGGGCGGTGATATTCATGGTATTACCAATGGCGCTATTAATCAGTAATAGTAATATGGATAATATTCAATCGGTAGCAATTATTGCAGCACTACCAACAATGATTGTGATGATTATGATTGTGGTTGGGTTTTATAGGGAGAGTAGGAATCATGCTTAGGGAAGAAAACATGGGAAAAACAAGACAAATAAGAATTGGGACGTTGCTTATAGTTTTAATGATGTTTTATATATATTCAGCTGAATGTCAATTTAATGGAGGGGTAAAGTTATTTGGCGACGGGATCTTTCATGTTCAGCGTATTCTTGAAATTCGTAATGCTTTTTTACACTTACAGATGCCTAGTTGGGTAAATTTTTCTACCTTTTTTGAAATAGGACAAGCAGTTAATGGGATGTATCCAGACATTACCCTATGGCCTTTGGTACTCATAACTATTTTCTTATCTCCACAACATCAAGTTGTAGCGATTAGTTTCTTGATATTTTTCCTTACATTAATTGTTACTTGGCTTTGCTTGAGTATCAGGACAAATAATATTGAAATGTCATTTTACCTTGCTACGATCTACACCTTTTCAGGATATACTTTGTATCAATTCTTAAATGAAATTCAACCTAGTGCTGCAATAATAAATATTTTTGTCTTTCCAATTTTCTTTGTTAGTAAAGAACTATTAGGTTCAAAGAAAATTGACATTACCTTAATTTGTAAGTTCTCACTCTGTATTATTCTTATAGGATTTTCACATTTACTTAGTTTAATAGTATATGGCTTTCTTTTAGGAAGTGTTGTTTTATTTCGGATTTTTCAAAAGAAAATTAGTATATCTTTTTTTGTTAATGCTTTCTTAAGCTTTCCGTTAGTCTTAGTTGGGATGTCCCCAATTATATATCGTGTTTTGAAAATATCTAGTTCGGGTATATTAGAACCTTTTGGTAAGGGACATATAAAAGCCGCCACTTTACCGAAAATGCTAAATTTTATTTCATGGTGGTCGCGGGAACAACTATCTATCGCTGCATTGGTACTATTAATAGTTGTATATTGCTTTTTTAATTCGAATATGAAAAGTAAATTAATTAGATTGTCGATCCTAGAAGGATACATGTTTATCCTTTGTTTAAAGATTTTTCCATGGAAAGCATTTAATCATGTTCCATTAATTAACAATTTACAGTATACTCCGTGGCGGTTTGGAATATGGCTTTCAGTAATTCCAATTATTATGTTTGCTGATAATTTTAAGGACTATCAGCAATTTATTGGAATTAAAATTAGTCATATTTTGGCACTTTTATCAGTAATTTTGAGTATTTCTGCACAGTCTTATTTAATAAGTGGTCAAGTTTTAAGGTTAAATAATGATGTTATTGCACAGATAATGGCCACTACTCCTATAGCTTCAGAGCAAAAAAAGACTATTATGGCTATGGGAGAACATCCAGACTACTTTCCTAAGGTAGAGAATGTAAAGAATAGAAAATACGAATTATTGCCATCTAGATTGGATCAAATATGGAATCAAAAGATTAAAGTAGAAAATAAATCATATGACTTTGTAGAAAAGATAGGTGAGCAAAATCTAAGTTTTTATGTAAAAAACATAAAAAGACAAAAAGGGGTAAATATTGAATTACCTATTTTGGGTTATCGAAGCTTAGATTATCATATTGCTTTGAATAATAAAAAAGTGCAATATAAGGTTAATAAACAAGGGAATATGGTAATTAATAATGCAGATATTAAGATGAATTCTATGAAAATAGATATACGATTTATAATGCCTAGGGTATATAAGATCCTCCTTATTATTTCGTTTATATCAATATTATTTATGTTAATACCAGTTATTAGAAGTTACAGGAGAGAATAATTGAAAGCAAAAAGTCGTAATTCGAGTATTGAATTGCTCAGAATATTAAGTATGTTTGCGATCGTACTTCATCACTATGCATTAAAAGGAACTTTTGATTGGAATCCTTACAATCCTAAATACTCAGGTGCAATTAAAGTTAACTTGTTCCTTCATTATTTTGGAAAACTAGGCGTAGTACTTTTTGTTATGATTGGAGCATACTTTTTATGTGAAAAGCAGTTTAATTTTAGACGTCCAATAAATTTGATCATTACTACAGCATTTTATAGTTTTGGATTATATTTGGTATTTAAGCTATTTGATCCAACCGGAATATGGGGAACTGATAGTGTAGTTAGAGTATTGCTGCCATTTCCCTTGCCAAGTGGATATTGGTTTGTGTATTCGTATATTGTAATGCTTTTTGCAATGCCGTTTTTGAACATCATCATAAGAAACTTAACCAGACAAAAATTATTATTACTAATAATTGGATTGATTTTATTGTGGTCGTTTCTTTCAATTGGCCTACAAATATTTGATGATAAGCCTGATACATTTGTTGACAGTTTTGGATATACGCCAACTACGTATTTCTTTTTAATATACTTTGTCAGTGCTTATATTAGAAAATATAGTGGAAAGATTTTAAATTCCAAAGGCTATACAATGATTGGTGCGATAATATGCGTATTGATAGCAATACTTTTGTCAACTTTAGCAATTAATGAGAAGCTTTTTAATGGAATTGCTGACTTATTTGATGTAAATAGCCCTCTTGTTCTACTTACGTCTATATTTATATTTTCTTATTTTAAGAACAGCCATTTTAATAGTAGGATAATCAATTACATTGCTGGTTCAATGTTCGGTGTTTATTTGATTCATGAGGACTCGTTTGTTAGGCCATTCATTTGGCAAAATATTTTTTCATCGAATTTGTATGCGGGATCAGGTACTCAATATTTCTTATTTGGATTACTCTGTACGTCTATTGTGTTTATAATTACCGTTTTAATTGATATTATGACTAGAAGAATCATCTTTAATAATTTGCTCAATTCAATTACTAGAATAGTAAGCAATTTTTTAGAGAAATGTACAAAAATATAGGTGATTAATAAATGAACTTAGAAAATAGTAAATATAATATATTAACCTTTTTAGGGTTATGCATGATGGCATTTATTTGTTCCCTAATTGCTGTAAATGGTCATATATGATGGAATGGTACATTTAGGAAGATTTGAACAGATATATGAATCATTAAAAGTAGGGAAAGTACCTAGTGAAATTTCCTTTATTGGACCAGGACATAATTTAAATGCATTAATGAGCTGTTATCCATGGTTAACTAGTATCATTTTTATTTTTCCTAGATTCTTATTTCATAATATTGTTGTAAGCTTTTTGTTAGGCTTTTTCTTTATTAATCTTGTAACTTGTTTAAATATGTACTTATTAGCAAGTAAGATATCTTCTAATAAACTAGTGAATTTCTCAGCTTCTTGTATATATATATTTAACTCTTATCACTTGATTTTACTATATGCAAGAATGGCATTTGGAGAGGTACTTGCATATGCATTCCTTCCACTTGCTGTTGCAGGTTACTTATGTATTTTAAAAAATAATAAAAGGAAGGGAATACTTTTACTTGCAATTGGAATGAGTGGAATTGCAAATAGTCATTTTATTTCTTTAGCGTTAACATCTTTTTTGGTTGTAATTGTTACTATTTATTTAATGATTATCAAAAAAATAGAGCGAAGGCAAATAAGATGGATAGCTGTGACAGCATTTTTTCTATAATTTTATCAATGTATTCAATTTATAGCTTTTTGCATATAAGGTTATTTAATTCTATTGTGATGCCATATAAGAGTTTAGTTAATGTTGAACAGGGCTTAGCGTTTGGAGCAATGTTTAAATTAATTATCACAATGTTATCAACAACTTGGAATGTTGGGATAATAACAATATTGATTTTTGTTTGGGTGATAGTTCAAGCATTTAGGAAGAAAATTCCATACTTACGATCATTAGTTATTTTCTCAGTAGTGGTTTACGTATTAGTTATTTTCCCAGTTAATAGGTTAAATAATAAAGAAGAATTAATAAGGTATTTTGGCTTTATCCAATTTCAAGGAAGAATTTTATTTTTTTTTGTATTGAGTGTGCTCTTGGCATTTATTTTGTGTGCAAAGAATATAAATAGTGTTACTTCTAAAACAATATATTTCAGTATGAATATATTCTTAGTTATATTTGCAGCTATAGGAATTATTAACTTAGAAACAAACCGTCAACCTGAATTGTATAGTGATAGATCCGGTATTGATTTTACTTTAAGTAATAATAGTTTCAATAGAAATGTATATAATTCTCCCATTATATCGTTTGAAGACTATCTTCCGGGAAGAGGAACGCAAAGTAGTGATTCACAAATAGGCAAAATATATAAATTAGGAGACAGCAATACTAAATTACAATGGAAAAAGTCAAATTATAATTCCACAATTTTTAAATTATCAGCCAAGCAGACAAAGAAATCTAAGCTAAATTTAGCGTTTTATAAGAAAATAAATTATAAGATTTTTATAAATGGTAAGAGAGTGAGGAATCTTTCTAATAGAAGATTTTTACTATTAGTTCATGAAGGAAACTCAAAATTAAAAGTTGAATCCAATCCTAGCCTATTAACTATTTCTATTTTCTGTATAACAGTTATTGCCAATGTTATAGTATATGCTTATGTCTTTACAAGAGTAATTAATGTAATTAGGATTCCCTACAAGAAATATTGATTTTTGGTAATAATTATAAAAAATAGTAGATATGAAATTTGAAGTGTAAGATAAAATTAAACTACTAAGACTTAAGGTATAACTTCGGTATCCAACTGAGGTTGTGCTTTTTGCTTTTGTGATTGTTGTAAGTCAATTCAGAATATATTAAACTAATATAGTTATTGCGCAAAATAAATTATTTAATGAAAGGAAAATAAAATGTCACCAAAACAACTTGCTGAAGCAGTTAATAAGCGGCGGACATTCGCCATTATTTCACACCCGGACGCGGGTAAAACGACAATTACTGAACAACTCTTACTTTTTGGTGGGGTTGTTCGTGAAGCGGGAACTGTTAAAGCCCGGAAGACTGGTAATTTTGCTAAGTCTGACTGGATGGAAATCGAAAAGAAGCGGGGAATTTCCGTTACTTCATCTGTTATGCAGTTTGATTTCCAAGGAAAGCGAATTAATATCCTTGATACTCCAGGGCACGAAGACTTTTCTGAAGATACTTATCGGACTTTAATGGCAGTTGACTCTGCAGTGATGGTTATCGACTCTGCTAAGGGGATTGAGCCACAAACAAAGAAGCTTTTCCAAATTTGTAAGATGCGAGGAATTCCAATTTTCACCTTTATGAATAAGTTTGACCGGGATGCCCGTGATCCATTGGACTTGTTAAACGAGGTTGAAGAGACTTTAGGAATCGAAACCTACCCAATTAACTGGCCAATCGGTTCTGGACGGCAATTTAAGGGGATTTATGATCGCTTTAATCGACGGGTAGCTTTAACGCACCCTGAAGATCCGGAAAATCCTTACTTGCCACTTGATGAAGATGGCAATGTTAAGGGAGATAACCCGCTTGAGGGCGATGGCGAATGGCAAGATGCTCTTGATGGAATGGAACTAGTTGATGTTGCCGGAAACCAACTTGACCGAGAAAAGATCGCTGCTGGTGACCAAACTCCAGTCTTCTTTGGTTCAGCATTGACTAACTTTGGGGTACAAACTTTCTTGGAAACCTATCTCAAGTTTGCTCCAGCGCCAAGTGCCCACCATACAGAGAATGATGGGGATGTTAAACCACTTGATCCTGAATTTTCTGGCTTTGTCTTTAAGATTCAGGCAAATATGAACCCCCGTCACCGTGATCGAATTGCCTTTGTACGGATTTGTTCTGGAGAATTTGATCGGGGGATGGATGTTACTCTTGAGCGAACTAAGAAGCCAATTCGTTTGTCTAACGTGACTGAATTTATGGCAGATACCCGGGAAAACGTTGAAAATGCCGTAGCGGGAGATATCATTGGCCTTTATGATACCGGTAACTTCCAAATTGGTGACTCGATCTATACTGGCAAAAAAGATATTAAGTTTGAGAAGCTTCCACAATTTACTCCTGAATTATTTATGCGAGTAACGGCAAAGAACGTGATGAAGCAAAAGTCCTTCCATAAGGGGATTAACCAGTTAGTTCAGGAAGGGGCAGTTCAGTTATTCCGTTCGTATACTTCAGGTGATTACATTCTTGGTGCCGTTGGTCAACTGCAGTTTGAAGTCTTCAAATTCCGGATGCAAAATGAATATAACTCTGAAGTGGTGATGGAACCAATGGGTAATAAGACAGCTCGCTGGATTGATCCCGATCAACTTGACGAAAAGATGTCTTCATCACGGAATATCTTGGTTAAAGATATTCATGATCAACCATTATTCTTGTTTGAAAACCAATTTGCGGAGAACTGGTTTAAGCAGAAGTATCCGGATGTGAAGTTGACAAGTAAGTTGTAAAAAATCAAGGTTGAACAATGAGATTAAAAGAGAAGAAGACTGAACAAATTTTAGCTATAGTTGGGATAATGATATTTACTTTAATAATGATTATTCCATTTCTAAAAGCTGGTCAATTAGGAGTTCATTCTGATTGGAGCTATCATTCAGCACGAGTACAACAAATCTATTTGAATTTGAAAAGGGGACAATTCCTTACTTATATTGCTACAGATACTTTTAGTAAAGTTGGTAATGCTAATTTTGTAGAGGGCGGCTGTAAAATGTAGGAAATCGGCGGTTTAAAATTGTCGGTTTTCCTGCATTTTTTGTATACTCACT
>NZ_JACSQW010000012.1 GCF_014836425.1 Limosilactobacillus avistercoris | reverse complement strand
CCACCCGCATAGCAGGTGGTTTTTTGTTTCGCACACTCGCTCTGCTCGCGTGCTCAACTAGGTCTAAAGACACTAATATAAAAAGAACCGTTGCTTATAAGCAACGGTTCTTTTTTAGGTGAAATATGTAATCAAAATCAAACACCATAAAAAAATGCGCCCCCCGAGAGTCGAACTCGGATCTCGAGAACCGGAATCTCACGTGCGATCCATTACACTAAGGGCGCGTCAACAAATATTATATTATCTTACTTCAAACATAATTGCAACAATAAATTTAAATTTTTTAAAATGATAACGTTTTCACAAGAAAAATCAAACTTTTCGGTCTAATTGGATAGACAAGTTAGTGAATTGTGAGTATTATTAATACCGTAAGGTTGTAATTGCTAAGTCATGATTTTAGATAAATACTTGGTATCACTTAATTACAGTTGATATTAAGTAAATGTGATTGAGTTAGCAAAGACACTAATTATGTTTTCCTAAAGGAGGAAATTGCAGTATGACTGTAAAGATTGGTATTAATGGTTTCGGCCGTATTGGTCGTTTGGCATTCCGTCGTATTCACGAACTTAACACTGATGACATTGAAGTTGTTGCTATTAACGACTTGACCTCACCAGAAATGTTGGCTTACTTACTTAAGTACGACTCAACCCAAGGTCGTTTTGATGGCGAAGTTTCATCAACTGACAAGGGTATCGTTGTTGATGGTAAGGAATACCCTGTATACGCAGAACGTGACGCACGTAACATTCCTTGGGTAAAGAACGACGGTGTTGACTTTGTCCTTGAATGTACTGGTTTCTACACTTCTGCAGAAAAGTCACAAGCTCACTTGGATGCCGGCGCAAAGCGTGTTCTTATTTCTGCACCTGCTGGTAACATTCCAACTGTTGTTCCTGGTGTTAACTTGGATACTTTGAAGGCTGACGACAAGATCGTTTCAGCTGGTTCATGCACCACTAGTTGTCTTGCACCAATGGCATACTGGTTGAACAAGAACTTTGGTATCAAGGTTGGTACTATGACTACTGTTCACGCTTACACTGGTAGCCAAGCTGTTCTTGACCAACCACGTGGTAAGAAGTTCCGTAACAACCGTGCCGCTGCTGTTAACACTATTCCTCACTCAAGTGGTGCTGCTAAGGCTATCGGTCTTGTTATTCCTGAATTGAACGGTAAGCTTTCAGGTCACGCACAACGTGTTGCTGTTCCTGATGGTTCATTAACTGAACTTGTTACTATCATGAACAAGAAGGTTTCTGTTGATGATGTTAACAACGCTATGAAGGAAGCTGCTAAGGATAACCCAGCATTCGGTTACACTGATGACCCAATCGTTTCAAGTGATATTATCGGTTCTACTTTTGGTTCTGTATTTGACCCATCACAAACCGAAATCATGGAAGGCGAAGACGGTACTCAATTAGTTAAGACTGTTGCATGGTACGATAACGAAAATGGTTTCACTTGCAACATGATCCGGACTTTGCTTCACTTCGCAAGTCTTTAATCTAATTGCTTAAATAAGCTAAATGAAAGGTGGGAGGAGGAAACTCCAACCACCTTTTTCTTCACAGAGAAGGAGGAAACATAATTCATGGCAAAATTAACTGTTGAAGATTTACCTCTTGAAGGTAAGAAGGTTTTAATGCGGGTCGACTTTAATGTCCCAATTAGTGACGATGGTAGTAAGGTTGAAGATGACAACCGGATCGTTGCTGCATTGCCAACTATTAAGTATGTTATTGAACACAATGGTAAGGCAATCTTATTCTCACACCTTGGCCGGATTAAGAAGGAAGAAGACAAGCCTGCTAAGTCATTGAAGGCTGTTGCAGAACGTCTTTCTGAATTACTTGATAAGCCAGTTAAGTTCGTTCCAGTTACTGAAGGTAAGGAACTTGAAGATGCTATTAACGAACTTAAAGATGGTGACGTATTACTTGTTCAAAACACCCGTTATGAAGATGTTAAGGACGGCGAATACGTAAAGCGTGAATCAGGTAATGATCCTGAATTAGGTAAGTACTGGGCTTCACTCGGTAACGTTTTCGTTAACGATGCCTTTGGTACTGCTCACCGTAAGCACGCCTCAAACGTTGGTATTGCTACTAACATGCCAGGTAAGGCTGCTGCTGGTTACTTAATGCAAAAGGAAATCAAGTTCTTGGGTGACGCTGTTGACAACCCTGAACGTCCATTTGTTGCTATTCTTGGTGGTGCTAAGGTATCTGACAAGATTGGTGTTATTGATAACCTTCTTGAAAAGGCCGACAAGATCATCATCGGTGGTGGAATGGCTTACACATTCTACGCTGCTAAGGGTATTAAGACTGGTGACTCACTTGTTGAAAAAGACAAGGTTGATGTTGCTAAGAAGATCCTCGACAAGGCTGGCGACAAGCTTGTTCTTCCTATTGACAACGTTGTAGCTGATAAGTTTGACAACGATGCTAACACCAAGGTTGTTGAAGGTGACATTGATGATGGCTGGATGGCCCTTGATATTGGTCCAAAGTCCATCAAGGAATTTGAAGACGTATTGAAGGATGCTAAGACTGTTGTTTGGAACGGTCCTATGGGTGTCTTTGAAAAGCCTAACTTTGCTAAGGGAACCCTTGAAATTGGTAAGTTCCTTGGTACTTTGAGTGACGCTACTACTATCGTTGGTGGTGGTGACTCAACTGCTGCCGTTAAGCAATTGGGTGTTGCTGATAAGCTTACCCACATTTCCACTGGTGGTGGGGCTTCATTAACCTACCTTGAAGGTAAGACTTTGCCAGGAATTGCTGCAATTTCTGAAAAGTAATATATAATAGGGGAGAAAGCCTACTAGTTCGTTTATTGTATTGATGCGATACTAGCTTTCTGCAAACCCCGTAAATACAATAGGGTCCAAGTACTCGGAAGTTCCGGGTGGTTGGACCTATTTGTATATTGAGGTTGATTCTTACCGCAGTACCAATATGGTGCAAAGGAGTGATTTTATGAGGGTGCCAATTATTGCTGGTAATTGGAAAATGAACAAAACGGTGGCCGAATCAGTTGAGTTTGTTAAAAAGATAAAGGACCAGTTACCGCCGGCAAATCAGTTGGAAACAGCACTTGCAGGGCCAACACTATCCTTAGTTTCAATGAGAGAAGCTGCTGCTGGTTCCCCACTAAAAATCGCTGCCGAAAACTGTTATTACAAAAATGAGGGAGCCTATACAGGGGAAACAAGCCCATATGCTCTATACCAAGCTGGCATTCACCACGTAATCCTTGGACATTCTGAGCGCCGGAAATATTTTCATGAGACTGATGAAATTGTAAATAAGAAGATCAAGGCAGCTTTAGTTGATCATCTTTGTCCAATTGTTTGTTGTGACGATACAATGGGCCGGCGAACAGCTGGTAAGAAGGTTCATTGGGTTGTTAATCAGATCTTATCTGATGCCAAGGGACTATCAAGCGATGAAATTAGGCACGTAACCATCGCTTATGAGCCGAGTTGGGCAATCGGTACCGGTCAAAGTGCTGATCCCGATGAAGCGGAAGAAGGGTGCTACCTGATTCGGCAAACAATTGCATACATGTATGGAAAAGAAGTTGCTGATGATGTTCGGGTTCTTTATGGCGGTAGTGTCACGACTTCAAATATCAATGCTCTAATGGCCAGTCGAGACATTGATGGGGTCTTGGTAGGCGGTGCAAGTTTAGATCCTGAAACATTTTTAAGGTTAGTTAACCACTAAATGCTTGTTTTTGGATGCACAAAATAATACAATATTAATGAAATAGCGCGATTGCTATCGAATTTAAGACAGAGGAGAGATTCATCAAATGTCACTTATTACAGATATTTATGCACGTGAAGTTCTTGATTCACGTGGTAACCCTACAGTTGAAGCAGAAGTTTATACTGAAGCTGGTGGTGTTGGCCGTGGAATCGTACCTTCAGGTGCCTCAACTGGTGAACACGAAGCCGTTGAATTGCGTGACGGTGATAAGAACCGTTTCGGCGGTAAGGGAGTATTAAAGGCCGTTGCTAACGTTAACGACGTTATTGCTAAGGAAATTGTTGGTATGGAAGTTACCGACCAAATCGCAATTGACAAGGCAATGATCAAGTTAGACGGTACTCCAAACAAGGGTAAGTTAGGTGCTAACGCTATCTTGGCTGTTTCACTTGCTGCTGCTCGTGCTGCTGCCGACGAATTACAAGTTCCTCTTTACAACTACCTTGGTGGTTTCAATGCTCACGTATTGCCAACACCAATGATGAACGTTATCAACGGTGGTGCCCACTCTGATAACAAGGTTGATTTCCAAGAATTCATGATCATGCCAGTTGGTGCACCAACTGTTCGTGAAGCAATTCGTTGGGGATCAGAAACTTTCCACGCTTTGAAGAAGGAATTAGAAGCAGCTGGTAAGGTAACTTCTGTTGGTGACGAAGGTGGATTCGCTCCTGACTTTGCTAACAACGAAGAACCATTCGAATACTTGATCAAGGCTATCAAGGATGCCGGCTACAAGCCAGGTAAGGACATTGCTATTGCCTTTGACGTTGCTGCTTCAGAATTGTGGAACGACGAAGACAAGAAGTACAAGCTTCGTTGGTCAACTGGTGAAGAATACACCACTGAAGAATGGATCAACTACTTATCAGGTATTATTGAAAAGTACCCAGTAGTATCTGTTGAAGACCCAATTGATGAAAACAACTGGGACGACTGGGTAACCCTTACCAACAAGCTTGGTAAGAAGGTTCAACTTGTTGGTGACGACTTCTTCGTAACTAACACCGACTACCTTAAGAAGGGTATTAAGATGGGTGCTGCTAACTCAATCTTAATCAAGCTTAACCAAATTGGTACTTTGACTGAAACTGTTGAAGCTATCGAAATGGCTAAGGAAGCTGGTTACACTGCCATCGTTTCACACCGTTCTGGTGAAACTGAAGACACTACCATTGCTGACTTGGTTGTTGCTACTAATGCCGGACAAATCAAGACTGGTTCAATGAGCCGGACTGACCGTCTTGCTAAGTACAACCAATTAATGCGGATTGAAGATCAACTTGGTGACGTTGCTCAATACAAGGGTATCCACTCATTCTACAACTTGAGTGAACAAGCTCGTCAAGACATCGAAAACCGTTAATTTAATTAGCGTTAAAATATGAATAGGTTCCTTGCACCTGGTTAAATCTGGGTGTAAGGAACCTATTTTTGCTTTCTTTAGGTTAAACAATTACTTTCGTAACTATCCTAATTGATAATGAGAAAACGATGAGAAAACTCTTGGCAATTAGTAATTCATATAATATAATTTGAAAAGCTATAGTTTGAGAAAGGAATTTGATACTAATGAAAGATTCTGCGCCAAAGTTGCGGCGATCGATGACTGCTAACCAAATGGAAATGATTTCCTTAGGGGGCGCCATCGGTGTTGGTTTGTTTATGGGATCAACCTCAACGATTAAGTGGACGGGACCTTCAGTCCTTTTAGCGTATGCATTTGTTGGTTTAATCCTTTATATCGTTATGCGGGCCTTAGGAGAAATGATTTATATTAATCCAGGAACTGGTTCCTTTGCGGATTATGCTACCGAATATGTTCATCCCCTTGCTGGTTACCTTGCCAAGTGGGCGAATGTCTTTGAGTACATCGTAGTGGGAATGTCAGAAGTGGTTGCGGCAACGGAATACCTAAAATTTTGGTGGCCGCATATGCATACATGGATTGCCGGAATTATAATCATTATCTTTTTAGTGTTAGCTAACCTTGCTAGTGCTAAGGCGTACGGTTCACTTGAATTTTGGTTTGCGATGATTAAGGTCGTTACCATTATTTTCATGATTTTCCTTGGCTTTATGGTGATCCTTTTTGGTTTTGGTAATGGTGGTCATCCAACAGGCTTTAGTAATTTATGGGCACATGGTGGTTTCTTTACCGGTGGGATTAGCGGTTTCTTCTTCTCAATGTCAATCATTGTGGGTTCATATGAAGGAATTGAATTGTTAGGGATTTCCGCCGGGGAAGTTGCCGATCCACAAGAAGCAATTGTCAAATCTGTTAAGTCTGTCCTTTTTCGGATTCTAATCTTCTATGTTGGTGCTATTTTCGTAATTGTCACGATTTACCCGTGGGATAAGTTGAGCAGTGTTGGCTCACCATTTGTTTCGACTTTCGCTAAGGTTGGGATTACTGCAGCAGCATCTATTATTAACTTTGTTGTTTTAACGGCTGCTCTTTCTGGTGCTAACTCTGGGATTTATAGTTCAAGCCGAATGTTATTTAAACTCTCGCATGAAGGGGATGCGCCAAAGATTTTTGGCCGTCTTTCTAAACGGATTGTTCCGGATGCAGCAATCTTAGGAATTTCTGGTGGGATTTTAATCGGGTTCATTATTGATATGATTTCATCGACTTACAACCATTCGACGTCTGATATGTTCGTGGTTGTCTTTAGTTCATCAGTCTTACCTGGGATGATTCCGTGGTTTGTAATTTTACTTGCTGAATTACGTTTTCGGAAGAATAATCCCGACTTAATGACGGATCATCCATTTAAGTTGCCCCTTTACCCATTTTCTAATTACTTTGCGTTTATAATGCTGATTGTAATCGTAATCTTTATGTTTATTAATCCTGATACACGGATTTCAGTTATTGTTGGTGCACTTGTCTTGATTGTTGCAACGGCTGTTTACTTGATTCGTCACGGCTTAAGTAAATCAACAGTTAAATAATTTAAATTAGAGGTGTTAGACATTCGTTGCCTAACGCCTATTTTTTTATCTTAATTGGTGTAGTACAATATTCTGGTGTATCTTTTGAGGAAAGTCAGGGGAAAGAATGGATAAAAAAGTGATTACCAACCAAAATAGCCAAGTTAAGCAAATGATTCGTGCAATCATTATTGGATTATTAACTGGCTTAGTGGTTAGTACATTTCGACTAATTATTCAACATTTTTTGCAATTTGTTCAGATTAGTTTTACCTATTTCCACCATCATCCGACTGGATTAATTTATTGGGCGGTTGGCTCTGTTATTTTGGCGTTAATCTTAGGTCATTTGGCACAACGGTATCCAAATATTAAGGGGTCTGGGATTCCTCAAGTTGAGGGACAACTAAAGTGTCAATTTGAGGAAAAATGGTGGCCGGTTCTTTGGCGGAAATACCTTGGTGGAATCTTTGCAATTGGCTCAGGACTATTTCTTGGCCGTGAAGGACCTTCTATTCAATTGGGGGCAACAATTGGCCAAGGAGTCGCTGAAACGGCACATGTGGATTCACTAAACCGACGAGTTGGGATTGCTAGTGGGGCAGCTGCGGGACTAGCAGCAGCCTTTAATGCGCCAATTGCCAGTACCATTTTTATCCTTGAAGAAGTCTACCATAACTTCTCACCGTTAATTTGGTTGGCAACCTTCATCAGTTCCCTTTGTTCAAATATGGTTTCAATGACTATTTTTGGGCTTGAGCCGGTATTGAACGTTCCTTACCATTATGAACTGCCAGTTGGCTTATATTGGCACTTGATTGTTTTAGGGGTTATTCTGGGAATTCTTGGTCGTCTTTATCAGGTTGTAATTTTGCACCTTGATTATTGGTCTGGTAAACTTACTTGGCTCAAACCTACAGCTTACCCAATCATCCCGTTCCTCCTAGTTATTCCGGTTGACTGGTACCTTCCTTATACCCTTGGCGGTGGTAACCAGTTAATCGCTGAATTACGCCTCTTGCCATTCTCACTCTCTCTTTTCGTGGGACTCTTTATTCTACGCTTTGTCTTTTCAATGGTTAGTTACGGGAGCCAGTTGCCAGGGGGGATTTTCCTTCCAATTTTGACGTTAGGAGCTGTTCTTGGTGCAGCTTATTGTGCCTTGATGACTAATTTAGGGATCCTTCCAATTCAATACTTACCAAACTTTATTATTTATGCGATGGCTGGTTACTTTGCCTGCATTAGTAAAGCACCGTTTACCGCAATCCTCCTTATTACCGAAATGGTTGGTTCACTAGCTCACTTAATGCCATTAGCAATGGTTTCAATTATCGCTTACCTGGTGGTCGATGCCCTTCACGGTAAGCCTGTTTATACTGAAATGTTTGAGAACTTTATTGGATTACGGGCCGAGAAAAAGCCGCTTCACCAGGAAACACTTTCCGTATCAATTTATCCAGGTTCTGAGCTAGATGGTTGTAAGATTGCAGATTATAACTGGCCAGCTGACTGTATTGTTTCCTTGATTTACCGTGGAGAAGATAAGATTATTCCAAACGGGAAGACAGTTTTGTTAGCAGGAGATACCCTTGTAATTCAAGCAAATATTTCTGATAAGAATAAACTACAAGAAATATTGGAGCGAGCATCTCACGCGCCAAAAATGTAGAAATTAGTTAAATAATATGTTATTCTGTACTAGATATAGTGGGCAATTATTAGGAGGAAAAATCCTTGTATAACACATTAATGACTTTATTTTTAATAGACTGTGTAGTTTTGATTGCATGTGTAATGATGCAACCAGCTAAAAACGATAATGATGCAATGTCTGCTTTAAGTGGTGGTGCTGGAGACCTATTCTCACGGCGTAAGGCTCGTGGTTTTGAAGCGGTAATGCAAGTTGTTACTACAATTTGTGGGGCAATTTTCTTTATCCTTGCTTTAGCCTTGGTTTTCGTTTCATCACACTAGAGTAGCGATGCCTCCTGTATCATGTATTCAGGAGGTCTTTTTTATTTTAAGGAGTAAGAAATAATGGAAGTTAGTTCGGGCAAGCCCTTTTTATTTCCGCACGGGCGCTTTGGTGTTGTTTTGCTTCATTCATATACAAGTAGCAGTGCGGACATGCGAATGCTTGCACGGCACTTAGAAAGACAGAATTATACGATTTATGCTCCAGTATTTACGGGACATGGTAGTGATCCCCTTACTGTTCTAAAAAAGAGTAGTCCAGATGATTGGTGGGCGGATACGCAATTTGCAATTCGCAAGCTAAAAGACTTACGAATGGAAAAAATAGCGGTTCTTGGTCTATCATTAGGAGGGTTACTAGCAACGAAGGCGTTAGAAAATGATCCAAGTTTAGCTGGGGGAGGCGTGTTTGCTTCTCCTGTGACTAGCTGGGGCAAGTCTAACGTACCTCAGTTTTTCCCTCGGTTAGCTGCTGCTTACTACCAGAAAGCCGGATTAAGCCCGCAACAAATTACTGAGCGGATTACAGAAATTAATCAATTGTTACCTAAGCAATTAACCGAAATTAGTCAAATGACCCGAGAAATCGATCAACACCTTGATCAGATCCACCAGCCATTTTTTATTGGCCAGGGGGGGAAAGACGAGATGATTGATCCGCACTCTGGAGAAGAATTAAGAAATAAATTATTAGTGCAGGGGACACCGGTTGATTACCATTACTACCCACAAGCAGGTCATGTCCTTACCGTTAATGATGCCCACCGGCAATTATTTGCTGATGTTACTAACTTCTTACAAAAAATATTTGAGGTGTAATATGACAACAAAAACAAAATTAAAAGATCAGATATTAGATTATCTAAAGGATAATGCTAACGTTAGCTTTTCTGCAGAAAAGTTAGGTCGGGCATTGAAGATGGATGATGCTGAATCCTTTACGCCAATCGTCCAGACGCTTGCCGAACTCGAACGAGAGAAGCAAGTTGAAGTAACGGATCGGGGAGAATTTAAAGCAATAATTAAGCCACAAGCGATTGTTGGAACTTTCCATGCTAATGATAAGGGATTTGGCTTTGTAGATTACGATCCTGATTTGCCGGATATGTATATCAATCCCGATCACACAATGCACGCTTTAAATGGTGATCAGGTTGAAGTTAAAATTCTGCGTCCTGCTAAGCCGGGAAGTGATCAGGGCCCGGAAGGTCAAGTCGTTAAGATCGTTGAACACAATTACGATCAGATTGTTGGTGAATTTAAGCAGGAAACTGTTGGGGATTACATTGGTGAAATCCTCCTCAAGGATAAAAAACTTTCTAATTACCGCTTCTTCGTCAACGATAAGGGTCTCAAGCCGATGGATGGTCAAGTAGTAACTGCAACTGTTGCTACCTATCCTGATGATGAAGCTCCCCAAGTCATGACCGGGGCAATTAACGAAGTAATCGGGGATAAAGATGAACCAGGAATTGATATTCTCTCGGTAATCTATGCCCATGATGTTCCTCATGAATTTCCAAAAGAAGTAATGGATGAAGCAAATAAGATCCCGTTGAAAGTCCTTCCTGAAGAAAAGAAGGGACGGGAAGACATCACTGATCAACCACTTGTGACAATTGATGCCATTGAGTCAAAAGACTTGGATGATGCGGTTGTTGCTTGGAAGATGGATAACGGTCACTACCACCTTGGGGTTCACATTGCTGATGTTAGTCACTACGTAAAACCTGGTTCTGCTCTTGATAAGGAAGCATTTAAACGGGGGACCTCCGTTTACTTAACTGACCGGGTAGTTCCAATGCTGCCTAAGCGACTTTCTAACGGTATTTGTTCGTTAAATCCTGGAGAAGAACGGCTTTCAATGAGTTGTGAAATGGAGATTGATGAACAGGGACGGATTGTTAAACACCGGATTTTCCCAAGTGTGATGCGGTCACATGCCCGGATGACTTATAAGGCAGTTAACCGGATCTTGGAATCTCACGATGCCAAAACGATGGCTGAATATAAAGATCTAGTCCCAATGTTTGAAACTATGCGGGACATTCACAAGATCCTCTTAAATGCCCGGAAACGTCGCGGGGCAATTGATTTTGAAGCTCCAGAAGCAAAGATCATTGTTGATGACAAGGGACACCCAACCGATATTCAACTTCGGGAACGGGGCTTGGCTGAACGGATGATCGAATCATTTATGTTGGCTGCCAATGAAACTGTTGCTGAGCATTATTACAAAGAACACGTACCGTTCCTTTACCGGATCCACGAACAACCAGACAACGAAAAGATTAAATCCTTCTTCGAATTCCTGAGCGTCTTCGGGATTAATGCTCATGGGGATGTTAATAATATCAAGCCAAAGATGCTTCAAAATGTCCTGAAACAAGTTGCTGGTAAGCCGGAAGAACAGATGGTTCAGGTAATGATGTTACGGAGCATGCAACAGGCAAAGTATGACGATGAAGAAGTTGGTCACTTTGGCCTGGGTGCAAACTACTACACCCACTTTACTTCACCAATTCGGCGTTACCCTGATGACACCGTTCACCGTTTAATTAAGTGGTACGAAAAACATGGTAAGGGTGAAAAAGCGAAGGCTGCCTGGCGTGATCGTTTGCCTGAAATTGCGGAACACACCTCATTTACTGAACGACGGGGAATTGATACCGAACGGGATGTTGATAGCATGAAGAAGGCTGAATACATGGAAGACCATGTTGGTGAAACCTTTGATGCTGTTGTTAGTTCAGTGATGAAGTTCGGCTTATTTGTTGAACTAGAAAATACCGTTGAAGGGTTAATTCATATTAGTGTTATGAATGATGACTACTATGAATATTCTGAAAAGCATATGGCTTTGATTGGACGTAGTCACCACCGGATTTTCCAAATTGGTCAGCCAATTAAAGTTAAATTGGTTCGGGTTGATAAGGATCTTCGTGAAGTTGACTTCGAGTTAGTTAATCCTGAAGAAGCCCCAACAACAAAGATTCGGGTTCCCCATAATGATGATCGGCGTCGCGGTGGCCGGGGAGGTCGTCGCAATAATAACCGTCATGGTCATAACAAAGAACACTTCCGAAATACTCAAGGAAAGTGGAAGCATGACGGTCACGAGAATGGGCATCGGAATAATCGGCAAATTAACCGTGGCCAGACCCGTCACCATAATAACTCTCGTGATTTTGAAGGACGTCGTCAGCGTCGTCACTAATATTTTGACCTAATGGAGGGATACCATGGCCAAAAAGAAACAGAATAATGATAATTTAATTGCCCAGAATAAAAAGGCTCGTCATGATTATTTTGTGACGGATACCTATGAAGCAGGGCTCGTTTTGACAGGAACTGAGATTAAATCTGTCCGTGCCCACCGGGTAAACTTAAAAGATGGCTTTGCTCAAATTCGGAATGGTGAAGCTTGGTTAATGAATGTTCATATTAGTGAGTACGATAACGGGACCTTCTTTAACCAGGATCCACTCCGTAACCGGAAACTCCTCCTCCATAAGAAGGAAATTCATAAACTTACCGGTGCCCTCCAAGACAAGGGGGTCACCCTAATTCCGCTGAAAATGTATATTAAGCATGGGTATGCTAAGGTTCTCCTTGGCCTCGCTAAAGGGAAGCATGAGTACGACAAGCGTGAATCTATCAAACGTCGCGAAGCCAACCGTGAAATGGAAAGAGTAATGAAGCACTATTAAAAGAGAGTGTGAGCCAGCAAAGGACTTGCGGAAAGCTAGCGATTTCTCCTGACGAAGGCGTCTTCCGCCTAGGAAGGAGGTCGCTAGCTCTAGCAAGTTCCTGGCAAGCAGATCTTGACAATGATGCCTAAAACATGAAGCAAGTCTACTTAATAGGGCGAACACGTTTCTACTGTGTTGCCTAGAAGAAATTTCTAGCTCTAGCAAGTATCTGGCGAACAGATCTAAGCAATGATGCCTAGGACGTCATAAGCTTAGTTCGAGAAATTTAACTAAATAACACAAAAGACATCCAGAAGTGATCATTTCTGGATGTCTTTTGTTATTTTCATTTAACGTCGTTTCTTAAGTTGTGATGGTTCAATCTGGTAACCTAAACAAGTATCATTTCCCGTAGCAACACTGCCCCAATGAACACGGAGAGGGGAAGTTTGCTTGCGACGCGCCCAATGTTGGAGAACACTGGCAATGAGGATCGCTAGTGGCTCGTCTTCTTCTCTTTGGACTTTTAGTTCATGGTAATAGTCACCAGTGAATGCGACTGGTTGAATTGAGAAGACGAGGTGATTTTTCTTAAAGACCCGGTACTTTCCGGAGAATGGTGAACCGACAACAACCCAGCTAAGCCCCTTGATGTAAATTACTTCGCGAACAAAACCAAGCGACTTGCTAACGGTACCAACCTTTTGCCGATCCTTATATAATGCAAACTTCGGAATAATTCCAAAGCTAAGCTGCTTAACTTCCGCAAGTAAGTCCCCAGAAATTGAATACAAAGAGAGAACATCATGAAGCATTCCCCATTTACCTACCAACAGATACAATGAGCGTCCTTGGTAGTTCCGGATCACAGTGGTTCCGTGGAGGTCTGTATCATGATCACGTAGATAAAGTTGCCGCATTCAATCACCACTCCTTATAAGATAAGTTAATTACCACTATTGTACAGGTTAATTATAAAATTGTTAACTTTACGAAGCGGTTTCATTTTTGGTTCCGGCTATTGGCGACTTATGCTAAAATATTAGGTGAGGTGCTAGAATCGTGAAACAACTTATTCATAATGATTGGTGGGACGTTTTAAAACCCCAATTTGAAAGTGCATATTATGCGCAACTACATAATTTCTTAAAAGAAGAATATAGTCACCGGACGATTTATCCGGAGATGCATCATATTTTTGAGGCTTTTGAGTGGACGCCCTTTAGTAAAGTTAAGGTTGTCATTTTAGGTCAAGATCCGTACCATGGTCCTCACCAAGCCCATGGGTGCAGCTTTTCAGTTTTACCAGGGATCCCGGTTCCACCATCTTTGCAGAATATCTATAAAGAGTTGCAAAGTGATGTTGGTTGTCATCCGGTTCAACATGGTTACCTAAAGAAATGGGCTGATCAAGGTGTTTTACTTTTGAACTCAGTCTTAACAGTTCGTGCAGGCCAAGCCTTTTCTCATAAGGGGCATGGTTGGGAGCAATTAACGGATGCTGCGATTCATGCATTGTCTGAGCGTCCCCAACCGGTTGTCTTTATTCTGTGGGGAAGAGCGGCACGGGATAAGAAAAAGCTGATTAACCTTAAGACTAATATCATCTTGGAGTCAGCTCATCCAAGCCCGCTTTCAGCTAACCGCGGATTCTTTGGTTCAAAACCATTTTCAAAGACAAATGAAGCACTTCGCGCAATGAGAGAGGAGCCAATTGATTGGCAATTACCGGATCAACCGATAGTTGACGGTAAGGCTTGATAACCAACAAGGAGGTTCTTGTAGATGGATTTATTTGATGAAATTGCTGCAAAAATAAAGGGAAAGGGCAAGACAATTGTTTTCCCTGAAGGTGCTGATAAGCGGATTGTAGGTGCTGCTATTCGGTTAAAAAACGATGGATTAGTAGAGCCAATTCTCTTAGGTACCGAAGAAGAAATTAAGACCACTGCTCGTCAAAATAATTTAGATAGTGATGGCTTAAGAATTATTGATCCTGCGACCTATCCAAAATCAGATAAGCAGGAAATGTTTGATGCCCTGCTTGAACGGCGGAAGGGAAAGAACACCCCAGAGCAAGTTAAAAAGATGTTGGAAGACGTTAGTTACTTTGGGACCATGTTAGTCTACATGGGTAAAGCTGATGGGATGGTCTCTGGTGCCGTTCACTCAACTGGTTCGACTGTTCGGCCTGCCTTGCAAATTATCAAGACTAAGCCAAACGCTCATCGAATCAGTGGTGCTTTCTTAATGAAGAAGGGTGAACAACGCTATATCTTTGCTGATTGTGCGATCAACATTGAATTGGATGCACCAACAATGGCTGAAGTAGCTGTTCAAAGTGCTGAAACTGCTAAGCTCTTTGGAATTGATCCAAAGGTTGCCCTTCTTAGTTTCTCTACTAAGGGTTCTGCTAAGGGTGATATGGTTACCAAAGTTGCTGAAGCAGTGAAAAAGGTTCATGAAATGGAACCAGACCTTGCAGCAGATGGTGAAATGCAGTTTGATGCTGCTGTTGTTCCGGAAGTTGCAAAGCTAAAGGCCCCAGATTCTAAGGTCGCTGGTCATGCAAATGTCTTCATCTTCCCAAGTCTGGAAGCCGGAAACATTGGTTACAAGATTGCCCAACGTCTTGGTGGCTTTACTGCTGTTGGTCCAATCCTTCAAGGGTTGAATGCACCAATCGCTGACCTTTCACGGGGATGCAGTGAAGATGATGCTTACAAGGTTGCCATCATCACGGCCGCACAAGCACTATAATTTAATTTAAGATAGATATAATGAGAAGGTTACGTGAAGATCACGTTTCCTTCTTATTTTTGTTTGCTTCTTTTTTGCTTTTAAGGCAAAGAATCGGCTACAATGGTTACAGAAAATTCAAGGAGAAATGGAAATATGAAAGAAGTAACTTTAACTGATCGGGAAGAAACAATTAATCTCGGTGAACAAATTGGCCGGTTACTTAAGGCGGGAGATGTTCTTGTCCTTGATGGTGACTTAGGAGCCGGTAAAACGACCTTCACTAAAGGAATCGCAAAGGGCTTAGCGATCCCAGATCTAATTAAGAGCCCGACTTTTACCATTGTTCGGGAATATCATGATGGGCGATTACCACTTTATCATATGGACGCTTATCGACTTGAGAATGGTGGGGCAGAAGACCTTGGACTTGAAGAATACTTTGATAGTGATGGAGTCAGTGTTGTTGAGTGGGCTCAATTTGTTGCGGATGAATTGCCGGCCGACTTTTTAGCAATTCATTTTAAGCGGACAGATGATGAGAATACGCGGTGCCTACAATTCGAACCTCATGGACAGCACTTTGAACGGATCGTTACGGAGCTTTAATCTTGGCAGATACAGTTAAAATTAAATTAGCAGAACCAAAGGAAGCATCTAAAGTCTTGAGTTTTCTCCGGCAAGCTGCAACCGAAAGTGATGCGGTAACAATTCCGCACTTAGAACGAGTTACCGTAAAGGAAGAACAGGAAAACCTACAAGTAATTGATGACTCTGATGATTGTGTGATCCTCTTAGCAATTTTAGGTGACCAAATTATCGGGATCGTTACGGTAATGCGGTTAGCTGAAAAACCGGAAATGGGAGAACTTGGTGTTATCGTTGCCCAAAAGTACTGGCACCAGGGGATCGGTCAGCTCTTAGTTGATGAAGCTCAATATTGGTATAGTAATTACAGTAGTTTAAGTGGGTTAGTGTTGGATGTGTTTGAAGATAATCTTCCAGCAATTAACCTGTATCGAAAAATGAACTTTGTGGTTCAAAAACACGTGCAAATCGCAGGACGCCCTGCTTTATTGATGACGTATTATTCCAAATAATAAAAACTAAATTAAAATACGGTCCAGAATTCGTTAAAAGTGAACTCTGGACCGTATTTAGTATTGAATTAATTACTTTCAGTAATAAATAGAGAAGATGAAAAAATTTTTTCCATCCCTGTTACTTTTAATGCTTCTTAAAAAACACTTGTTTAAGATTATGCCACCAAGCACCCTTTTCTTGGTGCCCTGAAACGTCTTGAGTAACTTCAACGCAACCAATATATTTGCCATTGTTATCATGAAGTGAGTAGAAGGCAATGTTAACTGGCTTGTCATGATAATGGATGATCAGGCTAAGAACACCACGTTTGCCGTCATGCATTTGCTTGAGAACTTGCTTAACCCGTTCTTGACTGTGACCGGGATGGACTTCTAAAACATGCTTGCCTAAATCGTCATCGGTCCGCTTGAAGAGGCGGTGCTTATTTGCAGACGACCAACGAACAATATCGTGCTCGTCAATGAAATCGAATTCTTCGGGAATGGTTTGAAAAATTGCGTTAAGCTGGGTTAAGGTTAGATTACCACCCAGGAGATTAACTGTCTCGTTATTCATGGATTGGGTTCTCCTTTAATTGTAAAAATTAATGAATGGTCGGAGTTTGTCGCCACCAAAATGCTCGGCTTCATATAATAGAATATTTGCGCAAGCCTGGGCGTCATTAAGGGCGTTATGGTGGTGGTGCAGGTCAATCTGCAAGGCGTCACAAACGGTATTGAGCTTGTAGTTGCTGAGACCTGGAATTAGTTGACGACTACTCTTAACAGTATCAAGTGTCTGGTAAGTCGGTGGTTGGATTCCGTAGTGAAGAAGGGTGTTTTTTAAGACACTATTATCAAAACTATTATTATGGGCAATCACAAGTTGCTCCGGCTGGTAGAATTGTTTGATGTGTTGCCAAACTTCGGGAAATAGTGGAGCATCCTGAACATCTTTTTCATGGATGCCATGAATTTGAACGTTTCGCCAGAAAAAATCAGTTTGGGGATTAATTAAGGTATAAAATTCGTCAGTGATTTGGTTATCCCGAACGATTGTTAGGGCCAATGAGCAGGCACTATAACGTTTGCCGCTTGCAGTTTCAAAATCCATCGCGATGAAGTTCACGAAGCAGGCTCTCCTTTCAATAGTTAAATTATTAATAATATAATTAATTCTAACAATAATTTTGTGTAGATTGCAAAAGTTTATTGAACAAACATGATACAATATTATTAAAACAAAATAAAGGACGACGAAACAATGGTAGTTGATTTAATTAAAGAATTTCCTGAGATTGATATAAAAAAGCAAGAACCGCTCTCAAAGTATACTTTTACTCATACTGGTGGTAAGGCTGATTGGCTAGCTTTTCCAGAAAGTGTTGAACAGGTTCAACAATTAGTTGATTTTGCCCGGGAAAACGATATTCCATTAACTGTCATCGGAAACGCCAGTAATTTGATCGTTCGTGATGGTGGAATTGCTGGCTTGGTAATGATTGTTACGAAGATGAATCAGATTAAGGTTGAAGGTAATATAGTTAAGGCCCAAGCTGGCGCTACTTATATTAAAACAACTCAAGTAGCCCGGGATCACAGTTTGACTGGCTTAGAGTTTGCTGCTGGGATTCCTGGAAGTGTTGGTGGGGCAGTCTTTATGAACGCCGGAGCATATGGTGGTGAGACCCAATTTGTTGTTAAGTCAGCAACGATCATGTTACCAACTGGTGAGATTCAAGAACTAAATAACGAAGAACTAGACTTTGGTTACCGACACAGTAGCGTTCAGGACAATAACGGGGTTGTGCTAGAAGCCTCCTTTGGTTTAAAGCCGGGTAACAAAGAAGAGATTACTGCCCAAATGGATAATCTTAATGCTCGTCGGGCGGCTAAGCAACCATTAGAGTTACCATCCTGTGGGAGTGTCTTCAAGCGACCAAAGGGTTACTTTGCTGGTAAATTAATTCATGATTCTGGTCTTCAAGGTTACACTTCAGGTGGTGCCCAAGTGTCAAAGAAGCATGCTGGCTTTATTGTTAATATAAATAACGGGACAGCTACTGATTACTTGAATGTTATCCACCATGTTCAAAAGGTTGTTAAAGAGAAGTTCGGTGTTGATCTCGAAACGGAAGTCCGGATTATTGGACGCGATTAATAAAAAGTAAGTCCTAAAGCCATGGTATTTGAATGGCTTTAGGACTTACTTTTTTTGTTGAGATAGTTTTTTATTGCAGCAGAGTCAAAATGAGTTCGCCAGGAGCCTGCTAGAGTTAATGATCCTAATGTAATATGGTCAAAATGAGTTCGCCCTAACCTTCCTTGAGCTAACGAACTCCACCTCCGACGACGAGACGCCGTTCGGTGGAGAAATCGTTGTTTTAACGGGCTCACACTCTAAATCTTGTATTCTGCACCGTTTTGAGGATCCAATAGGAAAGAACTTGGAGGCAGGTGAGAATGAGGGTGAACTTTAACATGTTAATTGACCAGATAGACATGAGTTGGTGGAAAAACCAGCTTGGGGTGAAAAAGAGGTAGATGGAATGGAGACGGAGGAAGCGGCCGATATAGATCCCAATACTGGAAATAAATGAAAAGAGAATAATCCACCCAAATTTTAGCTTCGGGTGTTTAGGAGTAATCAGTTCAGTAAGTTGGTGGCTGACTTGATCTAATGAAAGTAAACCGAAGAAAAGGCAACTGACGGCACAAAGAACCATGATCGCAAAAATCAGCCAAATATGAGGATCTGACTTGAGGATCCCATTAATACTAGTATGGGGATTGAGCCAGGAAAGGTGAAAGAGGTCGGTCATGACGTATGGGGTGTTGGGATAAAATAATAGCCAAACGATCAGGCTAACCCAAAAAGCTAGTGCCCGGCGATCATTGAACCGTGGTAACTGAAAGCCGATTTCTACCGGGATATAAGCAAGAAAAACGTTGAAAGCCATGAAGTTAAATGGCTTAGGAATGAAAAGTTTAAGGAGAATAATCGCAATCCAAAAGAAAATACGGATTTGCCACTGCTTAGTTAATTTAAACATTTAATCGGTTCCTTCCAGAAATAATTGTTTCACTGTCCAGAATACCAGACTTTACTGTAGATACCAGAAATTTAATGAACTACGGTTCTTTTTGGAAGAAAATGATATAATGTTATGGTAATTTAGAGGATGGTGAGATAAGTTATGCAGTTTATTTCAGCGCTGTTTACTTGGCAGAACCTGATCCATCTAATCGATATCTTAGTAATTTGGTTTTTAATCTATGAATTATTGCTGTTAATTCGTGGTACCCGTGCTGTTCAGCTATTCCGGGGGATCTTGATTATTATCTTGGTTAAGGTTGTGAGCTGGTATATCGGTCTGAGTACGGTTTCATGGGTTATGGATCAGATCATTAATTGGGGAGTTATCGCCATTGTGATCATTTTCCAACCAGAAATTCGTCGGGGACTAGAGCACCTGGGACGTGGCACCTTCTTTACCCATAACCAGACAGCTAATGAGACTGAGGAAGAGACCATTAGACAATTAGATCAGGCAATCCAGTATATGTCAAAACGACGAATTGGTGCGTTGATTAGTATTGAAATGAAGACCGGTTTGGAGGAATATATTGAAACTGGGATTCCGCTAGATGCGGATATTTCAGGAGCGTTACTGATTAATACGTTTATTCCTAACACACCACTTCATGATGGAGCGGTTATTATTAAGAATAATCGGATTTCAGTTGCTGCGGCCTATCTACCGTTATCCGATAGTAAGCTGATTCCAAAGGAACTAGGAACCCGTCACCGGGCTGCAGTCGGGATTAGTGAAGTGACAGATGCGTTGACAATTGTTATTTCTGAAGAGACTGGTGAAGTTTCGATTACAAAAGATAACGAACTAATCCGTAATATGTCACGAAATGATTACCTGAAATTCTTGCGGGCCCAACTTTACAGTGAGTCATCCGGGAATGAGAATACGAACTTCTTTACCAAGCTCTTCTCATTCTTTAGTCGCCGGGGAGGTGGCAGCAATGAATAACTGGGAATTTTTCAATAATAAGTGGTTCTTGCGGATAACATCACTGGTTTTGGCGCTGTTCCTATTCTTCTATGTTAATAACGGGAGTAATGGTTTCCTTCGCCAGAATACTAGACAGCATGATCAAACGAGTGCGTTAATGTCTAACAAAACAGCAGTTATTCGGATGCCACTTGATATTACTACGGATAGCAACTATGTAGTGAGTGGTTATCCCAAAACGGTGAAGGTCAGTGTTAGTGGTCCTTCAGCGTTAGTAACGACGACCTCAAACACACAGAATTTTAAGGCCTATATCGACTTAACCAACGTTGGGACCGGTAAGCACCGGGTAAAGGTAAAAACGAGTGGTTTGAATTCTGAACTTCACGCAACGGTCAAACCAAAGTACGTGACGATTAATATTCAACCACGGAAGACGATCGTAAAGAAGATTACGGTTCGTTTGAGTTCCCATTCCTTAAGCAATAATTTCAAAGTTGGGAATCCGCGGACTGATGTGGATCATGTCCGCGTTTCTGGCTCACGTGAAGAGGTTGATAAGGTTGACCGGGTAGTGGCCTTTGTTGCGATGCCAAATAAAACTACAGAAGATATTCACCGTCTAGTAACCTTACAAGCAGTGGATAAGAATGGTCAAACACTAAACGTGGTGATTGAGCCGAATACAACTAACGTGACGATCCCAATTCACGGTAACGATAGCGATACTGAGAATTCATCGAGTGGTAGTGAAAATGAGCAGTCTAGTTCCAGTGCTAGCCACTCCAGTCGCGAAAGTTCGAGTGAAAATAGTTCGTCAAGTAGTAGCACACAAGTAAGTTCAAATAATAATGATTAAGAGGAGAAAATAATGAAGTTAAAATATTTTGGTACTGATGGAGTTCGTGGAGTTGCAAATCGAGATTTAAGCCCTGAATTAGCCTTTCGTGTTGGCCGTGCTGGTGGGTATGTTCTAACCCGTCACTCTGATCGGAAGCAACCACAAGTGTTAGTTTCACGTGATACCCGGATCTCTGGTCAAATGTTAGAGAGTGCTTTGGTTGCTGGTTTGCTATCAGTGGGAATCGAAGTTTTACGGTTAGGAGTAGTCACTACGCCTGGTGTAGCTTACCTTGTTCGGGCCCAAGAAGCCGATGCGGGTGTCATGATTACTGCAAGTCATAATCCAATCAAGTACAACGGGATTAAGTACTTTGGTGGAGACGGCTTTAAGTTATCTGATGACTTGGAATACGAAATTGAACAATTATTAGATGCTGAAGAAGATACTTTACCACGTCCATCTGACGAAGGTCTTGGAACTGTGGCGGATTATCATGAAGGGGCACTGAAGTATACTTCATTCCTTGAACAAACTGTATCAACAGATCTATCTGGTTTGAAAGTTGTTGTTGATGCCGCTAATGGTGCTACTTCAGGTTTTGTTTCCAACCTTTTTGCTGACATGAACGTTGACTTTATTCCAATCAACGCCCAACCAAACGGCTTAAATACCAACCTTAACTGTGGTTCAACTCACCCAGAAGGACTACAAAAGGCCGTTGTCGAAAATAAGGCTGATCTTGGAATTGCCTTTGACGGTGATGGTGACCGGTGTATTGCTGTTGATAATGAAGGAAATATCGTTAACGGTGACAAGATAATGTATATCTGTGGTAAGTACATGGATAGTAAGGGCTTGTTGAAGAAAGATACTGTTGTAACGACAGTGATGAGTAACATGGGGATGTACAAGGCACTTGAAAGTCATGACATGACTAGCGTAAAGACCAAGGTTGGTGACCGTTACGTTGTTGAAGAAATGTTGAAGAACGGTTATAACCTCGGTGGTGAACAATCCGGTCACATTATCTTCTTGGACTATAACACTACTGGAGACGGAATGTTGACCGCCCTTCAATTACTTTCCGTAATTAAGGAAACTGGTAAGTCATTGAAGGAATTAGCCAGTGATGTGACTGACTATCCACAAGAACTTGTAAACATCAAGGTTGCTGATAAGGCTGCTGCGATGAATAACGAAAAGCTTCGTGCAATCATTGAAGAAGTTGAAAATGAAATGAATGGCGATGGTCGAGTATTAGTTCGGCCAAGTGGAACTGAACCACTACTCCGGATTATGGCAGAAGCAGCCACTCCAGAATTGGTCCACCAATATGTTGAACGGATTGCTGATGTTGCTCGGCAAGAACTTGAAGTTAAATAATTGGTTAAGGGTGAGAAAAAGCGTTTTGCTTTTTCTCACCTTTTATTTCACAATTTTATAAACTAGACCAATTAAAGATAATTAAATTGACAAGAACTGCGCAAGGCATTATGATACTAAGTGTATTTAATAAGTAGGACACTTTATAAGTGTCTATACCAATTTTAAAAGGATGGTATTAATTATGTGTGGAATTGTTGGAGTGACTGGAAATAAGGACAGTCTATCAATTTTAATTAATGGCTTAAAGCGGCTTGAATACCGTGGTTATGATTCAGCTGGTGTCTATGTTAACGATAATGAAGGTCATGATTACCTTGTAAAGCGGGCTGGGCGAATTAGTAACCTTGAAGCCGCTTTGACTGATGAGGTTCAAGGGTTATCAGGAATTGGTCATACTCGTTGGGCTACCCATGGTGAACCAAATGAAGCCAACGCTCACCCACAATACTCAAGCGATGAACGTTTCTACCTTGTTCACAATGGTGTGATTGAAAACTATGCTCAATTGAAGGCTGACTACTTGGCTGATGTTGATTTCAAGAGTCAAACTGATACTGAAGTAATTGTTCAGTTAGTAGATAAGTTTGTGGTTGAAGATAACTTAACCACCAAGGAAGCATTGCTTAAGGTTCTGAAGTTAATCAGTTCCGATTCATCATACGCCTTTGTCTTAATGGATAAGGAAGAACCAGACACCCTTTACGTTGCTAAGAACAAGAGTCCATTGCTTGTGGGAATTGGTGATGGCTACAACATGGTTGGTTCAGATGCTACTTCAATGTTGAAGCAAACTAACGAATTCATGGAATTGGACGATCACGAATTAGTTATCGTTAAGCCACACTCCATTGAGATCGAAGACTTTGATGGAAACGAAAAGCACCGTGATACCTTTACTGTTGATATGGATCCAAATGCTGCTGATAAGGGAGCTTACCCATTCTACATGTTAAAGGAAGTTGACGAACAACCTGCTGTAATGCGGAAGTTAGTCCAAAAGTACTTTGACGAATATGGCAAGCCAACAATCAACGAAGAATTGTTAAAGGCAATGTCAGAAGCTGATCACCTTTACATCATTGGTGCTGGTACTAGTTACCACGCTGGTTTGATTGGTGCACGGATCTTTGAAAAATTGGTTGGTATCCCAACTTCTGTTCACATCTCATCAGAATTTGCTTACGAACAACCACTTCTTTCTAAGAAGCCATTCTTTATCTTCTTGAGTCAAAGTGGTGAAACAGCTGATAGTCGTGAAGTCTTAGTTAACGTTAATAAGAATAACTGGCCAAGTTTGACGATTACTAATGTTGACAAGTCAACTCTTTCTCGTGAAGCAACCTTCACTGAATTGCTTTACGCTGGTCCAGAAATTGCCGTTGCTTCTACTAAGGCTTACACCGCTCAAATTGCTGTTGAAGCAATTTTGGCTAAGGCCCTTGGGGAATACATGGATAAGCCAGTTGCTGGTGCATTTGATGTTAAGCATCAACTTGGTTTGGTTGCCAACGGGATGCAATCAATTACTGATAGCAAGAGCATCTTGAAGGACCTTTCAGACAAGTACCTTTCCAAGCCACGGAATGCCTTTTACATTGGTCGGGGAATCGACTGGTCTGTATCTCTTGAAGCGGCTTTGAAGTTGAAGGAAATTTCCTACGTTCAAGCTGAGGGCTTTGCTTCCGGTGAATTAAAGCACGGAACAATTGCCTTGATTGAAAAGGGGACTCCAGTTATTGGAATCATTACTCAAGACCGGACTGCCGGTTTGACTCGGAGTAACCTTGAAGAAACTGAAGCCCGGGGTGCTAATACCCTGACAATCGTTTCTCGTCACTTGGCAAAGGATAACGATAATATTATCTTGCCAGACGTTGACGAATTATTAAGCCCATTGCTTAGTGTTGTTCCAGCACAATTGTTGGCTTACTACACTAGTCTTGGTAAAGGCTTGGATGTTGATAAGCCACGTAACTTAGCTAAGTCAGTTACTGTTCAATAATTAATTTATAATCGCTAGATGCACTTTTATGTTTAGCATCTAGCGTTTTTTTGTCCATTATTTAAGAAATAACTTAACATTTTTAAGGGAAATAATTAAAAAACTTATTGACATCAACTCCTGAAACCGCTATCATAATAGCTGTAAGGTATTTAAGTAATTACCTTCTAATCAATTCTCTTTCTCTCTTATGCCAATCATCGCCATTTTCGACGATGATTTTTTTTATTTTTCCGGCTATAATAGTTTGAGTATATGAAGGGAGTAGGGATTGTGGAAGAACAACATGAAGTCTTAGATTTAATTGAATTGATTACCCGAAATGACGGGACCACCTATTATGAGATTGGTAACATGGTCCAAAATGGCCGGGCTGAACTTGCAGCTGAGCGAGGATTTATTAAAGAGGTCCGAATCCTCCAATTAAACATTCCGCATTCACAAAACGTTATTAAGTATGAGCACTTTATCAATACGCATTACAAGATGCAGGATGAGTCAATGGACCACTGGGAGGAGTGGAAACGAACACCAGAAGCAGATCAACTAGTTCACGATATTTTGGAAGAAAACCACATTGGTTAGTGAATTATGGGCTTATGAATTTAATTCTAAAAGAGTCTATACAGCCATTTGCCAAGACATTATAATTAAACAAGATATCTCTTGGGGGTTCTGTTGATGAACACAAAAAAAGACTTTAGCAATCGCCGGACTCGTCCTCACCACGTTACTGGGATCGATGGCTTGCGGACAATTGCTGTTTTGGGCGTTATTGGTTACCATTTATTGCCAACTCAAGTAAAGGGGGGCTTTCTTGGTGTCCCACTTTTCCTGTTAATTTCAGGCTATTTTATTACTTACCAATTCAGTAAAAAATTTGAACGTGGCAGTGCGCTAGGCTTAGGTCATTTTTATGCCAAGCGCTTTTATCGTCTGTACCCGGTCCTCATTACGATGTTAGTACTGACGATTGCTTACATCACGCTATTTGCTCGTGAGTTATTACATAATATTCGGCAAATCTTTGTTACAAATATTCTTTGGGTATATAACTGGTGGGAGATTTATCACGGCCAGTCATATTTTGATCAGTTTGCTAATAAGTCACCGTTTACTCACCTTTGGACATTAGGTGTTGAGGCTCAGTTTTATGTTTTGTGGCCAGTAATTATCTATCTCTTGTTCAAAATCTTTAAGAAACGGTCAATCATTCAGTACATTGTCTTAGCATTAGCGGTCTTATCTGCAATTGAAATGGCGATTCTTTATCATCCTGCGACTCTTAATCGAGTTTACTACGGGACGGATACCCGAGCTTTCTCCCTCTTGCTTGGCTCTTGGCTTGGTTTAGTTTGGCCATTAGATCGATTAAAGAAGGACATTTCGGTGACTGCATCCCGAACCTTAGATGGCTTAGGGATTACTACCTTAATCATTACCTTGTATGGTTTTATAAGTTTGGATGGTCAATCATCCTTTACTTATTACGGCGGAATGTTCTTCTATAGTGTTGTTGGGATGGCTCTTATGGCAACTATTCTTCATCCTGGAAGTCACATGAACCGGTGGTTGACTAACCCATTCTTTACTTGGTGTGGACAGTGCTCTTACGGGATTTATGTTTATCAGTACCCTGTCCTCGTCTTTTATGAACGAGCAATTGATGTTGGTGTTCACCCCGTAGTTAGCGGGATTGAAGAATTGGCAATTATCATAATTATTAGTGAGTGTTCTTACCGGTTAATTGAACAACCATTGTTAAAGCGGCGACTATCAGATATTAAGTGGCATAAGATTTACTTTACTAATTGGCGGCAAGCTTCATTAGCAATTGTTGCTTTCTTGGTGGTTGGTACAGCAGTATATGGCCTTTGCCAACACAACGTTCAACCGAAAAAGACGAATCTTCAGAAACGGATTGAAAAGAATGATCAACTAACCGAGCAGCATAATAAGCAACTTAGTAAGGGAAAGAATGTTAAAACGGCTAAAATTAGCACGGTACAAAAGAAGTACCAGCTAAGTAAGGCAGAAATTGAGCGAGCACAAAAGTTAAAGGTTACAGCAGTCGGTGATTCGGTAATGCTCGATGCCTCAAATAGCCTCCAGCAATTAATGCCCCTTGCCTATGTCGATGCTAAGGTTGGTCGTCAAGGCTCGCAAACTCCAAAGGTCCTTAGCCAGCTGAAAGATGAAGGTCACCTTAACCAGACCGTAATTCTTAACCTGGGAAATAATGGCGCAATGGACCAAAAAACGATTGATGAGATCTTGAATACAATTGGTAAAGAGCGACAAGTCTATTGGGTAACTCCCCATATTCCAACAAAGAGTTGGCAGCAGCAGGTTAACAGTCAAATCCAAGAGATTGCTAAGAAGCACCATAACGTGCACTTAGTTGACTGGTATGCCACAAGTAATGGTCAGTCCAGCTGGTTCGCTAAGGATGGCGTCCATATGAATAAGCAGGGAAATAATCACTACGCCAAGTTAATTACAAAGACAATCTTGAAATATCAATGAGGTGAGTAGGGATGGATGATAATGAAAAACTGCTGGATAAGGCAATTGATTTATACTTAACTGGGTTAAAGGGCCTCGGTTCATTTATCTCTGAGCCTTCTGCAGAATATTCACTTTCCTTTGAGCAGTACCTAATCTTAAAGAAGATCGTGCGAAAACCGAAAATTAAGTTAATGGATATTGCTGAGGAGCGGGGAGTAACGAGAAGCGCTATTTCCCGACAACTTCGGCCACTTTTGAATAATAATTACATTAAGCAGGAGGCTGATCCGGAAGATCGGCGCCGCTTATTCTTAATTAGCACACCAGAGGGTAAGCAAGTTGAACACCGGATTAGCTCGTTAGTGATGAGGCGCTTTTCAAAGTGGGTCGATGTTTACGGGAAGGATCGTGGCGCTGAACTGCTAAACCTTCTGGAAGATTTCAACAAGCAAATAATAATGAGGAGAAGAAAATGATTAAAGTAGTTGCATTAGATTTAGATAATACCCTTTTAAACAGTAACAAGAAAATTAGCGCACGGAACGAACGAGTCCTCAAGCAATTACATGCAAAGGGGATTCATGTTGTTTTATGTACTGGTCGGCCAATTAACGCTATCTGGCCATTGATTGAACAACTAGGTTTGACTACTCCCGATGATTATACAATTACCTTTAATGGCGGTTTGGTAATCAATAACGTATCAAAGGAACGACTCTTTGAACTAGGGATGAGTCGGGATGATCTTCAGCCGCTTTTGAAATTTGCTAATGAAGAAAAGATTCCGCTTGATATCTTAGACTTTGATCGGGTATATGAATTAAGCGATCTACCGGGATCAATTTATAAGACGGTCTTGAAGAACATTGAATTCCGTGACATTAAGGGTGCTGATCTTCCAGATACAACTTATAGTAAAGCCATTATTGCAACGCCAGCCGAAAAGCTGACACCAATTATCAAACAGTTGCCAGCAGAACTAAAAGAAAAGTATCATGCAGTTCAATCGCAGCCAATAATTATGGAGTTCTTACCACCAAAGGTTAACAAGATGGTTGGCTTGCAAGCACTTTTGAAGCATTTTGGCTTAGACTTCAGTAACCTGATGACGTTTGGGGATGCGGATAATGATTTTGAAATGATTCAAACTGCTGCCCAAGGAATTGTAATGGCAAATGGTCTGCCACAAGTTAAGAAGGTCGCTACTGCAATTACTGATTCAAACGATGATGACGGTGTTGCTACGTATTGTGAGAAGTATTTTGCAACATTGCTGTAATAAAAGTTGATAAAAATAACTAAAAAGTTGTTAAATAAGGTGATTTAGAGAAAAATCACAGTTAATTTAACAACTTTTTTTATTATTCACACAGTTAATTTAGGTTAGCCAAAGAAATGATAAATTGCGATATGTTAGGCTTTAACACCATAAATTTAATAAATGTGAGTTTTTGTACAATTAATATTTCAGTAACTTTACAAACACTTCGCAATAATCCGCTAATCGATATCTTGCTGTTATCTGGCAGTAACATTCATCGTGTAATATAAGAACCGTTGAATCGAATTAAATAAAAAGGATGGTATTGAATTTATGATTTCTAAGAAAAAGCTTGCTAAATTAACTGCTTCTATTGGTGCTGTTGTTTTTGGTATTGCTGCAACTCAAGCTGCTGCTAACGCTGACACAATTTACACTGTTAAGAGTGGTGACACACTTTCAAGCATTTCTTACAAGTTTAACAAAGACAATAGCCTTGTTAACAAGATTGCTCAACAAAACAGCATCAAGGATATTAACAAGATTTACGTTGGCCAACGCTTAGTTATCAAGAGCGATGGTGAAATTCAAGTAGCTCCATCTCAAACGACTACTCAAAAGAGCACTACTACTAACGATAGTCAACAAAGTGCAACTAGTACTGTAAGTGGATCAGATGCCGCAGCCAAGGCATGGATTGCTAACCGCGAATCTGGTGGTAACTACGGTGCTACTAACGGCCAATACATTGGTAAGTACCAACTTTCTGCCTCATACCTTAACGGTGACTACTCAGCTGCTAACCAAGAACGGGTTGCTGACCAATACGTTGCTAGTCGCTACGGTTCCTGGACCGCTGCTCAACAACACTGGATCGCAAACGGTTGGTATTAAAAGTAGAGTGTGAGCCAGCGAAGAGCCTGCGGAAAGTTAGCAATTTCTCCTGACGAAGGCGTCTTGCGCCTAGGAAGGAGTTTGCTAACTCTAGCAGGTTCCTGGTAAACACATTTCGGCTATGTTGCCTAGAACGTTAATCCTAACAAATAAAACTCCCAACTAGGTGTTAAGTGCATCTAGTTGGGAGTTCTTTCTTAGAATAAAAATAAGTCTAAGTAGTGCAATTAAGCCACTTCAATGATACAATTAATACAGTATCTTGGGGATGTTTTTTGGATTCGACAGGTATAGGTCGAGTTTCAATTGCGTTTCGAAGGTTGCGTCTTCGTAAAAACGCTCAGTTTTAAATTATAACTGCAAACAATAATTCAAACTCTTACGCATACGCTGCCTAACAAGTAGCGCGCGTAAATCCATCCTGGGTTCGTCCATGATGCAGTGATGGGTTTCATAAAATAGTGGACTACGCTTAATGCTCAGGCTTGAAGCATTAAGAAGAGATTACCAAGCTAGTTAGTCATGGTTGCCCTGATCAACGGCGTTTTGGCTAATGAAATTTAAATAGTTGAGATACGAACGTAGAGATTGAAATGGCGATATGCTTGGACACGGGTTCGACTCCCGTCATCTCCATTGTGGGGTTGCATTGAGTAGTAAGCAACTTCAAAACGCCGATATAATAAGGCTTTGAGAAATACAACTTTCAATAAATAGCATTGAATTGCAAATAAATGTTGTATGAAATGTTGTATAGAAATTAAATATTGTCTGGGCGTGGCCATCACAACAAAACGTGATGGTTTTTTTATTTTAAATTTAGTGTAATAAAAAAGGCGCTCTACTGTGAGAGCGCCCTTGAGATAAAAATAACGACAAGATTCATTGTACCAATCATTGGCCTGCTAGTCAACATAAGATAATCAATCATACACCTGTGGCTTTTTCATTTCATCTAAGAGCTGATCCATACCATAATTTTTGGCAAATTCAACTAATGCACGATTTTTCATACTGTTAAAGCTTCGCAAGCCAATATTGTATCGGTCACATAGTTCTTGACGATTGTACTTTTTGTTGATTATGTACTTATTAATAATAAATCGGTATTTAGAATCTTCAATATTGTTAATTGCTTCTTCCACGTGGTGTAATCGCCAGTTTAAATCAGCGTGATTGACGAATTTAATTTCAGTATGATTAGTATTGCTGTGAGAACTAACACCTTCAAATGAAGGACTACTAATCAGTGTATTACGTGCATTGATTAGTGCTAGATCCTTTTTTAATTGTGCATAGTCTTTTAATACTTGACGTATCTTTTTAATATCTTTTCGCATAATTGTAACCACCTTTAATGTGATTACTGGGTATATAAGAAAAGCGTCGCAATTAACGACGCCTTAATAGTTACGTACAACTCTGCCAGTTGCCTGGTGAGCAAAGCTCTGTAACTTCAGCTATTTTATTAGTAGATGAAAAAATCGATTAACAAAGTCAAATGATGTTTGTAAAATCTGGTTGCTTGTTTCAACATAAACAACTACATCATTGAACAAAGAAAAAATCTACAAAGAAGGTGGATTTTCACCACCTTTCTTTTTGTTTGTGCCTTTCAAAGCACATCATTATTATAACATTTATGAATAATTTTCTCTATATTATTCGTTTAATGAATTACTGCCAATATTCACCACGTAATTGTTGAATCAGTGAGCGAACTTGGTATGGTGTCTTCTTCATATCAGTTGTGCGGTTGCTATACCAGAACTGAACTAAGATAATTACTGCCAAACGATATTTAGTATTTTTGGTTAATTCATCATTAGGCTGGCTATCAACAATAGCACTGGCTACATAATTCTTGGCAGTATTAATATAGCTTTGAATCAATACATCATCTTCATTACCATCAATTCTCAAAGCGTCTTTGATGGTGTCAACACTGATTTCGGGTTGATTGTTTATTGTATCTGTCATTTTATATCACTCCTAACAAAATAAGAGCCTACCCACTCATAACGAATAGGTAGGCTCTTTGAATTGACTGTTACTATATTATTGGCTACTTGCCAGCAGGCTTGGTAGCGGAAAGTGAGACGTTAATAGCAGCGTCACTTGAAATAGGTTCATAATCAGAACGAACAATGACAGATAAACCTTGTGCAAATTGATCGAACTTATCCCACTGGGCGAGTAATTGTGATCGCCGGAAAACGGCAACGGCTTCGGAAATGTCACCAGCAATCATCGGGAATGAACCGTCAGCATTGTTAGGCATAACCGCATCACTAATCACTACCACTGGGGCACCAAACAGTGAGAAACCACTAGCAGCGGTTGGGTTAGGTTGCAGCAGGTAACGGCCTTCGCTGTCCTTCAAAGTATCCAGGTAGTTAAATCCAGACTGGTTGACTAACCACATCTTGTTTAAGGCAGGGTCTAATTCAACGTTGAAGATCTTCTTTAAATCATCGGTGGCAGTAGCAGTTTCCTTCTTGAACGTGTCACTGGTCAGCACCTTCATAATGTTTTGATTATCGGTGTTGTCAACCAGCTTTTGCAGTTGGTTCTTAACTTCAGCCACAATATCAACGGCAGCATCTTCTACGATTTCGTTTGATAGGGCAATCTTACCAGCACGGGTCTTCACATCAAACGGCACGTCTTTAAACATATTAGCGTCAACGTCCGCAATGTCGGCCAATTCTTCCTTCGTAGCAAGGACCGCCTTATTGTTGCGCTTAGCGATTGGGTAGTGACCGGAACCAGCAGAAACGGTCTTAACAGTAGCGTATTGAGCCAGATTATACTTGCTGTTCTTTAACTCTAAGACAGGCGTTACAACTTCTTGTGGAATTACGGCAGTAGCACCGGAAGTTTTCAAACCGTCTCGCATTTCACCGTGAGAGCGAATAAAGTCTTCAAAGCTACGGGTTTCAGTCTTTTCGTTGTTATCAATAATAGTCTTTTCAGTCATCTTCTTGTTTTCCCCCTTGATAAACTTTTCATAGGAACGTGTATTAACATTTACATTTTGGTTGTCTGAATTGTCGGCATCTACGTTGGTTGAATCATAAGCAGGCACGGCCACCACAGATACATCAAACAGGTCTTTAATCTGATTGATAGTCCGGGTGATATTCCCCTGGTCGTCCTTTTCCCACTTGTCGGAACCATCGTCCACATCAAAACTGAATGAGCAACTGTCTAAGTTGCCAGCCTTAACATTGGCGAATACATCGTTGGCGGTAGTAGTGTCTGGCAGGGTGGCATCGAAGTGCAGCCCCTTATCATCTGGAGTTAGCTTTAAGGTGCCAGCCTTAACACTTGCCAGAACTTGTGTATAGTCATGGTCATTGAGCATTAATACATTAGACAGGTCAACGCCTTTAAGAGCGTCCGGTGAAACAACTTCTTTGAAGCCCCCTAAATCCTTGCTAGGAGTATTCCAAACAATCGCATAACCGGAGAGCTTCTTCGGGCTGTTCTGGGCCGTTTTAGCAGGTTGTGGTGAATTATCTGTCTTATCCTGCTTATCGCTGTCAGTGGGCTGTGCAGTCGGCTGTGGGGTCGGTTCTGCTGCTCGCAATTCAGCGTTAATCGTTAATCGGCGATCTTCCATTATTTTCATTCATTCCTTTCTCTGAATCATCGTTAAAGCTGTCACCATCGCTAGTCGGTGGCAACCCTAACTTGCTACGGGCTTCATTCCTGGTCAGCAAGCCGTTATTATAGCCGTCAATTGCTTGCTGTTGAATGGTAGCAGGATCAAGGCTTAGCAGCTTGTCGGTATTAAAGGTAAAGTCCTTACCAAACTTCTTCGATAGTTCACTTGTAAAACAATCAAAGTAGTGTTGCAGGGTACTTTGTAAGTATTGCAGGTTACTTTGTTGCTGGTTGCTATGCTCGTTTTCAAGCCCTAACCGCTCAACGGGCAGACCAAACGCCTTGGCAATCTGTCTTGTCGTCCAGTCGTTAGAGTTGACCAGTTTAAGTACGTCTGTATTGAGTGACAGGTTGCTAACGTCCATAGAATCATCTACCACAACGGTTTTCATTGAGTTAGGCCCGGAATTAGCATCATCGAACTTCTTACGAATGTTTTTAATGCTTTCGGGGTTTAGATCAGCTTGATTGACCTTGACCACCGTTGTACCGTGAATCCCATTGTTAAAGAAGTTAAGTAGTAGCTTGTTGCCAGCGTTTTGTACTCCTAGCTCATCTTTCAACGCATACAGGGGGCTTAATCCAGATACACCGTCAAGGGTGAAATATTTGAAGTGCAGCACCTTGTTCGGTGGAATCACTCGCTTAATTTTCCCGTTAGGTGAGTAGGTATACTTTAACCGCCCGGTAATGGTGTCTTGGCTTACGGTCATTTGATTGTTAGGAATAAACCGCAAGTTATGGTTAGGCAGTATTTCAGCAAACGAATTACCATTCAGTAGCATATTAGCGGCCAGAGCGAATTTGAAATGGAAACCGTCCATCGTGTCGTTCGGGCTACTGTTAATCTCTTTATTGATTACGTCCGTATCACACAGAACAGGGTTTGAAGCAATGTCACTGGCAATAATGTTGATTGCCGTAAAAACATCGCTATTGCGCAAGTTTGATGGTGATACATAGGCATAGGGGTCGTCACTTGAAATGCTAACCAACGCATCAAGAAACGGGTCATGATTGGTTGTAGTCGTATTCTTACTAAACCAGTTATCAAACAAACTCATTAAAAATCTCACCACCTTTCATTGCAAAAACTCTGAACTGGAATAGAAGTCATTGAGCGTCTTACTCTTTTCCTGGTCATCAAAGTAAGAACGGGCGAATACATAAGCATTCATAAGGGCAGCCGCCGGGTCAATCCGGCTGTTAGAGTTACGGCTTTTCTTTTGTAGTTGCCAGCCGTTGTTATCTTCTTTGATCCGGGCATTAATCATTGAGTAGCGAAGCAATTTGTTATTGCCATGAATGATCTTCTTTTGAAACAGCTTGTCTCTAAAATCACGGGTAGGAACATTGAGCGTCAAACTACCTTGTCTTACGGCTCGCATATCCCAGTTAGGCATCTGTTTTTCAATCTTGGTTAAAATATCATTGAAGTTATAGGGGTCATAACAGATAATCGGTTTCCAGTGGTTCTTATTGCTTAGATTAACTAGGTAACTGAACACATCATCGGTATCAATTACGCCACTTTCTAGGGTAGTGATAGAACACTCACCACGCTTCTCACCAGCCCGGTAATTGAAGCCGTCTAACTTAATCTTGCGATCTAAACCATACTTAGTGCCTACCCACGAATGAGAATCCACGTAAAAACGGCCATCAATTGGAACTACCCAACTAATCACCGTTAAGTCGTTGGTCTTACTCATATCCACGCCAATATAGACATCACGTCCGGTGGTGTCGGGGGCATCTATTTCGGTTTTATCCCAGTCGTCCACACTAATATAGGAATCATCGGCAGCTTGAAGCCACATATTAAAGTTTTTAGTTAAGACTGGTATTAAATCATCTTGCGCTATTCCTAAATCCACATCATCTTGAATTTTAGGTTGCATACGCTTCTTAATTGCTGGAATTTCAAAGATAGGATTAGCTTTAATCCAGGTTTTAGGATTAGTAACTTCTTTACGGTCGTCCAGCTCCCAGATAGCAATAAAATAGCGATCTGCTTGCTTCTTACCAGCTAACACATCGCTTAACATCTTATATTCAGTGTACATAGGAACATTCAAATCTAGGCCACTGGTTGAAATAATCAATAGCAGACTGTTAGGCTCCTGGGCTTGTCCAGACTTCAAAACATCATATACCTTGCGATCTTTGGCGGCGGCGTATTCGTCTAGGATAATCGTTGTCCCGGCGTAACCATCAAGTGTATTGGTGTCACTAGCTAGGGCCGTAGCAAAACTATCGGTAGGTAGATCAGTAATCCGTTCTTTTTGCACCTTAACTCGGTGACGGACTAGACGGCTAGTCTTTTGAACCTGTCTAAGACTACTCGAAAGCATATTGTACCCCAGCTTAGCTTGTTTCAGTGCATTTGAGACGAATAGGACTTGGCGGTTCTTAGCCGGTTTGTTTTCCATCATCAAGCCAATAGCGGCCAGGGAAGCAGCTAGGTAAGTTTTACCAGACTTACGGGCCATTGATACCATACCCTGTGTATAACGCCGTTCTCCCGTTTCCTTAACTCGCCAGCCGTATAACTCGCTTACAATCCATTCTTGGTATTCTGCTAAGTGAAACTTTCCACCATCGGTTAATGGCAACATCTGGACGAACTGGCAGGCTTTACGTGCCATCTTTTCATCATAGTAGAAGGGGAAGTCGTCACTCTTTGAACGCTCTAAATCACGCTTGTAGCGTTCACAGGCTAGGCGTATCTTCTTGCCAGCTACGATCTTGCCAGATAATACATCATCAACGTATTTAATCACCCGGCATCATCTTCTAAGAAGGCAGCAAACGGGTCTTCGGGGTCTTGTTGCTTTACCTTCTGGTTCTCTAACTTGGCCCGGCTGCTAATGTTCAGTCCGAAGTCACTAGCAATGGCACGCATATTCTTAATGGCCTTGTCTTGCATATTGAAGTATGGATTGATCTTCTTAGTGCCTTGCGAAGTCATGACACACAAGCCATCTTGAAGGATATACTTTTGGCAGGTGTGGACTGTCTGTGCTAGGACACAGTAATTAATTAATTGGCTACGGTCTAGGTTGCTTGCTGGTGTTTCCTTTTTGAGCAGGGGCACGATCTTTTGCCATTCCTTACGGGCGTAACCGTGTAACTCTTCGGGCACTGTTTCATCAATTGAATCATAGTTTTTTTTAAGGTTATTCTGGACTTCTTCACGATCTGCTAACTGATCTTTCGTCCAGTGGCCTCTTAACTTTTCTACTGGTTTAATTTTTGCTCCAGCCATACATTCACCACCTTAGTTATATAAAAAATAGCCAATAGACGAACATCTAATGGCTATTTATACCCAGTAATCTTTATTATACGAACATTATACCCTTTTTAGCTCAAAAAGGCAAGTTAATATTAGCTAATTTGCGAACAATACTTATATATTTTGACTGAATGTTAAGAAAAAAACATAAATAGTGTAAAGTACGAACAATATACTATTTATTATTGATAATGTTCGTGAATACTATGAAAAACAAGCGAATTTGGACTTTTACCGAAAGTAATGTGGATGTGCCGCTCTTTTCGCCGTTGCCATAGCCCCCCTAAACAATAAAAAAGCCGAACGGTATTTCACGTTCAGCAATTTCAAATTTTATTTTGATTAGAATAGCAATTCAATAAACTTCACTAGCAGCCAAAGCAAGAAGATAAACATAACTAGTAACAATAGGTGTAACTTGAAGACTATCCAATAGGCAAATATAAATCCAATTAAAAGTACAATCAAAAAGAATATAACTACAAACCAGTTGCTATCTTTGAACCTATTCCATTTGTCTTTCATGTTGTTGTCTCCTATATTTAGCTTGCCTTGTCTTTCTGTTGTGACAAGCATAGCATAATGTTTGTAGATTGTCTGTATCTAGTCGCTTGCTCCAGTCGTCTCTTAGTTCAATGATATGGTCTACCAGATCACCTTTGCGATATATTCCGTGTGCTTCACAGTTAACACACAACGGGTGCATCATTAACCAATGGTGGCTTAGCTTCTTCCATGCTGTCGAACGATAGAAACGTTGGTACTTACCTTCATGCTTGCTAGTAATTCGCTTATGATAGATAGCCTTATTTAATTGGTGTCGTTGCTGCTTGTTAGTTCTATCTATCGGTTTCTTATATTCGTGTTTACTGCAATAGCTCTGGTCGTACGGTATTAATTCATTACAACCAGGATAATTACATAAGTGTCTAGGTTTCATTACTTGCCTCCTAATAAAAAGGGTGTCGCATATTACGACACCTCTAATCATTGATTGTTATTACTTACTCCACTTTTATCTTGCAAAGTAATAAGGTCAAAGGCATTAAGTCTGTCATCGCTGTTGATAGCAATAATCTTGTATTCATGATCTTTGTACTTAGCACTTAGTTTCTTATTAACATCTGGATTGTGTCTAATTGCCAATACTAAATCAGCGTTGACGTGTGTTCCTAGATTATCAAATGTTTGGGTCTGGGTATTGGTGTATTCTCCACACCAAACGGTAGTTAGTGGCTTGAAAGTTTCATGACCACCTTCCAACGAATCATCTGATACATAGTCATAGGTACCAAACTCAACACGTTGTTTCATTCGTGTAATATCATAATTAAGCATCAATTATCACTATCCTTGTAAATTACTAAAGCCGAATCAAAAGAATCTTCACCATAAGCACACATAGAATATTTAATATCTATTACTTCTTTATCCTTTATAAAATCATTGATTGATAGATCAATCGGACGGTCTCTGTATTGGTGGATTATTTTAACTTTCATTATCACTTATCATCTCCTGGGTTCATATCAACTAATTTCATCATTGGTCTAGCACATACACATTGTTTAGGATTGATTAGCGTATTGCCATCATATTTAAGAATGTCGTTAACTTGGTTTTTAAATTCCTTAGCTAAAAAGGTTTTATTGCCTTGCACGCCAACATATGCTTGACCATCGCTATATATTACTTGACCATCTGCCATTGATAACCTTACTACTGCTAGTTTTTGCAGTGGTATTTTTTTCTTGCCTTGATTTAATACTGGCATCTTAATAATTCCTTTCTGTATTCTACCCTACTGATTAGTGCATTTAAGTGGTACCTTGGTACCGCACACTGTAACCCTTGATATATCAACGTTTATTGGTACCGTTTTATTTTTATTGGTACCGTTTTTGTTTTAGGGGTAAAAATGGTACCTTTAATCATTGAGTAGTCGAATCCCTTTGTAACCTCGATATTTTCTACCTTCGATTTTTTTCTGAGCTTTTGTATTAATCCCGTGTTTTTCTAAGTTAGCGTTGAATTTCTGTTTACCTAACGGGTGGCCGCCTTCACTAGTACAGAATTGCTTGTAACTATCATATACATATACATTTTTTTCAAAAGCAGTATTGTCGCTAGTATCACATCGTTCATCTAACCAACGTGAGACCAAGTCATTGTTAATGATCCAAGTGTGTAATGCTTGCTTCATTTCATCGGTAGTAGGGAAGCCCCACTGATCTAATTGGCCTGGGTAATTGTCATCTAATAATTGTTTGAACAATGTTAAGCATTCGTAAGCAAAGGCACCACGCTCTGCTTGAATAGTTTTCATAGAATATTTATCAGTAAAATGTTTAATTCTATGAACCTCTACGATAATTGGTCGTCTAATAAAACCATCGGTGAAGTCATTAAAAACAGGTAGACTATTAGCACTGAAAATCAACTTAGCATGGTTGACAAACTCGAACGGGTCTTTATTTTTGAACTGACCAGTAATAGCATCCCCACCAGTTAAGCCCTTCAGAATACTTGTTTGTTCCATGAAACCATCGCCTATATCGGCAAAATAATTTAAGTCTTTTTGATATAACTTTGAAGTTAAAAACTTACCATTGGAACGATCTACTAAATCAGCTAAATCTACGTTTGAAGTATTGCTTGCTCCAATTAATGAACGTAAATAATTAAGAATAGTTGACTTACCGTCTCCACCTTTTCCGTGAAGGATCATGAACTTTTGATAATTTTGATAAGTCCGTACAAACATGTAACCAATATAGGCTTTAACAACATTGGCAGCCTCTCTACTACCAAAACTTTCTTTAAACCATTTGTTAGTGATTGGCGCGCTTCCACTAATATTTAGATTATAGTCGTGGCCTTGTAGTATATAATCATTCGCTGAATTAGGCTTCATAGCATCAGACTTGACGTCATATGTACCATTTTTGAAACTAACTAAATAAGGGTCGCTGTGGTCAAATGGATTTTCGTTATTCTCTGAAGTTGCCATAACTGTAACTAATAATTTTACATTGCCATATAGTGACGGCTGCCACTTATTAGCTTTGATTAAATCGTTAACAATAATCTTCTTTAAATGGGTATCGGTGTCAGTGAACCAATATCCCGTTTTTTTGTTGTACCAGTAGCCATCTTGACTAAACTTATTGTTGACCATTGGGTTCTCTTTAATGATTGTTTTAGCAAACAAAACTGTATTTACTTTCTTTTTGTCGTCTTGGTCACGATATAGCCAAATAGGCGTAACTTTCTTGGTTTGTTCTTTCATTTCTGCATCTCGTTTGTCCGCTGCATTTTGGTATTCTTTTGGTATTTCTTTAACTGGCATTAATTAACGTCCTCCGTTCTTTTTAAGAATCGAACCAAAAATTGAATTAACTTCATGATCGGGTAGGGGTGGTTCACAATTACTGTTAGCAAATGATAGTAAGTTATAGACTGTCTTACTATCAGCACCAACCCGAAACATTTTACCGGTTAGCTTGGTTAAATAATTATTGCGGTCGCCTTCATTAGCACCTTGCACCAAGTCATCAAGTAAATGACCCGTCCACCTCTTTTGACCTGGCTGGTAATTCTCATATACAGTAGCGGGTTTAACAGTTCTTTTCTGTGCTTCTTCAGCAAGTTCAATAATCCATTCTGGTAGTGGTTGTACGTTGTCATAACTTAGTAGCTGAAATCCTTGATATTCTGCTCGATAACCTTTGTTGAACTTAGCAATGAAACTAGGGGCAATTGTGACTTTACCGGTTAGTAATTCCACACCGGGCATCAATTGAATATCTTTGTTGCCTAAATCATGATTGAGTTTGTAGAAGATATGAAGCCCATTTCTTGGGGTCAATTCCGTGTAAGTTTTCAGTGTATCAACATAACCATTACCACGATTACGAATATATTTACTGTAATTCTGAACACCGTTTGTCTCGTTGCTATGATTATCCAAGTCAACAACTGCTAATCCACTAACTTGTAGATTAATAGCAAGGTTGAAGTTAGGGTTATAATTGAACCATCTTTTAATGGTATCCAGATCATCGGTGGCATCATGTTCGCCATGTGAACCAGCAACAGGGATCTTGCTACCAGTAGATAGTGGATAAACTTTTATCCCGCTTTTTGAAAGGCTCTGAGCCACATTGAATGTGTTATTCATAGCCTACCTCCTTTTTCGTGTTGTCTGAGAAGCAATTAAATACATTGCTTATTGCCTTATTCAATGTAGTAGTTATTAATTTCAGTATCTAATGTCTTATGAACTCTTTTAAGCACATCCGTAGTAGCTGCTGTTAAAGAAAATATTTTATTCTGATCTCTTCTTAATTCATAAAAAGTTGAATAAATATCAACGGTTTTTAAATGTTCTTCTTTTTCATCGGGAACATGACTAAATAACATGTCTAGTGAATCACTTAATGCTTGTTCTAGTCCTTCTACTATGCTTAAATACGTGCTTGTCTCTTCAAGATTGTTTATATTGATATTTGCTTTCATCTTTAACTTTCCTTTCTATTCTGTTAGAATAAAAAGGAATTCAATAAAGCTATCTCGTCTATTGTTGGTTGTTCATCAATAGACTTTTTCTTTATTAAATTCCCTATGAAACTTAGTCATTAGCAGCTACTCGGGTAGGATCTTGTAGGTTGCTAATGGCTTTTTTATTTTCATATAAAGCAAGTAAGTAGATTGTTAATAAAAACAATGCTCCATCAAATGCTTTAACTGTTAGACAGTAAACAATCCAGCCACCCATAAGAAGGGCAGTAAGCTTAGAATTAATTAACTTGATCATCAATGGTCTTCCTTTCTAAATATTGCCATAATATTTTACGATTTAACTATTTGTGTTATCCAATTCAACCCTTTACTTTTAAGTGGTTCAGAACCACTTAGAAAGTTTGCAGCATAAACCACCTCCTAACACATCCCCCGTGCCAGGTTGATTACTTAGTAGCCATGAACTTGTCTAAGTCGTTGCGGTTGAAGCGGTAGGTCTTACCAATGTGCTTGTAGGGAATGTCACCAGTTTCGATCCACTCATTGAGCGTCCGGTTAGCAATGTTTAGGTACTGGCAAGCCTGCTTCTTAGATAAGTACAACGGCCAGTCGTTAGTTGCTGACTTTTGTGCTAGCTTGAAACTGTCAAATACTGCCGCAGTGATAGCGTCTGTAACATTCTTAGGCAACTCTACTTTTAACTGTTCCATAGTCTTCACCTTCTTTCTTATAAAAGCAACTTATATGCAACTAAATAACAAATAAAAAATCAGCTTAGTGCAACCTATATGCAACTGATTGACTTTAATATACATTACTGATAATATGATGTCAAGAATTAAATGCAATTTTTTTGCAACTATTTTAATTCTGGGTGGTGATATTTTTGAAAAGTAATAAAGCTATTGGTGATAGAATAAAAGCTGTGCGTGAAAAGCTTGGTAAAACACAAATTGATTTTGGATTAGCTTTTAATCCGCCTGTTAATAAGTCATCTGTTTCACGTTGGGAAAAGGGTGAAACTCTTCCCAGTGCCAAGAGACTAAAATACATTGCCGATCTCGGTTCTGTCTCTGTTGATTACCTTATTAATGGTAGCGGTTTGAGCTTGATGGCTACTAAAGTATTATTAGATAAAGCTGTCGGTGGCGAAAAATTAACTGGTGATGAACAAAAAAAGCTTGCAGAGTCACAGCTTGATCTCCGTGCCACCACTAGTAGGCTTGCTAAAAATTCTAGTGAAGAAATTCGCCAATTAATAGAACAGCAGGGAGAATTAATAGATAAGAAGCCATTAAGTATTTTATCTGGATATAGTTTAAGTGATTTTTTAATTTTCTTTAACCTTGTACGACTATATGGTTCAGATAATCAAAATTCTGAAATGGCAACGTTGTTAAATATGTTTCGTCAAATCGCTAATGGTACTATTGAGTATGATAAAGACGATATTATTCCTAATATTGATAAATTTCTTTCTAGCTTTCCTGTTAAGAAAGATCCCGAATCAAGTAGGTAGCCAGGTACCACTTTCAATTTAAAACAAAAGTGGTACCGCAAAAAGTAAAAAGGTACCGCTAAACCCTTGTGGCTGTAAGGCTCAAGGGGTGCGGTACCAAGGTACCATGCAAATGTACTATTTACTCACAGTGTTTTCATCTCCTAACATATCCCCCGTGTCATTAATTCACGCCCAGACAATGGACGTATAAAGGAGAATGAAAAATGACACCATATGAGTATCAAACTAAGAATGGTAGACGTTATCGGGTTGCATACCGTACACCAGATAACAAGCAACATAACAAGGGCGGCTTTACTACAAAAGGTGAAGCTCGTTCCTGGTATCGCCGAAAGATGATTGAAATTGAGAATCACGGTTTCAGTGATAATGACCAGGTGACTTTTGAAGAAATAGCTAATCGTTGGCTTGATAATAAGAAACATACAGTTGAAGGTTCTACTTATAGAAAATATGAATCTGAATGTAAAAATCATTTGTTACCAGCTTTAGGCAACAGGGCTATTAAAGAAATAAAAGTTAATGACTGTCAATTGCTAGTTTATCAATGGGCTAATCAATTAAAGTTCTTTAACAAGCTAATTAACGACGCTGCCAGTATTTTTGATTTGGCTATTAAATATAAATTGATTTTTGATAATCCGTTCAGGCAAGTGGAACGGCCAAAAGTTCATAATAAAAAGAAAATAAGGTCATTTACCAGAGCAGAATTTAATCAGTTTCAACAAGGATTAAGGAAACAGTATAAAGATAGTAATTACAAGGCGTTTGCATTTCTCTTTGTTTTGTCACATACAGGGTTAAGAAAAAGCGAACTATCGGCCTTAACCTGGAATAATGTAGATTTTGAACATGGCTTTTTGAAAATAAAAAAGGCGGTTACCCGTGATACGGATAACCACCTAATAATAGGAAAAACTAAAAACATTTACTCGGTTCGTAACGTTCCAATTGGTCAACAAACAATTCAAGTGTTAAAAAAGTGGCGACTGGTACAACAAAAAGAATTACAATATTTTAACGTTAATTCTTTGAAACCAAGTCAATTAGTATTCACTAGTCAGCAGGGCGGTATATTATCACCGTCAAAGCCTGGTAAATGGTTGAAAGTAATTGAAGAAAATTATAATCTACCATTATATGTAACCCCACATGGTTTGAGACACACATATACGGGGCTACTGATTGATAAAGGAATCAACGTTAACAAGGTTGCTTCAGTTTTAGGTCACAAGGACGCTTCAATTACCATTCAGGTTTATAATGATTTACACCCGGTCAAGGATAATTCAATCGGAAATATCATTGAAAACTTGTAATGTTGTACAGATGTTGTATGGCTAACGCCCAGCAACATAAGAATGTTGATATGACAGCGTTTAGGAGACTAGGGGTATTACTCCCGTCATCTCCATTAGTGAATGAACCAGTGATTGAAAGACTGAGAATGTTGATAGCCAGCATGATCAGTCTTTTTATTGTATAAGGAGACTCACTTAGGAAATTATTGATAATAACTGATAAATTATTTCCCAGGAAATTATAGTGTACTTAAATATGCATGATTGGAGGAGTTGACATAATGAAGATATTAATGATTGAGGATAATCATTCCGTATGCGAAATGATGGCAATGTTTTTCAAAAAAGAAAATTGGCAGTATGAATTTGCTTATGATGGGGTAGAGGCTGAAGGAAAGTTTAGTGCGGATCCTCATGAATGGGATGTTATTCTGCTTGATTTGAACTTGCCTAAAAAGGATGGAATGCAGGTCGCAGCTGATATTCGGCGGATTTCATCTACAGTCCCATTGATTATGTTGACAGCGCGGGACTCAGAGAGTGATCAAGTTCTTGGCTTAGGGATCGGAGCTGATGACTACGTAACAAAACCATTCAGCCCGATTACTTTGATTGCCCGGATTAAGGCTCTCAAGCGCCGTTCACAACTTGGTGCTGTCCAGGAAAGCCACCAGGAAGCCAGTGATCGCTTTGATGTTAAGACTAAGCACTTTAAGATGGATACCAAGACCCGTGAAGTTTACATGTACAGAAAGCCCGTTAAGGATCTGACACCAAAAGAGTTCGATCTCCTAAAGACACTAGCAAGTAAGCCACGGCAAGTCTTTACGCGTTCTCAATTGCTTCAATTAGTCTGGGATTATGAATATTACGGTGATGAGCGAACAGTCGATGCCCACATCAAAAAATTACGACAAAAGCTCGAAGCTGTTGGTCCCCAAGTAATTCAGACTGTTTGGGGTGTCGGGTACAAGTTTGATGATGAAGGTAAGGAATAATGAAGCTCTTATATCGGTTAATGATTGCCTTTTTCACAGTAATCATTACTCTAATGGCTGTCTTGAGTCTTGCGTTCATCAACGTTACTAACGAGACAATGTACCGGAATACCTGGAACCAGTTAAAAACGTACTCTGATAGTCTTGTTCAGGATGCGATCCGCTATGATACTGTGAATCATAAGTTTCGTGGCTTTGAAAATCAGGCCCTTCTTAGCAATGCCGCCTTACTTTCCAATCAACATGTTCATTTTGCGATCTTCGATGTGAGCCAGAAGCAGACCTTTGCTAGTAACGGCTTTGCACCACAGATTAGTAAAAGTGACTGGAAAAAGTTATGCAAGGGAAAGACAATCTACTTACGGATTATTCGCCCCCAAATCAACGTTCATAATTCAGATCATTCAGCAATGACCGAGGTAATTCGGCCGTATTTCTACCATAAAAAGTTAATCGCGGTTGTTTCGATCGCAACCTTTGTTTCTGTGGTAGAGGAAAATATGCATCAGCTTAAGATTAATCTAGCAGTTGCCTTCCTAATCGCTACGTTGGTGGCTTTAATAATCAGCTATATTATGGCTCGCTCAATTACTGGAAGGATCGATCGCTTGCGGGTTGCGACCCGGCAAGTTGCTAAGGGAAATTACCAGGTCAAGGTTCCTGTCAATGGGAAGGACGAAATGGATGATCTTGCCCGAAGCTTTAACAAGATGACGACAGCTCTTCGTGAATCCGAACAAGAAATTCGCCGGCAGGAAGAACGTCGTCGTAAGTTCCTCGCTGATGCCGCTCATGAGATGAGGACGCCATTGACCACCATTAACGGTCTACTAGAAGGTCTTCAGTATGATGCCATTCCAGAAGAAGACCGGAAGCACAGTCTTGAATTAATGCGGAATGATACTCAGCGGCTTATCCGTCTTGTGAATGACAATCTGGATTACGAGAAGATCCGGACTAACCAAATCTCAATGGACCGGAAGTTATTTGATTGTTCCGCCGTTTTGACGAACCTTAAGGAACAGTTTGCCAAGCGAGCTAGCGAAAAGGGAGACACACTTGAACTAGATGTTCCAGATGGGCTTCTAGTTTATGCCGACTATGACCGTTTTGTTCAAATCATGTTTAATATTATTCAAAATGCCATCCAATTCACCGATGACGGCTTAATTAAGGTGACTGCTCGAAAAGTTAAGCATGGTTGTGAGTTCAAGATCAGCGATAATGGTATTGGAATGACCGATAAACAACTCAAGAACATCTGGGAACGTTTCTATAAGGCAGACCAGTCACGAAGTAATAGTCAATATGGTGAATCCGGTCTTGGATTACCGATTGTTCATGAATTAGTGAACCTTCATGGCGGGGAAATTACCGTCAAAAGCCAGCCAAAGAAGGGAACGACATTCACAATCTTTCTCCCTGATCAGCAGAACGCCCCGCATCGGAATGCTCAATAATCCTGATTTCACATTTAGACCAATATTTTGTTAAACGTTTTCTTACCTTTATTTATACCTATAAGCTGTTTTAGACCATCAATTCATTTTGTGAAAGCCCTTGTGTAAACGTTTGCAACCAGTTATAATACTATCTCGTAATCATTATTCATTTGATAGGAGAGAGAAAAAAGATGGTTTATTTACTCGCATTAATCCCAGCGCTTGGTTGGGGGCTTATGCCATTGATCACCGGTAAGATTGGTGGCTCAGCTGTTAATCAGATGTTCGGTATCGGTGCCGGTGCAACAATTGTTGGTTTGATTGCGTACGTCACTACTCAACCAACTGTCAGCACAACCGCCTTCTGGTTCTCAGTATTGTGTGGTGCCTTATGGACAATTGGTCAAATTGGTCAATTCGTTTCCTTTAAGCGGATGGGTGTTTCTAACACAATGCCACTCTCAACTGTTTTCCAATTAGTTGGTAACTCATTGATTGGGGTTATCATTTTTGGTGAATGGCACAGCGCTCGGGCTTTGACTATTGGTTTCATCGCCTTAGCAATCGTTATCATTGGTGCTTTAATGACATCAGTATCTGACGGTAATTCAGACAAGAAGGTTACTACTAGTAACTTCATCTTCTTGCTGATTACGACTGTTGGTTTCTGGGTATACTCCAGTTTCCCAAAGATGCCAATTGTTGCTCATGAAAGTGCCCAAGGGATCTTTCTCCCAGAAATGCTCGGGATTTTACTTGGTTCCGTAATTTACGCAATCTGCTCTGGTAATGCTTCATCATTCAAGCAAAAGGAACAGTACTTAAACATTCTTGGTGGTTTATCATGGGGAATTGCCGCCTTTGCTTACATCTTTTCAGCTAAGGCTCTCGGTGTTACCGAAGCATTCATCTTCACTCAATTAAACGTTATCATCGCAACATTTGGTGGTATTTGGATTCTTCACGAACGCAAGAGCCACCGTGAAATGACCTACACTATCTGGGGAATTGTTTTAATTGTTGTTGGTAGTATCGCAACTGCCTTCGCATAGAGATTAGGTCAAAATTAAAGCAGATCAAAGAAAATATCCAAATAAAGGAGAAAAACGGGAAGGTGATGAGCTACCGTTTTCCTCCTTTTTCGTTTTCTTATATAATAGGTAGAGGATTATTTCAGAGTTAGGATAATTAAAATGAAGACGTGTAAGAAATGTAATACGGTAAATAGTGATGATGCCTTGTTCTGTCGCAATTGTGGGGCAAAACTACCAGGGATGTTTGCTCTTGTATGCCCCAATTGCGGAAAGGTTTCGCCAATCGGAACCAAGGAGTGCCCGGTTTGTCATACCCCATTGAAGCAGGCAAAATTACAAACGGTACCGCTGATAAACCATGTTCACTCCCATCACAAGCGATTAATTAAAATTATTAGTTGGATTGGCGCAATCATCCTTTTTATTCTAACCTCATACTATATTATTTCGACCCGTCAATTATTTGTTTCGGGACGGTCTACTGGTTATTACGGTTTAGAGTTAACCTACCTGGATCAGCAGCAAAAGCTACTATACAAAAGTTACTATGTGGTTAACCAAACGGATAAGCGGCCGGATAATTACCACCTTCCCATTGCGTATATTGGGCAGACGACAACTGATAAGCGACTAATTAAGACGATTAATGTCGGTAAGATGCGTAAGCTGTATGAGCAAAGCAGCCAGCGGGGACAAATCATTATGAATCAGCACAACACATTAATAACTACCCCGCGACGGATCGATATTAAGTTAACACGAAAAGAGAATCATGTTTCTGGTTGGGAATTGTTCGATCCATTAGAAGATAAGAGTTATCTAGTTAAGGTTAGTGGGCAGCCAAGGGTTCGCTATATTGATATAAGTATCATTATTACCAATACGGGATGAATAAATAGGTAGAGGCTTGGAAAACATTTTGTTTTCCAAGCCTCTTTTGCTAAATTTCAGTTTTCTTTCCAGCTGCTCCGTGAATAATCAAAACCTGTTCAACCCAGTAATGGTTGGCGGAAAGGTTGTGTTGGATAAACGGGTACTTTGCAAGCAAGATACGGAGGTTCCGTAATCCTAATGAATGACGGCTGCTAGACAGGCCTTTAAAGCTTCCGGAAAGTTTTTGCAGGTCAACCCGTTCTTCTTTTGTAGAGTTTCCAACCACGATATATTCCGCGTCATCCTTAGTAAAGAAGCTAAAGTTAATCTGCTTCTTTTCGGACTGAACTGCAGCGTTAATCGCATTATCGAATAGAATTGAAATCATTCGGAGAATATCAACTTGATCAACATTATCTGGTAGTTTAATTGGGTCAACTACTTCAACTGTTACATCGATCTGTTGCTCAATCGCCGCGATAACCTTACTGTAAACTAGACTCTTTACTTCGAGATCTTTAATATTCTTGAGGTGCCCGAGGACAGCGGTTCGGATCTCAACGTTATTGTTTGTTGGAAGGACGATCTCGTTAAAGAGTCGGCGGACATCCTCAATCGTTCCCGTTTGGATCGCGTCCCGGAGACTCAAAAGAATATTTTTATAATCATGACGAAAACGTCGCAGATCATCATACATCGATTCAATATGACTGGTATAGATCTGTAAGTTTGCTAATTCCACGGCTTGGTTATTTGCCAGGTCACGGTAAGCAAAGTAGTTTGCACTGATCTTCATGGTTGCCATTGTAATTACCATGTAGAGGATAAGGATCAGGAAGTAAACCGGCAGCGGGAACTTCAAAATTTGGTAGTGGTAGCCAAAGCGGACTAACTCGAAACTAGCGAAGAAAATGTTAACAATCCACGCAAAGATTTGCCGTTGACGGATAACTACTTGGGTATACTTTTGGTAGGATTTCAAGAATGACTTTAAGAGAAGGTAGGTCAGGTATCCCTCAACAAGTAAAATGAAGTTAGCACCCCAATTACTGAAAGCCATTGTAGTTTCCGGTGAGATTGAGCTATAGATTCCTAACACGGTTGGTCCGATCAGCGCCGTAATTACATTGTAAGAAAGGTAAGCGAAAATAAAGCTGCTGGCGACAAAGGTAAAAGTAATATTCCGGTGAACAACAAAGAAATAAATGAGGACCGGGATTATAACAAGCACCAAGTAGGTAAGCGGGATGGAATTAACAACCGAAATACCGATAAAGGCATTAATCAGGTAAAGCCACCAGGGACTTTTGATCTTCGTCAAGAGCTGAAATAGTAACAGCTCGATAACTGACACAATTAACGGGTTAAGGGCTTTCCAAATGACTACTATGAAAGGGTCACTCGGTAGAAAATAATGAATGATAATTTACACCACCTAAATAGAAATACATAAACTATCATACCATGAGATTACTTTCTATATATTAGAAAAGAGAACGAGTAAACTAATTTATCTTTAAATAAGAATTAGGATGATAGGTTTCTTCAAAAACCGGAACTTTACCTTAAATCAGTGATTGAAAAGGGTGCTGAAGAGCATGACGAAAATGCGGCAGAGATCACTGAAGCGGTCCTAAATGCGGTTGGCAATAAAAGTAATGAATAAGATTTGAGTTATCTAAAAAAGACACTCCATGTTGTTAAGATTGGGCTTAACAGTTATGAAGTGTCTTTTATTTATCTTCTTTAATTAGCTGAAGGAGCTTCCGTGCGTGCCGTTGGGAGATGGGACAAGAATCTCCATTGTAGAAGTCGGCTTTGCGGTAGTAGAAATCAACTTTGCGGACCTGGTGGGGATTAATGAGGTAGCCTCGGTGTGCACGGAAGAAGCGGGAATCTTGTTTTTCGATTTCTCGTAAGTTTTGGTGGATTTGAATTGCCTGGTGATCGACGGTGTGGATCGTGCAGGCATGACTATTTTCTTTATTCGATGCGAAGTAACAAATGTCGTCGAGGGGGATTGTGGAAGTCTGATTGTAAGACTTATAAGTGAAGACTGGGGTAGAATTGCGCTTTTTGTGTTCCTCAATGATCCGCTTGAGATCGATGGTGAGCTCTTGGTGGATATTTCCCCGGTCCTTAGCAATGAAGTCAAGGGCCTTAACCCGGTACTTGTAGGTCGTGTAGAGGAATTCGTCATGAACGGTGATGAAGATAATCTGGGCGAGGTGATCGCGGTTGCGGATCAGTTGGCTCAATTGCAGGCCGGCTCGTTTGTTACTGTTGATGTCAATATCAAAGATAAAGACGTTGTCAGCACTGGCTTCTGGCATCACCGCTAACATTTCTTCAGTTGAGCTACAAGAAGTCAGTTCAATTTCAGTTTCATGAAATTGCTTGCAGATCTCCTTTACGAGTTCAGTATAGTAGACCAATTGCTGTGAGTTATCTTCCATGATGAATATTTTTAACATCCCGCATTCCTCCTGCTATTTTCAAATACGAATATACTATATTTTGGTGCTGGATGGATGATGAAACGCTAATTTTGTTTTCTTACTGAAAAAAGGCGGTACCTTTTTCAGTGAAAAGAAATAACCTTAACAAAGCGGGGTGCTTTGTTAAGGTTATTGGGAAGTGGTGAAGGTTAGTGCATTGCTTTAATTGCCTTTTGGTAGTAGCCTTCAGCTTCAGTCAGCTCCATCTTTCGGATGTTGGTAAGGAAGCTAATGACTTGGTCTTTGGATTGACCACTCTTGATGAGGTCGGTTACGAGAGCGAGGCGTTCATTATCAGAACCTTGCTGCACTACCTGTTCTAATCCCTGTTCTAGGCCCTGTTGTAATCCTTCTTTCTGACCTTGCTCTAATCCTTGCTTACGCCCTTCTTGTAGACCACGTTCACGTCCCTCTTGCGGTCCTTCTTGTAGCCCTTGCTGCAGATCACGCTCATGGCCTTCTTTAACAGCTTCGTTTCGGGCATTTTCCATATCCATTTCATACAATGATCGTTGCATATATTCTTTCCTCCATTTCCGATTTTGTTTAACTAGTGCGATTCTTTACTTTAATTGTATGATGAAATCATCCTCTTCATCAAGCTTCCGGTTGGCTAATAAATCTAACACGTGTTGCATTCTTGGACCGATCGTTTTCCGAAGGTTTGTAATATCGAAAAAGATTGTTTTTTCACCGTCATTGTAGGGATAATTAGGATAATAATTAAGCATTCGTTTGCTTTCATAGCGCTGCTCGCCAAGGCCAAAGGGATCGAAACAACAAAAGAAGATCACAAATGTGTTGTCAGCGTGACTGTAGTTTTGCCCTTTCGTATAAGCTGCAGTTGCTAGACTGGATTGGTAAAAACGGTTTCGCTGGGGGAGGTTATGATGGTTAGCGACTTGCATTTCAATATTGTAATGATTATTCGTATGATCTTCGACGTAGATATCGAAACGGACGCTTTTTACATCATAGGTACTCTTAAATTCCTGCTGGCTATTGAGAATCTTAATTCCTTCAATCGCTAATTCAGGGAAGATTCGTCGCAACAATTCTAAAGTAATCTCTGGATCTAAAAAGACCTTACTGAAAATGAAGTCATCAGTTAATCCGGCCTCTTCCCAGCGCCTTTCTAAATTTGTCTTATTCATTCGCTTAGCTTCTTCTTATGTAAATTTGAGGAAAGTACTCCTCAATTAATAAGACGAAAAATAGGCAAGAATTCACTAATTAAAGATAAAAATACTTGTAGTTAGATTTTGTTAATTCTAATTGAAAACGGCTACATCGTTCGGTATTATTAAAGGTGAATCAAAAAAGAAGGAAGATCGGGAGAATGACACAAGTTAAATTAGATACTAGTTCACTCAAAAAGTTCGTTAACGATAACGAACTTGGTGAAATGCAAGCAATGGTAAATGCGGCGGATGACGAATTACGGAATGGTACCGGTGCCGGTGCTGACTTCCGTGACTGGCTCCACTTACCAACCGACTACGACAA
>NZ_JACSQW010000011.1 GCF_014836425.1 Limosilactobacillus avistercoris | reverse complement strand
TGTTTGGCCTTCTTGGCAAGCCAGGATACGAAGAAGTCGGCAAGAAGTTGCGGGCTGAAATGGATGAGAATAAGTAAGGAGGAATTGTTATGTTATTAGGAAGCATTGAAGCCGGTGGGACAAAATTTGTTTGTGCCGTTGGTAATATCAACTACCAAGTTCAAAATTCGATTCATATTCCAACAACGACTCCTGAAGAAACGATCCAAAAGTGTATCGAATGGTTCGATCAATACAAAGATGATTTAAGTGCCATTGCTATCGCCTCATTCGGGCCAATCGAGATCCGGAAGAGTTCACCAAAGTATGGTTACATTACTAATACCCCGAAGAAGGGGTGGCAAGATACTGATTTTGTTGGCCCATTTAAAAAGCATTTCAATGTTCCGATTGCTTGGACAACGGATGTTAATGGATCAGCATACGGTGAATATGTCCTCTCAACTTTGTTTAATAAGCAGATTAATTCACTTGTTTACTACACTATCGGGACTGGTGTTGGTGCTGGTGCTGTAATTGACGGTAAATTTGTTGGTGAATTAGGCCACCCCGAAATGGGACATATCCGGTTAAAACGTCACCCTGACGACCTTGACTTTAAGGGAATTTGCCCATTCCATGGCGACTGTCTTGAAGGACTAGTTAGTGGTCCAACATTTGAAGCCCGCCTAGGCAAGAAGGGTAAAGACGTCCCGTTGACTAATCACGTTTGGGACATCATGGCTTACTATGTTGCCCAAGCTGCTGTTGACGCAACCCTGATGTTCCGCCCAGGACAAATTGTCTTTGGTGGTGGTGTTGTTAGTGAAGAATTCTTGAAGAAGGTTCGCCGTGAATTCAAGAAGCTTCTTAATGATTACGTTGAAGTTGGTGACCTTGATAAGTACATTACCATGCCATTAGCTCAACACAACGGTTCCGCTACCATCGGTGACTTTGCCCTTGCATTAAAGGCAGCAACAAATTAGAAAGTGTGAGCCCGTTAAAACTTTCCGGTGGCTAACGATTTCTCCACCGAACGGCGTCTTGTCGTCGGAGGTGGAGGTCGTTAGCTTGAGGAAAGTTAGGGCGAACAGATCTTGACTCAGTTGCAGTAGGAAATTCTGGTGAAGCGCAGTAGCGAATAACTTACTAAACTAAATAAACTAAAAAATAATCATTTAAAGGAGGTGAGACTTATGGCATTTAACAAGAGCTTAGCAGGTTACTATGACGATTTGGCCCACGTTGGGATCCCAACTGATGACTTGAAGAAGACAATTGCTTTCTGGGAAAAGTTAGGTTTCAAGAAGCAAGGTCAATTTGATACTGATGACCAAGGACACCAAGTGGTATTCATGAAGGTTGGTCACTTGATGTTGGAAATTTGGGACAGTGATGGTGCTGTTCACAAGACTGGCGCAATTAACCATATCTCATTAAACGTTGAAGACGCAGATGGTGCATTTAAGGCTGCTAAAGAAGAAGGATTCGATGTTAAGGAAGACGAAGTTCAACACCTTGATTTCTGGAAGCATGGAATTAAGTTCTTTAACATTGTTGGCCCAAACGATGAAACCATTGAATTTTGTGAAGTTGTTAAGGATTAATCCCCACTAAAGGTCTTATCCCTTAGTTCAGATCGACCCTAATCACTTTGTTAGTGTAGGAGGAATATCTGATGAAAGCTTTAGTAATGACTGGTAAGAAAAAGTTAGAAATTGATGACAACTACAAGAAGCCAGAAGTTAAGCCTAATGAAGTTTTAGTTCATACTGCCTGGGCTGGTATTTGTGGAACCGATAAGGCTTTGTATAATGGCCTTCCTGGTTCAGCTGATGCTGTTCCACCAATTGTATTAGGACACGAAAACTCTGGTGTAGTTGCTGCTGTTGGTAGTGAAGTTGAAGACTTTAAAGTTGGTGATCGGGTTAGCGTCGATCCAAACATCTATTGTCATAAGTGTTTCTATTGCCGAACATCCCGTCCAGAACTTTGTGAACACCTTGATGCTGTTGGTGTTACCCGTGACGGTGGCTTTGAAGAATACTTCACTGCTCCAGAAGAAGTTGTTTATCATGTTCCTGACAATGTTTCACTTGAAGCTGCAGCCGTAATTGAACCAATTTCATGTGCAATGCACGCTGTTGACTTGCTGACTACTCACCCATACCAAAACGCATTGATTATTGGTGATGGCTTTGAAGGTCAACTAATTGCTCAAATCTTGAAGGCTCGCGGTGTTCGTGAAGTTACTCTTGCCGGAACCGTTGACGAAAAGCTTGAAAACAACCGGAAGCACTTCGGTTTTAAGACCATTAATAACATGACTCACCCAGAAGAAGTAAAGCAGGATTCATACGACATTGTTGTTGAAGCTGTTGGTTTACCAAAGACCCAGGAACAAGCCGTTGAAGCTGCTCGCCGTGGTGGTCAAGTATTAATGTTTGGTGTTGGTAACCCTGATTCAGAATTTAAGGTAAATACTTACAAGGTTTACCAAAAGCAATTAACGATTCAAGGAACCTTCATCAACCCTTACACTTTCGAAGACTCAATTGCCTTACTTCAATCCGGTGACGTTGATCCATTACCATTAATTTCTAATGTTTTGGACTTCGCTCACGTTGAAGATTTTGTTAGTGGTAAGTTAGGTAATATTTCAAAGGCAATTGTTAAGGTTGCCGGCGAAGATGCCTAAGTTATGTTGTTAGGGTAAGCGTATTTTCTACATCTTATTTCAAATCTTTTTCCGAGGCTTTTTCACCATTTGGCGTGGACAAGCATGTCTTTCCAAATTTGAGCTTTCATTGATTAGATATAGAAAATTTATTTTATAAAAAGAGGAACGAGAGAGAATGAAAGAATCGAAGTTTATCAACTGGTTAGGACGGATTGCCAGTATAATTGCCATTTTAATGTATGTATCTTACATTGCACAGATTTACAATAACTTGCATGGAAATTATGGTGCACCGCTTCAACCGTTTGTTGCGGGTATCAACTGTACTCTTTGGAGTATCTATGCATTCTTTAAGGAGAACCGTGACTGGCCAGTGTTCTGGGCCAATTTCCCAGGAATCTTCTTTAGTTTTGCAACATTCTTGACTTGTTTCCCTTGGTAAAATAGGTCAAATAACTTCACATATTAATTCGACAAGGGAACGTGATTTTACTTTCACGTCCCCACAAGTAATAGGACTTCAGAGTTCGGTTTTATCGAGCTTTGGAGTCCTATTTGTATAGGCTGGCATATGTAGTTAAATGTCAGTAATGATTGTAATAACAGTGCTAGAATGAAGGTAATAATTGAATCTGGAGGCCAAAAGAATGGATTATAAGTTCACAGGTGATGATTTTGATATTAAAAAGGCGCCAACTAAAGTTAAAGACAGCGCTGATGAATTAGAGAAAATTAAGAAACAGATTGATGAAAATCTTTATCATATTCGCCATGCACAAAAGATGATGTACGCGCGGCATAAATATGGGATCTTAGTTGTCTTTCAAGCATTGGATGCGGCTGGTAAAGATAGTATGATCGCCCATATTTTCTCCGGTGTCGATCCAATTGGCTTTAAGGTTGCTAATTTCAAGCAACCGACATCGACAGAGCTCCGTCATGATTACCTTTGGCGGATTAATAAGGAATTGCCGTCCAGGGGAGAAATCGGTGTCTTTAATCGGTCATACTATGAGGACGTCCTCGTTTCTCGTGTTCATCCAGAAATTATTTTAAATGCCAATTTGCCAGGAATTGATTCTTTGAGTGATGTTGACAGTCATTTCTTTAAGGAACGTTACCAGGATATCCGTGATTACGAAAGGTACCTTTCACGAAACGGCTTTGTGATCTTTAAGTTTTTCCTTCATATTTCAAAGGGAGAGCAAAAAAAGCGCTTTTTGCGGCGAATTAACCTTCCCAAAAAGCACTGGAAGTTCTCTTCATCTGATATTCGTGAACGTCAATACTGGGATCAGTACCAAAAGGCATATGAAAAGGCAATTAATGCGACCGCAACCAAGAAGAACCCGTGGTACGTTGTTCCTGCAGATGATAAGTGGTATTCACGATTAATTGTTTCAGATATTCTAACCAAGGAAATTGAAAAGTTACCGTTAGCTTATCCAAAATTATCTCCAGAAGAAGCGGCTAAATTAGATTCAGCAAAAGAAGAATTATTGAACGAGAAGTGATTTTAGTTACAAAAAAATTCATTTTCTTTGCATTTGGGGTTATAATGTGATTCATGAAGTAACTTATGATTGGGGGATATTGAATGAAAAAGTGCCCATGGTGTAGGAAAAATGTCCCACAAGAGGATCGAATTTGTCCTTCTTGTGGATATGATTTTAGTCGCGGCGAAATGAGTTCTTTCTATGATCAACGGCAACAAAAGCAGGCTAAGAGTAAGATTCGCCATAAAAATGAAATGGTGATTGTTGCTGCTTTGGCAATTATTGCTGGTGGAAGCTATATTTTTAATAACCACCAGGAACAAACTGAGGCCCAACAAAATATTCAACAGACTACAAAAACCATTGCTGAATCTTCGACAAGTAGTGATGCGGCTGCAAATAATTCGAGTGAGAGTTCTGCATCAGAATCAAAGAAGTCTTCTTCACAATCAAAGAAGGTTGAGAGTAAGAAGAGTTCGACTAAATCTTCCCAATCCAAGAAGAGTATAAAGAAGCAGGCAGCTAAATCCTTATCTTCAAAAGCAACTAAAAAGAGTAAAGCAAATGCTACAAAGAAGAGTAGTGGAGAAGAATTAAAGGCCAACATGAAGCCAAATGAATTTGCGGCTGCAGTTGCTAGTTATGCTGCTCAAAAGAATGTTTCAAAATGGAAGAATGTTGTTGATAATTCGAATAATGGTATCCTGATTAAGGAAACTACAGAACCAAACATTGTAAATTACTTATCCGCAAAGGGAAGTGGCACGGTTTATGTTGCCTTTAACAGTAAGGATAGTAATAAGGAGGTTGTTTATTCAGCCTATACGATCAACCAGGATGGTAGTGTAAATATTTACGAATTTGGTACGCCAAATGCACCACATACAGGAGATATCTATAATCCAGTTGAGACTGTCTCACAGCAAGATTTGATTAAATACTTGAATAGTCATAAGCAAGCAAAGAATGTTCAACAAATGGCTCAAAAAGTTGGGATTGCTCACGAATAAGTACGAGTAATATCTAAAAAACGGTAACGTGATTAAAATTATTAGTTTTAGTCAAGTTATCGTTTTTTTAATGTCATTTTAGTGTATAATTCGCTATGTAAGCGCTGTATTGATGGGGAGAAAGTTTACGAAAAATGTAGGAGATGGTAATTATGTTAAGTTTTTTAAAACCGCGGCAAAAAGCACAAGTGCCTCCTAAGAAAGCTCACACCTTATTTGAGAGGTATAAGTGGATGTCGCTATTTGGAGTTTTTATTGGCTATGCTGCTTTTTATATTGTGCGGAATAATTTTACATTATCAACGCCACAGCTAAAGGCATCCCTAGATCTTTCTAAAGGACAAATTGGGATGTTATCTAGTTGCTTGCTGATTGCTTATGGTTTGGGTAAAGGTGTTATGAGTGCATGGTCGGATAAGGCTAACCCAAAACGTTTTATGGCTACTGGATTAATTATCTGTGCCCTGTTGAGTATGTGTTTAGCATTTTTTGGCTTTAGTCTGTGGTCATTAGCTATTATTTTAATTTTATTGGGGCTATTCCAGGGGATGGGAGTTGGGCCATCCTTTATTATTCTTTCAACCTGGTTTAGTAAAAAACAACGGGGATTTGTAACATCGATTTGGAATACTTCACATAACTTTGGTGGGGGATTAGTTTCACCACTTGCTGGTTTCATGTTGGGGATTGTTGGTGCTAGTCATTGGCGATTTGCAATCTATATTTTCCCGGCATTAGTTGCTATTGCAGTTGCATTAATCGTACTGGTTTTTGTTAAGGGTCGTCCAGAAGAAGAGGGATTGCCACCGCTAGACGAAACTAAAAAAGAGCAAGGGAATATAGATTATCATGATTTAAGTTCTTGGCAAATTTTAACAAAGTATGTCTTTAATAATCCTGGTGCTTGGCTTGTTTCATTTATGGATACATTTGTTTATATGATTCGTTTTGGAATTTTAACCTGGTTACCAATCTTCTTGATTCAAGCAAAAGGGTTCACCCATGGTCAAATGATGGTTGCTTTTGCCTTCTTCGAATGGGCTGCAATTCCGTCAACATTACTAGCAGGAATTATTTCTGATAAGTTGTTTAAGAGTTACCGGATGCCACCAGCAATGATTGCCCTCGTTTTAATTGTCTTTTGTATTTTTGGCTACTGGAATAGTAAGTCGGTAACGGCGGTTACTATTTATGCAGCGTTGGCCGGATGCCTAGTTTATATTCCTCAATTTCTTGATTCTGTTCAAACGATGGAAGTTGTTCCGCCATTTGCTGTTGGTTCAACCGTTGGGCTTCGCGGATTTATGAGTTATGTCCTTGGCTCAACGCTTGGAACCAGTCTTCTTGGGGTTGCAGTAGATCATTATGGCTGGAATGCTGGTTTAGTTCTTTTGATTGTTGCAACGGTTCTTTGCCTAGGATGTGCTATTGCATTACATATCTTCTCGTTAAAAGAACGACATATTACATCCAAATAAATAAAATAAGTCCTCAATATTTGAATTACAAACGTTGAGAACTTATTTGTATAATATTAGATAAGTAATATTTTAAGGAGTGATACGATGAAAATTGGTTTTATTGGTACTGGTGTAATGGGGACCGGAATTATTAATAACCTTCTTAAACACCAGGAAGTAACAGTATATAACCGAACAAAAGCTCATGCAGCAGCGGTGATGGAAAATGGTGCAAAGTGGTGTGATACGCCAGCTGAGCTAACAAGGCAATCAGATGTTGTTTTTACAATGGTTGGCTTCCCAACAGACGTTGAAGAATTATATTTTGGCGAGAACGGGATTTTAGCTAATGCTCATGCAGGCCAGTACCTTGTTGATATGACAACTAGTAAACCTTCATTAGCAAAGCAAATTGCCAAAGAAGGGACTAAACAAGGAGTCCATGTCTTAGATACACCAGTTTCCGGTGGTGATATTGGTGCGAAGAAGGGGACACTTACGGTAATGGTTGGTGGTCAAAAAAATGATCTTAACACATTACAACCATTATTCGAGCAATTCTCTTCCTCTGTCCAGTATTTTGGTGATGCAGGAAGCGGCCAAAATGCTAAGATGGCTAATCAAATTATGATTGCGGGAACAATGTTAGGGATGAGTGAGGCGTTGGTTTATGCGAAGGCTGCTCAACTTGATCTTCATGAGGTAATGAAAACACTTCAATCGGGTGCAGCCGAGAACTTTAGCCTCGGCACTTATGGTCCACGAATTTTAAAGGATGATTACACTCCAGGCTTCTTTGCTAAACACTTTCTCAAAGACTTACGAATTGCACTCGAAGAAGCACAAAAGATGGGAATCAAGGGACCGATGACAAGGGAAGCAACTCGGTTATACGAGAAGCTAGTTAATGCTGGTTATGGTAATGATGGAACCCAAGCATTAGTTAAATTATGGTGGGGTTAAATCCTAAAAGACATTATCTTGACCATATTTACAGATTGGTAAAAGAGGACATTTATTACATTTTGGATTTCTCGCTGTACATTGGTAACGACCAAAAAAGATCATTGCGTGGTGGGCGTCAAGCCATTCGTCTTTCGGGACAGCTTCCTTTAGTCGCTTCTCAATCTGAAGAACAGTTGCGTTTGGCTTAACCATTCCTAAGCGTCGTGCTACACGGCTAACGTGGGTATCAACTGGGAAGGCGGGAATGTGGAAACATTCAGCGAGGACAACGTTAGCAACCTTTCGGCCTACTCCTGGAAGACTTATTAATTCTTTCATGGTATGAGGAACCTGACCGTTAAAATTGGTGACAATTCCTCGTGCAGCATTAACAAGGTATTTAGCCTTATTGTGGTAAAGACCAAGTGATTGAATGTAAGGTTCAACATCTTCTGGTTGAGCCTTAGCAAGTGACTTGGGAGTTGGGAAACGAGCAAAAAGTGCTGGAGTAATCATATTCACTGATTTATCCGTTGATTGCGCACTTAAGATGGTTGCTAATAAAAAATGGAAGGTTGTATCAGCTTTTAATGTTGTTCCGGCTTCAGGATACATGGCACGCATTTGGTGAATTGCATCCACAATTTCCTTATTTGTAAGCATAGAGACATCTCCTTATAATTTGTCTTATTATAAAACAAATAATTACTTTTTAGAATGATTAGTTATATTAATCTATCGATTGATATATATGCAGCGGCGCGGGATTGCAGCATTTTAACAATAAATATTTCAAAAAATGTTGCGCTTTCATTTGACATCTATCCCATAAGAATGCATAACTAATAGTGAACAAGCAATAAATATTATTATTGCTTGGTTATAACTAGAAGATCTAGCGCTTTAGTGGTTTCACTAAAATATTGTAATATTGGCAAATGACTTCTAGTTATCATGTTTAAACTGAATTTAATTTAATTGGTAAATACTTTATCCTCAACTAGAATCATCGTCGCCTCCCCATGACTATGGTTTCATAAACATTAAGTGGTTGTTGCTATGACTTGGGTACACACTATCTAAACGCTTACCCCCTAAATAAACCTGAGTTATAAGTGGCCTTCAACCAGCCTAATTAAATTAGTGATGCTTAGACATGCTCAATGAGACCTGCTAGATTAATCTCTATACAAAGGCTTTCCAGAATCCCCCATTTCTGGAAGGCTTTTTTGTTTAAATAATTATTTTTTAATTAAATTGATAATTAGAATTTTTTCATAATTACTCAATTAAATAAAAATAGAACATTTATTTAAATTACAATTGACCAATGTGCAATCGGTTGTTAGAATAAGTTAATGTTTTCTTATTATTCTAATCTAAATTTAATAGAGAAGGAGGAATGGTTATGAGTTTTTGGAAAACAATTACCCGAAAAGAAGACCCGCGTGTCTATGCTAATAAAGACGGCCATTTGGTTCGTTCATTGAAGGTGCGAGACTTTTTAGCACTTGGGGTCGGTACAATTGTCTCCGCCTCTATTTTCACTCTTCCTGGTGAAGTAGCGGCAATGCACACCGGACCATCGGTTGCAATTTCATTTTTACTTGCGGCGGTGGTTGCCGGGTTAGTTGCATTTGCCTATGCGGAAATGTCTGCAGCGATGCCGTTTGCAGGTTCAGCATATTCGTGGATTAACGTTGTTTTTGGTGAATTCTTCGGTTGGATCTCTGGTTGGGCGCTTCTTGCAGAATATTTTATCGCGCTAGCCTTTGTTGGGTCTGGACTTTCGGCCAACTTCCGGGCACTGATTGCACCAATGGGGTTGAAGCTCCCGGCATCACTGTCAAACGCGTTTGGAACTGATGGCGGAATCGTCGACTTAGTTTCAGTTGTTGTGATCGCCTTGGTTGCTGCTCTGATTTCCCGTGGGGTTTCTCGGGCAGCACGGGTTGAAAATGTTTTGGTTGTCCTGAAGGTTTTCGCCGTTCTCCTGTTTATTGTAGTTGGTTTGACTGCTCTTCATGCTACCAATTATGTACCGTTTATTCCTAAATATCACGAAACGGCAAATGGTCCTTTCGGTGGTTGGCAAGGAATCTACGCTGGTGTTTCAATGATCTTCCTATCGTATATTGGTTTTGATTCAATCGCGGCTAACTCTGCGGAAGCAATTAACCCACAAAAGACGATGCCACGAGGAATCCTCGGTTCACTTGCGATTGCCGTAATCTTGTTTGTGGCAGTTAGTTTGGTCCTTGTTGGGATGCTCCCATACGGAAAGTACGCTAACAGTGCTGAACCAGTTGGGCTTGCGCTTCGTGCTGCTGGCCATGCTGGTGTTGCAACGGTGGTTCAGACTATTGCTGTTGTTGGTATGTTTACCGCATTAATTGGGATGAGCATGGCTGGTTCACGGTTGATCTACTCATTTGGTCGTGACGGGATGTTACCGAAGTGGCTTGGTAAGCTAGATGAAAGCAACCGACCAAACCGGGCATTGTGGACTTTGACCATTGGTGGAATTTTGATTGGGGCATTCTTCCCATTTGCTTTCCTTTCACAATTGATTTCAGCTGGGACTTTGATCGCATTCATGTTCGTATCAATCGGGATTTACCCACTGCGTCGTCGTGAAGGTAAGGACATCAATAACCCAGCATTCAAAGTGCCACTTTATCCTGTTCTTCCAGCTCTTGGTTTTCTTGCATCATTGCTGGTCTTCCTTGGACTGGATTATCAAGCAAAAATCTACGCCGGTGGTTGGTTCGTCCTTGGTTTAATCATCTATTTTGCCTATGGCATGAAGCATTCATACTTGAACAAAAAATAGAGTGCGAGCCAGCAGAGAACTTGCGGAAAGCTAGCGATTTCTCCTGACGGAGGCGTCTTGCGCCTAGGAAGGAGGTCGCTAGCTCTAGCAAGTTCCTGGCGAGCAGATCTCGACAATGCTGCCTGAGATCGCTGTCATCAGTATTTTAATCAAAAGCATAAGTAGGGGAGGGATTGCTAATGAGTTCAATGGAAAATAACCATCAAATCTTAGCGAAAGAAAATGAAGCATTTGCAACTGCAGCACGGGTTAAATATTACGATATCGTTATTGATAGTGGACGAGGCGCGATTTTAACCGATGTTGACGGTAACCAGTACATTGACTTATTAGCAAGTGCTAGTTCCACTAATACCGGTCATTGTCATCCGAAAGTTGTTAAAGCTATTCAAGAGCAGGCTCAAAAGATCATTCAATATACACCGGCATATTTTGCTAATAGTCAGGCAGCTCGTTTGGCACCACGCTTAGCAAAGTTAGCACCAATGTCAGGTCCAGTTGAAGTGGCATGGGGAAATTCTGGATCGGATGCAAATGATGCGATTATCAAGTTTGCACGAGCTTATACCGGACGCCAATATATTGTTTCCTTTACCGGGGCGTATCATGGATCCACGTATGGTTCAATGACACTTTCCAGTGTTTCGCTTAACATGGCACGGAAGATGGGGCCGTTGCTTCCAGGAGTTGTTAAGGTGCCGTTCCCTGATCCATGGGATAAACTTCCTGATGAAACCGACGAACAATTTGTTGATCGTTATTTCAAGATGTTTAAATTACCTTTTGAAACTTATCTTCCAGTTGATGAAGTTGCTGCAATCCTAATTGAACCGATTCAAGGTGATGGTGGGATTGTTAAAACACCACCGGAATTCATGAAGAAGATTTACCAATTCGCTAAGGATAACGGGATTCTTTTCGCAATTGATGAGGTTAATCAAGGAATGGGACGGACTGGTAAGTGGTGGTCAATCCAGCATTTCGGAATTGAACCAGATCTGATGTCAGTCGGGAAGTCTCTGGCTTCAGGGATGCCGCTTAGTGCCATTATTGGACGAAAAGAAATTATGGAATCTCTTGGTGCACCGGCCAATGTTTACACCACTGCGGGTAATCCAGTGACAACTGCTGCGGCTAATGCCACCCTAGATGTAATTCAAGAGGAACACCTCCTTGAACGATCAACAAAACTTGGTAAAAAAGCTCAGCAATTCTTTGAAGGCGAGCAAGCAAAGTACGATTTTATCGGTGATGTGCGAATGTACGGCCTGGACGGTGGAATTGATATTGTAGATCCGCAGACAGGTAAAGGTGATACTGAAGCAACAACGCGGATCATGTACCGTGTCTTTGAGCTTGGTGCCATTATTATTAGTCTGCGTGGGAATATTCTTCGTTTCCAACCACCGCTAGTAATTACTGAAGAAGAGCTGGATCAAGCTTTTGCAATGCTTGATCAGGCATTTGCTGAGGAAGCTGCTGGAAAGCTTTCCCTCCCAGAAAATGCTGAAGAACTAGGCTGGTAGAAACGAATAAATTCTTTATAACTAAAAATAATCCCTTATAATTATTTTGTTAGATAACTGACAAAAATTATAAGGGATTATTATTTTGGGGATGAGAAGAAAGTGAAAAAAGACGATCAAATTCCAGTAAAGGTAATTGCCGCAATTGTTGCAACGGGATTGATGTCCTTTTGTGAGGTAATCGTTGAAACCGCGATGAATGTAACGTTTCCGATCTTGATGTGGGAGTTTAATGTAACGACTAATATGGTGCAGTGGATGACGTCTATTTACCTGCTGGTTGTTGCCATTATTGTACCGTTATCGGCAGTTCTCAAGAGTTCGTACAGGACGAAAACTCTCTTTACGGTTGCTAATCTATTTTTCTTTAGCGGTCTATTAGTTGATGCCTTTGCGCTAAATTTTGTCCTGCTACTTTTTGGTCGAGCGGTTCAGGGGATCGGAACCGGAATTGCGTTACCCTTGATGTTTAATATCATTATGGAACAGGTCCCCCAGAGTAAGATTGGTTTCATGATGGGAATCGGAAACCTCATTACGGGAATTGCTCCAGCGATTGGACCGACTTTTGGTGGGAGCGTCGCTAGTAAATTGAATTGGCGGTGGTTTTTTTATATTCTGATTCCATTATTAATTATTTCGTTTCTTCTTGGTCGTTGGGGGATCCAACAAAATCTGCAATCAGGAAACAATGGCTTGATTTTCTCAGCCTTTTGATGATTATCTTTATGTTTACTGGGCTGGTTGACGGCTTTAGTAATGTTGGAAGTATGCCCCTAGTGAGTTGGAATGTCCTCGGTGCCTTTATCTTAGGAATAATTGGGCCGGTTAGCTTAACCTGGCGTTCTTTAACGATCACTACGCCAACGCTGGATCTTCGTTTGTTTACAAATTATCGTTTTACGGGACATGTTATTGGATTCTTCTTAACCCAGATTATGTCACTTGGCTTTGCATTTCTCTTGCCAAACTATATCCAGTTAGTTAATGGTAATACATCAATGGTTGCGGGTTTGGTGGTTCTTCCAGCGGGCTTTGCCGGAGCAATCTTTGCACCACTTGGCGGAAAGATTTTTGACCGATTTGGTGCTAGACGGCCAATCCTTTTTGGAATGACACTTTGTTTCCTTTCTCTTCTTAGTTTTGCTGTAATTAGTCGACAGATGAGTAATACGGCGATTGCACTTATCTATATTTTTTACATGGCCGGAATGGGGATGTGTATGGGATGCGTAATGACGAGTGCTCTTCAGAGTGTTGGTTCCACAAAAACGACTCAGGGGAATGCCATCTTAAATACCCTTCAACAATTCGCTGGTGCCATGGGAACGTCAATTTCCGCAATGATTGTTGCTAGCAGCCAGTCACAGTTAAAGGTTAGTCGTTCACTTTCAACAGCAATCGGAACGCAGCACGCATTTATTGTTCTGACAGTCCTTAGTTTAATTGTTTGGGTGAGTTATTACCGGAGCGTTAAAGACTAGCTTACTTGCAAGTGATTAACAATTTCGGTTATACTTTAATCGCCGTCTTAGCTCAGATAGGTAGAGCACATCCATGGTAAGGGTGACACGGCGGTTCAACTCCGCCAGACGGCTTTTTATTTGACACAATTTTCTCACAGAAAAAGCAGAATATTCTAAAAACGTGTTGCAACAAAAAGGTCACCATACAAATAAGAGGATCTAATATATTTTGAGTTGATTTTTACTTGACATTTGTATAATTAGGTCCTATATTATTAGAAAATTCTAATTATTTTATAATAATGTGTTGATGAGAAGAGTAAGGGTAACTAACTTCTAACAGTGACTACTAATAGTGAGAAGGTAGGTAGTTGGTTACCGTGAAGATGAGCTCGGAGCAATGATGAATGGTCAGAACGACTGGCTATGATTCCGGAAGGATCCGTTACCATCCCTGGTATTTAAGAATACTTTCTTAAGTACTGTTGAGGCTGATAGTAATATCAGTGAATTTGGGTGGTACCACGTTATTGACGTCCCTAGGTGAGATTTCTTGCCTAGGGCTTTTTTTAGTTAAGGGGGGAAATAACAATGACTGAATTTAATACCAAATTAGTCCATCAACCGGTGCAACATGATAATAATACCGGTGCCGTTACCGTTCCAATTTATAAGGCTACGACCTTTAAATATCCTGCGGTGGGTGCACAGGTCAAAGACGATTATTCACGTTCAGGCAACCCGACACGACGAGCGGTTGAAGAGCAATTAGCTACTTTAGAGGAGGGAAATTACGGCTTTTGTTTTTCATCGGGAATGGCAGCGATCCATGCCGCACTGGCAATCTTTAAAAAAGGTGATCACCTGATCGTTGGTGACCAGATTTATGGCGGGACATTTCGGCTACTTCATGAATTTTTTAAGCGGTGGGGGTTAACGATTACCGCTGTCGATACTCGGGACTTAAGTGCGATCGAAAAGGCAATTCAGCCAAATACCAAGGCAATCTATTTCGAACCAGTTACTAATCCGTTACTTCAGGTAAGTTCAATCAGTCGGGTTTCCCAGTTAGCGCATCAATATAATTTATTAACAATTGTTGATAATACCTTCTTAAGTCCTTATCTGTTGCGGCCACTTAATCTTGGCGCAGACATCGTCATTCATAGTGCAACAAAGTATCTTTCGGGGCATTCCGATATTTCCGCAGGAGCAGTGGTAGTTAGAGACCAATCTTTGGCAGAACGGGTTTACTTTATTCAAAATGCTCTGGGTGCAGTTCTTTCTCCTGAAGACAGCAATGAGCTAGCACGGGGAATCAAAACACTGGGAATACGTCTTGAACGTCAAATGGAGAATGTAAAAAGGATTATTCATTACCTTCAAGAATCAAATGCGGTTCAAAAAATTTACTATCCTGGGCTAGCCGATCTTCCGGGATACCAAGAATTACGAAAAGAGGCCCGGGGAGCTGGAGGAGTATTTTCATTTGAGCTTACTGAACAGGTTAACCCGAGTGAGTTCGTTAACCACCTTCAACTATTTAAGTTAGCAGTTAGTTTAGGTGCCGTAGAAAGTCTAGTGGAGCTTCCAAGTAAGATGAGTCATGCTGAGTTAACCCTTGAAGAACAACTTGCTGCTGGGATTAAGCCGGGATTAATTCGGATGTCTGTCGGAATTGAAGATTACCGTGACCAAATTATTGATATTCAACAGGCACTTGAAAAGGCCCATAATTAGGAGGAAATCTTTATGTGTAAACAATCAATTGAAACAATTACTGCCCAAGCAGGAAGTCACTTAGATGGAAATAAGGCGGTTGCTTTACCGTTGTATTTTTCCTCAAATTATCGTCATGAATCACTAGCGGAGGCGAAAAGTTTTGATCCTCATCAAGGCTACACTTATTCACGAGTTGCTACGCCTAACCGTTCTGTCCTTGAGCAAACAATGGCAAAACTTGAAGGTGGCACTGCTGGATTTGCTCTTAGTTCAGGGATGGCTGCTATTCAACTAGCTCTCAGTATTTTGAAGACAGGTGATCAATTAATTTCTTTGGATGACTTGTATGGTGGAGACTTTCGTTATTTTCGTTATCTTCATAAACATGTTGGGGTTGATTTTGAGCAGTGGGATGGTCAACGAATTAGTGATTTACTGCAGAAAATTACTCCACGAACAAAGATAATTTGGTTAGAAACGCCGTCTAATCCGACAATGAAAAAACTGAACATTACCAAAATTACGGCAGCGGTTCACCGTAAAAATGCGCAAATTTTGGTGATCGTTGATAACACTTTCTATACACCGGTTTATCAGCGACCACTAACTGAAGGGGCGGATGTGGTTGTTCACTCGGCAACTAAGTACCTTTCTGGACATAATGATCTTTTGGGCGGGATTCTGGTTTGTAAGGACCGGAAGTTGGCAAAAGAATATTTTGAGTACTATATTACGACTGGTGATACGCTTGATTCTTTTGATTCATGGTTGTTATTGCGAAGTCTGAAAACTCTAATAATCCGAGTTAAGCAGCACACGAAAAATGCCCAGGCAATTGTTAAATACTTAAAGGATGAACCCCGGATTGAAAAGGTCCTTTATCCGGGGCAAGGTGGCATGATTAGTTTCTATGTAAAGGATGAAGCGGATGTAACAAAACTCCTTGATAATGTAAAAATTATTACTTTTGCCGAGAGCCTTGGTGGAGTTGAAAGTCTAATTACAATCCCGTACTACCAGACACATGCCGATGTTGAAATTGAGCAACGGCAACGGTTAGGAATTACCCCAAAGTTGCTTCGGTTGTCGGTAGGACTTGAAGCAGCTGATGATTTAATAGAAGATTTAAAACAAGCATTGAATTCTTGATAAAAATAATGACCTTTAGAGTTCAGACTTTGCCAAGCTCTAAAGGCCTTTTACGTATTATATAAATTTTATTTCTTGAATATTTCCTTCCGCAATGAAGCATAGATTGGTTGACCACCAAGTAAATTGCTAATGATGTAAGCAATGAACGTTAAGATTGTCATTGGAAAGACTTGATCAACGGAGCCAACCATTTCGGTTAACAAGGTAATCGCGGTGAAGGCTGCTTCTTCAATTGCACCAAAATAAGCAGCCATTGAAATGACAACGATGTTAAGAAAACAACTTGGAGTGATGATTCCCTGGTGAATCAAGATGACAGCGGCGATTGCTCCTAACAGGGCACCAAGGACAAGAATCGGCATGAAAATCCCGCCTGGTACTGAAGCACCATAACTAATCATTGAAAAATAGAACCGAATAACTAAAAATAATACAAGGATGGGTAATAATTTTAATATATTTCCGGAAGTGTTAAGACTACCAATATAAGCAATGAACTTATGACTTCCGCCAAGGATTTTAGTGTTCCATAACCCAATTGGATAACACTGTGGTAGATATTCGGAAACTTTACTTTGCTGTACCACCAACGAAGGTTTAGGAGGGCATATTGGTAAACATAGGCTAAGATACCAAGAATGACACCTAGGACGATTAGCCAAAGATAATTTCCTTCTGGGAGGTTTTGGTGAAGTGGCAAGTATAAACAAGGACGAACGCCAAAAAAAGAGAATCGTAACAAGATCCGCTGAAATTGCCGAAGCTAGCGCAGTAATACATGTCTGAGGTTGAAAATTAAACGTAATTTCTTCCATTAAAAAGATGGTGCTAGCAAGTGGGGAGCTAAAGGCAGCCTAAAGTCCCGCGGCAACGCCACATTCTAGCAAGAACCGTTTTTCCTGGGAACTAATCTTAGAATGTTCGCCAAATAATTGCCCAACACAAGCACCCATTTGAATACATGGTCCTTCTCTTCCAATAAATAACCCAGGACAAATTGCCAGTAAGCCACCGACGAATTTTCGCCAAAGGACGCTTCCAGCATTCATGTGGTGCTCATTTAAAAGGACTGCTTCAATTTGCGGTACACCAGAACCAACTAGGTCAAGGAGACATGGCTTTAAGATTTTACTGAGGAGAAAAACGATTAATAAGGTGACTAAGATATAAGGGACTAGTGACCAGAGGTGGTTCGCCATTAGTGGGTAGATAAAGGCAAGGAAGGAAAATGTTTGATCGATAATCCACCGAAAGGCACTAACGATCAAACCAGTAATTAAGCCAACAAAAATCCCTCTTATAATCAAAGAAACGAAGCTTAATGACATAAGGCTATTTAAAATATCACGGGATCGTTTAATTGACTGTATTGTAGTATTCATAATAATGCTCCCCCTAAATATTAGCCTAATTATAACACTCAGCTCGACTGGAATTGAGATGTTGGGCTATGGTAAACTTGAAATTATGATAGAAACAGTTCGTAATTCCGTGTTAAGGAGGTAGTTAGATGGAGTTTATCGCAACGCTAGCTGGGTTGCTTTTGGCAACACAGCTAGTTGCCCACTTATGTCGACGGGTTGAAATCCCTGAGGTGATAGGACAAATCCTAGTAGGGATTGTTGCGGGGCCAGCGCTATTAAACTGGGTACACCTTAATTCAATGATGAATGAATTCCAAGAAATTGGGGTAATTATCCTGATGTTTATTGCTGGGCTGGAAAGTGATCTTTCACTATTAAAAAAGTATCTTAAACCAGCAGTAATTGTTGCAATTATTGGTGTTATTGTTCCGGTTATTGTAATGGCTCCTGCAAGTTATTTCTTTGGCTTTACACCACTTGAGTCAATGTTCATTGGGGTTATCTTTTCCGCAACTTCGGTTAGTATTTCGGTGGCGGTCCTTCGTGAGTTCAAACGATTAGATAGTCGTGAAGGAGCAACGATTTTGGGAGCGGCAGTTGCCGATGATATTATCGGGGTAATCCTTCTGAGTATTATGATTAGTGTGGTTAACCAAGCTGAAGGAAAAACCGGTGGACAGCCGCTTTGGATGATCCTCCTTTTACAGGTACTGTTCTTTGGAGGAACTTACCTTGTTGTTAAGTGGTTAGCACCATACTTGATGCATCTTAGTGAACGACTATTAACAGTAGCATCCCCATCAGTAATGGCGATGATTATTTGTTTAGGGATGGCAGCAATTGCTGACTATGTTGGCTTGAGCGGTGCTGTTGGTTCCTTCTTTGCCGGAATTGCAGTTGGAAGTACTCACCGAAAAGAAACGATCAACCGCAGCTTTATTCCAATTGGTTATGCAATGTTTATTCCACTATTCTTTGTTAGTGTTGGGTTAAACATGCGTGTTGATCGTTTGAGTGAATCAATAATCTTTGTAATTGTGATGACTATTTTAGCTTGCTTAACTAAGCTTGTTGGTTGTGGTGCTGGTGCCTATATTTCTGGGTTTGATTTCAATAGTTCGTATGTTGTTGGTAGCGGGATGATTGCCCGGGGTGAAATGGCACTGATTACTGCACAAATTGGTTACCAAGCCCACTTGTTGTCCCCAATGTATTACTCTGATGTAATCACAGTAATCATTGTGGCTACTGTATTAGCACCATTTATTTTGAAACATTCATTGGTTAAGGCAAGAGAAATTACCGCATAAAATCTTATATCATTTAAGGGCTGAAAAAACGGCTCTTTTTTAATTAGAGAGGGAAAATAGATGAAGTATTTATTAGGAGTTGACGTGGGCACGACCACGACTAAGGCAGTCTTGTATGATGAAAATGCCACAATTATCGGTCACTTTTCTAAGGGCTACCCGCTTTACCGTGATCCACAAGGGATGGCAGAACAGGATCCCGAGGAGATTTTAGCAGCGGTTGAAACGGTAATTCGAGAAGCGGTATCCCAGGCAGATTTAGAAAAAGGCCAACTACTAGGAGTATCTTTTTCGACTGCTAACCAAAGCCTCCTTCTATTGGATAAGTATTTTCATCCCTTAACCCGGATAATTACGTGGGCCGATACTCGTGCTTGTCATGTTGCTTCACAATTGAAGGGCTCTTCGGTGGGAAAGAGCATTTACCAAACAACGGGGACACCAATCCACCCGATGTCGCCACTGACTAAATTGATTTGGTTACAAAAAGAACACCCGGAACTTTTCCACAAAATGACTTATGTTGCGGATATTAAATCATATATTTTCTGGCGACTATTCAAAAAATTTAAAGTGGATATTTCTGTTGCAAGTTGTACGGGATTGATGGATATTCATTTCGGAAAGTGGGATAAGGAAGCTCTAAAGGTAGCTGGGATTAGTGAAGACCAGCTACCGGAGATTGTTGAACCGACTGCTCAGGAAACGACCATGGTAGAGGAAGAACGGCGGAAGATGGGAATTCCACCCGAGACACCATTTGTATATGGAGCCTTCGATGGAGCCTTGTCTAATATTGGTGTGGGGGCAACTACGGCTAACCAGGTTGCCATAACAATTGGGACTTCGGCGGCAGTGCGGGTAATGACTGATCACCCGGTGATTGATCCCAAAGAACGACTGTTTTGCTATGCAGTAGATCGGAAACACTGGCTCGTTGGTGGCCCGCTAAATAATGGTGGGGATATTTTTCAATGGGCAACTCATCAATTAGTCGATCAAGAAGTCTTAGAAAAAGAAAAGTTTGATCGATATACCTTAGCTAACCGCATAATTAAGGATACGCCAGCTGGAGCACATGGGCTCCTATTTCATCCATACCTTGGCGGCGAACGCGCTCCAATTTGGAATGCCAACGCCAGGGGGGATTTCTTTGGCCTAACTGTCTTACATACCCGAGCCGATATGTTACGAGCAGTTCTTGAAGGAATTAATTTGAATATTGCCCTTGTTTTTGAAACGGTAACGAGCCTAGTTGGTAAGCCAGCGATCGTGACAGCAACAGGTGGCTTTGCTCGTTCGGTGGTATGGCGGCAAATGTTAGCCGATGTTCTTGACTATCAGGTTAATGTTCCCGACGCGTTTGAATCAGGATGCCTAGGTGCAGTTAACTTATTGATGCAGAGCTTGGGGATGGTAAAGGGCTACCAGGGCGTGACTAATTACATTGGCCGGGAGAGTAAGTATCAACCGGCTCCAGAACAGGTGACGATTTATCGAAGGCTTTTACCAGTATTTCGTCAGGTTGAAGAGCTTCTTACCCCTGCTTATTCGAAAATTGCTAATCTCCAGGATGAAATCGGATCGCTTCATTTGCCAGATTAAAGAGTGCTACAATAGTAAGACTAGTTTAAGGAGGGGTTTGAAGTGAATGAAGACCAAGAGCGACAATTAGAACAGCAACGGGTTGATTTAGTGATGAAGCAGATTGATAAGCAGATCACTGAAACCAAGAAGGCCCTTGCTGACGCCCATCAGGAAACACGGGCAGTTGAAAAGAACTACAGCGAAAACGCCTCAATTAACCGGTATGAAATTGATGATATTGCCGAATCACGGGCCATGATTGAACAGCAGCGGCAGTTGGTTTCGCGGGCAGTTGAAAGTGAAACGATCCTCCGCCGGCAATTAAAGACGTTACAAAACCTTAAGCGAACCCCCTACTTTGGTCGGATTGATATTCAGGATCCGGGAAAAGATAAGCCAGAAACGTTGTATATTGGGACTGCGTCGTTAATGAACGATGATAAGACTGCGTTCTTGATATATGACTGGCGGGCACCGATCTCTGGTGTTTACTATAATGGAACTCTTGGTGAGGTCCGGTACGAAACGCCAAATGGTAATCGGGAAACCATCCTTGTTAAGAAACGGCAATTTACGATTAAGGATGGTCGAATTATTAACATGTTTGATACGAATGAAACGGTGGGGGATGAGCTTCTTCAGGCTGCCCTCGGTGAGCAAAATGATCAATACATGCATAATATTGTGGCCACAATTCAACAGGAACAAAACGATATTATCCGCGATACCCATAGTGATCTCCTGTTAGTCCAAGGGGTTGCCGGTTCCGGGAAGACTTCGGCAATATTACAGCGGATCGCTTATTTGTTGTACCATAGTCGGACCGCGTTAAATGCTGATCAGATTGTGTTATTTAGTCCTAACCGCCTGTTTAGCCACTATATTTCGCAAGTTCTTCCTAGCCTTGGTGAACGAAACATGCGTCAAGTAACAATGTCAGGTTTCGTTCGTCGGCGCTTTGAAGGCTTACAGGTAGAAAATATTTTCGAGCGGTATGAGAAACGTCAACGAGCATCAAAACAGGATCGACGAATTGCGGATTTCTTAGAAAGCAAAACAGCAATGTATGATGTCCACCGGTACGCAACCCACCTACTTGATGAACAGCTACAATTTAGCAATATTACATTTGAGGGACGGGTCTTCTTTACCGCTGAACATATACAATCACTGTACCGAAGCCAACCTAATGCCATGAAGGCTGCTAATCGCATGGTGCAGTTAAAGAATCAATTAATCCGGGAATTACAGCGTCGGGTGAAGGTGGAGGCAAAAAAAGATTGGGTTGCTAAGGAACTTGATAGCCTTGACACCCAACAACTTCATAACCTGTATGGTAAAAAGTCGGTTGACGATTTCAAAGATGAGAATGAACAATATGCTTACTTAGCCTATCGTTGGACTAAGCGGCGTCTCCGGATTGTTGCTGATGCCATCTATAATGACTACTTTATTGATATTTATAGTCAGTACGCTAGCTGGCTTCGTCAGTTGCCGCTTCCTGATGACATTCAACGAGTTGAATGGGATAAGATGATCGCTAATTATGATGATGAATTGGAATTACACCGTTTAGAAATGATGCATGCAGCTCCATTAATGTACTTACGTGACCTATTGATAGGGACGGGGCAAAACCATTCCTTTAAGTATGTCTTTATTGATGAGATGCAAGATTATTCTGTAGCAATGATGATGTATCTTCGCCATGCCTTTCCGGGAGCAAAGTTTACCGTTCTGGGCGATAGTGAACAAGCCCTATTTAAGCCACTTGAGTTACCCGAAAAGATGCTGGAGCGGTTAAGTAATACCCTGGCTGCCAAACACCCTAATTTAATCTCGTTACGGCGAAGCTATCGTTCAACAAAGGAGATTACCGACTTTGCTAAATCTCTGCTACCGGATGGGGACCAAATAATGTCATTTACCCGCCATGGGGAACGACCGGCGCTCTTGGTTCGTTATTCCGATGAGTCTGTTGATCAGGCTCTCCAAATGAGGGTCGGAAAGTATCATGAACAATACGAAACGGTAGCTGCCCTCACTAAGAATCAGGAACAGGCCCAAAAAGTTTATCGTCAGTTACGGCGACAATTTACCAAGGTCCACTTATTAGATATGAATGATACAGCGTTACCGGACGGAATTTTAGTTCTGCCGGTTTACTTAGCGAAGGGACTCGAATTTGATTCCGTAATTGCCTATGATGTATCCCAAACGAACCTTCAGGGAACCGATGAAGTGGGGATGATTTATACAATGGCTACTCGGGCAATGCATGCTCTCACGATGATTAGTAACGGAAAAGTAAGCCCGGCAATTAATGAAAAAGCTAGTCAGCAGCTCACAATTGAACATGAGTTAACCAGGTAAAATAGTAGTAAAATTCGTGAAAAAGCGCTTTCATTACGTATAAAGTTATGTTAGTCTGTATATGTTAGATTGATATGTGAGGAGATGTTTTCGCCATGGTTAAAGACGAATACACATTAGTTTTAGTAAAGCCCGATGGTGTTAAAACCCGTCATATCGGGGAAATTATTACCCGGATCGAACGCAAGGGCTACAAGATCGAAGCACTAAAGATGATTCAACCAACAGAAGAATTACTTCGCCAACACTATGCCGATAAGGTTGATAAGCCATTCTTCCCAGAATTGCTGGAATACATGACTGAAGGACCAATTGTTGGGATTGTTGTTTCAGGAACTAACGTTATTAAGGCAATCCACAACATGGCTGGTGCAACTAACCCTGTTGAAGCCGAATGGGGAACTATTCGTGGTGACTATGGTCGTGAATGGCCAGATGGTAACCTTCGTAATATTGTCCACACTTCTGATGAACCAGCATCCGCTACTAAGGAAATTAAGATTTGGTTCCCAGAATTTGAATTTGAACAAGGCTAATCCAAAAAAATAGCGAATTAATTAAAGATGAAAAATGATTCGAATGGAGTCATTCTTCATCTTTTTTATTTTTTAATTTATAAAGTAAAACTTATTGTTAGTGTCTTTCACTCAAATGGATTAGGATGAAATTAATTAGACTAGGAACCGAGTCAGATCCTCGGATCTTTCTAACTAAAATAAAGGAATTGAGTAAAGGAGCGGTGATTAGTGATGACAGAGACATTAAATTGGGATCATACTGTGGCTGATGTAACGGATTTGCCAGCTGCAATTGATTATTTCAACAGTAAGGGTTTAAGATTTATCGCTGGTGGAAAATACGAAGCGTGGGGAACTGAAGATGCCCGTGACTATTTTGGGTTAAACTATTTAGAATTGATTACTGTAGCTAACCCGGAAAGGGCACACTCGTTCACGTATGAGAATAATTCAAGTATTTTTACTGCGGTTGAAGATTATTTTAATGGCCTACAGAGATTTACCACGATTGCCATTTGGACAAATGATATTGCTGCTACTCTTCAGCGACTCCAAGAATTAGGATTAGAGGTTGGTGAAATCATCAATGGTGAACGGTTAACACCAACTGGTAACCTTATTCAGTGGCAAATGTTTTGCATTAATGGTGAGCTCGCCCATTACCTACCAGCACCATTCTTCATTCAATGGGGACGAGACGATGATTCACGACGCGAAAACCTCAAGAGTCAAGGAATTATTAAGTTCCACCCAGCCGGTGAATTATTTGTAAAGCGGGCCATTTTCTACGTTACTGATCCGCAAGAAGCAGCTAAGCAATGGTCAGCGATTTTACAAAGTGAAGTTACTCGTGAAGGAAAAGACTTTATTGTTACGCTGGGTGACAAGGAATTAAAGTTTGAACATGGTGATGAGAACCGCTTATTTAAGTTGATCTACCATGGTGCAAAGGAATCTCAACAATTAAGATTAGGTCAGATTCGGTTAGATCTAGAAAAAGAGAAATAGAATTTAAAATTAAGAAGCTGGAAATTAACTCTTTTGAGAAGGCTAATTTCCAGCTTTCTGATTAGTATGGTCGGTTTTGACGATACATTTTTGGACTAAAGCCACTATAGCGTTTGAAGGCCTTAGAAAAGGTAAATTCGTCCTTATAGCCGACACGGCGAGAAATGATCTGAATCGGATCATCAGTGTTCCTCAATTGCTGTTGTGCATCTGTCATCCGTAAGTGCGTTAAATACTTTTGTGGTGAAATATTCATCTGCGTTTTGAAAAGGGAGTAGAGGTAGCTTCGTGAGATGTTAAGGTGGTGGCAAAGCTCCTTGATGGTACAATTGCTATCTTGATAGTTTTCTTTTAAGTGGTAATTGGCAAGTTGAAGTGATTGCTGTGCTTTAGTAGTAGCGCGCGAACTCTTAGACGGATATTCTGTAACCAGGTGATAAAACATCTGATAGTTAAGTGCTTCGACAAGAATATCGTTAGCAAGGGAGCTTGGCTTTTGTAGAGTAGTGAATAATTGGTGAAGACTAGCGAAAAATTGACTATTTTGAACTTGCCGTAAGTATCGTTGTTTACCCAGTACAGAACCATTAAGCATTGTTTTAATCTTGGTCCCAGAAAGACCAATCCAAAAATATTTCCAGGGATTTTGACCATCGGCTTGGTAAAAACAGGGAACACCCTTTGGCAAGATGAAGAGATCACCCTTCTTGAGGGTGACCGCAGGATGATTAGCGGACGAAAAGGTGCCCTCACCATCCAAAATATAGTGAATGACGTAATTATCCCGGACGTTATTACCACGATAAAAATAATTAGGGGGACAGGCATACTGACCAATAAACAGGATATTATTTTCAAAACTTTTTCCGGTGAGACTCTTGTACTGATCGTCCATTAGAAAAGCTCCTTTACCTTTGAATATGGCTATTTGTTAATAGTAATTATCTAAATACTGGTTATTATATTACGATTAATAAAGATAACATGTCAATTTGTCCTTAATAATGTATGCCATTTTTTACGATAAAATCGCCATGGAATGGTTAAGTAAAATTCAATACAATATATTTAGAATATGTAAGCGGCTACAATAACGAAAAACACTAAGAAATTAACTAGTGATCCGGTTTAATTAAGACTATAATTGAAATGTAAATGCTTACAGAAATAAAGAGGTTATTAAAAATGGGCATCCATGTTAATGAAGAACATAAATTATTCCATCTTCAAACAAAGAAGACTAGCTATATTTTTAAAATCTTAGAAAACGGTAATGCTGGTCAGCTATATTATGGGCCACGGATTCCGGTAAAGGCTGACTATGCTAACCTAGCCAGTCGGGAAGAACACGATTGTACCAATACCCTAACGGTTGAACAAAGTGACTTCCAACTAGAATTGATTAAGCAGGAATATGCAGGTTTAGGTAAGGGTGATTATCGTTACCCAGCTTACCAAGTTACATATCCTAATGGCTCACGGACTTCTGAATTTGAATACACTGGCTATGAAATTAAGGATGGTAAGGAACGACTTGCTAATATGCCATCATCATTTGATGATCAGGGAGACGATTCACAAACTCTTACGGTAACCTTTAAGGATGAATTAGCTAACCTTATTCTCCAGCTCCATTACACCGTTTTTGAAAAAGAAGATGTAATTGTTCGGAGTGCGACCTTCATTAACCATGGTCAAGAATCCGTTATTCTTGATCGTGCTCTAAGTCTGCAATTAGACTTACCAGATCATGATTATGATATGCTTCAGTTCTCAGGAAGCTGGGCGCGTGAACGTCACTTAATCCGGACATCACTTCGTTCAGGAATTCAAAGTATCGGAAGTTTACGGGTTGCTTCAAGCCACCAACAAAATCCATTCTTTGCTTTAGCCCGTCCTCATACTGATAATAACCAAGGACCAGCTTTTGGGTTTAACTTTATTTACTCCGGTAATTTCCTTGACTCTGTAGAAGTGGATCAATTTGATACTACCCGTGTATTGGTAGGAATTAATCCAGATGACTTTAGCTGGAAGCTAACTAATGGTGAGAGTTTCCAGACTCCGGAAGCGGTAATGACTTACACAAGTGATGGCTTGAACCAAATGAGTCAACAATTAGGGGCATTTTACCAAGATCACCTCATTAACCAGAACTTTGCCCACCAGGATCGCCCAATTTTGATTAACAATTGGGAAGCGACCTTCATGGACTTTAATGAAGCTAAGTTGATGAAGATTGTTGATAAGGCTGATGAACTTGGAATTGAAATGTTTGTCCTTGATGATGGTTGGTTTGGTCACCGGGATGACGACAAATCAAGTCTAGGTGACTGGTTCGTTGACCAAAAGAAGTTTAGTAACGGAATCAGTGGCTTTGCAAACAAGGTTCACGAAAAGGGAATGAAGTTTGGCCTCTGGTTTGAACCAGAAATGATTTCAATTGATAGTAAACTTTATGAAAAGCACCCAGATTGGATGATTGCTACGCCAGGACGTCACGGGACACCGGCACGAAACCAATATGTTCTTGATATGACGCGCCAAGAAGTCGTTGACTACCTATACGACCATATTAGTGCAATTATTAAGCAGACAAAGCTTGACTACATTAAGTGGGATATGAACCGGAATATTACCGAAATGTATGGCGCTAAGTTGGCTGCAGATCAACAACTTGAGTTCCCACACCGTTACATCCTAGGAGTTTACCAACTGTATGCTCGTCTAACCGAAGCATTTCCAAAGGTCCTCTTTGAATCATGTGCTTCAGGTGGTGGCCGGTTTGACCTTGGAATGATGTATTACGCTCCACAAGCTTGGTGCAGTGATGATACTGATGCTATTGAACGTATCAAGATTCAAGACGGAACTTCTTATGGATACACCCAAAATATGTGGGGTGCTCATGTTTCAGCAGTACCAAATGATCAAGTTGGTCGTCTAACTTCACTAGATACCCGTGCAGCAGTTGCCTACTTTGGTGACTTTGGATATGAATTAGACATTACTAAGATGTCGGCTGATGAATTAGCCACGATTAAGAAGCAAGTAGCCTTCTACAAACAATATCGGCACCTCTTCCAGTTTGGTAAGTTCTACCGTCTCGATAACCCAGATACCAATAACGATAATGTTTATGACTGGGAAGTCGTTAATAAAGACAAGAGTGAAGCCATCTTAGCTCGCTTCCAAATTCTTAACGGTGCTAACCCAGCTTATATTCGGGTTTACTTTGAAAGACTCGATCCAGAAGCAACTTACACCGTTAATGACGGTAAGGAACGTTTCTCCGGTGCTGAATTAATGAACGCTGGTTACTTTGTTTCCCGGATTATGGATCGGACTAAGCCGGAGAAGGATCCTTCTGATTTCAGCAGTCGGCTATTTATCGCAAAGAAAGCATAATAACTAATAAATATTCAGTGAATTGAAAAACACGTTGCAGTGGTTGCAGCGTGTTTTTTAATTGTCCTTTTTTGCAACTATAATATAGTTGCAAAACTAGTGTGAATAAAATATCCTTAGAGTAAGATCATTTAAGGAATAGCTTAATGAGCAAAAAAGAGAAGTTATCAAGTAAAAGATATTGTTAATCATCTTAAGAGGGAGGGACTGCTATGACTAATAAGCTATTAAAATATAAGGGGTATCAAGGAACAGTTGAATATTCGTTAGAGGACAAGGTACTTTATGGTAAAGTTATTGGCATTAGGAGTCTGATTTCATATGAAGGAAAGACAATTGATGAATTAGAAACAGACTTTCGCGAATCGCTTGATGATTATCTTGAGATGTGTGAGAAACATGGCAAAAGACCAGAAGTTAGTTATAGTGGAACCTTTAATGTAAGGATTCCTTCAAAGTTGCATGAAAAGGTTGCAATTTATTCGGCAGCTAATCACCAGTCTTTAAATGCTAGTGTAGAAGAAGCACTTAAAGATTTTATCGATAAAAAAGATGAACAGTAAAGAAAGGCTACAGACATATTTGGATTGTAATGTCCGTAGCCTTTCTTCAACTTAATTAATCTTTCTCTTTCAAATACTTCTTTTGGAGTGCCAGACTGTTTCGTGGCCAGAAAACTCCATCGGCGTAACCTTGAATATGGGAATCATCACTAGCTTTATCAAGACGATATTGTCCCCAAGCACAATAAAGGAGACTTTGTTCAATCCCGATAAAGTGACGGTCAAGCTTTTTAGCAGTGACTAAGCTGGATCCTGCGCCGGCAAATGGATCGAGAATTAAATCTTCAGGGTTAGAACTGGCAAGGATTACCTTTGCCATTAGCTTTTCTGGCTTTTGGGTAGGGTGGTTAGTGTTCTCGGGCATTGACCAATACGGAATTGAAATATCATCCCATAAGTTGCTGGGCATGGTATCACGAAATTTACCAGCCTTAGTCACTTGCCAGTCCTTAGCATGGCCATCTTCTTTGTAGGGGGCAATTACCGGACGACGTTGTTTAACCTGGTCAACATTGAAGGCATAGTTATGAGGATCAACAGTTAGGAACCAAATATCTTCGGAACTATTTTTCCAGTTAGTGAGGGCGCCCCGTCCCTTTTCACGTTGCCAAGTAATACGGTTCTTGATCGTAAAGTATTTCTCAAGGACTGGAGCAAGTACGATACTGGTTTCCCAATCCGCAAAAACATAAATGCTAGCGGTAGTCTTTAAGAGTGGCTTCAATTTCTTAATCCACTTTTCGGTATATTTTTGGTATTCGGCAGGCTTCATTTGTTTGAATGTCATCCCATCATACTTCTTATTAAGGTTGTACGGTGGATCGACAAGGGCAAGATCGATTGAATTAGCAGGTAAGTGGTCCATGATTTGAAAGGAATCCCCGTTAATTACCTTATCAGTAGCTTGGGCAAGAGAGAGATTCTTTTCTTTTTTGAACTGAATAATCTTTGCTATTAAGTCTGCTGGTGCATCAGCTAAACTAAAGTCAATCGTTTTGTTGCGCTTGGATTTCACAATGTTGCCTCCCGTATCAATGCTAAATCATACTTCCATTATACAAGATTCGCTGCCCTAATCTTGATTTTTCATCAGAGAATGGCTTAAAATAATTGGTAAATAAGTAGTGCGAGTGAAGCGAGGGATGGTTGGTGAAAAGATCCCCAAAGCACGAATTGGTTACAATTAAAAATAATCTTTGAGTGGCAGCAATGCGCTGCAATTTAGGTGGTACCGCGCAAATGATGCGTCCTATTAGTTTAAATGACTAGTAGGACGCTTTTGATTTAAGGAGGAAACATTATGGCTGAAGAAAAGAAACACACGATCTTAACTGGTGACCGACCAACCGGGAAATTACATATTGGTCACTATGTTGGTTCATTGAAAAACCGGGTTCGTTTACAAAATACTGGTGATTACGATACCTTTATCATGATCGCAGACCAACAAGCGTTAACTGATAATGCCCGCGATCCAGAAAAGATCCGGAAGAGTTTACACCAGGTAGCTCTTGATTACTTAGCAGTTGGAATTGATCCTAAGAAGTCAACAATCTTTGTTCAATCACAAATTCCGGCCTTAAGCGAATTAACAATGCACTACCTTAACCTAGTAACTATTTCACGGTTACACCGGAACCCAACCGTAAAGACTGAAATTAAACAAAAGAAGTTTGGGGAAAGTGTTCCGGCCGGCTTCTTTATCTACCCAGTTAGCCAAGCAGCTGATATCACTGCCTTTAAGGCTGATACTGTACCAGTTGGTGATGACCAAGAACCAATGCTGGAACAAACTCGGGAAATTGTTCGCTCATTTAACCGGATTTACAATGAAGATATTTTGGTTGAACCACAAGGAGTCTTCCCACCAAAGGGTGAAGGGCGAATTCCTGGACTTGATGGTAATGCTAAGATGAGTAAGTCCTTAGGAAACTGCATTTACCTTTCTGATAATGCTGATACTGTTCAAAAGAAGGTAATGTCAATGTACACTGACCCAACCCACATTAAGGTTAGTGATCCGGGCCATGTTGAAGGTAATACGGTCTTCACTTACCTTGATATCTTTGATCCTGATAAGGAAAAGGTTGCTGAATTAAAGGAACAATACCAAGCTGGTGGCCTTGGTGATGTTAAGATCAAACGTTACTTAAATGAAGTTCTTGAAGCTAAATTAGAACCAATCCGTAAGCGTCGTGAAGAATACGCCAAGAACATCGATTACGTTGATCAAATCCTTCAAGAAGGTTCCGCTCGCGCCAATCAAGTTGCCAACCAAACTCTCAAACAAGTCCGCGATGCAATTGGGATTAATTACTTTGATTAGAGTGCGAAGCCGCAAAAACCTTCCGGTGGCTAACGATTTCTCCACCGAACGACGTTTCGTCGTCGGAGGTGGAGGTCGTTAGCTCGAGGAAGGATCGGCTGAGCACATTTCTACTCAGTTGCCTAGAACCGCTAGCTCTAGCAAGCCCCTGGTGAGCAGATCTCGACTCAGTTACCTACGAACGAAAACTCTAACTTAACAAAAATGACCTCTTGTTTTGAATAAACGGGAGGTCATTTTTGTTAAATCGTAAAATTCCGCATTCTTCCAATTGTTAACAGCTCCCACTTGGTTGAAGAACATGGTATCATTAAAGGGATATTGAATTTCGCTTTTTTTCTAAACAAAATACAAATTATCGGAGGTGAAAATGGTGGAAGAAAACCTCGCGATTGTTGATCTCGGCTCTAATTCGACAAGAATGGCAATTACTAAAATTTCTCCTGATGGTCGTTTCCGTGAAATTAAACGGGTAAAGGAGAATACCCGTCTTTCTGAAGGGATGGGCCGAGAGAAAATGCTTCAGAAAAATGCAATGGATCGAACGATTGCTGCACTAAAAAAGTTCAAAAAGATTTATTCTACAATCCCTAATATTAAGGTGCGGGCAATTTCAACTGCGGCAGTTCGCCAAGCCAAAAATCGCCAAGAATTTTTGAACCGGGTTGAAAATGAAGTTGGTATTCATCTGCAGATCCTTTCCGGGAAGAAAGAGGCATATTACGATTATTTGGGTGTCATTCGGACACTTAAGCTCAACCACTGTTTAATTTTAGATGTTGGCGGTGCGAGTTGTGAATTGATCTTGGTTCAGCAACGACGGGCGCGGGACTTGATTTCGCTTCCTGTGGGTGCTGTTAACCTCTCTGAGCAATTTCATTTAGGGGGATATGTTCGTTCCGCTGATCTTTTCCGGGCACAGGTTTCAATGAATAACCGTCTGACAAAGATCCCATGGCTTCGTTACGCAACAAGAGTTCCAATCGTTCTCTTGGGTGGAGCTAACCGGACATTGGCACGAATGACACGGGCGTACCACCATCGTGGTCGACGACATATTTCTGGATCAATTCATGGATACCAATTATCTTCACGGGTTGTTTTTGCAACTTATCGAGAATTATTAAATAGAAATCTCGCCCAGCGACGACGGATGCCAGGTTTGGAACCAGAACGGGCCGACATTATCATTGGAGGAATGTTACCGCTAGTATCACTTCTTCAACGGAATAGTGATGGTCGAGTGATCTTTTCTGAAAGTGGTGTCCGTGAAGGAATTATTACGGAGTACGTTAACCAAAGGAAGAAAAATCATGAGTAAGACACAATGGTCACACGGCTTTTACAAGCTAACTCCAGAACAACGGCGACAAATTTTAGCCGATCAATACCACTTTTCTTCAGCCGAACAGTCATTGTTAGTTGAGCATGCAAGTGAGTTAGGTAATGATCTAGTTGAAAACTACATTACTGATTATTCCTTACCTGAGGGTGTTGTTACTGGTTTAGTGGTTAACAGTAACAGCTATACTTTACCCTTAGTTGTTGAAGAGCCGTCAGTAATTGCAGCAGCAAATAATGGTGCTCGGCGGATTGCAAAGTCGGGGGGGTTTCATACTGAAACTTCTTCCCGTGCATTAGTTGGCCAAGTGGTAATTGATCAAGTTAATGATCCGGTAAAGAAAATTGCTTGGTTGAAGAATCATGAAACAACTTTTCTTGAGATTGCCAACGCCGCTCATCCATCAATGCAAAAGCGCGGTGGCGGTGCTAAGAAGGTCCGCATTCGGCAAGTAGGACGTTTTATAAGTGTCGACCTGTTAATTGATGTTTGTCAGGCAATGGGAGCCAATACGGTTAATACGATGGCAGAAGCAGTTGCCCATTATTTAAGCGAAAACGGGAATAATGTAGTTACTGCGATTCTCAGTAACTATGCCACAGATAGTTTACAGACAGTTACTTGTCAGGTTGCCTACCCAGATCTTGCTACTAAGCAAATGGGTGGTACTGAAGTTGCTAAACGAATTGCCGATCTAAGTGAATTAGCTCAGGTGGATCCATACCGTGCCGCAACTCACAATAAGGGAATTATGAATGGGATTGACGCTGCTCTGATTGCCAGTGGTAATGATTGGCGGGCAATCGAGAGTGGAGCTCATGCTTATGCAAGCCACGATGGCCAGTACCGTAGCCTGAGTACCTGGAAAGTTGTTGATGATCATCTTGAAGGAAGGATGACCCTTCCGATGCCGGTTGGTGTAGTCGGTGGTTCAATTGGCTTGAATTCGCTAACTAAACTGAATTACCATTTAACTGGAATCAAGACTGCTCAGGAATTAGCTGCCGTAATTACTAGTTTGGGGTTAGCACAAAATCTTGCAGCAATTCGTGCCCTAGCAACTACCGGGATTCAAGCAGGACACATGAAACTTCAGTATCGTTCTCTTGCAATTAGCGTCGGTGCTAAGCAAACAGAAGTTGAACAACTAGTAACAAAACTTAGTCAGCAGTCACATGTTGATCAAGAAGTTGCCAAGCAGCTTTTGGCAACCATACGAAAGGAGTCTTCCAATGAGTGAAGAGCAAGAAATTAAATTAAATGAGGCGAACAAGGCCCTCCTCGATCAGGTAAATGAATTATATCCAGAAGGTTCGGTTTTCGTTCAATTTAAGGGTGAAAAATCCGGTTACGTTCGTCACGATCAAGCAACCCAACAAACAATTCCTGGAGCATTAATAATCTTGGTAACCGACTTAACTGAGCCAAATTACACCGCTTCTCACGAACTTCTTCATTTGCTAATGCTTCTTCGGGGCTTCCCACAAATCTTCTTCCAACTTTCTCTTGGAGATCGAGAATTAGATGAACAGATGATGATTATGTCGACTGATCTCTATAATGTTGCGATGCACCGGGTAGTAGTTGCTGAACAGCGGAAGCACGGTTTCATTAACGACCAGGTTGAAGAAGAATACCTAAAGGGGATCAAACACACCTTAACTCCCGAAAGTGAGGATGACGATGAACGAGCATTACGGTTACTAACCCTGTTAGATGCTCTTGTTTTCTTTGGGGATCACCTTGCTAAGTATGAGGAAACGTTAGAAACTAATTATCCGCAAGCTTTGGCAGCTGCCAAAAAGATCTATGCTGAAATTACCAAGAAGCAGATCAAGAATGCCTTTGATATGTGGCGGTTAATTGTCAAGATCTACTCCTTGTATGATCAGCAAATGGAAGAGTGGGGATTGCCTGCATTAAACAATAATAAGTTTACAACCCTTTCCCCAGTGCTAAGTGAACGGCAACTACGTCTTGAAGTTCGTCAAGTCTTTGAAATTTTTAATTCTGGGATGAAGGATCGTAAGACAGGAAAACCAGCTTATGTTGGCCTTCGGCGGAATATTGACCAAAACTCCTTCACGACTGCCAAACATTCACCTGAAGAATTTAAGAAGATTTATGATCAACCAGTAAAGGAATTCTTAGAACAAAACCATATTCCATATATCATAAGGAAGTAATTTGATGGAACAAAAAGTACAACAATTATTTGATGATGCACAACGAATTGTTTTCTTAACGGGTGCTGGTGTATCAACCGCTTCTGGGATCCCCGATTTTCGGTCCGCAAATGGTTTATACACAAAAGACCGAAATGCGGAGTATTACTTAAGTCACCGTTACTTTGAAAGTGACCCAGAAGGATTTTATAAATTTTGCAAGGAAAATTTATACTTTCCGGATGCTAAGCCAAATGTTATTCACCAAAAGCAAGCGGCATTGACCCAGCAGGATCGGGCCACAGTAATAACCCAAAACATCGATAACCTTTATGAAGAAGCTGGTACAAAACACCTGATTGATTTTCATGGGAACCTCTTCAATGTGTACTGTGAGAAGTGTCACGAGACGGTACCAGTGGAGGGGTATTTGAAGAGTCGTCTTCACCAAAAAGATGGTGGTGCTTTGCGGCCTGATATTGTCCTTTATGATGAAGGAATAAGGCAAGAGGACATTATTAACTCTGTTCGGGCAATGCAAGCAGCCGATCTGGTAGTAATTGTTGGTACTTCAATGAAGGTCTACCCGTTTGCAGGACTATTGGAATACCGAAATCCTGCCGCAAAAGTCTTGGCGGTAAACCAAGAAGCCCTTCAGTTACCGTGTGAGTTCGAAATGATCCAAACGGACGCGACAAAGTTCTTTGACGAACTAAAAGTTAAATAAAAAAGAAGCTGCCGGACGCAAATCAATAGGACTAAACGCAACCAAGCAGCTTCTTTTTTAATTAGAATAAATAATTAATCGAAATGGATCACTTTGCCAGCGACCTTAAATGGCACCCCTAGATGACGTTTTTCGTTACCACGCTTCTTTAGTGAAAATACATCCCGAATAGTCTTTGTAGTTAATGACATTTTGATCGCTCCTTTCATATTTGGACACTTATTGTTTCCATATTCAAGATATCATGGATAATTCCAGAATGGAACAACTCTAAGAGACCGTTTCATCTTGAGAAATGGCAGTTTTTGTATATTTTGCGCTGAAATAAGGGAAATGTGCATAAAAGTTATCAAATCAGCACTAAAGGTAAAGAATAAATGAGTATAAATTTATTTTAGGAAAAATAAGAAATTACTGAGAATGGATGGAGGAAAAAAGTAAATGAAAATTACGATGGGACTAACAACCTGGACTGAACACCCAGCGTTAATTAATGAGCAGCAACGTCCCGTAACGCTAAATGAATACGCACAGCATATGCCAACGGTTGAAGTTGATACTTTTTTCTATGCTTTACCTCAGATGGCGACAATTCAAAAGTGGCTGTCCCAAGTCCCCAGCGAGTTTCAATTTATCATTAAAGCACATCAGGGGATGACTCTTCACCAGCGAAACCAAGAAAAGGGTGAATTAGCATTATTATTTCAACAATACCGGCGGACAATTGCACCACTGATTGCTGCAGGACAGTTGAAAACAATCCTCTTTCAATTTCCACCATACTTTGATTCTGAAGTAAAAGATATTGAATATTTAAAGCTAATTCGTGATTGGATGGGTGACTTACCAATCGCGGTTGAGTTGCGGAATAATTCATGGTACCGTCCAGGAGTGATTGATTCACTGGTTTCGTATTGCCAAGACCTGAAGTTTACGTTGGTAGCGGCGGATGAACCTCATGATACGGTAACCTCTGTGCCGTTTTACCTTGCAACTACTAACCCTAAACTAGCGATGATCCGTTTACATGGGCGGAACCGGAAAGGCTGGGATAATGCGGGAAAAGAATGGCGAAAGACCCGGACACTCTACCGTTATAACCACGAAGAATTAGGTGACCTTGCAAAGAAGATTAATCAGGTTAAACCACAACCACAGGAACTCTGCGTAATCTTCAATAATAATTCTGGCGGGGATGCAGCACCCAACGCCCTCCAACTACAAAAAATAATGGGGGTTAAGTTTACTGGACTTGCTCCACGTGATCCCCAACAACTTGATCTCTTTTAAGGTTGGAGTAGGTTGTGGATAATGCTATACTAAAGGTTAATTGAAATTAGGAATTGATAAGAAAGAGGGGCCTCATATGGCTGAACAAAAACCAACTTATTACATTACGACGCCAATATACTATCCATCTGGTAAATTACATATTGGTAATACATATACAACCGTTGCTTGTGATGCTGAAGCACGTTACAAGCGCTTAATGGGTTACGATGTCTTCTATTTGACGGGGACTGATGAACACGGTTTAAAGATTGAACAAAAAGCCGAAAAGCTTGGAATGAAGCCACAAGAATACGTGGATAAAATGGCCGCAGGAATCAAGCGACTCTGGAAGACAATGGAGATCACTAATGATAAGTTTATCCGGACAACGGACGACTTCCATGAAAAGGCTGTTCAAAAGATCTTCCAAAAGTTTATTGATCAAGGCGATATCTACAAGGGAAAGTACAAGGGCTGGTATTCAGTTGATGATGAAGAGTACTTTACCGAAAGTCAATTAGCTGAAGTTTACCGTGATGACAACGGTAATGTGATTGGTGGAAAAGCCCCATCTGGACACGAAGTTCAACTGGTTGAAGAAGAATCATACTTCTTCAAGATGAGTAAGTATGCCGATTGGTTGATGAACTACTATAAGGAACATCCTGACTTTATCGAACCCCACACCCGGGTTAACGAAATGGTTAATAACTTCTTGAAGCCAGGTCTAGAGGATCTTGCTGTTACCCGGACTTCCTTTAACTGGGGGGTTAAGGTACCAAATGATCCAAAGCACGTTGTTTACGTTTGGATTGATGCTTTATCCAATTATATTACGGCCCTTGGTTACGGTTCGGATGATGACAGCTTGTTTAAGAAGTACTGGCCTGCTGATGTCCACATGGTCGGAAAGGAAATCGTCCGCTTCCATACAATTTACTGGCCAATTATGCTCCATGCTCTTGGACTACCACTACCTAAGCACATCATTGGTCACGGTTGGTTGACGATGAAGGACGGTAAGATGTCAAAGTCAAAGGGGAACGTGATCTATCCTGAAACCTTAGTTGAACGCTACGGCTTAGACGCTACTCGCTATTACCTTTTGAAGGCAATGCCATTTGGTAATGATGGGGTCTTCAGTCCAGAAGACTTTGTTGATAAGGTTAACTTTGACTTAGCAAACGATCTCGGAAACTTGTTAAACCGGACTGTTGCTATGATTAATAAGTACCAAGATGGTAAGTTAGTTGCCCAAAATGATGCGACAACTGAATATGATGCTGACCTTGAACAAACAGCTGAGAATGCAATTGCTGAATTCAAGGAAGAAATGGATAAAGTGCACTTTGCGGATGCCTTATCAGCAGTTTGGAAGTTAGTTGCCCGGGCTAATAAGTACATTGATGAAACCGAACCATGGGTATTGGCTAAGGACGACAGCAAGAAGGCAGAGTTATCAGATGTAATGACTCACTTGGCCAAGAGCTTACGGGTAATTGCAGCTTTGATCCAACCGGTAATGACCCATGCACCAAAGGAGATTATTACCCAATTAGGTCTTGAAGGTACTAACCTTGACCTAACTGAACTACAATTCAATGATTTCCCAGAAACTGCTCAAGTAGTTGCGAAGGGAACACCGATTTTCCCTCGGCTTGATGTTAAAGAAGAGGTTGAGTTCATTAAGAGTCAAATGAGCGCTAACCAAAAGCAAAAGGGACGTAAGGCAATGGAACAAGCAAAAAAGGAAGCGCAAAAGACGATGAGTGAAGAAGAAACAACTGGTAAGAAGCAGATTCGGTTCGATGTTTTTGAAAAGATTGAACTAAAGGTGGCCCAAATTACTTCGGCAGACCACGTTGAAGGTGCTGATAAACTTTTGAAGTTCCACATGGATGACGGAACTGAAGAAGGACGGCAAATTCTCTCAGGAATTGCCCAATGGTACCCAGATCCGTCAGTCCTTGTTGGGAAGAAAGTTGTGATTGTTGCTAACTTGAAGCCACGGAAGATGCGTGGAGAAATTAGCCAAGGGATGCTTTTATCTGCCGAAAAAGATGGCAACGTTACTGTTGTGACCGTTCCAGATTCATTGATTCCTGGAATGAGTGTCGAATAGTCGGACTTACTAATGAGTAAACAACATAAAAACTGGCGTCAGGTTTACGATTCGCATACGCATCTAAACGATGACGCCTTTTATGATGATGTTCCAGCATTCGAAGCACGTGCAGCTCACTATGGGGTCACCCAGATGAATATTGTTGGTTCGAACACGGTTTTAAATGAACGAGCATTAAAGCTAGCTCATGAATATGAAAACCTGCATGCGATCATTGGTTGGCATCCGGAAGATATTCGTTCTTACAATGAGGAAGCTGAAAAGAAACTGCTTAGTCAATTAAGCGATCCCCAAGTCGTTGGCATTGGTGAAATTGGGCTAGATTATTTTAATGATCAGGAGTCACCGCACGACCGACAACAGGAAATTTTTGCCCAACAACTGGAAATTGCTCGACAATTGCACTTACCAGTTTCAATTCACGTTCGTGATGCCCTCGATGATGCTTATGCAATCCTGCGTGATTCTCATATTGACGAATTTGGTGGAGTAATGCATAGTTTTAACGGTTCGCCCGAAATGGCTGAAAAGTTTATGGATTTAGGGATGGCAATTTCTTTTAGTGGTGTGGTTAGTTTTAAAACTGCAGAAGACGTTCATAAAGCAGCATTAGCTGTTCCACTAGAACGGATGATGGTTGAAACAGATGCACCTTACTTAACGCCAATCCCGTATCGGGGGAAAGAAAATGAACCGGGCTTCACTAAGTTTGTGGTGGATGCAATTGCCAAATTAAAGAACGTTGATGCTGAATTGGTAGCATATAAGACCTTCCATAACGCAGAACAACTATTTTTAACAAAGAGAGAGCTAAATGAAAAAGATTAAAGAAGTAATCGTCGTTGAAGGAAAAGACGATACCAAACAAATCTTAAAGGCAGTTAATGCTGATACTTATGAGACGAATGGTTCGGCATTATCAGAAGTAGATATTGCCCGATTAAAAAAGCTTCAAGCAACTCGGGGGCTGATTGTGTTTACTGACCCCGATTTTAATGGGGAACGGATCCGCAAAATGATTAGTAATGCTATTCCAGGAGTTAAGCACGCGTTCATTCGTCGTGATCAGGGGGTTCCGGAATTTAAAGGTAGCCTTGGTGTTGAGCACGCAACGCCAGAAGTGATTCGGAACGCCTTAGAAAAGCTTTATACCCAAGGAACAACAGAAAACGCGGAAATAACCAGTGCTGATTTAAAGGCGGCCGGATTAACCGGAAGAACAAATTCACGTTACCGCCGAGAACGTCTCGGGCAGCTTCTTGGAATTGGCTATGGAAACGGAAAGCAACTTTTGAAACGGTTAAATATGTTTCAAATTCGTCGAGATGACTTTGAAAATGCAGTTCAACAATTAGACCAGGAGGAAACAAAATGAGTGAGTCAACACAAATTGGTAACCGCAAAGCGACCTGTTCAATTTTGAATGAGTATGGGATTCACGCTAAGAAGGGGTTTGGTCAGAATTTCTTGACCGACCCAGAGATCCTTCACCGAATTGTTGATGCTGCAGAAGTAACAAGGGAAGATAACGTAATTGAGATTGGTCCCGGAATTGGTGCCTTAACCGAACAACTGGCTAATGCTGCTAGTCAGGTTGTTGCGGTAGAAATTGATCAGGATTTAATTCCGGTCTTGGAAAAGACGTTAGCTGATCATGATAACGTAACGGTGATCAATCAAGATATTTTGAAGGCAAACTTACCTGAATTGATTCAACAACAATTTACTGATCCGACTAAGCCGATTAAGGTGGTTGCTAACTTGCCGTATTACATTACTAGCCCAATTTTAATGGGGCTCCTAGCTAGTCCCGTTGAATGGACATCAATTACAGTAATGATGCAAAAGGAAGTAGCCCAGCGATTAACCGCCAAGTCGGGGACAAAACAGTATGGAGCATTAACATTAGCAATTGAATACCAAATGGATGCAGAAATTGCCTTTAATGTTTCGCGACATTCGTTTATTCCAGCACCGAATGTTGATTCTGCGATTGTGGTTCTTAAGCAACGTCAACAACCACTAACGGTAAAACCATTTGATAAGCAAAAATTGATGGGCTTTATCCGGGGATGCTTTGCTCACCGGCGGAAGAGTCTGTGGAATAACTTACAAAGTGTAATTGGTAAAGATGCCGAAACAAAAGAAAAAATGACAAAAGTTTTAGAACAACTTGAGCTCTCACCACAAATTAGGCCAGAAAAGCTAACTTTAAGCCAATTTATTGAACTATTAAATGCACTTCATCAAGAAAATTTAATTTAAAATACGATTGAATTATTAATATAGTTGTGATAAAATTTTGACTTTTAAGCTAAATGAGCGTATAGTTCAGCCTGTGAGGTGAGATGTGTGGCTAAAAGTATTTTAGAGATTAAGCAAGAACTCGAAGGGCGTGTTGGTCAACGAGTTTTAGTAACTGCTCAAGCAGGCCGTAAACGGGTTGCTAAGCACCGCGGAGTACTTAGTAAGACGTATCCAGCAATCTTTGTTGTTCATGTTAATGAAGGACAAGGAGAGATTAATCGGATCACTTACAGTTATACTGATCTCTTAACACAAAATATCGCGATCGATTTCGAAGATGAAGAAGCACAAGCGTAATATAGTAAGAGGATTATGAAAAATATTCATTTTTTTCATAATCCTTTTTATTTTTAGAAGACATTCTACATAACTTCTTTACTAAGGCCTCCTCTGCTATAATCAAGATAACTATTTGATTAAACTGGGAGGTGTTTTGGATGCTGATCACTGAAAAAGCGCCAGCGAAACTTAATTTAAGCTTGGATTCACCAATGCGGTACCTTGATGGGATGCCCAAGTGGGATATGGTAATGGTTTCGGTTGATTTGGCAGACTACGTTTCAATCGAAATCTCCGATCAACCAGGAAATATAAAGGTTTATACAGACAGTAGCTTTCTTCCAAATGATCAACGAAACCTCGCGTTTCAAGCAGCTAATATTTTACGAAATCGATTCCACAGACGAGAAGCATTAACGATCAATATTAAGAAAAAGATTCCGGTTGCGGCTGGGTTAGGTGGTGGCTCATCGGACGCCGCTGCAGTATTGAGGATCCTTAATTCGGCATGGAAACTTGGCCTTTCACTAGAAGAATTGGCGCGTTTATCATTATCGATTGATTCAGACGTTCCATATTGTGTTTATGGAAAGTTAGCACACGTGACTGAGCATGGCGAAAAGATCGAACTATTGCCCCAGCAACCTCATTACTGGGTGGTTATTGCTAAGCAACAAATAAGTGTATCGACACCACAGATGCTTCGGCAGATTGACTATACGCAGATTAATCACCTGGAGAACGAAAAATTAATCCAAAATTTACAAAATGGTGATTGGCAGGAGGCAACTAAGTATATGGGAAATGTATTAGAGCCTCTGACAATGCGTTACTATCCAGAAATTAAACGGTTAAAAGATAAGATGTTGTCGTTGGGAGCGGATGTTGCCCAGATGAGTGGGACGGGTCCTTCGGTTTTTGCAATCTGCCATACAGAATCACGAGCACGGCGAGTTCAAAATGGGATCCGTGGCTTTTGCAGAAACGTCAATATCGTTACTCTTTTATAATTTCACTGACTGGACTTTTCTAATGCTGAAGAAAAGTCCAGTTATTTTGATAAATATTAAGTAAAAGCCGAACATTTATGTTAAAATCAAAGGCGATTAATACTTTTGGAGGATTAGATATGAAGGTTAGACGTAGTAACCGCCTTGTCGATATGACAAGATATTTAATGGAACACCCTCGTTCCCTTGTTTCCCTCAAATTCTTCGGGGAACGGTACGATTCTGCTAAGTCTTCAATTAGTGAAGACCTTAGTATTATTCGTCATACTTTCCATTCATGGGGAATGGGACGATTGGAAACAATTCCTGGTGCAAGCGGTGGTGCCGTATTAACACCGTTTTATTCAAAGGAAAATGCGGAAAAGGCCATTGCTGATCTTGTTGATGCGGTAAGTGATGATACCCGGCTATTACCTGGGGATTATGTTTACCTTTCAGATTTGATTGGTCGGCCTGATATCTTACGTCGTGTTGGTCGGTTAATTGCTACCCAATACGTTGATAAAGATGTCGATGTGATTATGACAGTAGAAACTAAGGGAATTCCGATTGCCCAAAGTGCTGCGATGTATCTGAATAAGCCATTTGTAATTGTGCGGAATAGTTCTCACATTACAGAAGGGCCAACAGTTAGTGTTAATTACGTTTCGGGTTCTGTAAAACGAATCAAGAAGATGGAATTATCACGGCGGACCCTTTCAGCTGGAGCAAACGTGGTCGTGGTTGATGACTTTATGAAGGGTGGCGGAACCCTTAACGGGATGAAGTCATTGATTAAGGAATTTGACGCGAACTTAGTTGGAATGACTGTTTTAGCCGAGGGAGAAGTTTCCGGTAAGCGACTGGTTGATAACTGCACTTCACTGATTAAGGTAAATGCGGTAGACGATGAGAAGAAAACGATCCAGGCTAGATCAGGAAGCTTTATTAAAGATGTTTTTGAGAAGGAGTAAGGTAGCAAAATGAAGCGGAACGCGATTATTTTGGCAGCCGGTAAGGGAACCCGGATGCGGTCAAAGTTATACAAGGTTTTACACAAGGTATGTGGCAAGACAATGGTAGAGCACGTGGTTGGTCAACTCGAAAAGGCTGATATTAATAATATTGTGACTATCGTTGGCTTTGGTGCTGAAAGGGTTGAGGAAGTTATCGGCAACCGGACTAAGTTTGCTTTGCAAAATGAACAGTTAGGAACCGGCCATGCGGTGATGCAAGCTAAAGACCTTTTAGGAAATGAAGATGGTGAGACCGTTGTGGTTAGTGGTGATACACCATTATTTACCGCTGATACTTTTAAGAAGTTATTTGAATATCATGAACAACGTCATGCTGCTGCAACGATTTTAACTTCTGTCGCCCCTGATCCAACGGGTTATGGCCGGATTGTTCGGAATGAAGTTGGGATCGTTGAACGGATTGTTGAACAAAAAGATGCCACTCCTGAGGAACAGGCAATTCATGAAATTAACACCGGTGTTTATTGCTTTGATAATGAGAAGCTTTTTGCTGCATTAAAGAAAGTTAATAATGATAATGCACAGGGTGAATACTACCTTACTGATGTAATTGAAATCTTGAAGAAGGAACAAGAGATCGTTACTGCTTATAAGATGGCCGACTTTGATGAATCAATGGGGGTCAACGATCGCGTTGCCCTAGCCCGTGCTAATAAGATCATGCGTAAGCGGATTAATACCAAGTTAATGAAATCTGGTGTTACAATGATTGATCCAGAAACGACATACATTGATGATGGCGTTAAGATTGGTCAAGATACTGTTATTGAGGGTGGCGTTGTGATTAAGGGGAACACCACGATCGGTAGTGACTGTTACATTAGTGCTCATTCACGAATTGAAGATTCAACAATTCATGATGGGGTAACAATCACTTCATCTACGCTTCAAGAAGCCGAAATGCATGACGGTAGTGATATTGGCCCTAATAGTCACCTTCGTCCAGCTGCAGAAATTGGCAAGAATGTTCATATTGGTAATTTCTGTGAGGTTAAGAAGGCCTTTATTGGCGAAGGGACTAAGGTTGGTCACTTAACTTATATTGGTAATGCCACCCTTGGTAAGAACATTAACGTTGGTTGTGGAGTTGTCTTTGTTAATTATGACGGTAAGAACAAGCACCACACAAACGTTGGTGATCACGCCTTCATCGGTAGTAATAGTAACCTGGTTGCTCCAGTTAACCTTGCTGCGAATGCCTTTGTTGCAGCTGGCTCAACAATTACGAATAACGTTGAAGAATACGACATGGCAATTGCGCGTGCACGTCAGGTTAACAAGGAAGATTACGCCAAGAAGTTGCCTTGGTAAGATTTCTGCTCTTGCTTTTTATGCGGCAAATTTATATTATTGAAGTGTTGATATGATAATGTTTACCGCACACGTAATATTATTTAATCCGAAGCTGTAGGCATTGATGTCACAGCTTCCCAGTTTTGAATTAATCCAGTGGAGGATGCAATGACTACTAATCATTATTTTGACCCTAAGTTGAAGATTTTTGCTTTAAATTCAAACCGGCCGCTTGCCGAAAGTATCGCTAAGCATGTTGGTGTTGAATTGGGTAAATTGTCTGTTGACCGTTTTAGTGACGGTGAAATCCAAATTAACATTGAAGAAAGTGTTCGTGGTGATAATGTTTATGTTATTCAATCCACGTCAGCACCGGTCAATGATAATTTGATGGAATTGCTGATCATGGTTGATGCTTTGCGTCGTGCAAGTGCCAATACCATTAATGTGGTAATTCCTTACTATGGTTACGCACGCCAAGACCGGAAAGCGCGTAGTCGTGAACCAATCACTGCTAAGTTAGTTGCTAACATGCTACAAAACTCTGGCGTTGACCGGGTAATCGCTTTGGACTTACATGCTGCTCAAATTCAAGGGTTCTTTGATATCCCTGTTGATCACTTGATGGGAGCACCATTATTAGCTGAATACTTTATCAAAGAAGGCGTTGCTCAAGATGCCGTTGTTATTTCACCTGATCACGGTGGTGTTACTCGGGCACGGGCATTGGCTGAATTCTTGAAGTCACCAATTGCGATTATTGATAAGCGTCGTCCACGAGCAAACGTTGCCCAAATTATGAACATTATTGGGGATGTTAAGGGGAAGAAGTGTATCATGATTGATGATATGATTGATACCGCCGGAACGATTACCCTTGGTGCTCAAGCATTAATTGATGCTGGTGCCAAAGAAGTTTATGCTTCATGTACTCATGCGGTCCTTTCTGGCCCAGCAATTGAACGGTTATCTAAGTCACCAATTAAGGAAGTTGTTGTGACTGACTCAATTCAATTACCAAAGGAAAAGCAGATTGATAAGATTAAGCAAGTTTCCGTTGCCCCACTTATTGGTTCTGCAATTAAGCGGATTAACGAAAACCGTCCTGTTAGTCCTTTGTTCAAGCAAGTATTTAAGAGTGCTGAACTTTAATATATTGAAAATGAAAAAAAGTGGTTGCTGTTGAATCGGCAATCACTTTTTTATTTTCTGTTGTTTCATTGCAATATGGTCAAAATGTTGGAGTAAACTAGAAATTGATTTATCAATTTCGTCTGTGAACCCCACGCAAGGATGAGTAGGTTTTTGGCTATCAACTTGTTGATGACAAAAGCCACTCAGTTACTGCGCTTCATCTGAGTTTCCTAGATTTTCTTCTAGGCAACACAGTAAAAATGTGTTCGCCCTAGCCTTCCTCGAGCTAACGACCTCCACCTCCGACGGCAAGACGCCGTTCGGTGGAGAAATCGTTAGCCACCGGAAGGCTTTAACGGGCTCACACTCTAATTTTTTCTTAAGCCTTTCTCTCAGGAAGGTTGGTAGAAAGTGGGAATGGTATAATTAGGGATGGAAAAAGGAGGAGTAATTATGACAGTAAATAAGTTCTTCAAGAATATTTCGGTAGGGGCTGCGGCGGTAACGTTAGCTTTGACACTGGCTGCTTGTGGTAATAGTCAATCAACTAGTTCAACGAAGAGCTCATCTACTAGTAGTGCTCAATCGTCTGAAAGTGATTCAACAAAGGCAGTTCGTTCAGCAAATCGTTCAATTCATAATAATGATTTTCAAGCTGCTTACGATAAGTTGAATAATACTGAGAACCGTTCGACTGAGGCTAATAACTTAAAGGGCGATTTACAAAACTACCTAACTGCAAAGCAGGCATATGATAATGGCAATTACCAAACTGCAGCGAATAGTTTAAAGCCGTTGAAATCTACTAGTACCGCAATGCGTGATGCATATACGAGCTTACGGTCAAAGATTAACAAGAAACAAAACGTTAAGGTAAAGAACTCCTCATCCAGTCAACAAGTAGCTAACCAACAGGCATCTGATAAGACAAGCGATAGTGTTATTGAATCATTTGCTAACAAGATGGGCTTCACAGGAGAAAAAGGCTACTCAATCACGCCAACTTCTGCTAACGGCAACGTATATAAGTTAGAAGTACGGCAAAATAATAGTGATAATACGGTTGCTAACTTAATCGGAATTTACCAGTACAATAGTCAAACTGGCGCCGTTACTAAATTGCAATAATTTTAATTTCAAGGTAGGGCGAAACCCCTGCCTTTTTCTTTAGAAGGTGGGGAAAAGCTAATGTGTACAGTATTAACGTTAGATCAGGGAAAATTATTCGGGCGGACGATGGATTTTCCACCGCGGACTCCATGGCGATTGACATTTCTTCCTGCTGGTCATAAGTGGTCACCTGTGGGTCAGACATTACAAATTCAGGATCAATACGCAATTCTGGGAGGAATGCGTCTCGTTGGTGATCACTATCTGATCGGTGATGGAATTAATGCGCGTGGGCTTATCTGTGCTGAGCTATTTTTCCCTGTTGCTGCTGATTATGGTTCACGCCAACAGGGTAAATTAACATTAACTCCGCAAGACCTTATTCATTGGATCCTGGCAAAACACGCGACTGTTCAGGATGTGGTTAATGATTTGCAAAATGTAAGCGTGATTAAGGAAAAATGGTTTGATAATCAGCAATATCCATTCCACTGGTTGCTGATGGACTCGACCGGGACATACGGAATTGAACCTTTGAATGGTCAATTAGTAGTTTTCAAAAATTCGATTGGTGCGTATACAAATACTCCTGCTTATCCAGAACAAGTAAAAAAACTCAATGATTTCTTTGGTAATGGAGAAGATCCCAAGTTTACTTCACAGACAAAGACTTCATTATTAACAATGAAAAAGTCGGTTACTGGTCGTAATTCTAGTGATCGCTTTATCCTTGCAGCCCAGGCACGGTGGCAAAATAAAATTTCAACAACTAAGGAGCTATCTTCATTTCTTCAATCAGTGACGGTTCCCAAAAATGAACACCACCTGCATAACTATACCCATTATCAAGCAATCATTAACCAGCAAAGCGGGGAGTACCGTTTTCAGAATCAGATTACGGGTGAGATAACTAGCTATAACGTTAAGATAAACGCGGACCAGAAGGAAATTCAGCGTTTTGAATAGTAAAAACCGAAGAGGTTGGGAAAAAACTAATAGTTTGCTGGCTTCCAATAAGAAAATCTGAACTATAATTTTCAGTTTTATGAAATTACAGTTCGGATTTTTTCTTTTTTCAATCAATTTGACTCCCTAATGAGCCATTAATTTCCCTAATTTAGTTAAATTCATGGTCATTAAGACCAAGCCAATATCATTTTCCACACCTTGTTGTCCACGAAGATGGGTTCGGCGTACGCCAAAATCCCTCTTCATTCTGCCAAAGACTGGTTCTACGTCAAATTTTCGACGACGATAGATTGCTTTGCCTTCTTCAGAAGAGAGGGTATCCTTAATTTTAGATTTGAAGTAATTCCAAGTGGGGTTAACGTTCATTTGACGTTGGCGACCACTTGGTGTTTTCGCCAATTGATCTAACCTGACGGTTAGTTGATGCTTATCGGCACGATAAAGTTTAAAGTCACGTTTAAAACCATACTTATCTGTCCGTCGACTATAGCGATAGAAGCTAAAACGCACGCCCTGATAATCAATGAAATAATCATCTTTGGCGTTATATTGCCAGTTTTGTGGCCGAGTTGGATCTTTTTTAAGAAACGACGACGTTGTTTCTTAACGGAACAACCTTTAATCACTTTAGGTTCTTGTTTAATTTCTTCGTTTAATTGATCGATCTCATTTTCGAGCTGTTCGGTAATCTCTTCCATACCAGTTGAAGACTTAAGTGTTTCCGGTTTCATTGCCTGAACAACTTTCTTTTCAACTAACTCATCATAAAGTTCAGCAACGTTTGCTTGGAGCTTAACATGATATTTTTCAACTGCTCGTCGCCAGGTAAAGGAGTATTTATTGGCATCAGCTTTTACTTTAGTACCATCAATGAAAAAGGCATCATGTTTAATCAAACCATGGTCAGCTAATGCCATAGTGAAATAAACGAAAGAACGTTTAATTAATCTCGCCGCATAATTACTACCGCGGAAGTTATTAATAGTATGATAACTGTAGGTCTGACGAGAATAAGCAAAAAGTAAGATTTTCAGCATAATAGCTGGATGGGAAAGCGGGCGACCAGTAGTCGCCACATCTGCTTCTAGTAAAACTTCTTGAGGAATTGAATCAACAAAATCATCAATTAAACGTGTAATATGATCTTTGGGAACTTTAAACTCATAACTTAGTGCGAATTCAGTTTGCCCTGTGATATAATTTTGATACATGTAAATCATTCCTTTATATTTGTTTTTAGGGGTAATTACATCATATCAGGAACGATTTTCTGTGTGGCGAATTGTCAAACTAAGTGCAACGGTTTATCAAAAAATACTTCATATGGGGTTTCATAATTTAACACTTTGCGCGGACGTTGATTTAACTGCTTTTGGTAGTGTTCAACGTCCTGTTCTGTATAATTATCAATATCTGTTCGCTTGGGAAAATATTCCCGGATTAATCCATTTGTATTCTCATTTGTTCCACGCTGTTCAGGGGAATATGGATTGGGCCAATAGACAGTAACGCCTAATCTTTCGCTGATTTCATCAAGATGAAGAAATTCGGTCCCATGATCTGGTGTAATAGAATGAACAAATTCTTTAGGAATGGCCCCTAACAGTTCAACTAAGCCTTTATTTATCTCCTGCGAGGCCTTTCGCGCAACCTTTTTGATAGGAGTAAGCCGACTAAGCCGATCGACAACCGTTAAAAGGATGGAATGACCCGTTCGCCCAATCACAGTATCGATTTCCCAGTCACCAATACGTTGACGCTGGTTGATAAAACCAGGGCGCTCATGAATTGAGATGTAGTCCGTCTGTACTTCTCGATGTCGTCTAGTATTCTTTGAATGCCGCGTCCGATGTTTATGTCTGAGATGGCGCTGAATACCGGTATCGCCATGTGAGGAGTACTTCTTACCTAAATTGTGTTGATAGGTATGACGGTAGATTGTGTTGTAGCTAACACACCATTGATGTTCCTTATTAAAGCGAGCGGTAATCTGCTCTGGTGACCAGTGCAGATCTAAGATGTAATGAACAATTTGACGGCGTAGTTGTGGATGGCTGTCTAATAGCCGCTTCTTGTGACAATTCTTTCGCTTTTGATGATAGTCATTTTCTGCTTTACTTGGGGAATAATGACCTGCACAACGTTTTAATTCTCGTGAAATAGTGCTTGGATTTCGCCCTAGCCGTAACGCAACAGCCCGGATAGATAACCCCTTAGCTTGTAAAAACATAAGCATTTCACGTTCTTTTATAGTAAGATGGTTATAGCTCATACCGGATACCTCGAATTGTTTGATTTGGTCGTTAAACATATTCTACCCGGTATGGGTTTATTTTTTTACTTTGTGTTGCATTTCAATTGTTAATTCGCCGTATACAAAAAGCCGAATAATGAATCAATTTTAGATTCATTATTCGGCTTTTTAATTTGATCGGGAGTTTTTTCCCAGCCTCTTCGGTTTTCTTTAACGTAATACATATTTTTCAACGGCCTTACCAACACCATCATTATTATTGGTATCGGTGATTACATCAGCAACGGCCTTAGTTTCTGGGACTGAATTACCCATTGCAACGCCGATGCCAGCGTATTCGATCATTGAGTTATCATTTTGGGCGTTACCGAGAGCCATGACTTCGCTTTGCTTAATACCGAGCTCCTTAGCCAGAGCCTCAAGGGTACTTCCCTTGCTTGCTCGGTGGTTGACGATTTCGAGGTAAAAGTCTTCGCTCCGAATAATTGTAAAGCGTCCAGCAAACTCTTTACTGAACTTTTGCTGAATCTTATCTAACTCTTCCTTATCGCCGAGCATCATTCCCTTAGCCAGAACGTATTGATCCTGCGAGTGGGCCATTTCATCAAGTGACCGTACCCGAACCGGCATGCTTACCAAATCAGATTCGTGGATTGTCCACGGACTGAGATCGCGGTTGGTTGTGTAAATATAGTCGCGTGATTCAAATTGTGACTTAACGTTATTCTTGGTGCAAAATGCTTGCCAATCAACATAATCATTAAAAGATAGGGTATAGTTAACAATTACTTTTTCGTTCGTTGACTGTGCAAGGGCACCGTTAAAACTAACCACATATTGATCATCCTGGTGGTTTAGCCTTAATTCAGTAAGATAGGCGTCCACTCCCGTCATCGGACGACCTGTACATAGGACTACTTTAACACCTTGTTGTTTAGCTGCCTCAAGGGCTTCCTTTGTTCGAGGGGTAATTTGACGTTGATCGTTAATCAACGTTGCGTCAATATCAATTGCGATTAATTTAATTGCCATTATTATTCTCCTTTGGATTAACGACGTGGTTATTTTGAATATAGCTTTGAAATTCTTCGTAAATTGGTTCGAAAATTTCAATATCCTGGTGTTCGTTAAGCATTTCTTTCGGGAAGAAGAACCGTTGATCCCCAGCTTCCTTACCAGAAACACTCGCAACTAGGGTACTAACTTGCGATAGTTCAATAAGTTTGCCATTAGGTTGGATCAATTCAATTTGGGTTTGCGGATTTGAATCTTGCGGATTGTAGGTATCGTAGGGAAGCTTAAAGCTATCATTGACGGCGGTGTAGTAATCGCTATTAAATCCAGCCGTCTGAATAAGCTTTCGCAGCTTTGGTAAAAGCGGTTTTGATTTTTTGTCATAAAGGGCGGATTTAAGTGGCCGCCGATTAAGGAACCTTCTTGCAAGGTCATTTAAGATGTCATCCCGTGACTGGGTCCAGTGGTTAAAGTAGGTTGTGAGGACCCCGTCATCAAGAGCAAGGTAGTCGTCCAAGGTAAAGTGATTATTGAAAAACGGCATCAGCATATATGGTGTGAATTCTGGCTCGAACTCGCTCGGGTGCTGGTAGATATAGTTTGCCCGCTTCAATAGGTGGTCGAGAATTACTTCCATTGAACGGGAAACCGGGTGGAAGTAAATCTGGAGGTACATTTGTAGACGACTGATGATGTAGTCCTCAACCGCGTGCATTCCTGAAATATCAAATGCAATCCCACTTTTAATTGGACGCATCATTAGGAGCACCCGGTCAAGATCAAACTTTCCGTAGTTCGTCCCGGTGTAGTAGGAATCGCGTTGCAAATAGTCCATTCGGTCGGCATCGACTTGACTAGAAATCATTTGAACGACTTGCGGATTATGGTAGGTGTGGTCGATGACACTGGCAACATCTTCGGGGAAAGTCGGTGAAACCCGACGAAGAATCCGGTTTACGTTAGTTGATGGACTAGTAATAATTTCCCTGGTAATTGCTTCGTGATTTGTGTGAAAGATATGTTCAAAAGTGTGTGAATACGGTCCATGCCCGAGATCGTGTAGAAGGGCAGCACAAAGAGCAACGGGACGTTCACGATCGTCCCAAAGTCCATCATTTGGTTCTCTCGTTGGGTAATTACGCTGAAACCTGTTGCACATCCGGCGGGTGATTTCATATACACCAAGGCAATGACCAAACCGTGAATGTTCAGCACCATGGAAGGTTAAAGATGACGTTCCTAATTGTTTGATCCGGCGTAACCGTTGAAATTCAGGGGTGTTAATTAGGTCAAGCAGGATCTGGTTATCAACGATAATCTGGCCGTGAATTGGATCCCGAAAGACCTTTTCCTTAGCTAATTGTTCATCCTGAAAGGACATTTTGCTTATTCCTCCTTATGAAGGCGTTCTTGAAGTCGATTGATTGTGGTCGATTCTTGCTGAAGATACTGGATAAATTTGTTTGACCACATTACCTGTTGCAGTTGTTGGCTTCCCCGATCGGAAAAGACATTCAGTAGACGTTGATTAGCTTCTGTTAGGCTAAGTGGTTTACCAAGCAATTCTTCAATTGTTGTCATCGCGGTTGGCCAGATGTCAGGGAAATGCCACTTGTTTTCGACATTTTGAAGCCCACGGGTATAGAAGTCACGAATGGTTTCACCACGAAGCATTTGGGGACCGTTAATGCTTAGGTACAGCATAACGACTACTCCTGACCGATTCCGCCGTTGGGACATTCCGCCAATCTTTTGACCATTGACGCTGAGATCGAAAGTTCCCGGGCAATATGAATGTGTGATTTCACCAGTCTTAATTGTGATTTCAGGGAAAGCAGCACTAACGACATCAGTCATTACTTGGTAGGCTCCGTCAATTTCTAATTCACTACCGTTAACGTGCCAGGGAATAAAAATGGAAAAATTAAGGATCCCTGAATCACTGGCAACGGCGAGGCCTCCAGAGTTACGGATAAAATAATGGAGACCTTTACCATCAAGATAGTTCAGAGCTTTCTGGAGGTAAGGAAGTCGCTGGTCCTTCAATCCTAGAATCACGGTATCCTCTAGAGTCCATGAGTGGAGAACTGGGGATGATAGCTGTTCACTTGCCCGCAATAAGGCGTTTGTATACGCGAACGAAGCAAGGTTATTTTCCGGATTAAGTGGTTGAGAAAATGTTTCGACGTGTTGGTTTGAGATATTAATCATAGCTAATTCTTCTTTTCTATAAATACTGGCATTATTTAACATTTTCATTATACTAAACTAGGCAGAATAATAACATTCGGAGACGAAAAACAGTTATAATCAGGACAAGAAGCTATAAGGAGGTCCTAAATATCAAACGTTCAGTACCAGTTCATGTTCGGTTAACGACCACGATGGAGCAGGATGGTCAACGGGATCAATATCGGTTTGATGAAGAAGGGCAATTCGTTGAATTAAACGGGAAATATTACCTCCGTTACCAAGAACACCAAGATGGAACCGTCACCCCTGTTCAATTCCGTTTAGATACGGACCAACTTCACCTAAGACGAAGCGGGGTTCGTGAAACTGATTTTGAATTTCAATTAGCCGAGCCAACCAAAGCTCGTTACCGGACAGAATACGGAATTATTGGAATGATGGTCACAACAAACCGTCTAGAAGTAGAATTTGATCCCCAAAATGTTAATGGATCAATTGATTTGGAATATCAACTAACTGCAAACGATCAATTAATCGGAACTTACCAAGTTCAATTGCAATTTGCTGCTTAGCATTGTATACTGTAATTTAGACTTTTGAAGGGATGTGCACCAATTTGGATTTAAAGATTTTTGACGGCCAAGACAAATCAGAACTTTCAATGATCGAAGTTGCCCACGCTATTCTCGCACACCACGGCGAGGCAATGGCATTTGTTGATTTAACTAACGAAGTTCAACAATACCTTGGTAAGAGTGATGAAGAGATTCGTGAACGACTTTCACAGTTTTACACTGATTTGAACATCGACGGCAGTTTTATCTCCCTCGGTGATAACACTTGGGGTCTACGTGCATGGTACCCATATGAATCAATCGACGAAGCAACCGTTGGTGAAAATGAAGACGAAGAAGAGGACGATCGTCCAAAGACGAAGCGTCGTAAGGTTAATGCTTTCTTAGCTGATTCTAATTCTGATGATGACGTGATTGATTACGATAATGATGACCCTGAAGATGAGGATCTCGACGATCAAGATGATGACGACAACACAGATTATGATGATGACGACGATGATGATTACAGTGATGACGGTCTTGATGACGGCATCGAAGGTCAATTATCTGAACTACATGACGATGACGACGATGATGAAGAATAATTTTTAATATTTTGTTCTTGACTATCTAGTGGCGAGCCTGTATTATCTTTCTTGGGCGCTTGTGAAATGCAGGTAATCGTTCGTTAAAATGATGGCTCCCTGTTTCAATGGAAATGGGGAGTCTTTTCTGTTTATTAACCCCATTAAAAAACAAAAAGGAGAAAATTACGCGATGACTAAATACATTTTTGTAACCGGTGGAGTTGTATCATCACTAGGTAAAGGGATTGTTGCTGCTTCCCTTGGTCGCCTATTAAAGAACCGTGGCTTAAAGGTTGCCATTCAAAAATTCGACCCTTATATTAACGTTGATCCAGGAACTATGAGTCCATATCAACACGGGGAAGTTTTTGTTACCGATGATGGTACTGAAACTGATTTGGATTTAGGTCATTATGAACGATTTATTGATAACGACTTAAACAAGTACTCAAACGTTACTACTGGTAAGATTTATTCTGAAGTATTGCGCAAGGAACGGCGGGGTGATTACTTAGGACGGACCGTACAAGTTATCCCTCACATTACTAACGCTATTAAGGATAAGATTAAGCGTGCCGGTGAAAGTACTGATGCCGAAGTTGTTATCACTGAAATTGGTGGGACAGTTGGGGATATTGAATCTCAACCATTCATGGAAGCAATTCGTCAAATGAAAGAAGAAGTTGGCGATGACAATGTCTTATACATCCACACAACATTAGTTCCATACCTCCGTGCAGCTGGTGAAATGAAGACTAAGCCAACACAGCACAGTGTTCGTGAATTACGTGGCTTGGGTATCCAACCTAACATTCTGGTTGTCCGGACTGAAAAGCCAATCACTGATGAAATGCGGACTAAGATTGCATTGTTCTGTGATGTTGATCCAAAGGCTGTTATTGAATCAATGGATGTTAATACCCTTTACGAGATTCCGTTGAACTTACAAAAGCAAGGGATGGATCAATTAGTAGTTGATCACTTTGATCTTGATTGCCCAGTTGCTGATATGCGTGAATGGACTAACATGGTTAACCACATTGAAAATGATCTGAAGAAGACTGTTAAGATTGCCATGGTTGGTAAGTACACTGACTTACAAGATGCTTACATTTCAGTTAACGAGGCTCTTCGTCATGCGGGATACCCAGTTGATGCTAAGGTTGATATCGATCACTTCAATGCTGAAAACATCAACGAAGATAATGTGGTTGATACCCTTAAGGATTATGATGGGATCCTTGTTCCTGGTGGATTCGGAAGCCGGGGAATTGAAGGAATGATTACCGCAATTAAGTATGCTCGTGAAAACGATGTTCCTTACTTGGGAATTTGCCTTGGAATGCAAACAGCATGCATCGAATACGCACGGGATGTTCTTGGATACAAGGATGCTAATTCAACTGAATTTGATCCAAACACTAAGCACAACATCATTGACTTGATGTCAGACCAAGAAGATGTTGAAGATATGGGTGGAACACAACGTTTAGGTGCTTACCCATGTAAGTTAAAGCCAGGAACAGTTGCAGCAGCTGCTTACGATAATCAAAAGATGATCAGTCAACGGCACCGTCACCGTTACGAATTCAATAATGATTACCGTCAAGAAATGGAAGACAATGGTTTAGTTGTTTCTGGTGTTAATCCAGACCGAAACTTAGTTGAAGTGGTTGAATTACCAGACAAGAAGTTCTTTGTTGGTGCCCAATACCACCCAGAATTTAAGTCACGGCCAAACCACCCAGAAGGATTATTCAAGGCCTTTGTTAAGGCAGCTGTTGAAAACCAAAATAATTAATTTTTAAGTGCTCTCAAGGTAGGTGAGAATTCCGATTTATCTTGGGAGCTTTTTTATAAAAAATAACCGGGTATCTGTCAACTGGTATGGTTGACTAAAAATACTTCCTACGAAAATGTAGGGGTATTTTTTTATGAAAGGCAGATTGCAAGAAATAACTTGAACGAATTTAGTAATGTAGATTAAGCAAGAAGAACTCGATTGGTGTATGCCAATTAAGACATTTAAGTGGCCGGGAATTCAGATACCAATTGATTTGAACCAGTTGGTAATCACTTAGTTCTTCAATGGCTTGTCCCTTGGGAATAAACCGTCGCAAAACTCGGTTACGGTTCTCATTACTACCGCGTTCATGTGGTGAATAAGCATGGGCAAAATAAACCGGAGT
>NZ_JACSQW010000010.1 GCF_014836425.1 Limosilactobacillus avistercoris | reverse complement strand
CGAACACAGAAGTTAAGCTTCAACACGCCAAAAGTAGTTGGGGGATCGCTCCCTGCGAGGATAGGACGTTGCCACGCTATTATTCCGGCATAGCTCAGTTGGTAGAGCACCTGACTGTTAATCAGGTTGTCGTCAGTTCGAGTCTGACTGCCGGAGTCATTGATAAAAAGCTGTTAGCTATTGGGCTAACAGCTTTTTTGTTTCATTATTAAGACAACACCTGTTAAAAAATCACCTAGATAAAATTAAGAATAGGTGTTTCAACTCGTTTATTGTCATGATATAATAATAAACGTTGATTATTTGCTAACTTAGCTCAGCTGGTAGAGCATCTCCCTCGTAAAGAGAAGGTCGGAGGTTCGACTCCTCTAGTTAGCACTAGATAGAATTTAGTAAAGTTCGGAAGCCTACAGAAAAAGCCACCAAAGCTTAATCTGTAGGCTTTTTTGTACACTTAAGAAGTAAAGTGAATGGTTCTGAAATGTTCTGAATTACTGTTTCAAACACACTAGCAAACACACTGAAATGCCAATATGGCTCAGTGTGTTTAGACCAATTTTGAGGAGACTACTAACGCTGATATATCAATGATTTGTGGTGATATTTCCAGTGTGTTTAATTTAATGTTTTATATTAATTTACTTGGATAGAATTATAACAGTTAATCAATTCTTGATTAGCTGTTATTTTATTTAGTAGATTTAGTGAATAATGATTATGAATAGTAATAATGAGTTTATTAGTAATCAATTTTGTCAATTACTTGTTCAAATTCATGACTGAATGTTGATTTTTGGAGATGACTGCTGATGAAATAAATTATTACTCGATTTTGCGTTGCTGAAAAAGCTAATCGTGCTGAACCAAGCTTACCAAGATTCAAACGAAACTCATAAATAGTTTGTTTAGCGATCTTCTTTTTGGTAGCCACTTTAACTTTAGTCATTCCTGTTGCAATTTCTCTCTCAACTGCTGTATTAATTGATTCCTTAATTATTTCTTTTTGTTGCCGATGCTTTTTGAAAAAAGGTTTACAGCCATGTTCATTAAACTCGATCTGCGTTTTATTTTAGCCTCTTTGATTTAAGTATAATTGGTGACTCCGGGGGAATTCTCGTTTAAACGCGGTCATTAATGCGTGCTTGGCTTCTCCATTATTTAATGAGTAGTTGGTAATTTTATCGACGTATCCTTGCTCAATTATCATTAATTCACCTTTATTTGTTTTAACACTTAAGGAGCGGTCTTTTTTCTTTGTTAATAATTGAATTTGTTGAATACCTTTTCCTTTTAGAAAACGTTTAAGGATTGCATGTGCTTGCTTAATTGGAATTTCCCGCATGATTTAGCCCCTTTTAGAATTAATCATTAATATTATTATACTCGTTTGGGAATACTGACTACTGGTCAAAAAACAGAAAATAAAATGCATGAACCCAATGATGGATCAGGTTCATGCATTACCTTAAGTAGGGGATAGTTAGAAGTTCAATGAAGCGAGCCAATTATCAATAGCTGATTGAGAATTGAGAACGTCTCCCCGATTTAATTTAACCTCATAATTATTTTCTTTAATTGTTCGTTCAATATTAGATTGGGCGCGATCATAGCCTGTACTACTGGAGGTCCCAAAGGTTGCCAAATTTTTGCCATTCAATGCAAGTTTATCGATGGTTGCGGCAATAAGACGTGGTGGAATTCCCCACCAAATTGGGTGACCAATCATAACGTTATCGTAATTATCAAGCGAAGGTAGATCATCTTTAATTGGAACACGACCGTCATGTTCTTGTTTCTGTTCTACAGTCGCCCGTGTAGATTCATCATGCCAATTAAGATCCTCATTTGAGTATGGCTTTACTGGATGAATTTCCGCAATATCAGCATTCAACTTTTGTGCAATTTCTTCTGCTACTTTTTTCGTTGTACCAGTAGCGGAGTAGTAGAGAACTAAAGTATTTGCCATGGGATTACCTCCTTAAAATTTCTTACTTTTTATAAGCATTATATCGCAAATTGCGGGAATTTTTTAATTAATTTAAATCTCTTCTTGCTACTTAGAATGTTATCTTGTATAATAACTATTGTTGTTAAGATTTATCTTTGATATTTTCTTATTCCGGCATAGCTCAGTTGGTAGAGCACCTGACTGTTAATCAGGTTGTCGTCAGTTCGAGTCTGACTGCCGGAGTCATGATAAAAACGTTAGCTATTCTGGCTAGCGCTTTTTTTATTTTAAATTTTTATTATATTAAGTAATTAATTATCTTGATTGTGATAAAATGCATTTCTTTTGCTATTTTATTTAAATCACGTATTATGCCAATTAGGAGGTGGTTCGCTTGAATTTAGAACAAATAATAAAAAATAATTTAGCTAAAACTAAAGAAGGAAAAGTAGCTGACTATACTCCTGCACTAGGTAAAGTTGAACCAAATCAATTAGGAATCGCAATTTATGATCTTAAAGAAAATGATATAGAACAAGTTGGTGACTCACAGGTACGATTTGCGATCGAGAGTATTTCAAAGGTCATTACTTTTTTATATGCGGTAAAACAATTAGGAATGGATTATGTTACCCAGCGTGTTGGTGCCCGCCAAACTGGTTTTCCGTTCAACTCAATTTTAAATTTAGAGATTGAGGGGAACAATCACCCACTGAATCCATTTGTTAACGCGGGGGCAATCGAAGTAACGTCGCTTTTAAAGGCAGTAAATAACATGCAGCCGTTTGAACAGCTCATTCGTTTTGCTCGTGAAATTTGTCATGACCCGCAGATTACACTTAGTACGGAAATATTTGAGTCGGAAGAACGGACAGGTAATATGGATCGTTCTTTAGCATATTATCTCAAAGCGAAGAAGATACTAAAAGCGGACGTACCAACAAGTTTAAAAATTTACTTTAAATAGTGTTCAATGATGGTGACGGCAGAAGAGCTGGCTAACCTAGGGGCGGTTCTGGCAAATGATGGAATTAAACCATGGGACAATGAACGGTTGATTTCAAGTGAAGCGGCAACATACACCAAATCTTTGATGATGACTACGGGACTATATAATGAGTCCGGAACATATTCTGCAATTATTGGAATTCCAACTAAAAGTGGTGTTGGTGGCGGCTTAATGAGTGCTGCGACAGGTAAATACGGAATTGGGATTTTTAATCCACCACTAGATGACGTGGGTAATAGTATTGCGGGGTTAAGTGCTCTAAACGAACTTGGCTGCGAATTAAAAGTAGATTTATTTAGGTATTAGCTATTAAGAAAGTGGCTTTAGTGTTCCTTTAAATTGAAAATGAGATTAACTTTATTAAGTTAGGCCACATCAGACACTATTCTTAATATTCTTAACGAACTCATGTTATATTTCTAAAAAAATAACATGAGGGGCTTTGATTAATTGTGTGGAGACGAGTGTTTAAACATGTTTTTCTCATCAAAAATTTATTTTTGAATTGACGACTACCAAATAGACGCCTATAATAGTTATATTCTGAAATTTTAATGTGAAAGTTTCTTAATTTAATTAACTTTTACACCTAATTTATCTCCTGAAGATATTATTTGGAGGAATTATATGAGTAAAGAGAAAAACTTGGATACAGCCTTCTTCGGGCAGCCAAGAGGACTATCCACACTGTTCTTCACTGAAATGTGGGAACGGTTTAGTTACTACGGAATGCGGGCAATCCTGCTATTCTACATGTACTACGCTGTCACTAAGGGTGGTTTGGGCATGGACCAAGCTACTGCTGCTTCAATCATGTCAATCTATGGTTCGTTAGTTTACCTCTCAAGTGTTGTTGGTGGTTGGCTTTCTGACCGTGTTTGGGGCTCTCGTAAGACCGTCTTTATCGGTGGTGTGTTAATTATGTTTGGGCACATTGCCTTATCATTACCAGCCGGTGTTACAGCCTTATATATTTCAATCGCATTAATCGTTGCCGGGACTGGTTTATTAAAGCCAAACGTTTCTGAAATGGTTGGTGGCTTATATAGCTCAGATGATGAACGGCGTGATTCTGGATTCAGTATGTTTGTTTTCGGGATTAACTTGGGTGCTGCTGTTGCTCCATGGGCTGTTCCGTGGGCTGCTAATGGTTTTGGCCTTCATTTGTTTGGTAACGAAATGAACTTCCACGCTGGTTTTTCACTAGCTGCAATCGGGATGTTCTTTGGTTTACTTCAATATACTTTGGATGGTCGAAAGTACCTTTCAAAGGACAGCTTATATCCTAACGACCCGATCGAAAAAGATGATTTACGGCCAATTATTATTTGGACTTGTGTTGGAGTAGCTGTATTAGTTGTTGTTCTTGGTTTGTTAGCTGCAATGGGTCAACTTAATATTAACAACATTATCAACATCATTACCTTTATTGCGATTGCATTACCGATCTACTACTTCATTATGATGTTGAATTCAAAGAAAGTTACTAAGCCTGAAAAGTCACGTGTTCTTGCCTATATTCCACTTTTCATTGCTGCGGCAATCTTCTGGGCAATTGAAGAATCAGGTTCAGTTGTTTTAGCATTGTTTGCTGAACAACGGACAGTTCTTCATATTGGTAGTTGGCACTTTGCTGCTGCTAACTTCCAGACTTTGAACCCATTATTCATTATGCTTTTAACACCAGTATTCGTTGCCCTTTGGGATCATTGGAAGGGTCAACCAAGTGCTCCTGGTAAGTTCTCCGCTGGTCTTGTCTTTGCCGGATTATCCTATATTCTCATGGCATTACCAGGGATGATGTTTGGGACAGCAGGACGGGTTAGTCCATTCTGGCTTGTTGGTTCATGGTTCATTGTTGAAATTGGTGAAATGTTAATCTCACCAATTGGTTTGTCAGTGACTACTAAGCTTGCACCTAAAGCATTTAAGTCACAAATGATGAGTATGTGGTTCTTAGCCGATTCAGCTGGTCAAGCTGTTAACGCTCAAATTGTTAAGTACTACTCATCCGCAACTGAAGTTCCATACTTCATTGCTGTGGGTCTTGTAAGCATTGTCTTCGGAATTATCCTGATGTTCTTCGTTAAGAAGATCCATGGATTAATGGACGGAGTAGATTAATAATAGCTTGAAGCTGAGGAAAAACGATTTTGTTTTCTCAGCTTCTTATTTTTTAAAAATTTTCTTCAAAAAGTTCTTGCAATTTTAGCTAAAGTTCGATATTATAATAAACGTTGATTGTTACTTATAACTTTCACGTTGTGATGGAGGAGTAGCGAAGTCTGGCTAAACGCGACGGTCTGTAAAACCGTTCCTTCGGGTTCGGCGGTTCGAATCCACCCTCCTCCACTTTTATTATTGGGCTATAGCCAAGCGGTAAGGCAACGGTTTTTGGTACCGTCATGCGCTGGTTCGAATCCAGCTAGCCCAACTGCATAAGTCACCAACTGTTTGGTTGGTGGCTTTTTTGTTTATCAAGAAATTATGTAAAGGAGAAAATACAATGCCTAAACAAGGGCAGTTTGCAAAGTCAAGTCGACTAAAGCAATTAAACCAGTTTAAAGTAAAAAAGCATTCTCACCAGTCTGCAATCGATGATAATCAATTTGTTGACTATGTCGTTTTACGATTTAATCTAACAAGTAAGAAGAAATTAGCAAAGAAGATTCAAGAGAGTAATCAACGATTTTTAATTGAAATTTTGAACACTTGTCAGGGACAACGTTTAGATTTAGAAAGTACCATTCCAGATCTACTTAAAAAGTTAAATAGCCGTGTTCCTTGGCAATTTTACCGTCAAATAATTGATGGCTGGGAAGACCTCCAACATTTTATTCAACGTGAGGTTCCTAGTGTTCCATTAACGCAACAAATTTTTGTTTCGGGAACAATTAGTAAAGAAGAGTTAACTAAAATGGTTGCGGAAGAACTAGCAACTAAGGCAACCGCTATGACGTTTTTGAACCGGCCAGTAAATAACCAGATTCGAGAATTAACACAACAACGACTTCTTCAAACCATTTACAAAAATGGTCAAATTAACTGGCAGCAGATTGCAATCTTGTTTAAACCATTTCCTTTAGTAATTGATCCAGGACTAGATCGGGGAACTAAGGAGTGGCTAATAACGCTAGAAAAATCCTGATTAACGCAAAGATAAATAAGATGGTCGAGTTGATAGCCTTCACTCTTAGATAATGTTAAAATGAGTGGTTGTAATAACAAAATTGAGGGATTGTCTGAGGTATAAAAAGAGAAATTCTTATGGTTGATACAATTATTCATTTTATGGTTCATAACCAAGTTTTTACCTTGTTTATCTGTATGGCCCTAGGTTTTGCAATTGGGGATTATAAAATTGGGGGTAAATTTAGCATTGGTGCAACCGTGGCTACACTGGTTGTTACTTTAATTGTTGGTCAGATCGGAGCGTTTCCACGAAATGAGATGTTGGGAACGATCTTCTTTGGTGCCTTCATGTTTTCAGTGGGCTACCGGATTGGACCACAGATGCTAACCAGTTTAAAAATCTTTGGTTCGCGAATCCTGATTATCAGTATTTTTTGGTTAGTAACGGCTTTCCTTGTTTCGTGGGGATTATTTGTTGCATTCCATATTGGACCAGGAGTTGCATCAGGAATTATTGCTGGTTCACTAACCCAATCATCTACTGTTGCTAGTTCATTGCGGACGATTGGTTCTCTGCCAGTTAGTAGTGCAGTCAGGTCAACGTATGAAGCACAGTTGCCAGTTGCCTATGCATTAACCTATGTTTTTGGAACATTAGGTGTTATCATTTTTCTTCGTGATGTTGCACCAAAACTTTTGGGAATCAAGGTAAGCAAACGGGGACCATTAATGGCCCGGAAGTATCACTTTCACGCGAAAAATCCTAACCCGACATGGCGGCGGACATACCGAATTGAACCTGACTCACCGTTAGTTGGTAAAACGATTGGTGGCTTTAATAAGTGGACCCATTACCGGATAATTGCGTTAGTTGCTTTTCATGGGGATGAAATGACAGATCACTTGGAATATAAGCTAAAGCCAGGCGATCTGCTAACCGTGATTGGTTATGCAATTCACTTTGATCAGATGCACGGAATTAAGGGGACAACTGAAGTCTTAACCCCAACTAATGCTCCGCGGGAACGAAAATTTGTTTTAGGGAAACATTTTAAGCCAACTCAATTAGCACATTTGCGTCAACATGGGGTTTTCATTAATATTCAAGATCCTGATACGGGGAATGAACAATTATTTAACCAGTTAAAGCCCGGGGATGTAATTTCTTTGACTGGGAATACATCACGGACGTCCGCAATCTTAAAGAAGATGGGACGTTGGCATACGAGTGCGGTAGCAATTAACTACTCATTGTTCTCCCTTGGAATTGGGGGTGCCTCTTTACTTGGAATCCTTGGATTGAAGTTAAATGGTATTCCGTTACAATTGGGGAATGGTGTTGCGGCCTTACTAATGGGGTTGGCATTGAGTACATGGATTTCACGTCACCGGGATCATGATTCGATTCCACCGACGGTTACCGCCTTCTTCCAAAACTTAGGGTTAACCCTTTTTGTGGGGACGGTTGGTCTCCAATCTGCCCAAGCATTTACTAGTGCGATTAAAGCATTAGGAATTGGTGTCCTATTTATTGGTGCAGTCGTTGCAATTGCTCCCCACCTTTTAACGTTATTGTTTGGTCGTTATGTCTTGCATATGGAACCCTTAGCTTTGATTGGTGGATTGACTGGTTCAGGTACCTGTGCTGCTGTAATGACAGAAATTGCCGATCAGGCTGGTGCTGAAGGTGGGGCATATTTTGCCGCTGCCTTAACCCCGGCTTACATCATGGGGAATATTGGTATTACCCTACTAGGACCAATTTTTGTCGCGTTGTTATCTTAAAGTATTAAAGTTAAACCATAAAGTGAGGTTATGAGTCATGAAAAAGTTTTTTACAGTTCTTGGCGGAATGGGAACATTAGCCACTGAGAGTTACGTACGGATTTTGGATCAGCGGACACCAACACATCGTGATCAGGATTATTTGGACTACCTCGTGGTTAACCATGCGACTGTTCCTGACCGGACAAGCTGGATCCTTGATCATAGTAAGCCTAGTCCGGCTAAGGCACTGATTGAAGATATCAAACAGCAAAGCCTTCTTAATCCGGAATTCTTTGTCTTGATTTGTAATACCGCTCACTATTCTTACGATGAATTACAAGCAGCGACGAAGGTTCCAATTCTGAATATGCTTCAAGAAACGGTTAATGAAATTAAGCGCTTGAAGCCGGATGCTAAGCGAGTTGGCCTTTTAGGAACAGACGGTACCATGAAGTCTGGAATTTATGATTCTTACATCAAAAATGCGGGTTATGAAGAGGTTAAGGCAACTCCTGAAATTCAAGAAATGACCGAGGACTTAATCTATCATGACATTAAGGAAAAGGGCCATTCTGATGGTAAAAAGTATCATGAACTTGTGCGTAAGATGATCGAAGAAGAACACTGTGATATTGTTATCCTTGGCTGTACAGAACTTTCGTATGCTGAAGAGATGGATCCAGAAACTAAGTACCCCGTTGCAGATTCACAATCAATCATTGTCGATCGGACACTTGAGCGGGCATTAAAGATTCGCAACGGGGAAAAATAAAAATTATAAAATAGGGAACCGAAAAATGACCATTAGCCTAAGTGGTGGGGGCTTGTTAGAAGGGTTGTTTTTCGGCCTTTTTGTTTAATTCGTTAATCTTACTAAAATTGGTCTAATCCTATTAAATGATGTTACAATTGTAGATAGTTAATTATTGTTTTAAATGGTGTAAGGAGGATAAAGCCAAAATGAGTTCACCGATATATATTAAAATCCATAATCAACTACGGGAAAATATTGAAGATGGTAAGTGGAAGGTTGGCGATAAAATTCCTGCTGAACGGGGACTAGCTAGCCAATTTGGTGTTAGTCGAATGACGTTGCGTCAAGCAATCCAAGAATTGGTTGATGAAGGAATTCTTGAACGGCATGTTGGGTCCGGAACCTTTGTTGCTAACCGGAAAGTCCAAGAAAAAATGTCGGGGGTAACAAGTTTTACGGATCTAATGAAGTCAATTGGTAAGGAACCATCTAGTACAACAATTTCTTACCACTTAACGATTCCTTCCCAAGTTGAAATCGAAAAGCTAGGTTTAAAGGATGGCGATCAGGTTATTCGAATGGAACGAATTCGTTCAGGAAACGATGTTCCAATCTGCTTTGAAGTGGCAACAATCCCAGCAAGATTAGTTAAGGGATTAAGCAAAGAGGAAGTAACAACTTCATTTTGGGAAACGCTTGAGCACAAGGCCCACCTTTATCCCGGACATGCTGTTCAACATATTTCCGCTACCAAGGCTAACGAACGGATTGCAACTTACTTAAATGTTAAACGTGGCGACCCATTATTGCGGATGACACAACTTTCATATTTACAAGACGGAACACCATTTGAATATGTTCATACCCAATATGTTGGTTCACGATTTGAGTTCGTTTTGGAAAAGTAAAATTCGTGCTACAATGTTGGTTATTAATTCAATTTGAGAGGATACTAGACAATGAAATTCAATTATCCAGATGATAGTACAGCTCTTCATACCGATGCTTATGAACTCAGTATGATGCAAACATATTGGAAACAGGGACAGGGAAATCGCCGCGCCGTTTTTGAAGCTTTTTTCCGTAAGATGCCCTTCCAAAATGGGTATGCAGTTTTTGCCGGTCTGGATCATATTATTCGTTATATTAAGGCCCTTCACTTTACGGCTAGTGATATTGAATATCTTCGGTCAACGGGGCAGTTTGCTGATGATTTTTTGGACTATCTGAAAGACTTTAAATTTACGGGATCTATTAAGAGTTTTGAAGAAGGAGAATTGGTGTTTAACCATGAACCAATTATCCAGGTCGATGCACCAATGCTCGAGGCCCAATTAATTGAGACGGCATTATTAAACATCATTAATTACCAAATAATGATTGCTACTAAGGCTTCCCGGATCAAGTCGATCGTTGGCGATCAGCCAGTGATGGAATTTGGCTCACGCCGGGCTCAAGAATTTGACGCGGCCTTGTGGGGAACGCGGGCTGCCTATATTGGTGGTTTTGATGCAACAAGTAATGTTCGTGCGGGCAAACTATTTGGAATTCCAATTTCTGGAACCCATGCCCATGCTTTAGTTCAGGCATACCGGAATGATTACGATGCCTTTAAGGCGTACGCTGAAACTCACCATGATTGTGTTTTCCTTGTAGATACGTTTGATACCCTGAAGAGTGGTGTTCCAGCTGCAATAAAGGTGGCCAAAGAATTTGGTGACCGAATTAATTTCCTTGGTGTGCGGATTGATAGTGGTGATATGGCCTACCTCTCAAAGCGGGTCCGTAAACTTCTTGATGATGCTGGCTTTAAGGATGCAAAGATTTATGCTTCTAACGGTCTCGATGAAAAGACAATCCAAAACCTTCAAATGCAGGGAGCTAAGATTGATGTTTGGGGAATCGGAACTAAGTTAATTACTGCTTATGACCAACCAACCTTAGGAGCCGTTTATAAGCTTGTTGCCATTGAAGATGAAAATGGCAAGATGGTTGATACAATTAAGCTTTCAAATAACCTCAGTAAAATGTCTACCCCAGGGAAAAAGCAGGTTTGGCGGATTAATGACTGCGCAGATAATAAGAGTGAAGGGGACTATATCACCCTCGACGATGAGGATCCCCGTAAGCAACGGTCATTAAATATGTTTAATCCAGACTTCCCACTCCAACAAAAGGATGTTGATGATTTTAAGGCACGTCCAATGTTAAAGGATATTTGGAAAGACGGTCAATTTGTTTATGATGAACCGAGCCTGGAAGAAACACGACAACGGCGAAAGAAAAACCTTGATACATTGTGGGATGAATACAAACGCGATCTTAATCCGGAAGTTTACCCAGTGGATTTGTCACAGAAGTGCTATGATAATAAGCTTAATATGATTCACCGGATCCATGAATACGTAAAAACACTTGATAATTAGGGGGCAGAAAAATGACTAGTTTACAAGAAACGATCATTGAGACGCTTCATGTGCGACCAGAGATTGATCCAAAGGCGGAAGTTGCGCAACGGGTTGAATTCTTAGCAGACTTCCTTAAAAAGACGGGGATGAAGACTTTGGTCCTGGGGATTTCTGGTGGTCAGGATTCCTCATTAGCGGGACGCTTATCACAATTGGCAGTCGAGAAGCTTCGGCAAGAAACGCAAGATCAAGGCTACCAATTTATTGCAGTTCGCTTACCTTATGGTGAACAGGCGGATGAATCAGATGCGATGATGGCAATTGACCAGTTTATCCATCCTGATAAGATGATGCGGGTTAACATTAAGCCTGCTACAGACGCGATGCTTGATTCGTTAACAACTGCTGGTGCTAACATTAGTGACTTTAATAAAGGGAATATTAAGGCCCGTGAACGGATGATTGTCCAATACGCAATTGCGGGTGAACACGGTGGTGCCGTTGTGGGAACTGACCATGCGGCAGAAGCGGTCACTGGATTTTATACTAAATTTGGGGATGGTGGTGCTGATATTACACCACTCTCCGGCTTGGATAAACGACAAGGAAAAGCCTTGCTGGAATACCTTGGTGCTCCAGCGCACTTGTATGAAAAGGTTCCAACGGCTGATTTGGAAGATGACAAGCCAATGCTTCCGGATGAGAAGGTCCTTGGAGTTTCCTACCAAGAAATTGATGATTACCTTGAGGGAAAAGAGGTTAGTCCTCAAGCAGCAACGATAATTGAAGGCTGGTACAAGAAGACACAACATAAGCGTCACCAGCCAATTAATCCCGCTGATACTTGGTGGCGGTAAAACGATCGACGGAGGATTGTATGGACGAAAAAGCAATTAAGTTAGTTAGTAAACAACTTCCAAAACTACGTGAATCACAGATTAAGGCATCTTTGAAGTTAATGGATGAAGGAGACACGATTCCGTTTATTGCTCGGTACCGGAAAGAGGCTACGGGTACGTTGGATGAAGTTCAACTTCAGGAAATCCATGATCAATATCGGCACGCAACATCATTACTTGATCGGCAGCAAACCGTTATTAATAAGATTAAGGAAGCTGGTAAGCTAACTCCGGCCTTAGAGAAGCAAATCTTGGCTGCAACGGAACTCCAAACGGTTGAAGACCTTTACTTGCCTTATAAGCAAAAACGGCAAACAAAAGCGCAGGTAGCCCGGGAACATGGTTTAGCTCCCCTTGCTAATTGGTTATTAACATATTCAGACGATGACCCACAAACTGAGGCGGCAAAGTACATCAATGATGACGTTAAAACGGTTGACGATGCTTTGAATGACGCTCACGAAATTTTGGCTGAAGCAATTAGTGAAATGTCAACTGTTCGGAGTTGGTTAAGAAACTTTATGAACCAACATGGTCAACTAGTAACTACTGTTAAGCGTAATGGTAAGGAAAAGGACGAATTAAAAACTTACGAACAGTACTACGATTTTGCGAGTCCAGTAAAGGAATTAAGTTCTTATCAAGTCTTGGCAATTAACCGTGGAGAAAAGGAAGGTGTCCTAAATGTTAAGGTCACCGTAGATGATGATGCGGTGCTCAATTACCTTCACTTTCGGTTAATCCGGACAAGTAAGGAGAATGCGGCTGTTAAGTTGATTGAAGAGGCCTATGCTGACTCCTATAAGCGTTTCTTGGGTCCAGCAATTGAACGGGAGATTCGCCGCCAATTAACGGAAAATGCGGACCAACAAGCAATAAAAGTATTTGGAGAAAACCTTTATCACTTGTTGATGCAAGCACCAATTAAGGGAAAGGTTGTTCTTGGTTTTGATCCGGCTTACAGGACGGGGTGCAAGTTAGCCGTGTTGGATGAAAACGGGAAGTTCCTTACTAAGGCTGTTATTTATCCCCACAAGCCAGCACCTGAAGAAGACCGGGTAAAAGCTGAAGGTCAATTAATTGATCTGATTGAAAAGTACCATGTTGAAATGATCGCGATCGGTAACGGAACAGCCAGTCGGGAATCTGAACAGTTTGTTGTGAACACCCTGAAGAAGATCAAGCGGCCTGTTTATTATGTAATTGTCAATGAAGCTGGTGCCTCTGTATACTCTGCAAGTAAGGAGGCACGGGATGAGTTCCCTGATCTTCATGTTGAACAACGAAGTGCGATCAGTATTGGTCGACGGCTTCAGGATCCACTTGCCGAATTAGTTAAAATTGAGCCACAAGCGATTGGTGTTGGCCAGTACCAACACGACTTGCCGAAAAAAGAGCTATCAGGTGAATTGGATGCTGTTGTGGAGCGAGCCGTTAACCGGGTCGGGGTTAACCTTAATACCGCAAGTTACCAGCTTCTCACCCAGATTTCCGGTCTAAATAAGACGACTGCTAAAAATATCGTTAAATACCGTGATGAACACGGTAAGTATACTAACCGGAAGCAATTGAAGGATGTTCCAAGGTTGGGGCCAAAAGCCTACCAACAATCTGTTGGGTTCCTGCGGATTGTTAACGGGGATAACCCGCTTGATAATACTGATGTTCACCCGGAAAGTTACCCAATTGCGAAGAAGATCATGGAAACCGCTGAGATTAATGTTGATAATCTTGGCTCGTCAGCCGCTGAAGAGCAGTTAAAGAAGATCAATATTGATGACTTTACTACCGAAAAGGCCGGTGAAGAAACGGTGAAGGATATCATTGCTTCACTTCAAAAGCCAGGTCGTGATTTGCGTGATTCAATGCCAGCACCGTTGCTTCGTCAGGATGTAATGAAGATTGATGACCTTAAGACGGGGATGAAACTCCAGGGAACTGTTAGAAACGTTGTGGACTTTGGTGCCTTTGTTGATATTGGCGTAAAGCATGATGGCCTAGTTCACGTTTCAAAGATGAGTAAGCAATTCATTAAGGATCCCCGCGCTGCGGTTTCAGTTGGTGATATTGTGGATGTTTGGATTGAAGATGTTGATCTTAAGCGCCAACGGATTCAATTAACAATGATTGCACCACAAGATGAAGCAGATGCATAATCAGCAATTACAAGAGCTAACTGAAAAATGGTCGGTGGAGTATTTCCAGCGGCCATTTCTGCATCGGATCTTCTTTAATTCCCGTTTACGAACCACTGGTGGGCGTTACCACCTCGATGATCACCATATTGATATTAATCCTTTAATGTATACCGAATTTGATTTGGATAACTTAAAGCGGGTGGTTCTTCATGAACTTTGTCACTATTATTTACACTTGACAGGTCGTGATTATCATCACTGAAGTGCGGATTTTCGTCAGTTACTTACTCGTGTAGGTGGTTCACGATATGCTCCGGTAACGAGTAAGGCCAGGCGGCGAACGCACCATTATTGGCGTTACCAATGTACAGGATGTGGGGTCCAAATTGTTCGCCAACGCCGGTTTAATACTAATCGGTACGTGTGTCGTCGGTGTGGTCACCATTTTATTCAAAAAAATTGAAAAAAGTTGTTGCCAACGAATAAGTATCTTGCTATAATAATATTCGTTGGTTGATATGCGGCCGTGGCGGAACTGGCAGACGCGTAAGATTAAGGATCTTATGGTCGATTATGACCGTGGAGGTTCAAGTCCTCTCGGCCGCACTAACAAAAAGCACTTAACTTTTTTAGTTAAGTGCTTTTTTCGTTTAAAAATTAAACTGAGTTTAGCTTTTGACAAAGAAAATAGCCATTATTAATTTACCCTGTCTAGAAAATCCTATCCTTACAGTTATGAAAGCGCTATACTTAAATTGTAATAATTTTTGAGGAGGAATTTCGTCGATGGAAGCAGAGATAAAATGGTTAGATGACCCAGAGACCTTCCGGGTTAATCAGTTACCGGCACATAGTGACCATCATTTCTACCGTAATTATGCAGAGTGGCAACAGCATAAAAGTAGTTTTGAACAAAGCTTGGATGGACAGTGGCAGTTTAAGTTTGCCCAAACGCCTCAAGAAAGGGTTAAGGATTTTTATAAAGTTGACTTTGACGCTAGTAACTTTGGGCACATTGAAGTTCCTAGTGAAATTGAATTAAGTAACTATACACAAAATAATTACATTAATACGCTGATGCCGTGGGAAGGAAAAATTTTCCGGCGTCCTGCTTATGCTTTGAGCCAGGATGATCCTGAAGAAGGATCGTTTAGTGAAGGGAAGGATAACACCGTTGGCCTTTACCTGAAGCATTTTGACTTAAATGACGAACTTCGGGGGAAGCAAATTCGGGTTCGCTTCGAAGGCGTTGAACGGTCAATGTACCTGTGGCTTAATGGTCACTTTATTGGATATGCAGAGGATAGCTTTACGCCGTCTGAGTTTGATTTGACACCATACATCCAGGATAAAGATAACGTGATGGCAGTAGAAGTATTTAAGCACAGTACCGCTTCCTGGATTGAAGATCAGGATATGTTCCGTTTCTCTGGTATTTTTAGGAGCGTTGAATTACTTGCCCAACCGGTAACTCACCTGGAGGACTTTACCTTAAAGCCACGGGTAGCTGATAATTACCGTGATGGTGAGTTATCAATTGATCTTGCTTTTGCTGGCGAGCAAGCTGGTAATGTCCATCTTGTGGTAAAGGATCATGATGGCAAGGCCTTACTTGATGAAACAAAGCCAGTTACCAAAAAAGTTACAGTTGAACCGCACGAATTTAAGGATGTCCACCTTTGGGATAACCATGATCCATACCTCTATCAACTTTTGATCGAAGTTAAGGATGCTAAAGGAAACCTTCTTGAATTGGTTCCTTACCAATTTGGTTTCCGGAGGATTGAAATTAGCCCAGAACACGTTGTCCTGTTAAATGGGAAGCGCCTCATTATTAATGGGGTTAACCGTCACGAGTGGGATGATCACCGTGGTCGTTCAGTCACAATGAAGGATATGCTGAGTGATATCCATACCTTCAGAGAAAATAATATTAATGCTGTCCGGACATGTCACTATCCAGATCAGATCCCTTGGTATTACCTTTGTGATCAAAATGGAATTTACATGATGGCCGAAAATAACCTTGAATCACACGCTACCTGGCAAAAGATGGGAGCAGTTGAACCATCATATAACGTTCCTGGTTCTGTTCCTCAATGGCGAAAAGTTGTTGTTGACCGTGCACGAAGTAACTATGAATTCTTCAAAAACCATGCCGCAATTCTTTTCTGGTCACTTGGGAATGAATCATTTGCCGGTGATAACCTTGTAGCTATGCAACAATTCTATAAGGAACATGATGATAGCCGTTTGGTTCACTATGAAGGTGTTTGTCACACGCATGATTACAGCGACCAAATTCCAAGTTTGAATAAGGGAAACTACCTTCCACAAGGAGAAACCCATGATTATCGTGATGAGTTATCAGATGTAGAAAGTTGGATGTACTTACCACCAAAGCAGGTTGAAGAATATTTGAAGAATAATCCGGATAAGCCATTTATGGAATGTGAATACATGCATGATATGGGCAATTCTGCTGGTGGAATGGGATCTTACATAAAACTCCTTGATAAGTACCCACAATATTTCGGTGGCTTTATTTGGGACTTTATTGATCAAGCACTTCAAGTAAAGGATCCAATCAGTGGACAAATGGTTATGCGTTATGGCGGTGACTTTGATGATCGTCATTCAGACTATGAATTTTCTGGCGATGGTCTAATGTTTGCCGATCGGACACCTAAACCAGCTATGCAGGAGGTACGGTATTACTATGGCTTACACAAATAAAATGCACGTGATCTACGGTGACGGAACGTTAGGACTTGGTGGGGATAATTTCCACTATATCTTTAGTTATGAAAAGGGTGGCCTGGAATCGTTAAAGTTAAATGGCAAAGAATGGCTTTATCGGGTTCCAACACCGACCTTTTGGCGCGCCACAACTGATAATGATCGGGGAAGTGGCTTTAATATTAAGTCTGCTCAATGGGTGGCAGCTGATACTTTTAGTAAATGTCTTAATGATCAGACTGACTTAGTAGTTGATGATCGCCACTTTGATCACTTACCAGTTGCTCCAGAAACAAATAAGTTTACTAATCATGAGACGGCAAATAAAGTAAAAATTACTTTTACCTATGAAACATTAACTGTTCCTGCAACCAAGGTCACTGTAACCTATGTGGTTGACGCTACTGGGCAAATTAATGTTAGTGCCCATTATTTTGGCCATGAAGATCTTCCCGGCTTACCAGTTTTTGGCCTACGCTTTATCATGCCAACACTAGCAACTGGCTTTGATTACGAGGGGCTATCTGGCGAAACATATCCTGACCGGATGGCTGGAGCTCGTCACGGTAAGTACCATGTTGACGGTCTTCCGGTTACCCCATACTTAGTTCCTCAAGAAAATGGGATGCATATGGAAACTGAACAACTCAGCATTACCCGGGAAATAACTGAAAATAATGCTGATCATTCTACCAAACCATTTTCCTTAAAGTTCAGCCAAGCAGATCAGCCATTTAACTTTAGCTGTTTACCATACACTGCTGAAGAACTTGAGTCAGCAACCCATATTGAAGAATTACCGTTAGCACGGCGAACAGTATTGGTAATGGCTGGTGCTGTTCGTGGTGTTGGGGGAATTGATAGTTGGGGTGCAGATGTTGAAAAGCAATACCACATTCCAGCTGATCAAGATATTGAATTTTCATTTATAATTAACCCAGCTAAATAGTAAATAAAAATAAGCCTCTGGGCACGGTAATATACTGTCCTCAGAGGCTTATTTTAGTATTTATGCTTATAAAGGTAGTAGCCACCATATATCCAATAGAGGGTTGAACTAATTAGCCAGATTACTAATAGGTAGTTAAATCAGCTAGCTGGCTTGAATTTCAAAGTAGCGGTATTAATACCTTGCTGCTCATGAATGTAAAGGGCACCGATTGATGAGCGTTGATAGTGGGGAACTTTTTTACCATTTACCGTAAGGACAGATTCGTGATAAGTGATTAGGGGGAGACGCTGTGTTCCGGAATGATCAGCTGTCCAAGTAAGCTTTAATTTTCCACCCTTAAGAACAGTATGATGGAAGTTCTTGGCGTCCTCAATGATCTAGGATTGGTAATCATAGGAGTGTTTGGACTTATCTCCTGCATAGTTTGAAGGGAGAGGCAGGTAGTCAGGACTACGTTTTTCAATTAAGTTTAGTAGTTGCTCAGGGTGTGAAGATTGAGTGGAATGACGAATTGCCTCTTTATTAGTGCTGGCTTTTGATAATGCACTGAGGTTAGCTAAGAGTGCATCAGAATGGAAGTTTTGGCTTTCCATTGATATCGTTATTTTAGTTGGGATAAATACAAGGAGAAGGGTTGCAATGAGAATGCCAATCGAGGAGATGTGACTAAGTGAGTATTTGGGAGTTGATTTGACGATTGCTGTAACGGTCATAGCGATCCTAGCGAAGAGAAGTGGGTAAGCGATAATTGTTAGACGGCTGGGAAATTGTAATGTATGCGAAAGAAAAGGAAGCCACTACTGAAGTTTCCTCCAGGGAGTAATAACAGAACTTAGGATCAAGATTAAGGATCCCCAACTTGTGATAAATGTATTGAGGAACGAGCGTCGTGGCTTTCTAATAACAAATACCAATTGAGCAATAAAAAGGAACCAAATGGGGAATGCAAGCAATCTTCGGTTATTACTAAAGATTGCTGGACGGAGGGCATTGGCTAATAGGCTAAGGTTTGCTGGATAGGCAATATGGTTATTGAGATTAATCATGAGCAATGCTCCCCAGACATTAGCAGTTAAGATTATTGTTCCAATTACTGCCTCGATTAATTCCGCCCACATTAATCGGGGGTTGCTGGAATAAATGAGTCCAGCAAAAAAATGGAATCAAGGCAACCGCAAAAAATACGGAACTCAGAAGATGGATTTGCATGATGATGGTCATGAGAGTCATTAACTGAAGAGCATTGATTGGTTGTTCTCTATTTTGTATCATTCTGATACCACAGATGACCATATAGGGAGAAAGTGCGGCACCCCATGCATTCATGTTTTGTGCTAATCCCCAGCGAGGTAACCAGCCGATTCATGTAAATAAAAGCGATAATTAGTGCGATACTTTGCTTACTGTGGAGCTTAATGCATAGTTTATACATTCCGGTTTCACCGATGAAGTAAATAAGAAGATTAGTGATAATTTGGTACCGATACCAACTTCTAGCAAGCAAGAGGATTATCCCATTAAAGTAGGCAAATAGGAGACAGTATGTAGCATTAATAATTCGGCCACTTTGTTGAAAAGAATAATTACTTTGGAAGTAACTAAAATTCCAGTGCCGGATTTGCTGGGCTGTTTCATAAAAACGGTTAAAATGAAAAATTGAATCTGTCCCGAGGGTAACTCCATGGGGTATTATTTGCGGTAATATTATCAAGCAACTCATTATAATGATGATGTAATAAGGGAGGCCCTGCTCAATTAGCTTGATGGTTTTTTCTTTCATGGTTTCTTAGTTAGGTAGAGAAAAATATTTTCTTTAGGCTAGCTTATTCCTTTCATTATGAATGTAATAGTTTAATTATACGCTATGATTGTGATCATGAAGAAAAGATTAGTTACTTTCAGCTAAAATGTTGGGAAAGTTATTCTTGTTATGAAATATACAAATGCGCTATGATTAGTGTGTTAGGGAAGTGAGAGAATGGCAAAGTTAGTAATTGTTCGTCATGGTCAGAGTCAGGCAAACCGTGATAATATTTTCACAGGATGGACTGATGTTCCACTGACTGAAAAGGGAATTGAACAAGGAAAGATGGTAGGTGAAGAGTTGGCCAAGATGGGGATCCAATTTGACGATGCTCACACCTCCTATATGTCACGAGCAATTAAGACAATGAATATTATTCTGGATAGGGTAGATCAACTTTATATCCCAGTACATAAGACATGGCGGTTGAATGAACGTCACTACGGAGCACTTAGTGGGTTAAATAAAGCTAAGGTTAAAGAAGAAGTTGGTGCAGAACAACTTCATCGTTGGCGCCGTGGCTATAGTGAGCTTCCACCAAAGTTGAAGCATCGTCAGCATGAGCGACGCTATGATCGCCTTGGTGTAAAGATGCCTTACAGTGAAAGCCTTGCGATGACCCAGAAGCGATTATTACCTTACTGGCAAGATCAGATTGCTCCACGACTGCTAGACGGAAAGAACCAGTTGATAGTTGCTCATGGGAGTTCCTTACGGGCATTAATTAAGTACCTTGATCAAATTCCTGACGATCAAATTGATAAGGTTGAAGTTCCAAACGGTAAACCGATTATGTATGAATTTGATCCAGCATTAAATATCGTTAAGAAGACTTTTATTACGATGGATGGTGAAGAAAATGGCAATTCATGAGATTAAAAATAACCCGAGCCTGAGTGGACAAATTCGTTTAATCGAAAATGTCACATATGGTGCGGCTGATGGTCAAGCATTAAAACTTGAACTTTTAACCCCATGGACACAACGGTACCCTCAACAATACAAGACTGAACCACGGCCGCTAATTGTGTTTGTCCAAGGAAGCTCTTGGCGGTTGCCAACATTTGGTGAAGAGGTTCCTCAACTAGTACAATTTGTTAAGAATGGCTATATTGTTGCCACAGTGCAACATCGCAATTCATTAGATGGTTATCCTTTCCCAGCATTTCTTCAGGATGTCAAAACCGCAATTCGTTTTCTACGGGCAAATGCGAAAAAGTACGCTATTGATCCTGAGCAGGTTGCTATTTGGGGAACATCTTCTGGTGCGAATGCCGCAATGTTGGTTGGCCTTACAGGTGATGACCCTAAGTACAAGACCGCTGCCTATGATGATCAATCCGATGCCGTTTCAGCGGTTGTATCGTGCTTTGCTCCGATGGATGTTGCCGAAACGTTTAAGTATACGACGAATGTTCCGGGAAATGAAATTCTAAAGTATTGCCTTTTTGGTACTGACAAGAAGAAGTGGCCTGAAATTATGCGTGAAATGAGTCCCTTATACCGGGTAGAAGTAGGGAAACAGTACCCACCATTTGAATTATTCCATGGAGATGCAGATAAGGTTGTCCCTTACCACCAAATGGAAGAAATGTACGAGAAGTTGAAATCTGTTGATGCAAGTGTTGAAGCTTATCGAGTTACTAATGCTAATCATGAACGTGACTTTTGGAGCCAACGAATTTATGATACAGTCCTTGAATTCTTGGATAAGAAGTTAAAGCATTAATATTACATTAAAGGAAAATAACGGGAGTAATTACTGAAAATAAAGCAATTTCGGTAGTTCTTCCGTTATTTTTAAAATTTATATGTTGACACCTTACTATAAATAAGTTATATTTTATTCATACTTTATTAGGAGGAACACGTCATGAATAACATTCAATTTGTTAACGCTGTTGTTTGTTGCTGTGGATCGCGTCTTATGCGACCCACGTTTTGGCGTATCCAAAATTAATTTGGCCTGCTAATACAGTCGGGGTAAGTGCATAAGGCGCAATTTCAAGTTTTTCTTGGAATTGCGCCTTCTTTATATCATTTTATTCGGAATCAGCTAATTCATAAGGAGAAATATTATGCGTTTTAATACTCAATTAATTCATGGCGGCAACAGTGAAGACAAAATTACGGGTGCCGTTTCAACACCAATTTATCGTTCCTCAACCTTTCACCAATATCGACTCGGTGCTAACCCCCAATGGGAATATTCACGAACAGGAAATCCAACTCGAGCATCATTAGAGAAGTTAATTGCCGAGTTAGAGGATGGGTTAGCCGGCTTTGCCTTTTCATCTGGCTCTGCCGCAATTCACGCTGTATTTTCCTTATATTCTCAGGGGGATCACTTTGTTGTTGGAAGTGATGTGTACGGTGGGACGTTTCGACTGATCAATAAGGTGTTAAAACGGTTCAGCTTGAAATTTACGGTTGTTAATATGCAAGATTTAGGGGCTGTGGAAAAAGCAATCCAAGATGAGACCGTTGCAATTTACTTTGAGACACCAACTAATCCTCTTCTTCAGGTTGCAGATATTGAAGCAATTAGTAATATTGCAAAGAAACATGGGATTAAAACGATTGTTGATAATACATTTGCAACACCTTATAACCAGCAGCCGTTAACCCTAGGAGCAGATATTGTGGTTCATTCCGCAACAAAATACCTTGGTGGACATAGTGATGTGGTTGCCGGATTGGCGGTAACCAGTGACCAACAAATTGCTGATGAGTTAGCCTTCTTACAGAATTCAATTGGAAGTACGCTTGGACCAGACGATAGTTGGTTGCTCCAACGGGGAATTAAGACTTTAGGGGCACGGTTAAGAGTCCACCAAGAAAATGCTGATGCGGTGATTAAATTTTTGCAAGATGATCCACGAATTGCCAAGATTTATTACCCTGGATTAACTGATTTCCCTGGTCATAGGATTGCGGCAAAACAGATGCGTAACTTTGGAGCAATGATTAGTTTTGAGTTGAAGTCAGGATTAGATGCTAAGAAATTTGTTGAAAGTCTGCACTTGATTGACTTGGCAGAAAGTCTTGGTGGAATTGAAAGCCTGATTGAAGTTCCAGCAGTAATGACTCATGGTTCAATTCCCCGGGAAATAAGATTAGAAAACGGGATTAAGGATGAGCTAATTCGTTTATCAGTCGGAATTGAAGATCCTGAAGATATTATCGCTGATCTGAAACAAGCTCTAGGTAAATTAAAGCAAGAGAAAGGATAATCTAATTATGTGGGAAATAATCAGAACATCATTACCCCAGCTTTTAGCAGCGGGATTTAAATATACGATTCCCTTAGCGTTAATTTCATTTTTCTTTGGGTTAATCATTGCCTTAGTAACTGCATTGATTAGGCTGTCACACCAACGCGGGCTGTTTACCCTACTTAAATGGTTTGCTCAATTTTATGTCTGGCTTTTCCGGTCAACCCCACTTTTAGTTCAATTATTCATTGTGTTCTTCGGGTTACCATATTTACGGATTAAAGGAATCTTTCCTCACGGGATAAAATTAGAGCCATTTACTGCTGGAGTTGTTACCTTTTCATTAAACACAGGGGCGTATGCTTCAGAAACGATTCGGGCAGCAATTAGTTCAGTTGCTAAGGGGCAATGGGAAGCTGGTGCAGCAATTGGGATGACTCGTCTCCAAATATTGTGGCGCATTATAATTCCCCAAGCACTTCAAGTGGCATTACCACCCTTATCAAATAGCTTCATCAGCTTGGTAAAAGATACTTCGTTGGCAGCCTCGATTACGATTATGGAAATGTTTGAAGTTAGCCAGCAAATTGCGGCTGCAAATTACCAGCCATTGTTAATGTACACATTGGTGGCATTGATTTATGCAGTGTTTACCACGGCCCTTACAATCATTCAACATTACTTAGAGAAACGATTGGGTAGTCAGCTCAGGGTAAGTTAGAGAGGTGAAATGCAATGAAGTTAACTCGGATTAACAAAACATATGGCAATAAGCACGTGTTGAAAGATATAACATTAGATTTTCCTGCGGGGAAGGTGACGGTTCTCGTTGGTCCATCCGGTTCTGGAAAGTCAACAATTCTTCGGTCACTGAATTTCCTGGTAACGCCGGAAAGTGGTCAGTATGAATTCAATGACCACCAGATTGATTTTAGTCAGAGTATAAGCAATAAAGAAAAGTTAGCAGTTCGTCGGGAAACGGGGATGGTCTTTCAGGATTACAATCTTTTCCCGCATAAAACGGTTCTGGGAAATATCATCGAAGGGCCCACTCAGGTTTTGAAGATGGGAAAAAAGCAGGCAATTGAAGTAGCTAGGGAGTTATTGGCTAAGGTGGGGCTAGCAGACTATGGGGATGTATATCCAAGTGAATTGTCAGGTGGACAAGCACAGCGGGTAGCAATCGCGCGGGCACTGGCAATGAAGCCACAATATGTTCTCCTTGATGAACCAACTTCTGCTTTAGATCCAGAATTAGAGCTAAGTGTCTTGAAGGTTCTCCTCCAACTAGCCCGTGAAAAGCAATCAATGGTTCTGGTAACTCACAATATGGCGTTTGCTAAACAGATTGCAGATAAGATCATTTTCGTGGAAAATGGTGAAATTATTTATGATGGTAACCCGGAAGAATTCTTTTCTCAGGATAATCCAAATGAACGAATCAAGAATTTTATTGCTTCGATGACAATGGAAAACTTAAAGTAAAAAGGAGAAAGTTAAAATGAAAATGTGGAAAAAAGTACTGGTAACATTAGCTGCAATTACACTCGGAACAAGTGCTGGGATTGGTAGTATTCATGCGGCCTCATCAAAGGTTAATTCGGAATTAAAGCAAAAGGGTGAGCTCACAATTGGATTGGAGGGAACTTACTCTCCTTATTCATACCGGAAAAACAATAAGTTAACTGGTTTTGAAGTTGATCTTGGAAAAGCGGTTGCCAAGGAGATGGGGTTAAAAGCTAAATTTGTTCCTAGTAAGTGGGATTCTTTAGTAGCTGGATTAGGTTCTGGAAAATATGATGTAGTAATGAATAACATTACTCAGACTCCAGAACGGGCAAAAAAGTATAATTTCTCTACCCCGTACATTAAGTCACGGTACGCTTTGATTGTGCCTAAGGATAGTAAGATTAAGAATCTTAAACAGATTAAAGGGAAGAAGATTGTTGCTGGTACCGGAACAAATAATGCTGATGTTGTTAAAAAGTATCACGGTACGCTTGTTCCAAGTGGTGACTTTAGTAATTCACTAGCAATGATTAAGCAAGGCCGGGCTGAGGGAACGGTTAACTCACGTGAAGCTTGGTATGCTTATGGCAAGAAGTACAACACAAAGGGGTTAAAGATGATTGATGTTTCTAGTGAAGTAAAGCCAGCAAACATCTCTGCTCTCTTCAATAAAAAAGATAAAGCCATTCAATCCTCTTATAACCAAGCTCTAAAGAAACTTCAAAAGGATGGTACCGTTAAAAAACTCTCCCAAAAATACTTCGGAGCGGATATTACGGAATAAGAGTGTGAGTCCGTTAAAAGCTTCCGGTGGCTAACGATTTCTCCCCCCGAATGACATCTTGTCGTCAGAGGGGGAGGTCGTTAGCTCGAGGAAGCCGCAGCGAAGCAAGCCTATTCGGTAGGACATAAGTTGCATAACACAAAAATAAATTCCCCTCAGCATGCTGAGGGGAATTTATTTTAATTATTGCCTAGTTTAAGCTAATGTTCCCATTGGATCCCAAGGCTTCAAAACAATTGGTTCTTGAGCCTGAGCCTTCTTTAGCTTGTCACTAAGATATTTCTTGTTAACAACAATTTGGTAGCAATACTTGTTCATCCAAGCATCGCTCATTACGAAGTAACCCTTGGTACCAACTTTTGTTCCCCAAGAATTTTCTACTTTCCACTTGGTTGGCTTGTCATTTACCAGGTCAACACCAGTAAGGACCATTGCGTGATCCATCATACTTTGACCATAGTCAAGGGCATCCGCCTTAGTCATTTCGAGATCCGTATCAAATAATTGAGCGTAATCATAGGTGTTTAATGCCATGATCCCGAGCTTAGTCTCAGAATATTTAACAACGTCGGAACCAAACCAAACACTTTCTCCGGCCTTCAATTGATCGATTGCCAGTTGCTTGAATTCAGCCATTGGAAGGTTTAAGTGTTTAATTTGACGACCACCAACAACGTTACCTAACATATCGATAGTGTAAGTCTTGTAATACTCCTTATCCGCGGTTGGCGCTTGAATAATTGAAATGTAATCATCAAGGTTCCAACCAACATACTTTTTGAAGAATTCTTGTGGAGTAATGTTTTCTTCACGGTGGAATTCATTATCTTTCTTTGTCCGGTATTCAAAATCAAAGTGGCTAGCTGGTTCACCAAAGGCATATGCAAGCATCCGGTAAACATCATTCAACATTTCCTTCCGCTTTGCATTGACGGCTTCTTCATCTGCGTGGTCTTCATTAATCATCTTTCGTAAAATTACTGCATCGTGGCGTAATTTATTGTTGAGCAGAGAATTAATCCCGTTTGAGCGGTTAGAGTTAAATGATTCCGGCATTGCAGATTTTGGCATTACCCCGTACTTTTCGATTAAAGCGCAGAGCATGTCCCATTGGCCACCATCAGATTGTGGTGCTTCCATTAACCAGGCAATTTTCCGGTCACTAGTAGGAAGACTAGCAGTTTTAATTACGTTTTCGTAGAAGTAGTTTGCCTTTTCAAACTTATCCCAGAAGAATTGGTAAGATTGGGAAAGCTCAAAGTTGTCAGGCAAGTTAAACCGGTGTTGCATGTCATGACGCATCGTGTTTAATGCTGCAAACATCCAGCAACGACCTGATTGCTTTTGGTCGGCAACATCCCCGGTCTTTAGATCAATTGAAAAGTGGGGAGCATTATCAGCAATTGAGTGCCAGTTAAAGCTAGCAGCGTTTACCCCATTTTTGGTAACGGCATTCTCAAGCACGCTGCTTTCTTTCCTTTGGTGATAGTCCTGGTGAAAATCGTTAATTGCTGAATTAGTAATATTAAAACTCACGACAGTTCACACTCCTTAAATAGTATTACTTAATATTATAGTGATTTACATGCGGAAAGAAAATCCCTTATAAACACAAATGACTCCATAGTCCGTTTTAACGAGCTTGGAGTCTATTTGAATAACTGTTATTTATCTTAGTACTTTGCTTCCCAGGTCATCTTTTCTACAGCCTCTTTAGCATCTTTAGCTGAAGAAAGGCCCTGATCAATAGCGGATTGAGCGACTGCAATTGCAACCGTCTTGGAGAACTTTGCCATATCCTTAACGGGAGGAAGGACAGCAGCCCCAGGCTTGTCTGGATCAACTAAACCAACAAGTGAATGAGCTGCGGCAGCGAGCATTGCATTATTAATATGCTTTGCTTCCGTTGCAATTGCCCCAAAACCAACTCCTGGGTAAATTAACGCATTGTTTGCTTGACCGATGTTGTAGGTAACACCATTATATTCAATGTCATCAACTGGGATCCCGGTTGCAACTAATGCCCGACCGTCAGTCCACTTTAAGAGGTCTGCAGCGCGGGCTTCGGCAAGCTTAGTTGGGTTAGAAAGTGGGAAGATGATTGGCCGTTCAGTGTGGGCTGCCATTTCTTTAACAATCTCTTCAGTGAAGGTTCCTGGTTGGGTAGAAGTCCCGATCATGACAGTTGGGTGAATCGTCTTCACTACTGCCACTAAGTTAGTCAATTCATCGGCATTTGCAAATTCACTTCGTTGCCGGGTAAATGGCTTTTGCTTTGGTGTTAAGCCTTCAGTATCGTCAAAGAGCAATCCTTGCTTATCAACTAAGTAGAAGTGTTTCTTTGCTTCAGCAGGATCCATTCCTTGGCGAACTAGTTCGTCAAAGAGCATCTTGGCAATTCCCATTCCGGCACTTCCAGCACCAAAGGTTAAGAACTTTTGATCAGCTAATTTTTCCTTAGAAATGTTTAGTGCGCCCAAGACACCGGCAAGGGCAATGATACCGGTTCCTTGAATATCATCATTAAAGGTCAATATCTTATCTTGGTACTTATCAAGGATCCGTGCAGCAGTTCCCCGACCAAAGTCTTCAAAGTGGAGAAGGCTCTTTGGAAATAGTTCTTCAACCGTATCAACGAACTTGTCGATAAAGTCAAAGTATTCTTGACCAGTGATCCGGTGATGTCGTTCACCAAGGTAGTTTGGATCTTTTAGGAGAAATTCATTATCTGTTCCTGCATCGATAGAAATTGGCAGAACTTGAGAAGGGTTAACTCCGGCAGCGGCAGTGTAAACCATTAGCTTCCCAACGGCAATGTCAACACCATCGACACCCCAGTCACCGATTCCTAAGATTCCTTGAGAATCAGTAACAACAATTAGGCGGATATCTCGACCGCAAATAACGTTTTGAAGACTCTCCTTGATGTTTTCAGGATGCTTAACGGAAAGGTAAACAGCGTCTTGGGGACGAAGGTAACGTTCATTATACTTTTCAATGGCTTCAGCGATCACTGGATCGTAAACGATTGGCATCATTTCTGTAATGTGCTTTTCCATTAAGTAGAAGAAAAGTGTCCGGTTAGCGTTGAAGACTTCCATTAAGAAGTGCCGCTTTTCAATCCGGGATGTCTTACTTTCATAAAGAGCGTAAGTATCAGCTTCTTGTTCTTCAATGGTTTTTACTCGTGGTGGTAGGGTACCAATCAATCCCAATTTCTTTCGTTCGTCCATTGTAAACGCGGTTCCCTTATTCTTGAAAGGGTTATTGAGGATTGACATTGCATCTGACATTATTAAAGTTCTCCTTTTAATTGATTATGTATAACTTAATGATAGGAAGGTCATTAGTATATAGTCAAATTTATGCTATCCTATAAATAAATTTGATATACCCGAATGAAAAGCTACTTTTGAGGATGAAAATGAAAATTAGAGACTTAGAATACTTTATTGAACTTGTCAAAGATAAAAACTTTTCGGTAGTTGCCGATCGTTTCCATGTTAGTCAGCCAACTATCACAATGGCAATTAACCGCTTAGAAGAAGAATACGGAGCCACTTTTTTTATCCGTGATCATGTTCATCACCAGATAAAAGTTACTAAAATTGGTCAGCAGTATGCCCAACACGTTAAGACAATATTGAGAGAACTAGCAATTGCCCGCCAAGAGATCGAACATGCTAAGTTAAACAAGATTCGCTTTGGTTTACCACCAATTATTGGTAACTATTACTTTCCACCGCTTAGTCCACAACTGCTTCGCGAGGGACTAATTGATAAGTTAGAAGTTACTGAAGCTGGATCAAAAAATTTGCTCCAAATGTTACTAAGGGGAGAACTTGATATGGCACTTCTCGGGTCTGCAAGTTCACTCCAGCAGCCAGAGTTATTAGTAAAAGAATTTGCCTGCTATCCTTTTCACATCATCGTAAGTCGCCACCACCGCTTGGCTCAGAAGAAGGAAGTACAATTTAGTGACCTTAAGGGACAGTCCTTTATATTACCCGATGCAGACTTTATTCACCAACAAGCTTTCCGCCAAATTTGTCGTCTTGCTCATATCCGTCCTAAAGTAATTTATCGGACAAATGATATTCACATTATTAAGAACATGGTTGCTGAAAATTTAGGGATTTCGTTCCTAACAGAATTAGCAATCACTCCCAATGATCGCTTAGCCGACTTAGCATTAGCCGATTTGCGACAGCCGTCATTTCATCTTTCTCTTGCCACTCGAGATAACGAAATCCTTTCTCCTGCTAAAGAAAAGTTATGGAAGACAGTTCTTAATTATGGGGCAAAAGTTAAAGAGCATGATTGAACTTTATAAAAAAATGAGACTGGAAATAAAATTCCAGCCTCATTTTTAAATTTAAATTAAGATCATTTGCTATTTTTAACGTCTTGTATATTATGGACGGGCGTGAAGGAACTTTGGCCCGTTTTGAGTTCCGACAAGAACATCATTAACTTGGTTCAAGAATAAACCATCTTCAATTAAACCAACCATGCCAATTAATTCTTCATGAAGGGCAAATGGATCATTGATGTCTTCAAGGTGTAAGTCAATGATGAAGTTTCGTTGGTGAGTGCGGAACTTGTCACTATTATCAGGGAGCATCCGCCAAGTTGGATTGTAACCACGACGGGCCAACTTAGTAAAGAGGTGTTGGCTTCCGTAGGGGGTTACTTCAACTGGTAGTGGAAATGCTCCTAAGTGGTGAACTAACTTTGATTCATCAACAATCCACATTACGTGGTCAGAGTAATTAGAAACGATCTTTTCCCAGAGAAGGGCGCCACCGCCACCTTTAATTCCTTGGAAGTCTTCACTAATTTCATCGGCTCCATCGATAGTAAGGTCGATGTGATCTACATCATCAATTTCTTCAACCTTAATTCCTAAGCTTTCAGCTTGGCGAGTAGTTCTGTTTGAGGTTGTAACACAAACAATATCAGTTAAATCACCATTTTTAATGTGTTCACCAAGGGCCTCAACTAAGCAGTGAACGGTAGAGCCGGTACCAAGACCGACAACCATTCCTGGACGAATATACTTAACTGCTTCACGGCCAACTTGTTGTTTTAGCTCATCTTGATTCATGAGTTTCCTCCTTAGGTTTTAGAAACGATCTTCTGGTAACAATAACTGCTGATATTCAGGATGCACCTTAAATTGCTTGACAGCATAAGGACATATTAATTTTACTGTTAGTTGGTGTGCGGTGGCGTATTTAACGAATCGGTTAACCAATTCTGCCGCGATACCTTGACCACGATAATCGGGATGAACGAAAACTCGTTCAACAACGACCCGATTAGGAACCCCCGCTACTTTTGGAAAACTAATTTCGCCAACAAAGGGCTGTTGGTCATCACTAGCGACAATTCGATCCTCTTCAATTCTGTAATCCATTTGATCACGTCCATTCAATCTTAATTCAAGGTAAAGTCATACCATAAATCCTACATCTATTTTATAATAAGTAGATAGTTTATAAAAAGGATTAGGTGATATAAATGAAACGCGGATTTAAGATTGTTTCTAGTAAGCAAGACCAGGGGCTTCATTTACCAAGCCGGCAAACTGCTAATGCAGCAGGGTATGACTTTGAAGCTGCAGAAGATTTTGTTCTCCCATCTATTTGGAAGGGGAATTTTTTGAAAACCTTGTGGAAACTCCACCAGCAAACAAAGTTAACTGATGAAGAGCTTAAGGATGCTGATCAATGTCTTAAACCGTATCTCGTACCAACTGGGATTAAAGCTTATATGCAAGACGATGAATTCTTGTTATTAGCAAACCGCTCTAGTGGTCCATTTAAACGCCGGTTGATTCTCCCAAATGGGGTCGGAATCGTAGACGCGGACTATTACGATAATGATAGTAATGAAGGGGAAATCTTCTTCCAACTCATTAACTACGGCTTAACGGATTATCATATTAAGAAGGGTGAGCGAATTGGCCAAGGAATTTTTATGCCATTCCTTACTGCCGATGATGAGAAACAACCACGTGCTCAGCGGGTTGGTGGCTTTGGCTCAACCAAAAAGTAATATAGCAAATCTTGAATAAAATCGGAATAATTTCGGACAATTTTTTCTGAAATTGCCCATATTTTTACCGGTGGAACGGTCCAATACTATTTTTAACAGTAATTGGTAGGGCGCACTTTTATTTCAGGATCGTTGTTTGTAAGTAGTCTTTAAAGAAGAAAGGATGGCATGAATGGCCAGAGTTAAAACGCAATATGTTTGTCAAAATTGTGGCTATAGTTCACCGCGGTATTTAGGAAGGTGTCCTAACTGTGGAGAATGGAATACGTTAGTTGAAGAGCAAGTTCAGTCTTCAAGTTCAAGTGCAGCTACTCGGCGACCAACCACAACCTTAACTGGTCTAGTTGCCAAGCCACAAAAAATTAGTGAAATTAATAGTCACGAAACACCCCGGGTAAAGACAAAACTAAATGAACTCAACCGGGTTCTTGGTGGAGGAATTGTCCCGGGTTCGTTGATTTTAATTGGTGGTGATCCCGGAATTGGAAAGTCAACACTTCTTCTTCAGGTTTCCGGTCAACTGTCTAGCGAACACCACCGAGTTTTATATGTTTCTGGAGAAGAAAGTGCTACCCAGATCAAGATGCGGGCAGAACGACTTGATGTGGCGGCAGATGATTTCTATATCTATCCAGAAACAAATATGGACAGCATTAAGGACACGATTCGAGAATTAAAGCCAGAATATGTCGTGATTGATTCTGTACAGACGATGCAGGCTACCGATGTCACTTCTGCTATCGGGAGTGTTTCTCAGATTCGAGAAGTAACAGCACAGTTAATGCAGATTGCCAAGAGTAATAACATTACGATATTCGTGGTTGGTCATGTTACTAAGGGCGGTGCAATTGCCGGTCCAAAGATTTTGGAGCACATGGTAGATACCGTTCTGTATTTTGAAGGTGATCTTCACCATACTTACCGGATACTGAGATCGGTAAAGAATCGTTTTGGCTCGACTAATGAGTTAGGAATCTTTGAAATGCACACCAATGGCCTATCTGAGGTTAAGAATCCTTCAGAAATTTTTCTTGAAGAACGATTGAAGGATGCTACTGGATCGGCGGTGGTGGTCTCATTAGAGGGGACTCGACCGATTTTAGTTGAAATTCAGGCTTTGGTCACACCAACTGTTTATGGAAATGCTCAACGAACTGCTACAGGTTTAAACAGAAATCGAGTATCATTGATAATGGCCGTTCTTGAAAAACGAGCAAGTTTGATGTTACAAAACCAGGACGCCTACCTTAAAGCGGCTGGTGGTGTAAAATTAGATGAACCCGCAATTGACTTAGCAATTGCAATTAGTATTGCATCAAGTTATCGAGATAAGGGGACCCAAGCCACGGACGCATTTGTCGGTGAAGTCGGCTTGACTGGCGAAATCCGGCGGGTTAACCGGATTGAACAACGGGTCGCTGAAGCACAGAAGCTTGGTTTTAAGCGGATCTTTGTTCCTAAAAATAACTTAAAGGGTTGGCAAGCACCAACCGGGATTGAAGTTATTGGAGTAACAACTCTGCGTCAAGCGTTGCGTCTTGCTTTAGGCTAATTTGAAAAGGAGGGTTGATTATGCGAAAAAGAATTATTCGATTAATATACGTTGTTGTTGGGGCCGCAATTGGTTTTTATTACCTGCCATTATTTTGGGACTTAGTTAAAGTTCACTTAAATAATGCACTCTTAGTTTTTATTGATATCATTCTGGGAGCTCTTATTTTCTTTATTCTTTCGTTACTACTTGCTAAACCAACCGAACAGTTAGTTGTGCGAATTGAAAAGAGCCTGACAAAGTTAAGCCCGGTCTACTTATTTTTTGGGACACTATTAACAATTGTTGGGTTGGTCCTTGCAGTTTTAGTCTCAATTCCACTTTGGCGAACTGGGCTCCCAGTTGTTAATAACGTTTTACCGATTTTATTAATGATCGCCTTTAGTTATTTTGGATATCGGATTGGGACAACACGACTTGATGATTGGAAGACTTTACTCTCTGGGCACCGAGTTCGACCAAAAAATCCCAATACTGAGGTTATTGACCAAAAGGATGAAAATTACCACCATTATAAAATCCTGGATACTAATATCTTAATTGATGGGCGGATTTATGATCTGGTTAAGACCGGGTTCTTAGAAGGAACGTTATTGGTTCCAAACTTTGTCCTTTACGAATTGCAATACATTGCCGATTCAGGCGAAAGTATTAAACGAGTTCGGGGACGGCGTGGTTTGGATATCTTGAATAAGTTGCGTAAAGAGAAGATTGTTCCAATTGAGATGTATGATGGCGATTTTGAAGACATACCTGAAGTTGATAGCAAGCTAATAGCGTTAGCCAAGAAGGTTAATGGGGTAATTGTGACTAATGACTATAATTTAAATAAGGTTATTCAGTTCCAAAATGTTCAGGTCTTGAATATTAATAACCTTGCAAAGTCGTTACGGCCGCGGGTAATTCCTGGAGAAACGCTTAACGTTGTCGTTGTAAAGACCGGGACTGAGCGCCAACAAGGGGTTGCTTACTTGGATGACGGAACAATGGTCGTTGTTGAAGATGGTCGTTACTTCATGAACGAACGAATTGAAGTCGAAGTTACTAGTGCCTTACAAACCGACGCTGGGCGGATGATCTTTGCTCGACCACTTCATTCTCGACGGGAAATTAATGAAAAGAATAGTGAATCCTCTAAGGGAGAAAAAAAGACAACAAAATCTGGTAAAGATTCTAAATAGTTGTTTACAAATGTCACATAGTTTTATATTCTAGACACCGTAAGAGTTATTTCTTAACTTTATCGGTGTTTTTTTAGAAATTGTTCGTATTAAAGATAGGAGAGAGTTGAAATGACAGATATAGAAATTGCTGACCAAGCCACGCTCAAACCAATTAGTAAGATTGCCGAGAAAATGGGACTTAATGACGATCAAATTGAACAATACGGGAAGTATAAGGCAAAGATTTCATTACCGGTTGCCGAAAAGCCAGGAAAGAAGCATAAGCTAATTCTGGTAACCTCAATCAATCCCACTCCAGCTGGTGAGGGGAAATCAACCGTCTTAGTTGGCCTAGGGGATGCCCTGAACCAATTGCACCACCAAACAATTATCGCCATGCGGGAACCATCAATGGGACCTGTCTTTGGAATTAAGGGTGGTGCTACTGGTGGAGGTTACAGTCAAGTAATCCCGATGGAGGACATTAACCTGCACTTTACTGGAGATCTCCATGCTTTAACTAGTGCTAACAATACCTTAGCAGCCTTAATCGATAATTATGTTATGCGGGATAATAAGTTAAATCTTGATCCCCGGCGGATTATTTGGAAACGGGTAGAAGATGTTAACGATCGAGCATTACGAAATGTAATTACTGGCCTTGGTGGGATTATGCAAGGAATTCCGCGGCAAACTGGCTTTGATATTACAGCAGCTTCAGAATTAATGGCGATCTTGTGCCTGTCTACTGACTTAATGGATCTAAAGAAACGGATTAGTCAGATCGTCGTTGGCTATACCTACGATCGTGAGCCTGTAACTGTAGGCCAGCTTGGTTTTGAAGATGCAATTACGATCCTCCTGAAAGATGCAATTAAGCCTAACTTAGTGCAAACCCTTGATCATACCCCGGCAATTGTTCATGGGGGACCATTCGCTAATATTGCTCATGGCTGCAATAGTATTTTGGCTACCCAAACTGCACTCAAGTTAGCTGATTATACAGTAACGGAAGCCGGGTTTGGTGCTGACCTTGGAGCTGAAAAGTTCCTTGATATTAAGCGTCCTGTTTTGGGGAAGAACCCAGATGCCGTTGTAATTGTTGCAACTGTCCGTGCCCTTGAATATAACGGTGGGGCTAGTTTGGATGAAATTAAAGAAGAACAACTGCCTGCACTCGAAAAGGGAATTGTTAATTTAAACCGTCATATTAAGAATATGCAACGTTACGGTTTACCGGTTGTTGTTGCGATTAACCACTTTGTTAACGATACTGATGCTGAAATTAAGTTTATTGAAGATAATTGCAAGCGTCTAGGAGTTAATGTTGTGGTTGCTGACAGCTGGGCTAAGGGTGGTCAAGGTACCCAGGACCTTGCCAAAGAAGTTGTTCGCTTAGCTGAACAAAAGAGTGATTTTAAGCCGCTTTACAAGGCTAGTGATTCAATTGAAGAAAAGGTAAATACGATTGCTAAATCAATTTATGGAGCAAAAGATGTTTCATTTAGCAAGAAAGCCAAGAAGCAATTAAAGCAGTTTGCTAAGTATGGGTGGAATGATTTACCTGTCTGCATTGCTAAGACTCAGTATTCCTTTACTGACGATCAAAGTCAGCTAGGAGCACCAACGGACTTTACATTCCATATTCGTGAATTCGTACCAAAGCTAGGTGCTGGTTTTATCGTTGCCCTTTCTGGAAATATGATGACTATGCCGGGACTTTCTAAGACACCAGCCGCCGCTAACATGACGATTGATGCTAATGGTAAAATAACAGGATTATTCTAAATTAAATAATTTCACTTAAAAAAAGGCTCCAAAGTGCGGTTTCCCGTGCTTTGGAGCCTTAGTATGTAAAAAGAAGAGATAGCTTGGGAAGCTATCTCTTGAGGAGTATTATGAGGACTTGGGGTATCCCCATATAGATTATTTTTTCGGTTACTATTGGGAGGAGTAATTGAAAAATAATAGGTTTCATTAGTAGTAAAGTTTGGTATCTTTACTACGCTTTATATACTAGCAGGAGAATGTGAAGAAATTGTGACCATAAAGTTAAAAAACTTTTTTCATCAAAAAAGATCCAACAATACGTTCAATTAACTAGATATGTTAGTATTATGAATATAGGAATGAAAGGAGCAGACAGTCATGCTAACGATATATAATACATTGACTCGTAAACAAGAAGAATTTAAGCCGCAAACCCCAGGAGTTGTTAACATGTATGTCTGTGGTCCGACGGTATACAACTATATCCATATTGGGAATGCGCGGTCAGCAATTGCATTTGATACAGTTCGTCGCTACCTTGAATTTAAGGGATATAAAGTAAACTATGTTTCTAATTTCACCGATGTCGATGATAAGATGATCAAAGCTGCCCACGAGCAGGGAATTACCGTTCCTCAATTAGCTGAAAAGTATATTCAGGCATTTATGGAAGATACGAATGCCCTTAATATTGAGCCAGCAACCATGCATCCCCGGGCAACCGAAAATATTCCTGAGATCATTGAATTTGTTCAGGGCTTGATTGAAAAGGGGTACGCCTACGAAAAAGATGGTGACGTATACTATCGTGCACGGAAATTTAAAAATTATGGTCAGCTATCAGGCCAATCAATTGACGATCTGGAAGTAGGTGCTAGTGAACATGTTAGTGCCGATGAAGTTAATAAGAAAGAGGATCCAATGGACTTTGCCCTTTGGAAAGCTGCTAAACCTGGCGAGATCAGCTGGGATTCTCCGTGGGGAAAGGGACGACCAGGTTGGCACATTGAATGTTCAGTAATGTCGACGAAGTACCTCGGCAAAACGATTGATATTCACGGTGGTGGCCAGGATCTTGAATTCCCACACCATGAAAATGAGATTGCTCAAAGTGAAGCGGAAACGGGACAAAAATTTGTTCGTTACTGGATGCATAATGGCTTTGTGACTATTGGCAAAGATAACGAAAAGATGAGTAAGTCTTTGCACAACTTTATTACGGTTCACGACATTATTAAAGAAGTTGATCCACAGGTATTACGGTTCTTTATGGCCACTACCCAGTACCGGCGGCCAATTCAGTACAGCAAGGATAACCTAATTGATGCTAAAAATAATTTGGATCACATTCAAACAGCCTTTGATAACTTGACTTACCGGCAAAAGGATGCCGAAAAAGGGACTGATTCAGCAGTCAGTCAAAAACTTGCTGACTTTAAGCAGAAATTTATTGAAGCGATGGATGGTGATATTAACGTCCAAAACGGGATTACCGTTGTTTATGAACTAGTTAAATACGTAAATGTTTATAGTCAACAAGAAGTAGTTAAGGCGGATATACTTAATGAGATGAAGAATTTGATTGCTGAGTTGGTTAGTATTTTTGGTGTAAAATTAGCTTCAACGAATAATGAATTGAATGATGAACACATTCAGGCACTAATTGAGGAACGAAACGAAGCGCGGAAAAATAAGGATTTTGCTCGGAGTGATCAGATTCGTGATGAATTAAAGGAGCAAGGAATTATCCTTGAAGATACGCCACAGGGAACACGCTTTAAACGAGTAAAAAAGTAGACAGGAAGGAAATTAATGGAACAAGCAGATTATCGACAATTAAATGGAATTGCGCTCGCTTATTTGGGAGATGCAGTTTATGAAGTATTTATTCGCCAACACCTTTTGAGTAAGGGACTAGCAAAGCCCACTAAGCTCCAGCATCTCGCAACACACTATGTTTCAGCAAAGGCACAGGCAGCATTGATTGACTTGATGAAGCAGGATGATATTTTAACTGAAGATGAATGGGGTTACTTTAAGCGGGGCCGGAATGCTAATAGCCATACTCATGCAAAACATACTTCTGTGCTAACTTATCGAATTTCTACCGGCTTTGAGGCAATGATGGGCTATCTTCAATTAGCTGGAAAGCAGGACCGGATTGAAGAGTTGGCAGAATGGTGCATTCAACAAGTTGAAGCAGGGAGAATAAAACATGAAAAATGATAACAGTGAATTTATTATTGGACGCCACCCAGCGATAATGGCGTTAAAGTCCGATCAGGAGATTAATAAGGTCTTTATTCAATCAGGACTAAAATCTGACGCAATTTCGCAAATTATTAAATTAGCAAAGGAAAAGCGGTTAGTTGTCTCCAATGTTCCAAAAACTAAGCTAGACCAGATGAGTGATCACCAAAATCACCAGGGGGTCGCTTTGGCAGTTGCTGCGTACCACTATGCCACAATTGATGACTTATTTGATAATGCGGCTAAGCATGGTGAGGACCCGTTTTTTTTGATCCTAGATGAACTTGAGGATCCACATAACCTTGGCTCAATTATCCGGACCGCGGATGCAGCGGGAGTTCATGGAATTATTATTCCTCGTCGGCGGGCTGTGGGATTAACCTCAGTAGTTGCTAAAACATCGACGGGGGCAATTGAACACGTTCCCGTTGCCCGGGTTACCAACCTTGTTCAGACTGCAAAAGAGTTAAAAGATCGGGGAGTATGGTTATTTGGAACTGATATGAAGGGGACTGATTATCGACGTTGGAATGCCAAAGGTGCAGTTGCACTAGTAATTGGTAACGAAGGGAAGGGAATCTCGTCGTTACTAAAGAAAAATTGTGACGAAATGTTGACAATTCCAATGGTTGGTCATGTTCAAAGCTTGAATGCAAGTGTTGCTGCAAGTCTATTGATTTATCAGGGCTTTAATTCTCGTCACCCACTATAAGAGAAAAGGGATACTGGTATATACCAGTATTCTTTTTCTAGTAATGTTAAATTGTGAACAAGAAATGCAAGCGGTTCACCTTATTAGGTTAAGTGAATTAGTTGAAAACAAAATTTTTTCAAAATATAAAATATCCCATAATAAACTTTGATCATCTATATACGACAGTTGTCTCTTTTTAGTTACTAAATTACGAAGATGATTTTATAAAAAAATAAATTCTAATCTGAATAAATATTTTTCTAACTATCATTTGAATGGTTGTTCATCAAATCACAAGAAAGGGCTGTTCAAACTGATAAAAATTTGGTAGATTATTTTCAGGCATTAGTCACCAAGATTTGAGGAATTAATATAAGGAACCGGTATTAAGAACTGAAATCTTCCTGACGATGGGGATGATACCCTGTCGACCGGGCAATCACCTGTAAAGGGGCTTCCTTCTTGACGAAAAAGGAAACCACTATACAGCATGAATGCAAATGCAATCTAAGGAATGGGTGGAGGAGCCAAATTCAAGAAAGGTAATCCTTAACGAAGTAGTTAAGGTTAAATAATGATGGAAAATCATTCAGCTGATCTCGGATTACTCATCCAAGTACAAGTCGGCAATGAGGATAAATTTATGGCTTTATTCAATTGTTATTCTTCAATGGTTAAGCGATTATGGCAGAGATATCATATCTCTGACCTTGAATTTGAAGATTGGTGTCAAGAGGCACAGCTTGTCTTACTAAAAGTTATCTATTCTTATAGTGGAAAAGATATTCACCAATTCAGCGGTTTTTATAAGCAGAGTTTGGTTAATCGTCTTCTTGATTTATACCGAGCTCGACAGGCAAATAAACGAATTCCAATTGAACAACTCGATGCTCTTGGAGAAAATGATGACGAAATGATGATGCAAAAAAGTGCATCACTTGAGGATATCGTTTATTGTCATAAAAGTATTGAAGAGATTATCAGGATTAGTTCACCGTTTGAACGAGATGTTTTATCAATGATTGTAACAGGTAGATCAATTGAACATGTATGCCGGGAGCTGCAATGCAGTAAACGACAAGTTCAAAGTGCCCTTTCACGAACACGAACAAAATTAGTCAAGCTTTTGGCGGGTGAGTGACCAGACAAGAGTATAATTTTAGAGTAGGCTTTAGAGTTCGGCTTGTCCGAACTTTGGAGCCTATTAATGTATTCTTAGTATTATTGCTTATGGTTAGTTGTCAGGACTTGTTTTGGCGGTTGGAACATGCTAATCTTAAACATGTGTGGAGGTGAAAGTATGTCCCAAAAGAAAGTTGCACTGGAATGTACCAAGTGCGGTGCTCATAACTATACGATTACCGCAAATCCTCAACGTCAAGAACGATTAGAATTAAAAAAGTTTTGTAAACATTGTGGGGAGTATACTCTCCATCGTGAAACTCGTTAATTAGCTGGAGGAAATTATGCATCTGTTTCGTTTTATTAAAAGTGTAAATCATGAAATGAAACTGGTTGTTTGGCCAACTGCCCGTGAAAATCGGCGTGATACAACCATTGTTATTTCTTTGACACTTTTCTTCGTCCTATTCTTTGCATTATTTGATTGGTTAATCCAACTCTTAATGAAGTTATTCGTCTAAGTAGTAGTCAATTTACCGAAGATTTGTTATACTAAGTGCAATTGAGCTTCGTGGGGATCCGCGGGGTTTTTTATTTTGAATTTAAAAATTATTAAGGAGGATTCATCGTGGAATCAAATGAAAAACGTTGGTACGTCCTACATACATACTCAGGTTACGAAAACCGAGTAAAGAGTAACTTGGAATCACGTGCCCAATCAATGGGAATGCAAGACTACATTTTTCGGGTAGTTGTTCCTGAAGATGAAGTTCGTCAAGTTAAGGATGGTCAAGCTAAGGAAATTGTTGAGAAGACATTCCCAGGCTACGTTTTGGTAGAAATGGTAATGACCGATCAAGCATGGTACATTGCACGGAATACGCCGGGCGTTACTGGTTTCTTAGGTTCACACGGTGGTGGTTCAAAGCCAACACCATTGCTTCCAGAAGAAGTTGACCGGATCATGAAGCGGATGGGTGTCCAAACCGTTCAACATGATATTGACGTTAGTGTTGGTGATAGTGTTAAGGTTATTGCCGGACCATTTGCCGACTTAACTGGCAAGGTGACTGAAGTTGACCATGAAAAGATGAAGTTGAAGGTTAACGTAGAAATGTTTGGCCGGGAAACTTCAGCTGAACTTGGTTTTGATCAGATCGATACAGTGGAATAAATAATCAGTTTAAGAAAGGGATGCCGGAACTAATAAGTTTCGGGTAAATGATTTTCTGAATAATTGTTGATTGTTTTTCGCTTAATAAATCTTGAAAATTTATTATAAATGTGGTATTTTACCTAAGTATGCTATTCGACATACTGTGGGAGAGGTAAATTTACTGCCTCATCATGACCACAACACGGACTAAGGAGGTTTTGTCTCGTGGCAAAGAAAGTAGCTAACGTTGTCAAGTTGCAAATTCCTGCCGGTGCTGCTACACCAGCTCCACCAGTAGGTCCTGCACTTGGGCAAGCAGGTATTAACATTATGGGCTTCACTAAGGAATTTAACGCTCGGACTGCAGACCAAAAGGGTATGTTGATCCCAGTTGTTATTACCGTTTATGAGGACCGTTCATTCGACTTCATTACCAAGACGCCACCTGCTGCTGTCTTATTGAAGAAGGCCGCTGGTGTTGAACACGGTTCCGGTGAACCTAACACTAACAAGGTTGCTTCTGTAACCAAGGCTCAAGTTAAGGAAATCGCCGAAACTAAGATGCAAGATCTAAACGCCGCTGACGTTGAAGCAGCTATGCGCATGATCGAAGGTACTGCACGGAGCATGGGCTTCACTGTTGAAGACTAATTGCTAAGTAGCAGACCGGGTACGCTATTAAAGTAGTGGACCCCGTGGGAGGTATGAACTCCGCTAGACCACATTTGCAAGGAGGAAAACACAAGATGGCTAAAAAACGTGGTAAGAAGTACCAAGACGCGCTTAAAAAGGTTGACAGCAAGAAGAAATACGCTGTTAACGACGCTGTCCAATTAGTAAAAGATATTGATTTCGCTAACTTTGACTCAACTGTTGAAGTTGCATTTAAGTTAAACGTTGATACTAAGCAAGCTGATCAACAATTACGTGGTGCCGTTGTATTACCAAACGGTACTGGTAAGGATCAAACTGTTATTGTTTTCGCTAAGGGTGAAAATGCTAAGGCTGCTAAGGAAGCCGGTGCTGACTTTGTTGGTGACGCTGACTTGGCTGACAAGATCCAAGACGGTTGGTTAGACTTTGACGTTGCAATCGCAACTCCAGACATGATGCCAGTTGTTGGTCGTTTAGGTCGTATTCTTGGACCTAAGGGCTTAATGCCAAACCCTAAGACTGGTACTGTTACTATGGATGTTGCTAAGGCAGTTGAAGAATCTAAGGCTGGTAAGGTTACCTACCGGACTGACCGTGATGGTAACGTTGCTGTTCCATTCGGTAAGTCTTCATTCGACACTGACAAGTTAGTTGAAAACTTAAAGACTATTGAAGACATTATTATTAAGGCACGTCCAGCTTCTGTACGTGGTACTTATGTACAACATGCTTCAATCGCATCTACTTTTGGACCAAGTGTTACACTTGATTTGGAAAGCTTCTAAGTTAAATTTAATTTAGAAAGAAAAGCTTCGAGAATTTTCTCGAAGCTTTTTTATTGTGGTATAAAAAGGGCCAAGTAGGACATTGCTGTTCTATCTGGCCTTTTAGTTATATTGATAATGACGCTTTTTATATTAATGATCACTTTCTACTGTTGTCTTTTATCAAAGCTTTCACTTCGGTAGCCCAACGTGGTTTCTTAAAGTGGAAGAAGATAAATGGCAGAATAATGATAACCGCACTAATACCTGCAACGACAAGGAAGTTAAATAGGGTTCCAACAATAAAGGTGGCTACCATAATTACTCCAATAGTGACAATTAAGACAAGACCAATTAGCCAAGCCATAAATTGGTTTCCGACTTGGAAGTCTGACTTGAGGTTAGGTTCCTTAACCCGCATCTTAATAAATCCAATTGCCATAAATACATAAACTGTACAGTAAATTACGTTAGTTGCATTGACTAAGTCTAGGAATGCGCTGTTAATATCAGGAATTAACAGGTAAGCACATGAAAAGACAGAAACAATAATTGCCTGTACATACATAATGGATGGTGAATCACCAAATTTATCTTTCTTCCAGAATTTTAATTTTGGTGAAATATAACCGTCTCTTGCAGAAGCTAGCATAGTTTTATCAGGTCCTGATACCCAAGCTGATAGCTGGATACATACACCAATGGTAACTAAAATACTGAATAGGTTATTGAACCATGATGGTAATCCTAAAATCTTATTGTAAATTATGATTGGTTGAACAATATTGTTAAGATTAATTTTAGCTGATGAGATCATAGCTGATTCCATAAACCCGTTTATAAGGTTTAACACTAACATGAATAGTAACGTAGCTAGGACACCAATTGGATATTCCTTTGTTTTCTTCAAACGGGTAATATAAACGGATGATAGTTCAATCCCAACGAAGATAAGTGCAATTGGTGAGAAGTAGGCTAATGACTTTGCACCGCTACCTAAAGGGATAATCTTTTCTGGAGAGAAACTATGCAAAATAGAATTGGGATGAATACCTGTTTTAATTAAGACTGCAACACCAAGGATTGTCATGATTATAAATGGAATATAAATTCCAATCCAGTTAGCCCATTTACCAGTGATTTGTGCCATATCCAGAACACGATTTAAAAAGGTCATTCCCCAAAATGAAACAAGAATTACGATCAATGTAAAAATGTTATCTGTTCCGAGCTTAGGAATGTTAATAGCTGTTGCTATAAGTGGAGGTAGAGCGGAAGCAACTACAACCATACTTGGAAATAAGATGGTCCATAGAAGCCATGAGGTTGCAAACCCAAAATTATCTCCTAAGGTATTACGTACCCAAAGTTCAGGTCCACCTTTTTCCGGAAATGTACTTCCAAATTCACCGGCAATTAAACAAATAGGTAATGCAAATAGGAATGTCGCTATTCCCATATAAAGAAACATTGGCCATCCAGCAGCTGCAACATCAGGGATATTACGAATACTTGCAGCTAACGCAATGGTCATACCTATAAATGTCCCTAAACTAACTGTGGACAAGTTTTTTTCGACATATAAATACAACCTCCCGTAATTTTCGTTTTTCTAAAATGACTGTAGTAAATATAGAAAATATAATTAATAATTTGGATTAAGTCAAAGCATCGTACCATAAACACCTAAATATCAGTATTTATAGTATGAAAATATTTGTTATAGAAGCACTACACAATCATTGTATTAGCTCAGAGGAGTAATAGGTAAATAAAAAAAGCTTGAAATAAAATAATTTATATTTTTACATAATTATTTTAATTACAATTGGGAATAATCAACTTTGTGAAGTGCTTTTTCTATATTTAAATAAGAGCTTATTTAATAATTATTTTTATTAAAAATTCAGAAATGACCGGAGTGCTCTTGGAATCGTAATCACTAGGAAATAAACGAGAGGAGATTTTTTTATGACAAACGATATTCCCTATAACGTTACTAAATGGCAACCAAGTGATCAAAAAGCTTATAATGAATGGCTAAACAAGGTGTTAGAAGAAGCTAAGGCAGAAGAAAACCAAAAGCTTTTACCACCTGTTCAGGCTTTTAAAGAGTTAATTGAAAATAATCATTATATTTGGAACCTTGCACAAATGATGTTTGATGAAATTCCAGCAAATCACGTAGATGCTCCTGCTGATCTTCCACAAGTAAGTGATTACCACCAAATGTTATTAATGATTAACCGGATTATTCAACGGGCACCTGAATATAATTTAACTAGTTTTGTTGGTACCCCAATGGCTGCATTGTTTAATTACCCAATGGCAACGCGTGCAGGGTACGCATTTTTCATGAATGATAAGGTTAACGCTAAGTTACGTGATATCCTGGATTACTGGGGTAAATTCTTAAAGAGTGAAAAATCAACATATGTTCTTAATACTAGTTCACGTGGTTGGCTTTGTGATGATGCACGTGAACGGATGGCTAAGAAGGCTTATGGTGATGATTTTGAAAAGGCCTTCCATTGCCGTTCTAACGATTTGGATAAACACCTTGGCTTTACATCATGGGATGATTACTTTACTCGTGAATTCAATCCTGGTATTCGTCCAGTAGAAAATCCTGATGACCCAGATTCAATCTGTGCTTCTTGTGAATCAGCACCGCTGAAGATTGCTCGTAACCTTCCAATGCAAGCTAAGTTCTGGATGAAGGGGCAACCTTACTCCCTATTAGACTTACTTCAAAATGATCCGTGGGCTGATAAATTTAAGGGTGGTACTCTCTACCAAGCATTCTTAAGTGTATTTAGTTTCCACCGTTGGAACAGTCCAGTTGATGGGACTATCGTTAAAGCTTATAATCTCCCTGGCTCATACTATGCAGAAAACTTCTATGAAGGCTTTACTAGTACCACACCAGATGACACGCAAGCTACTGCATCACAAGGCTTCTTAACGTCAACTGCTACCCGTGCTGTTATTTACATTAAGTCAGATAATCCTAAGATTGGCCTTATGTGCTTCGTTGCCGTTGGTATGTCTGAAGTATCAAGTGACGAAATCACCGTTAAAGTCGGTCAACACGTTAAGAAAGGTGATCAACTTGGACTCTTCCACTTTGGTGGATCTACTCATGTTATGCTATTCAGACCAGAAACCCAACTTGAATTCAATTTGCACGGTCAAGAACCTGGCTTAGGTAGTTCAGATATTAAGGTAAATAGTGAAATTGCTCGTGTAAAGTAAAAATTAATAATTAAAAAGAACAAGAAAACACCCATGCATATAAGTTCGTTTTCATGTTCCTCATAAGCGCAGATAGGCTCCAGAGTTCGGACTTTTCCGGGCTTTAGAGCCTATTTGTATATTGCTTGGCAAAAGATAATAGGTACTTTATTATAAAATAATTATTTTTATAACAAAAAACGAAATTAAAAAGTACTTTTAAGAAATTATGATTGTGGAAGGAGACAATTTGATGAGTGAAGATATGAATTTTAAGTCACTGTTTATTGGTGACAAGTCAGAGAATAGCTCCATTTACGGGAACGAGCTTGATCGATTAATTACAAATCACTTTGGCTGGCGTAAAAATTATATTCCAGGAGATGTCCCTGCTATTTCTGATAAAGAAAAGGAAAAAGAGGACTATCAACAATCATTACAACGTCAACATAACGTTTTAGATGAACTTGATCATCGACTACGTGCTGGTAGTGTTCCTTGGATGTCAGCTGGTCGCTACTGGGGGCAAATGCTCTCGGATACATTAACACCAGCTATGTTAGCCTATTCAGATGCAATGCTTTGGAATGCTAACAACGTTACTATTGAATGTTCAATGGCAAATTCTAAAATGGAAGCTGAAGTAGGTGAAGATCTTTCGCAATTGCTTGGTTTCAAAGATGGCTGGGCTCACTTAACTCACGATGGTTCGATTGAAAATCTTGAAGGTATTTGGTATATGCGTCAATTTAAGTCGATGCCATTAGCGTTCAAGGAAGTTGTTCCTGATAAGGTTAAGGGATTAAGTGAATGGGAACTTTTTAATATGTCTGTTGAAAAAGTTCTCAAAATCTTAAAGACGCTGACGCCAGAGCAAATTGATGCTGTTAAGGCACATTCATCACGGAGCGGTAAAAACATTCAGAAGTTAGGTAAATTTATTGTTTCTTACACCAAACACTATTCATGGTTGAAAGCTCTTGATATTTCAGGGATTGGATTAGATCAGATGGTTCAAATCCCAGTCATGAGCGACTTCCGAATGAATATTGATATTCTGGAAGATACTATTAAAAAGTTGGCAGCAGAAAAGACGCCAATCCTTGGTGTTGTTGCTGTTGTCGGTACTACTGAAGAAGGTCAAGTTGATGAAGTTGACCGGATCGTTAAGTTCCGTAAAGAAATGGAAAAACAGGGAGTTTACTTCTACCTCCACGTTGATGCTGCTTATGGTGGTTATGCTCGTGCTTTATTTAAAGATGAAAATGATCATTTTGTAGAATATGATCAATTGGAAGACATGTTTAAGAAACACGATGTCTTTCACTATCCTGTTCGAATTTCTAAGCATGTTTATAATAGTTACAAAGCTATCAGGGATGCTGAATCAGTTACAATCGATCCCCATAAGATGGGATATGTCCCATATTGTGCTGGTGGAATTGCTATTAAGTACCAGAGTATGCGGAACGTAATTTCTTACTTTGCACCATATGTCTTTGAAAAGAAGACAGCAACAGCTCCAGATATGCTTGGTTCTTATATTATTGGTGGTTCTAAGGGCGGAGCTACAGCTACAGGAGTTTGGGCTGCTCACCGAACATTACCACTTAATATTACCGGTTATGGTCGGTTGATTGGTTCTTCAATTGAGACGGCTCAACGATTCCACAAGTTCCTCGAAGGACTGGAATTTAATGTTAAAGGAAAGACTATTAAGGCATATCCACTTGATAATCCAGACTTTAATATGGTTGATTGGGTCCTTAAAGTTGAAGGTGAAACTAGCTTAGAAAAGACTAATGCCTTAAATGAAAAGATGTTTGATCTATCATCATTCTACGATAGTCATGTTTACGCTAACCGGTTCTTAACATCACACACAATCTTTAAGAAGGATACTTATGGTGATTCGCCAGTTCCATTTATTGAAAAGATGGGCTTTTCCAAGAATGATTGGGAAAAGGTTGGTGCAGTTACGTTATTGCGTGCTGCGATCATGACTCCATTCTTAAACAATACAGAGTTATTTAATGATTATACAAAAGGGATTGCTAAATCCATGAAAGAAAAATTAAATGAGATCCTTTAATACTAATATGTTCCTATCTCCTTCTAACCTTATTATGTAATTACGAAAATCTAAACATAAATACGAAAGAGCTAAACTTAATTGTTTGGCTCTTTTTATTGTATTCCATAGCAAATATATGTTATTATTATTTCTGGACTTATATTATGGCGGTATTGGTGAAGTTTGGTTAACACACCGGTTTGTGGGTCCGGCACGCGTGGGTTCGAATCCCACATACCGCCCTGTCCAAAAAAGAATCCAAGAGGTTATTCCTCTTGGATTCTTTTTTTATGAATCATATTCTTATCTTTGTTATCGGTTTAATTAACCATTGAGAAAGCTGGTGGCGAAAAGCAGCTGTAATTAACCACCAGCCACTAGCGAGAAGAAGACCACTGATAACGTCACTGGTAAAGTGGTCACGGAGGTAAACTCGGGTAATCATGATTATGATGATCCAAAGTGCGCCAATTACTTGCCACGCAATTTTCCAACTTTGGTGATGAAGGTAAGGAAGAATTAGTGAGAGAATGGTAAGCACAAAGATGACGGTTGCAAAGGTATGACCGCTAGGGAAACTATAACCGTTAGCCGGAAAGAGTTTATTGCTTGGTCGAATACGGAGAACGTTATACTTAACAAGGATAACCAGTGAATAGCCGACAAATTGAAGGAGAACATACCAGAGGCTAAGATTGAACTTGCTTTGCCACCAAAGGTAGAGTGCAATCAGGATTGTAAGGGCTTGGATAATGATTGGATCCCCAAAATGAGTCAGGATAATCATGACCTGAGTTTTCAACGAAAAAGTCGGTTGTGTTAATTGATAACCAAGTTGGTCAAGACGGGTAATCCAGGGTGAGTTATGACTAACGTTGATTAAGAGAATACCGAATAATAACCAGCAAATTATACCGGTTGCCAGTTGTGATTTTTTCTTCATAATTATCTCCTTAGAATAATGCCGAAAGATTTAGCCCAGTTAGTAAGATTACAATGGCATATTCAATGGTTGCTTGCCAGCGATGATTAGCATATTTTCCCATTAATTTTTGATTACTCGTAATTTTAACGAGCGGAAAAAGAGTAAACGGGAGGGCAATGCTTAGAATAACTTGGGCGTAGATAATTAACTGCTCAAATTGTTGCTCGTTAAAGCGAATAAAAATTCCGATAATAATGATTGGAATTAATGTTACAAATCGGGTTAATAACCGGCGTTTCCATAATGGAAGCCGGATATTGATATAGCCTTCCATAACAATTTGTCCAGCTAGTGTACTTGTTATGGATGATATCAATCCTGTAATGAGAAGTGCAAAACCAAATAGCCAGCTCATGATTGAACTAGATAATGAACCGACAATTTGCGGATCTTTAAGTCCGTAAAAAACGTCTGCTAAACTGTTTAAGTTTGTAGTGTGGAAGAAAAGAGTTCCACCCAGGATAAGCAAAAGGGCATTTACAATTAATGCAGCGATGAGATGAATAATTGAATCCCAATTAGCAAATTTAATGGTTTCAGCGACCTGAGCTGGATCGTGTTCATCATAACGCCTACTTTGCGCTAATGCGGAGTGGAGGTAAATATTATGGGGCATGATTGTTGCACCAATAATTCCCAGGCTTAAAAGAAGTTCTGAGTGATTGATAACGATTTGTGATTGAGGGATAAGACCATTTAAGATGGCGGTCCAGCTTGGGTGGGCTCGGCATACCTCAACCGCAAAGATTGTCCCTACTATTAAGATTGTTGCAAGGACAATAAACTCAACCCGCCGAATTCCAAAGCGAAGAAAGGCAAGGACAATAAAAACATCGGCAATAGTGAGGAAGATTCCGATAATGAGTGGTAGATGAAAAAGAAAGTAGAGCGCAATCGATGTACCAACTACTCCCGTTAAATCGGTTGCCATCATTGCAAGTTCGTTTAATAACCAGAGTCCGATTCTGATCGATTTAGGGACTCGTTTAGCAATTGCTTGCGCTAGATCGGTTCTTGTGACAACTCCCAATTTAATTGAAAGTGACTGCATAATCATTGCCACGATAATAGAGACGAAAAGTACACCAAGTAGTGAATAACCATATTGGCTACCACTAGCGAGAGAGGTCAACCAATTACCCGGATCCATATAGCCAACAGCTACAAGTGCTCCGGGACCGCTATATGCAAGGAATTTTTGCCAGAATGCTGTTTCATAAACTGTGGGAACATTAACACTTCCGTTAATATCATCTAAGCTTTTTTTCTCCATTATTTTAGGTACTCCTTAGCAAGATCAGCGATAAAGTTAGCAAATTGGGAACTATCATTTAGTGCGGGGACAATCTCAAGATTATTCCCGCCGCTTTCACGAAATGCTTGATAATTTTGGATTGAATTTTCTTCAATGGTTTCTAAGCAGTCAGTAACAAATGATGGTGTAGCAATTAAAATATTTCGATTACCGAGTTGCACTTGCTGTAGGAGCGTATTCTTTAGGTAAGGTTTTAGCCACGGCATCGGGCCAAATTTTGATTGGTATGCCATTTTAATCTTATTTTGAGGGATGGCTAGATGCTTTCGTAATTTCCTAGTTGTTCGTTCTGTTTCATCTTGGTAAGGATCACCGTGTTTAACCATTGAAACAGGAATTCCGTGATAGGAAATAATCAACATATCGTAGTTTCCTTTATTCCATGCGGTTTGAATATGACGGCTAAGAATACTAATATAGCGTGGATCATCAGCAAACCTATCAATAATTGGCAAGGTTGGGTCAACTGCTTTTACTTGGTCAATTATTGACTGAGTAGTACTTTGGGTGAAGTGGGGAAATAATGAAAGAATGATGATCTTTTTGCACTCCTGCTTCATTTGGAGCAAAGTTTTTTCAATACTTGGTTTACCATAAGTCATTGCCATTTTGACAGACCATTGAGGAAGCAGTGATTGAACTTTTTTGGTAAGGTTGGTCGTATTGACTATCAAAGGTGAACCATTTGGTAGCCAACAATCTCGATAAAACGTTGCTGAACGCCAAGAACGCATTGGGAGGATAATTCCGTTTAATATTGGTTTCCAAACCATTGCCGGTACTTCCACAACATTATGGTCACCGAGGAATTGACGTAAGTATTCCTTAACGGCAGAAGTTGTTGGCTTTGCAGGTGAACCGAGATTAACAAGTAAGAGACCGTATTCTTTCATAGATTCGTACTCCTTAAATGAAGTTAATAAATCAATTGTACACCAAATAGAATAAGGGACTAGCTGTCCTAAATAAATAATCCCCGAATAATTCTTTACAAGGATTCGAGAAGATGTTATACTATCGAAGTTGATTAAATATGACTCTGCCTAAGACTCAGGTGGCGAAAGCCTTAATTTGTATGCCTGCCGAGGAAGAAATTAAGTTCCTTCTCTATGTCTGCGGTCATAGGGATTTTTTTATAAATCCGATCAAACTACATTGCAGGAGGTGAAAATTCATGAGTGAAGCAGCTATTGCTAAGAAGGCTGAAATCGTTAAGCAAACTGTTGATTTGATTAACGATGCTGAATCAGCTATCGTTGTTGACTACCGTGGTTTAACTGTTGCCGAAGTTACTGATTTACGTAAGCAACTTCGTGACGCTGGTGTTAAGATGTCAGTTATCAAGAACAAGATTCTTGAACGTGCCGTTGAAGGTACTGATTACGAAGATCTTAAGAGCACTTTTGTTGGCCCAACTGCAGTTGCATTTTCTAACGAAGATCCAATTGCCCCAGCAAAGATCTTGAAGAAGTTCGCCGATGACCACGACGCTCTTGAAATTAAGGGTGGCTTCATCGAAAAGAGCGTTAAGACTCTCGATGAAATTAACGAATACGCTACTATGCCTAGTCGTGAAGATCTGTTGTCAATGCTTGCATCTGCATTGCAAGACCCAATGCGGAAGATTGCTCGTGCAGTCAAGGCCGTTGCCGACAAGGAAGACGAAGCCGCATAATTGTTGTATTACCATATACTATCAAATCAAATTTAATTACCTAAATATTGGAGGAATATAATCATGGCTTTTGATAAGGATGCTATCATTGCTTCATTAAAGGAAGCATCAATTTCTGACCTTAACGATCTTGTTAAGGCTATCGAAGACGAATTCGACGTTTCTGCTGCTGCTCCAGTTGCAGTTGCAGGTGCTGCTGGTGGCGACGGTGCTGCTAAGGACAGCTTCACTGTTGAATTGACTGAACCAGGTGCTGCTAAGGTTAAGGTTATCAAGGCTGTTAAGGACATCACTGGTGTTGGCCTTAAGGATGCTAAGGACCTTGTTGACGGTGCTCCTTCAGCAATTAAGGAAGACGTTAAGGAAGACGAAGCTAACGACATCAAGGAAAAGCTTGAAGCCGCTGGTGCTACTGTTACCCTTAAGTAATCTAACTTCAAATAATATCCAAAAGAGGTTGAACAATTTTGTTCAGCCTCTTTTTTTATAGAAAGAGGACGCAATGAGAAAAGTTAATTTCTCGTTGCGCCCTTTTTATTAGTGTATGGAATACGCTAATTCTCGTGTTATCAATTTAGGTTAGTTTGCCGGGTGAGTGTGGTGAGTTGTAGTATTAATGACCCGGTAACCAAAGTAGAATTGAATAGCAGCAAGAACGATGTTGATCCAATTCAAAGCAATGAACCAGCCGTTTAACATGCTTACGTCATGGGTTACACCGTAGTAAACCCAGAATCCAATGAAGATTGCGCAAACATTAATCCAGGCAAAAGTCTTTTGCAGAACTTGATTGTCGAGTTGGAACCACATCCAGATAACGTTAACAACAAACCAAATAGCTAAAATCCAGAAAATAATGTTAAACATAACGCATCTTTCCTTATAATCAATTCGAATGAAACAAGACTAGCAAGCACATGTTAAACAAGAAAATTTTAGCCGATACCGGTTAGTGAAGGGAACAATAGACACTAATTAAACGCTCATATTTTATAATAACTAGGCTTAGAAAATAATTGCTAATATTTAATTAGTAAGTCAGTGTGGGTAGAAAAGATTCCTCTGCAAATAGGTAGATTATTACTTATAATTCTGCCTGTAATCACCTCACTTACTGCTACCCCCTTTGGACTATATTAACAGGAAAAATAGCTTAAATTCAATGATAAGTAGATAATAAAAATAATAGATTCCTGTTAAAAAATAATAAATCTATTAGCAGGAATCTATTTAGTTATTTACCTTCATTTTTCTTTAACAGCTCAGTAATTTCTTTGAGGTATTGAGCCTCTTCACTTAATTTTGCAGGCTCTTCCTCCTTTTTCTTTCTGAAGCGGTTAATCGCTTTAACCATCAGGAAGACGACAAAGGAGATGATCAAAAAGTTAATTACTGAGTTAAGAAAACTACCGTATTTGAACTGGGCATCGCCAATTGTCCAGACGAGATTAGAAAGGTCGATCTTACCAACGAAGATCCCAATTAACGGGTTGATAAGGTTATTAACCAACGACTTAACGATTGATGTAAATGCAGCCCCAACGATAATCCCGACTGCCATATCAACAACATTTCCTCGTGAAATAAAGTCTTTAAATTCTTTAATCATATGAGTCTCCTTTATATTACTAGTAATTTAGGTAAATAATATTTTATCAAATTGGGCTATTGCTTTGGGAAAAAGCTAATTAAATTTAAGCAAATTTAAAAGATAGCATTATTATATTTTAATACTATATTATATCTGATATAATATCATATAAATTAAGGAGGATGTTCAAAATGAAAATTCAAATAACCGGTGAACTCCTTGATGGTCTTGTATTAGCGCTTTTGAACCAGGATGATTACTATGGATACGCCTTAACACAAAAGGTAAAGAACGTGATTGATATTTCAGAATCGACAATGTATCCGGTTCTCCGACGCTTAAAAAAGGATGGCGACTTGACCACCTACGATAAGCCATTTCAAGGGAGAAATAGGCGGTATTACCAAATAACGACTGCTGGTAAGCAGCGATTAGATGAGATTTTACGATTATGGGAAGAATATAAAGATAATTTAGACCAAATCTTTTATCAAAAGGGGGAAGAAAAATAATGGATGCTCGGCAAAAATACATTACGGAATTAGAAAAATACTTAAAATCGTTGACAGTAACTGAAAGGACAAATGCACTCGATTTTTATAACGAGTACATTGAAGATGCTGGTTATGATGACTACCAGGAAATTGTTAAGGAGTTGGGGACTCCAAGGCAGTTGAGCAATCAAATCCTTGCTGACTACTCAATCAAGGCTAATGATAAAGAAACACAAGAGGGCCATGTCGCTTCAACGAAGTCTAGTTGGCGCGTTTTTTGGTTAATAATTATTGCTATCATTACTTCGCCAATTACATTTGCTTTAAGTTTAGGAGCATTAGGGGTATTAGTTGCTGCTTTAGCTGCCGTGTTTGGTATTAGTGTGGGAATTCTGGGAACCCTCCTTGGCTTAGTTTTTGCAACAGGAGTCCTACTTTACACAGGAATTGGAGTTATCGCTACAGCACCAATGACTGGAATCTTTTACAGTGGTGCAGGGATAGCGTTATTAGGGCTTTTACTCATCTGTATTCCAATTGGTTATTGGGTGATTCGTTGGTTGGCACAAGCAATTGCGAACTTGTCTAAGTATATTTACCAAAAACTACTTCAAAGGAGGACTAACCACCATGAAAAAGATGTTCAAAATTAGTCTTGGGGTTTTAATTGTCGGTATTATTTTAATGATTGTTGGCTTTGCCGGGCATGGCGTGAAAAATATTTATTTTAAAGGGACAATGCCAACTGTTGAACATCGGACTACTAAGCACTTAGCTGGTAATAAAGAATTTAAGGAGCTTGATCTGAATGTCCCATGCTCAAATGTTTTGATTAAAACGGGAAAGAAGTTTGCGGTTAACTACCAGGGGAGTAATGGTCGGATTCCGAAGGTCAAGCTTACTGGGCAGACATTGACGGTTAATCAGGATTATGGCCATGGAACGTTTTTTACCCGTGATGATGGGGAGGACACCTTAATTATTACTGTTCCAAAGGGGACAATTTTGTCAGGAAAGATCGAAATGGTTGATGGAGATTTAGATATTTCAAATGTTGATTTAACTAACATGGACATTAATGATGCAGATGGGGACGTTACTTATAATAAACTAGCAATTGAAGGTGGAAAGACGACCCTGGGACAAGGAGATTTTACGAGTCATGGAGTAATCTTTAAGGGACATTACACTGTAAAGACAGACGATGGTGATAATAAGGTAATTGCTTCACATGCGGATGGCTTTATCCTTCATACTGTCGATGGAGATAATAAACTTGACGGGGTTGAGCATGGCTCAGAAGATCTTCAGCAAAATACTTCTGCAGCAAATCTTCTTCGATTAAAGACTACTGATGGTGATAATTCAGTGATTAATATTAAGGCAGTTCAATAGGATTTTAATCACTAAGCAATAAGATTAATTATCAACTGTTTCAGAATATCTTGACAGCGTTTTCGCTTGGTGCTATTTTAAAAGCGTAAATTAAATAACAAGTTTACCTGACACTGGTTGGGTAGATTGAAGGCATTTATTACGAGCCGTAAGTATAATGATTAATTTCATTTAAGGCTTGTAATGGGTGCCTTCTTTTTATTCTGGAGGGATTTAAATGGATAAAGTAACAGTACTTAATTCACATGATATTGCTACATTGTTGGACATGCCAGCAGTAATTCAAGTAGTTAAAGACGCATATGCGGAAAAGACCACTAAAGATGGTGAAATTTGGCCGATGGTTTACAATGCCTTTAGCGATATGGCTGATACCGATATTCGTTCCGGTCTTTTGAAACCAAAGAAAATTTTTGGTAATAAGGAATTAACGTGGTTTGGCGATAACGCAAAGAAAAATTTGCCTGAATTACACGGGGTAGTGACCCTATATAGTAGTGAGACAGGTGTACCTGAAGCGTTTATTAATGCTCCAGCTTTAACCGGTTTCCGAACCGGTGCTGCTAGTGCGGTTGCAACGAAGGAATTAGCTAACCCGAATTCAGAAACGCTGTTAATAGTTGGTGCCGGAGGGCAAGCAGCATACCAAATCATGGCACAGATTTGCGTTTTGCCTAAACTAAAGCAAGTTCTAATCTATGATCCAATGAGTAGCGAAAACGCGGGTAAGTTTGCCCAAGAACTTCCGCAAAAATTAACAATCCTTTTTGCTGATAATATTCAAATGAACCGACCAACAGTGGCCGCCAAAATTAAAGAACGGATTAAGCAAATTAAGTTTATTGCTGCAAGCAACATTATCGAAGCAACAAAGAATGCTCAGGTGATTGTGACAGCCACACCTTCAACCAAACCACTAATTAAGGCTCAATGGGTTCAATCGGGAACACACATTAATGCAATTGGGGCCGACATGGAAGGTAAGCAAGAATTAGATACACAGCTTTATCAAAATGCTCGAGCCTTCGCTGATGACCTTGACCAAGCAAGTGGAGTTGGTGAAACCCAGAACCCAATTAAAGATAACATTATTAAAAAAGGTGATGTTACGGAAATTGGGGACGTTATCGTCCAAAAGTCTGTTGGTCGGCAGAATACTAATGAGATCACAATTTTTGATAGTACTGGGATTGCTCTTCAGGATCTTGAAGCTGCTAATTTAGCCCTTCAACGTGCTAAAAGATTCAATGCTGGTGTAGTAGTTGACCTCTAATCTAGAAAGGAAAAAGAATAATGAAGATTAAAGATTTTGGTGTTGAGCAATGGATGAACGAATATGAAACTAAGGCTAAATACAATTTAGGTGAAACTTGTGTATCATCCTTTAGTATTAACTCGCTTTGCAAAACAGCTGGAGTAGATGAAAAGAAATTTGCGGATAAGCTGGTTAACCGCCGCCTGACTTACGGTGCAATTGAAGGATCAATACCATTAAAGGAGCAAATCACCCGCCTCTATCAAAATTTAACATCCAGTGAAATTGTTACGGAGCACGGTGCAATCGGGGCTAATAACCTAGTCTTGAATACTGTCATTGAACCAGGGGACGAAGTAATTGCAGTTACCCCGACCTACCAACAATTGCAATCAATTCCTGAGGCAATTGGAGCAACGGTCAAGTTACTTCCTCTCAAACGGGAAAATAATTACTTACCTGATGCAGATCAATTACGGTCACTCATTACATCGAGGACCAAGTTGATCGTGATCAATAATCCAGATAACCCAACTGGCTCCTTGATGAGTAAGGAAGGACTAATGACAATTATTAATATTGCTAAAAGTGTCAATGCTTATATCCTTTGTGACGAAGTTTACCGTCACCTAGTCCAAAATGATGAGTATTCACCATCGGTTATTGATTTGTATGACAAAGGGATCTCAACTAGTAGCTTTTCGAAAGTCTTCTCTCTAGCCGGAATTCGGCTCGGGTGGATCGCAACTCACGATAAGCAATTGATGCGTGATCTCCTTTCTCACAGAGACTACGCAACAATTAGTTGTGGCCAACTTGATGAAATGGTTGGTACTTTAGCCCTTGAACATCAAGATGCCATCTTAAAGCGTAATCGGATAATCATTCGGAAGAACTTAGCAATTCTTGAGGAATGGGTCAAGAAGGAACCACATATTTCATGGTTAAAGCCTAAGGCAGGGACAACTACCTTATTGCATTATGACTTTGATATTCCGAGTGCCGAATTCTGTGACCAGTTAATGAAGGAATACCATACCTTATTAGTTCCTGGTAGTTGCTTTGGCATTGAACATTCAGTGCGGATTGGCTATGCTTTTGAAGCAGAAAACCTAAAAAAGGGCCTTGAACAAGTAAGTAAGTTTATAAAAGGCTTAAATTAACCCAATGATTTAATCTTAATGTGAGTAGAAGATCGCATCCCCTTGCGGTCTTTTGTTATCTAAACGATTTTGAACAAAATTAAAAAGGTGCAAGATAAATAGAGCTCTTTTATATATTTAATAGTGGAATAATTTTATTAAACAAAAATAGAATGAGGCTGGGAATTAACTATTATTTTCTAGCTTCTAACTAAGAAAATGCGAACTATGATTTTTGATTTAATCAAAAAT